>CANGQJ010000001.1 GCA_947456625.1 Bacteroidota bacterium
CAGGTAATAATTACATCCGTGTGAGCTTATGCGGTTCAATGGAGAAATTTAATGAAGCAATTAAAAGAGTGAAAGCATGCGTTTAGCAGTAATTGGTATTGGTTTAATGGGAGGTTCATTGGCATTGTCATTGAAGAAGAAGGGTTTTGTGTCCAATGTAATTGGCGTGGACAATAACCTAGACCACCAAACCGAAGCATTGCGATTGGGTATTGTTGATGAAATTATGACATTAGAAGATGCTGTAAAATTATCGGACATCATTGCCATTGCAACGCCAGTAAATATTGCTGAAAAACTATTGCCTTTAGTTTTAGATTTAGTTGACAAACAAATCGTTTTTGATTTAGGATCCACCAAAGAAGCGGTTGCGCAGATAGCCAGCGCACATGCTAAAAAAGGAAGATTCGTTCCAACGCATCCAATGTGGGGAACAGAGTTTAGTGGTCCGAGTGCAGCACAAAGCGATGCTTTTGAAAATAAAGCAACAGTAATATGCAATAGAGAACAAGTAGATGAGGATGCGCTATTAACAGTAGAGCGTTTATACAAAACTTTGGGAATGCATATTGTAACCATGAATGCAACCAAGCATGATATTCATGTGGCTTATGTGAGTCATATCTCACACATTACCTCTTTCGCGCTGGCCAATACGGTGTTAGAGAAGGAAAAAGAATCGGATAATATATTTGAATTAGCGAGTGGGGGTTTTGACAGTACGGTGCGTTTGGCAAAGTCCAATGCAGCAACCTGGGTTCCCATCTTTATGCAAAACAAGGAAAATGTATTAGACGTTTTAAATGAGCATATCAGTCAGTTAAGAAAATTCAAGTCTTGTTTGGAAAAAGAAAACTTTGAATATTTATCGGACCTGATTGAAAATGCAAATGGGATTAAAAGAATTCTAAAATAGAATTCTTATTTAAGAAAAAGTAAAAACAAACAAATGAAGAAGACAGAAGATATGGAAGTTAAAAATGATTTAATAGAAGCAGTAAAAACTAAAATGACATTTGCTGAATTAGGCGTGAATGAGCAATTGGTAAAATCGGTTACTGAATTAGGATACACACACGCAACAGAAATTCAAGAGCGTTCTATTCCGGTATTAATTAGCGGAACAAAGGATTTTATTGGACTAGCACAAACAGGTACAGGTAAAACTGCAGCCTTTGGTTTGCCATTAATCCAATTAATTAAAGCTGCGGATAAACATCCTCAAGCTTTGGTGGTTTGTCCTACACGTGAATTGTGTATGCAAATTGTAAATGAAATTAACTTATTTAAAAAACACGTTTCAGGTGTACAAGTATTAGCCGTATATGGTGGTACATCCATTGGAATGCAAATAAGAGATTTAAAAAGAGGCGTTCAAATTGTGGTGGCTACACCAGGTCGTTTAATTGACTTAATTGAGCGTAAAGCAATTAACTTAGAGCAAATTGAATATGTAGTATTGGATGAGGCAGATGAAATGTTGAACATGGGATTCCAGGACGACATTGAATTTATCTTAAAAAATACACCTAATCGTGAAAGCATTTGGTTGTTTAGTGCAACCATGCCAGCTGAAATTAGAAAAGTAAGCAAGCGTTACATGAAAGAGCCGGTGGAAGTTACTATTGGTAAAGTAAATGCAACAAACAAAAGTATTGATCACCAATATTATGTTACCTCGGCACAATATCGTTATGAAACTTTAAAACGTATCATTGACTTTAATCCAGGCATATACGGAATTATTTTTACGCGAACTAAGGCGGATGCACAAGATGTTGCAGCACGTTTAACACGCGAAGGATATGATATAGATGCGATACATGGTGACTTAACGCAACAACAACGTGATAGAGTAATGGGTCAATTCAGAGACAAAACTTTACAATTGTTAATTGCAACAGACGTTGCGGCAAGAGGAATTGACGTAAAAGGAATTACACACGTCATTAACTACGAATTACCAGATGATGTGGAAGTGTATACGCACCGTAGCGGTCGTACAGGCCGTGCAGGAAGTCAAGGTATTTGTATTTCAATTGTACATGCAAGAGAGTCTTATCGTTTACGCCAAATTGAAAATATCAATAAAAGTACTTTCCATAAATTAGATATTCCAAGTGGCAAGGATGTTTGTAGAAAGCAATTTTTCCATGTAATGGATAAGTTAATGTCAACCGACGTGAGTCATGGTGATTATGAAACTTATGTTCCAATGCTTGCAGAAAAATTTGCAGACATGACTAAGGAAGAAATTTTGAAGCGCGTAGCTGCTTTAGAGTTTAATCGTTTCTTGGCTTATTATGAAAATGCAGCAGACTTAAATATCCGTGCCGCTGAAAAAGGTCGTCGTGATGTAGGTGGTATGCAAGATCGAAATAGAGAAAGAGGACGTAACGAATATTCAGATCGTAGAAGTGGTGGAGATAGCCGTGATCGTGGCGGGGACAGAGGAGATCGTGGCGATCGTGGTGATGGCAGAGGCCGCACAGCGAATCGAGCTGCTTCGGGAGCTACCCGTTTATTTGTAAACTTAGGAACCAAGGATGGTTTTTATAAAGCTAGTTTCTTACAATTTGTTTTAGACATGAGCGACTTGAAAAAAGAAGTGCTAGGTAAAATAGACATGCGAGACATGAATAGCTGGATAGAAATTGAATCTGGGTCTGCTAAAAAAATGATTAGTGCCTTAGATGGTAAAAGTTACAAAGGACGTCGCATTCGCATGAATGATGCAGATAGTGGTGGTCCAAAAGGCTTTAACAAAAACGAAGGGTAAATTAAAAAAATAATTGAGTCCTTTAAAATGAGGACTCAATTTAAACTTGAAAGAAAAATAAATATTCAAATACTAAAATTGGTTAAAAATGGGAACCTTAACTGAACAACAACAAAAAGTAAGCGCATTATTAAAAAAAGCTCCATTGATTATCTCTGGTCCTTGTAGTGCCGAAACAGAAGAACAAGTAATGGCAACAGCAAGAGGCTTAGCTGCTACAGGTAAAGTAGATATCATGCGTGCAGGTATCTGGAAACCAAGAACACGTCCTGGAAGTTTTGAAGGGATTGGTACAAAAGGGTTGCCTTGGTTGCAACAAGCAAAAAAGGAAACTGGTATTCCTGTGGCAGTGGAAGTGGCTACTGCTAAACAAGTAGAAGATGCTTTACATTTTGATGTAGATGTTTTATGGGTAGGAGCTCGTACAACAGTAAACCCATTTAGTGTGCAAGAAATTGCAGACGCTTTAAAAGGGGTAAAAATTCCTGTTTTAATTAAAAATCCATTAAACCCAGATTTAGAATTATGGGTAGGTGGTATGGAGCGTATTGCAAAAGCAGGTATTGAGGATTTAGGATTAATCCACAGGGGATTTAGTTCTTATGGTAATACTGAATTCCGAAATGCACCAATGTGGCACTTGGCTATTGAAATGAAACGTCGTTTCCCAGGTATACCAATGATTAACGACCCTTCACATATTTGTGGACGCCGCGATATTTTACAATCTGTTGCTCAACAAGCTATTGACCTTGACTTTGATGGTTTAATTATTGAATCTCATGTAGATCCGGATAATGCATGGAGTGATGCGAAACAACAAATTACACCAGATGTATTAAAGGCTATGTTAGATAGCATGCATTGGAGAAAAGAGGCCGTTCAAAACGAAGATTTACAAAGTGCTTTGGAAGCAATGCGTCAACAAATTAATCAATTAGATGATGAGTTATTACAAGTATTGTCTACTCGTATGAAAGTGGCACAAAAAATTGGTGAATACAAAAAGAACAATGAAATCACTATTTTGCAAACCAATCGTTGGAACGAAATTTTAGATCGTGCAGTTGCTAAAGGAAGTAAATTAGGATTAAGCGATGAATTCGTTACAAAGTATATGGACGCTGTACATATGGAAAGCATTAATCAGCAAAACAAAGTAATGAATAACTAGTGATTGCTAGTATCATTTATAAAAAATAGTAATGAAAAATTGGAAGGTTAAATTTTCGAGTGCAACAGTGACTTTTGTTTTAGATGGTAAGTTTGCTGCTATTGATAAAATGGTAGACAAGTCGCAAGCCATTTATATTACAGATGAAAATGTATATGCTTTACACCAAAAGAAATTCAAGGGTAAAAAAACAATTGTAATTCCTTCGGGCGAAGCGCATAAACATCAAGCCACTGTTGATTTTATTATTGACGCCTTACTCAATTTTGGTGCCACTAGACAAGCTGTATTAATTGGCGTTGGCGGTGGTGTAGTTACTGATATGGTAGGTTATGTTGCTGGAGTATACATGCGTGGTGTTGCGGTTGGCTTTGTGCCTACTACAATACTAGCCATGGTTGACGCCTCTATTGGTGGCAAAAACGGTATTGATGTTGGATTGTATAAAAACATGGTTGGTTTAATTCGTCAACCACAATTTTTAGTATATGATTTGGATTTTTTACAAAGTTTGCCAAAACACCAATGGGAAAATGGCTTTGCCGAAATAATTAAGCATGCTGCAATAAAGGATGCAAAAATGATGAAGGAATTGTCTGACAATAATTTAGCCTACTATCAAAAAAATAAAAAAGCCTTGGCTGCACTTATTGAAAAAAATGTGCAGATCAAAGTTAGCGTAGTTCAAAAGGATGAGTTTGAAAAAGGGGACCGTAAACTGCTTAATTTTGGACATACCCTAGGACATGCTATTGAGAATGAACATGCATTATTACATGGTCATGCTATAAGTATTGGAATGGTATATGCTGCTAAAATTTCGCAGGTTTTGCAGGACTTTAATAGTGTTGGCTTATTAGTGGAAACACTTCAAAAATATGGCTTACCAACGGCTATGCATTTTGATATTGATGCTACCATGAAAGTGATGCAGAAAGATAAAAAAAATGCGGCAAAAGGAATGCAATATGTTTTACTTAACAAAATAGGTAAGGCAGTTTATGAAACCATCCCTATGAACACATTGCAAAAACTAATAAAGTTATATTCTTAATATGATTGCAACGGTACATCCAGGTAAATTAAAAGGAGCTCAAGTAGCACCTGCAAGTAAGAGCAGTATGCAAAGAGCATGTGCGGCTGCATTACTACATGTTGGGGAAACCCATATTTTAAATCCTGGTCATTCCAATGACGATTTAGCAGCGCTTGATGTAATACAAAAATTGGGTGCACAGGTTGAAATTAATAATGCAATAAATGAAAAGGGAGCAACCTTTGTTGAATCCATTAAAGTAATTTCTAAAGGCGTACAACCTGTTGGACCTGAAATGAATTGTGGTGAAAGCGGATTAGGTATTAGAATGTTCACCCCAATTGCTGCTTTAAGTAATAAGCCCATTACTATTAATGGAAAGGGAAGTTTAGTAAAACGTCCGATGCATTTTTTTGATGAGATATTCCCTGCATTAGGAGTGAAAATAAATTCTCAAAATGGATTTTTACCCATTCAAATTCAAGGTCCTTTAAAAGCACCAGCAGTTATTACAGTAGATGGTTCATTAAGCTCACAATTTTTAACAGGGTTACTTATGGCTTATGCCGCTAGTAATGCACAGGATGCTGTTATTAAAGTATTGGATTTAAAAAGCAAACCATATATTGATTTAACCTTAGCAGTTTTGAATGCTTTTGGATGGAATGTTTCACATACCAATTACGAGCAGTTTACTTTTTTAGCGCACGAGCCATTAAAAGAAGTTATTGAATATACCGTTGAAGGTGATTGGAGTGGGGCGGCTTTTTTATTAGTAGCAGGTGCCATTGCAGGACCTATTAAGGTTAAAGGGTTGCAAATGAATTCTACTCAAGCCGACAAGGCAGTGATGCAAGCATTGCAAAATGCAAATGTATCCATTGCAATAGATGTTGATGGAATTCAAATTGGCTCAGATGATGGCGCTGCATTAAGGGCATTTGAATTTGATGCAACCGACTGCCCTGATTTATTTCCTCCATTGGTTGCATTGGCTTCGGTTTGTGTAGGCGTATCTGAAATAAAAGGAGTAAGCCGTTTAGCACATAAAGAAAGTGATAGAGGGTTAACCCTGCAAACCGAGTTTGCAAAATTAGGTATACGCATTGATTTAGAAGGAGATGTGATGAAAATACATGGAGGAGCAGACATTAATAGTGCTACTGTTTTTTCACAGCATGATCATAGGATTGCAATGGCATGTGGAGTGGCGGCCTTAAAAGCAAATGGCCCTGTGACTATTACAGAAGCAGAAGCGATTAACAAATCTTATACCAACTTCTTTGACCATTTGGTTCAATTAGGTGGGAAGGTAGATATAGCATAGAATATTTGGGATTAAATAGCATCAATTAAATTCTTAACTTGTAATATTAAGTTTAACATGAATAGTTTTGGAACCTTATTTAAAGTACAAATTTTAGGCGAGTCACATGGTGCATGTGTTGGCATTGTTATAGATGGATGTCCTGCTGGATTGCCATTATTACAATCTGATTTTGAAACAGATATGGAGCGCCGTAAAGGGGGCAAGCAAAAAGGAACTACGCCAAGACAAGAGGATGATATGCCTATCTTTAAATCTGGATTATTTAATGATACCACTACCGGTGCACCTATTACCATGTTGTTTGAAAATAATAACACGCGTAGTGGGGATTATGAAAAACAAAGAGCAGTTCCACGTCCTGGCCATTCCGATTTTACCGCACATCATAAATTTGGTGGCTTTGAGGATTTTAGAGGAGGCGGACATTTTAGTGGAAGGTTAACTGCTGCATTAGTAGGCGCAGGTGTCATTGCTAAAAAAATATTAAAAAATGTTACAGTTGAAGCACATATTGTAAGCATTGGTGGCGAATCGGATGTTGAAAAAGGAATACAAAAAGCAATAGATCAAAAAGACAGTGTAGGTGGTATTGTGGAATGTGTAGTTAAGGGACTACCAATTGGACTAGGAGAGCATTTTTTTGATTCAGTAGAATCCTTAATTAGTCATGCAGTTTTTGCAATTCCTGCTATTAGAGGCATTGAATTTGGAACCGGTTTTGCTGCAGCAAATATGTTTGGAGTGGATCACAATGATCCCATTTTAGATGCTTCTGGTAAAACAAAAACAAACCATGCAGGTGGTGTGGTTGGTGGCTATACCAATGGGAATGATTTAGTTTTTAGAATTGCGGTGAAGCCAACTTCTTCAACACCAAAGGATCAAACCACTTGGAATTGGGAAACCAATGAACAGGAAATTTTTTCAGTAAAAGGAAGACACGATTTATGCATTGCATTAAGGGTTCCCGTTGTATTAGAAGCGGTAACTGCCATAGTGCTTGCGGATTTAATGATATTGGAACAGAAAATACCAAGAGTATTAAAATAAAAAAATATTTATTCATTAAATAAAAAAAATATTAAAGAGTAATAAAAATTAAAAAAGATGGAAAGCGAATACATATATCATGTGACTACTCAAAAGGAGTGGGAACAAGCAAAAATAAATGGGGAATACAAACCCGTAGGTTATGATCAAGAAGGATTCATACATTGTTCAATTGATAGACAAGTAGAAGGGGTGTTAGACCGATTTTACAAAGGTCAAACTGGCTTGATTAAATTAAAAATTGAGAAAGCAAAAGTAAGCAGGCCAGTATTATTTGAATTAGCGGTGGATTTGGATGAATTATTTCCACATATCTATGGGCCTCTAAATTTAGACAGTGTTGTGGAGGTAATTTCAATTAATTAATTTAATGAAATCTACTTATATTATATTAATTGTATTATTACTATCTAGTAATATTTTGGCACAGGACTATTATCCTGCTGTAAAATTAGTAGAGAATAGGATTGATAGTGGGTTATTAAAAAAATATCGTAAGATAATTGACTCACACCGAATTAAAGTTGAATTTAATAAAGTACGTGGAATTGCCAGTTTTTATAGTGCCAATTTAAATGGCACGCTTACATCAACCGGTGAAAGGTATAAGAATAAAAAATACACCGCTGCGTCTAATTTGTTTTTACTTAATACTATTGTAAGGGTTACAAGTTTAAAAAATGGCAAGTCTGTGCTGGTGAGAATAAACGACAGGATGCATCCTTCGATGCTTAGAAAAGGGAGGGTAATAGACTTAAGTGGCGCTGCGGCTAAGGATTTAGCAATGAGCAATCATCTTGATGGACTTGTAAAAGTAATTATTGAGGCGGTTGACCATAGTCGTTCTAATCCAATAAATAATTAAAATCACAATTTTTATTCCTATTTTTACATTAATAAAAAATCGAATATATCATTTTATGAAAAAATTTATATACTTAGCATTCATTTGCTTGATCACAACAAATGTTTATGCACAAGACACAGCTACGGTTAAGGCGCCTTCACTTGCCATTAAGGTGGGTTTATTAGATTTTAAAAAAACCAATCATACCGATGGGTTAACTACTACTTCAATGAATTTTGGTTTTGAGTATTTACAAGGGGTGACTAAAAAAGTAGATGTGGTTGCAAATATGCTAATGTCTTCATTGAGATATCCTTATTACACTTCCTTGAAAATGCCAACTAATGCCAATGCATTAGGTTATTTTTCGTTTGATATTGGGTTAAATTATAAGTTCTTAACCGACGAAAAGCCAGTGGTTCCTTATGTTACCGGTGGTATGGGTGTGGCTATTGAAAGAGTTGATAATGTAACTGGGTATGCTCCAGTTGGTGCGGGTTTACAAATTAAAGCAAACAGAGGTTCTTTTATATTTATACAAGCAACCCATAATGCAGAAACTTCTGCAATTACTAAAAAACATAATCACTATTCAATAGCTTATTCTTTGCCATTAAGGGGTAAGGATAAAAAGCCTGTTTTATTACCTCCAGCTCCTGTTAGTATTGATACCGACAATGATGGAGTAGTGGATAGTTTAGACAAATGTCCAACGCAAGCGGGTACAGCAAAATACAATGGCTGCCCAATTCCGGACACCGATAAAGATGGCATTAATGATGAAGAAGACAAATGTCCTACTCAAGTTGGTACTGCAAAATACAAAGGATGTCCAATACCAGATACCGATAAGGATGGTGTAAATGACGAAGAGGATAAATGTCCAACTGTAGCTGGGTTATCTAGATATGCTGGATGTCCAATACCAGATACCGATAAGGATGGTGTAAATGACGAAGAGGATAAATGTCCTACCGAAGCGGGTATTGCAGCAAATCATGGATGTGAGGATATTCAGCCAATGTTAAATGATATTGCAAATAGTTTCAAATTCGCAATCGGAAAAACAAATATTGCTAAAAAGACATTATCTAAATTAGATGCAGTAGTAGCTGCCTTAAACCGTTATCAAAATGTACATTTAGATATCATAGGTAATACCGATAATACGGGTAAAAAGAAAATAAATCAACCACTTTCGGTTAAAAGAGCAGCAGTAGTATACAATTACCTAGTTAAAAAAGGAGTTGTTGTCGAGCGTCTTGCTAAACAAGGAGTTGCTGATAGTAATCCTATTGAATCTAATAAAACTTCAAAAGGGAGAGCAAAAAATAGAAGAACCGATATGAAAGCGAATTACTAGTTAATTAGTTGGACCATACAAAAAGAGTAGCCTCGTATTTCGAGGCTACTCTTTTTGTATTAAGGATTGGAATTATAAATTGCGATCAAAATGCTTACAGTACATTTACTTCTGTTTCTAATGTAATTCCAAATTTTTCGTGAATTAATTTTTTGATGGCTTCTGAAAAAACAAAAATTTCATTACCAGAATTGGTGCCATAATTTATAATAATTAAGGCCTGATTTTCATAACAACCAACTTGTCCATGAGTTACTCCTTTCCAGTCACAAGCCGCTATAAGCCATCCTGCTGCTACCTTATAGCTTTCATCTGAAATGGGGTGGGCTATTAATTCTGGAAATTTTGCTTTTAAGATTTCATATTGCAATTTAGTAATGCAAGGGTTCTTAAAAAAACTACCAGCATTTGGAAGCAATTTTGGATTAGGCAATTTTTGGCTTCGTATTTGAATAATTGCGTTTGAAATATCTGAAATACTAGGGTGTTTAATGTTTTTATCATGTAACACTTCTCTAATAACGCCGTAATCTGTTTTAATACTTGCTTGTTTTTGCAGTTTAAATGTAACCGTATGAATTATATATCTATTATTTGTTTGCTTAAATAAACTGGTTCTGTAGTCAAATAAACAAGCAGCTTTATTAAAGTTAATCCAAGTATTGCTTTGCGTATCATAGGCATTTACGGAATGTATACAGTTGGCAACCTCCACACCATAAGCTCCAATATTTTGAATTGGGCTAGCACCAACAGTACCAGGTATTAAACTTAAGTTTTCAATACCTCCCCAACCTTTTTGTATACAATACATTACAAAATGATGCCAATTTTCACCAGCCCCTACTTCTAAAAATACCTCAGTTGCCAATTCTTCTAATTTTTTAATACCAACAATTTCCATTTTAGCAATTAAGCCCTCAAAATTTTGTGTAAATAACACATTTGTACCTGCGCCTAATATTAAAAATGGTTTTTTGTTTTCTTTACTCCAATTGGCTACATTAATAATTTCGTCTTGTCTTTTTATTGTGGTGAAAAATTGTGTTTTTTCGTCACATGCAAAATTATGGTATGGTTTTAAAGATATATTGTGTTGCAACTTCATTTAAATTAATTAGTTAGGGTCAATATCTATGATTATTTGAACTGCCTTATATCTTGGGTGTGCTTCAATTAATTTAATATAATGATATAGTTGTTGCTTTGCAATACTTAATTCACCCGACTTTGTTGATATTTTAATGCATAGCTCCCAAATATATTTATTACGAACCCGATTGACTAGTGGCTGAGCTGGACCAAGGACAGTAGGTCTTATTTGAGGAGTTAGTGTATTTAAAAAATGATTTGCTGCTTCTTCACAAATACCATTGTCCTTATGTTTAAATAAAATGCTCATTAATCTACTAAATGGGGGATACGCAAATTGTTTTCTGTTTTGAATTTCAAATTTGTAAAAGCCTAGGTAATCGTGTTGTTGAACCAGTTGGACAATAGGATGTTGTACCTGACTCACTTGAATTAATACTTTGCCATTGCTATTTTTTCTTCCAGCCCTACCACTAACTTGTTCCATCATTTGGAAAGCCCTTTCGTTTACCCGGTATTGGTTAAAATTTAATAAACTATCAGCATCTACGATACCAACTAAATCCACATTTTCAAAGTCTAATCCTTTTACCACCATTTGAGTACCAACCAGTATGTCAATTTGTTTTTGTTCAAATTGCTGAATGAGTTGATCATGTTCATTTTTCCCTTTTACATTATCAAAATCCATTCTTGCTACAATAACACCTGGTAATGCTTGGTTTAATTTTTCTTCAATTTGTTCTGTGCCAAAACTCTTTTGTCTAAAGTGAGGTTTGCCACAAGCTTGACATGTGGTAAGGATGGGGTAGGTTGCACCACAATAATGACAGGATAATAGATTTTTTTGCTTATGATAAGTTAAAGTAACATCACAGTGTTTGCAATGTGGAATCCATCCACAAGTTTCGCAAATCAAATATGCAGCATAACCTCTTCGGTTTTGAAATAAAATAACTTGTTTGTTTTGAGCAATGGTATTTTTAATCTCGGCTAGTAAAACAGGTGTTAAAATAGCAGATCCGGCAGGTTGTTTTTTTGTGTCTATTAATTGGATACTAGGAAGTTCGCCTTTACTAAAACGTTCTGTTAAATGAGTATAACCATATTTTTTTTGATCGGCATTATAAAAACTCTCTACCGATGGTGTTGCGGAACCTAGTATAACTTTTGCTTTTATTTGATTGGCGTAATAAATAGCGGTGTCCCTTGCTTGATATCTTGGTGATGGCTCTTGTTGTTTATAGGAACCGTCATGCTCCTCGTCTATGATAATTAAAGAAAGGTTTTTATAGGGTAAAAACAAGGCAGATCTTGCACCCAATATTATTTTAATTTCACCCGATTTTACTTTATTCCAAATATCTACTCTTTCATTAGGATTAAATTTGGAATGATAAATGGCTATACTATTTCCAAAATATTGTTTTAAACGCCTAATCATTTGTGCGGTTAATGCAATTTCGGGTAGCATATACAAAGCTTGCTCGCCACGCTTTACTATTTCGTTTATAAGTGCAACATATATTTGCGTTTTACCACTTCCTGTAATTCCGTGTAACAAATGAACTGGGTGCGTGTTAAGTTGGGTTAATATAGAATCTAATGCATTTTTTTGTTGCGCAGAAAGGGTATGTAAATTTTGTGCTCCTGGTTTATGTTCTGTGCCTAGCCTATTTATTTTACGCTTTTCGGCAATTAGTATTTCCTTTTCAATTAATGCTTTTAATTGTGCATGTGATGCTCTCGATTTTTCTAAAATTGCTTTTTGACTAACAGTCCCCTCTGTTTTTTGTAAATGCAAGAAAGACAATAATAGCTCAAGTTGTTTTGGTGCTCTAGACCAATTATTTAATAATTTTTCAAGTTCGCTTTCTGTTTTATATTTAGGAGACAGGTGCAAATAGGTTTCTTCCTTTGCTTTGTATTTGTCGTTTAGGTTTTCTTGAACAAAGCAAATACCTTTTTGGATTAATTTGTTTACAATTGGATAAACCGATTTTCGATCTAATAATTTTTGAACTTCTGTGATGCTTAAATTTTTTTTGATTTGTAAAGCTTCACTTAAGATGTATTCCGAATCGCTTAACTTATGACTATCCAATATTGCATCCTCATTATAAATAAATATTGACTCGCTAGATATTTTTAAATGGCTTGGAATTGCTGCTTGCATTACTTCCCCCTCTGTGCACATATAATATTTTGCCATCCAAGTCCAAAGATCTAGTTGATTTTGATATACTACAGGAGCTTCATCCAATACCGATAAAATGGGCTTTGGATTAAAATCTTCTGGCTTTTTTTCTATTAAGTTTTTTACAATGCCTGCATATCTTTTATTTGCACCTAGCATTACTTCCACTCTAATACCTACCAATACTTGATCTTGTAATTGGGTAGGAATTTCCCAGGTATAATTCTTGGGAAGTGCTAAGGGTATGATAATTTCAGCGTACATAATAGTGTTTGCAAAAATACGCTATGATTTTGGATAGTCTCTATATCTTCTTAATCCCTGGTCCATTAATTGATATACTTTTTCCTTTAAAATTTCAATATCATCCATAGTATAGGATGAAACATCCACACTTTCCAAATAAACTACTCTGTTTAATCCAGGGGTAAGTGAAAATACGCTATCATAATGCATTCGGTCCACTGCATCAATCATAAGTATAGGCTGGATAGGGACTTGCATCTCAATAGCTAATTTAAATGCGCCATTATAAAAGGATTTTAAAGGCCTTTCGCAAGTCATGCTAAAAGTCCCTTCTGGAAAAATAAATATGGACGTTTTTTTATGCAATGCTGCTTTTAAATTTCTTAAACTTTGTGCTCTTTTTTCTGGGCTACTACGGTCTACCATAATTACTGCAGCTCGGTACACTAATCCGAAAATTGGGATTTTAGAAGACTCAAATTTACCTAGTGCTCTAATAGGTTGGTGCTTAAGTTGAACTATAGGAGGGATGTCCATATATGAATTATGATTGCCTACAAATATGTGTGGTTTACCAAAATAATGTTTCCCTTCATAAATTTCCCGATGGGTAACGCCTATAAATACATACCAACTTTTAGCCCAATATCTGCAAACTTTATAAACCCGCACACTTCGTTTTGCTTTCCCAAAAGGCAGTAAGCATAAAAGCGCTATTGCAGAGCATATTGTTAAAATTGAAAATACGACAAGGGCGTAAATGCAATAGATAATTTGTAAAGTTCGTTTGATAAGACTCATTAGAGCACTAATATAATAAAAAAGGCCCGAATAGAAATTCGGGCCGAACGATTGCTTGCTTAAAATTTAGAACCAGAAAAAATTTATGCTTTTAATGGATTTCTTCCATATTTTTCATCATGTTGGGTAGCATCTAAACCTAATTCTTCTTCTTCTTCAGATACACGAAGCGGTAATAATAAAGAGATAAGTTTAAAGATGATATAAGAAACTGTAAAACTATATGCAACAACAATTAACATTGCTTTTAATTGTGTAAAGAAGAAAGCAGGATTGCCATAAAATAAGCCATCTGCGCCAGCTGCATTTACACTCTTAGAAGCAAAAACACCGGTTAATAACATGCCAACCATACCACCAATACCATGACATGGGAATACGTCTAATGTATCGTCTACTCTTGATAATTTAAATGCATGACTAAGTACATTTGAAATAACCGCTCCTATCACACCAATAAAAATACTTTGAGGAATTCCAACAAAACCAGCTGCAGGTGTAATAGCTACTAAACCAACAACTGCACCAATACAAAATCCTAGAACCGAAGGTTTTTTGCCTCTCATTACATCAAAAAACATCCAAGCTAAACCCGCGGCAGCAGCTGCAGTGTTAGTAGTAGCAAATGCGTTAATAGCAAGTGCATTGGCGCCTAATGCAGAACCTGCATTAAATCCAAACCAACCAAACCATAATAAGCCAGTACCAATTAATACATATGGGATATTCGCTGGCGGAATTTCTTGTTGCTCTAATTTTGCTCTTCTTTGTTTTAATACAATTGCCCCAGCTAATGCAGCACAACCAGCACTTATATGTACCACGGTACCTCCGGCAAAGTCCAAAGCACCCATTTTAAATAAGAATCCGTTTGGATGCCAAGACCAGTGTGCGAGTGGAGCATATATTAAAGTAATAAATAAAACAATGAATAAGATATAAGATGTGAATTTAATACGCTCTGCAACGGCACCTACTACTAGTCCTGGCGTAATAATTGCAAACATTAATTGAAACATGGCAAATAATAATAAAGGAATAGTCATTGCTGCACCACCTTGTAAAGTAGGAGCACCGTCGGCTACACCTTTGAAAAATAAATGTGTCATTGGATTTCCAATAAAGCCATTAATAGATTCACCAAAACTTAAACTATAACCATATGTAACCCAAATAACTGTAACAATACCTGCGGATACAATACTTTTTATCATTGTTGAAATGATGTTTTTACGATGTACCATACCTCCATAAAAAAAGGCAAGACCAGGGGTCATAATAAATACAAGCGCAGTTGCAACTAATATCCATGCAATATCGGCTGCGCTATAGGTGTCAGGTTTACCAGTAAAACTTGGCAATTGTGGAACAAATAAAGCTGCAACAGCAACTACTAATAATAGGATAAATGGGGTGTACTTTTGTACGGCTTGGTTTTTCATTTCAATTTATTTAAGCAATAGAATAAATATTATAAATAATTATATATATTATTTATAATACAAATATACTTTGTTTTTTGAAATATTGAAGTAATAAAATACATATAATAAATTATTAGTATGTTTTATTATATTTTCTTATTTATTATAATTAATTGTATTTCAAATAATTATAATAATAGTATGCCCAAATGATAAATATATCATATTAAATAATGTGGAAAAAAAATGGGATCAAGTCTTGATCCCATTAAATAAGTATATAAATGAATGTATCTTATATCGTAGATGCAAGTAAACTGGCGTCCTTAGATTCTAATAGTGTGGAACCCGTTAAGAAGATGTCTACTTTTCTTGCACACTCTCTGCCTTCACTAATTGCCCAAACTACCAAGGATTGACCACGACGCATATCACCTGCTGTAAATACTTTGGAAATATTTGTTTGGTAAGCAGTTTCGGTAGCTTTTACATTTCCGCGCTCATCTAATTCAATCCCTAATTCATCCAACATTCCTGTTGGTTGGGGATGTAAAAAGCCCATAGCTAGTAAGGCAAGTTCACAAGGAATTTCACGAAGACTTCCTTCTTTCTCTGTAAATTTTGCAGGACGTCCATCGGCAGCACTTGTCCATTCAAGGTCTACTATTTGTAATGCTTTTAAATTTCCTTTTTCATCACCAATAAATGCTTTAGTTGCTACTTCCCAAACCCTAGTTACACCTTCCTCATGTGAGGTGGTTGTTTTTAATAACATAGGGTAGGTTGGCCATGGCATATAAGGAGCCCTTGTCTCTGGGGGCTTTGGTAATAATTCAAATTGAGTTACCGTTTTTGCATCGTGACGGTTTGAAGTTCCAACGCAGTCACTTCCAGTATCACCACCACCAATCACCACTACATTTTTACCTGTAGCTAATAATTCAGATTCCTCAATAGGGAGGTTGCTTACTCTTTTATTTTGTTGTTTTAAAAATTCCATGGCATAATGCACTCCGTTTAATTCACGACCTGGTATTGATAAATCTCTAGGAATTGTAGCGCCACCTGCAAGCACAATTGCATTAAAATCACGCATGATATCATTTACGCGCACATTCACACCCACATTGGCATTACATTTAAATACAATGCCCTCTTGTTCCATCACACTTATTCTACGCTCAACAACTGATTTTTCTAATTTAAAATCTGGAATTCCAAAACGTAATAATCCTCCTGGTTTTGGATCTCTTTCAAAAACGGTTACCTCGTGCCCTGCATAGTTTAATTGCGCTGCTGCAGCAAGTCCTGAAGGTCCAGATCCAATTACGGCTACTTTAAATCCACTACGCATATTGGGTTTGCGTGGTTGTACAAAACCTTTATCAAAAGCTATTTCAATAATATGTTTTTCAATTTCCTCAATGGTAACGGCAGGTTGGTTAATGCCAAGTACACAAGCGCTCTCGCAAGGAGCAGGGCAAATACGACCTGTAAATTCAGGAAAATTATTTGTTGAAATTAAAATTTCATAAGCCTCTTTCCATTCCTTATGATATACTGCATCATTGAATTCTGGAATGATATTTCCCAAAGGACATCCACTATGGCAAAAAGGAACGCCGCAGTTCATGCATCGTGCCGATTGCTCATTTAATTTTTGATCTGTTAATGGTGTAACAAATTCTTTATAGTTTTTTTTACGTTCTTCTACGGGTAGTTTGCTTGGTAGTTCACGTGTATATTCTTTAAATCCGGTTGGCTTTCCCATAACTATGCTTTCAAATAGGTGAGTAGTATAAATTACTTTTTTCTTTGTGTTTTATTATTTATTTTCCTGCGCTTGCAGCTGCTTTACGCGTTTGTAAAACTTTTTTATAATCACGTGGGAATACTTTAATAAAATGTTTTAATTGGTTGTCTAAGTCGCTTAAAATAAATTTCGCAACAGCACTTCCTGTTTTATCTAAATGTGCTTGAATCATTTTTTGTAATTCAGCAATATCCTGCGTTCCAACAGGATCTAAATCCACCATTTCCTTGTTGCATAAACTATCAAAATTATTTTGAACATCATATACATATGCTATTCCACCACTCATGCCTGCAGCAAAGTTTCTTCCAGTTGGTCCTAATATAACCGCCATGCCGCCTGTCATGTATTCACATCCGTGATCACCAATACCTTCAACAACCATGGATGCGCCAGAGTTTCTTACCGCAAAACGTTCGCCGGCTTTTCCTCTGATATATGCGGTACCACTTGTAGCTCCATAAAACGCAACGTTTCCAATTAATATATTTTCTTCAGGTACAAAACTTGCTTTTTTATCTGGGTAAACAATTAATTGTGCGCCACTTAAGCCTTTGCCAAAATAGTCATTTGCATCGCCTTCTAATTCTAAGGTTACTCCATTGGTATTAAATGCACCAAAGCTTTGGCCAGCTGTTCCAGTAAATTTAAAATGAATGGTATCTGCAGGTAAGCCAGCAGCTTTATGCATTTTTGTAATTTCATTTGAAACAATGGTTCCTGTAGTACGATCGGTGTTTTTGATATCAAAAGCAGCAGTAATTTTTTCTTTTTTTAGAATTGCTGGTTGTGCTGCTGCTAATAATTTCCAATCCAATACTTCGGCTAAACCTTGGTCTTGTATTTCGGTTTGGTATAATCCAACACTTTCGTCTGCTGGTTCTTTGTATAACACTGCACTTAAATCTAAGTTCTTATATTTCCAATGGTTTACATTTTCACGCATTTTTAAAGCGTCAACCTGGCCAATCATTTCGTTTACAGTTCTAAATCCAAGTTCTGCCATAATTTCACGTAGCTCCTCAGTGATAAATTCAAAGAATTTCACCACATGTTCAGGGTTCCCTTTAAAGCGTTTACGAAGTTCTGGATCCTGTGTGGCCACACCCACTGGGCAAGTATTCATATGACACTTACGCATCATAATACAACCTTCCACAACCAATGCTGCAGTAGCTACACCCCATTCTTCAGCGCCTAATAATGCAGCTATTGCAATATCACGACCTGTTTTCATTTGGCCATCGGCTTGCACTACTACGCGAGATCTTAATTTATTTTTCACCAAGGTTTGATGTGTTTCGGCTAGGCCTAATTCCCATGGCAGTCCAGTATGTTTAATAGAGCTTAATGGGGAAGCGCCCGTTCCACCATCAAAACCTGCAATTAATACCACATCGGCTTTTGCTTTGGTCACCCCTGCGGCAATGGTTCCTACACCTGCTTTTGAAACTAATTTTACATTAATTCTTGCAGCACGGTTTGCATTTTTTAAATCAAAAATTAATTGAGATAAATCCTCAATAGAATAAATATCGTGATGCGGAGGAGGTGAAATTAATCCAACACCAGGAGTAGCGTGTCTTGTTCTACCAATCCAATCATCTACTTTATCACCAGGTAGTTGACCACCTTCACCTGGCTTCGCACCTTGCGCCATTTTAATTTGAATTTCATCTGCCTCGGTTAAGTATTCACTTGTCACACCAAAACGTGCACTTGCTACTTGTTTAATGGCACTTCGCATGGAATCGCCATTTTCCATTTTTTGATAACGGATAGGATCTTCTCCACCTTCACCAGTATTGCTCTTACCACCTAAACGGTTCATAGCAATGGCTAGGGTAGTGTGCGCTTCCCATGAAATAGATCCAAACGACATAGCGCCAGTTGCAAAACGTTTGTATATAGCACTTGCAGGTTCTACCTCGTCTAAAGAAATAGAAGGTCTTGTTGGTTTAAAGTCAAACAAACTTCTTAAAGTGCAGGCTTTGTCGGCTTGATCATTGACAAGCTTAGAATATTTTTTGAAACTTGCATAGTCGCCCATGCTAGTTGCATGTTGTAATGCGTGAATGGTTTGAGGATTAAATAAATGCGCTTCGCCACGACGTTTCCATTGGTAAATTCCCCCAACTGGTAATCGGTCAATAGTAGCTGCCTTTTTTGGGAATGCAATATTGTGTTTTGCTAAAATTTCTCTTGCAATTTCGTCAAGTCCCATTCCTTCAATACGTGAGGTGGCTCCAGTAAAATATCTGTCAACTACTTCTTTGTTAATTCCAATGATTTCAAATATTTGAGCACCTTGATAAGATTGTAATGTTGATATTCCCATTTTAGAGAATACTTTGTACAATCCCTCATTCACTGCTTTGATATAATTTTTCTTTAAATATTTATCATCCAAATCAGTTTTGATATGCGCTGTTAATTTCATATCACGAATACTTGACATAGCCAAGTATGGATTAATTGCAGTAGCTCCAAAACCAATTAAGCATGCATAATGGTGTACTTCCCATACATCACCTGCTTCTACAATAATGCCTACCTTACCTCTTAGTCCTTTTTTAATTAAGTGATGGTGAACAGAAGCGCAAGCAAGAAGCGAAGGGATTGCTGCGTGTTCAGAATCAATTGAACGGTCTGTTAAAACAATTACTTCAAAACCGTCTTCCACTGCATCTACTGCGTAACGACACAAACGGTCAAGACCTCTTTTTAACGAACCTTCTTTTCCGTCTGCTCTAAAATAACATTGTAATGTTTTTGCTTGAAATACACCGGTATCAATACTTCTAATTTTTTCCAATTCATGATTGGTTAAAATTGGATGGTTTAATGCAACACAGTGACTTGCCATTGGATCCTCAATTAACAAACTACCTTGGCTACCCACAAAAGTGGCCAAAGACATAACCATTCTTTCACGTATAGGATCAATAGGAGGGTTGGTTACTTGTGCAAACAATTGTTTAAAGTAACTAGTGATATGTTGAGGTTGATCACTCAATACTGCAAGTGGCGTATCCGTACCCATGGAGCCAATTGGTTCCTTGCCGTCTAAAGCCATTGGGATAATAATTTGTTCTAAATCCTCTTTGCTATATCCAAAAGCTTTTTGGTATTTGAAAATTTGGTCGTGCTCTAAATGGGTAAACTGAATTCTTGGTTCAGGTAATTCTTCTAAACGAATTTTATATTTATTTAACCAATCACCATATGGTTGTTGGCTACAAATTTTTTCTTTTAATTCGCTGTCGCTAATGATACGTCCTGCTTCCATATCTACAACAAACATTTTACCAGGTTGTAAACGACCTTTTTCAATTACAGTAGCTTGGTCCACAGGCAATGCGCCAGTTTCGGAAGCCATAATCACACGATCGTCGTTGGTTACGCAATACCTGGAAGGGCGTAAGCCGTTTCTGTCTAAAGTGGCACCAATCATTTTTCCATTGGTAAATGAAATAGATGCAGGGCCATCCCATGGCTCCATAAAAGCGGCATGGTATTCGTAAAATGCTTTTTTAACTGGATCCATTAAATCATTGCCATCCCATGCTTCTGGGATTAACATCATCATTACATGAGGTAAACTACGACCACTTAAAGTAAGTAGTTCAATTACATTGTCTAAACATGCACTATCGGATTGACCTGAAGTAACTACAGGTAAAATCATATCCAATTCTTCTTTGCTAAAATAAGGAGAGAAGAAACTAGATTCATTAGAACGTAACCAGTTTAGGTTTCCTTGTAAAGTATTGATCTCGCCATTGTGTGCAATGTAACGAAAAGGTTGTGCTAATTTCCATGAAGGGAAAGTGTTGGTTGCAAAACGAGAATGCACTAAACCAAAGGCCGAAGCAACACGTTTGTCACTTAAGTCTGTAAAATATTCACGCACTTGGTGGCTGGTTAATTGCCCTTTGTAAATAATTGTATTTTGAGAAAGCGATGCCATGTAAAAGCCAATTGCATCTTTCTTAATACTATTGTTTATGGTATGTGAAGCGTAATTTCTTAGGATAAAAAGTTTGCGTTCAAAATCGTCGGCATCTTTTACAAAGTCGGGTTTCTTTAAAAATACTTGTTCCATAATTGGCTCTACCGATAATGCGGTTGGTCCAATGGGTGCTCTGTTAACAGGCACTTTTCTGTATCCAATTATTTCGATATTTAATTTTTCTGCTGCACGTGCAAAAATTTCTTTACACTCTTCTGCAATTCCTTTTTCGGTAGGGAAGAAGATAAATCCAACGCCATATTCACCCGCATTTGGTAAATGAATTCCTTTATGTAATAATTCATCAAAGAAAAACTCGTGAGGAATTTGAATCATAATACCTGCACCGTCACCTGTATTTACTTCACTTCCACTTGCACCACGGTGCTCCATGTTTTCTAAAATAGTTAATGCATCACCCACATTTTGGTGTGACTTAATTCCTTTTATATTGGCAACAAATCCAATACCACAGGCGTCGTGTTCATAAGCAGGATCATACAATCCTAATTGCTGATTTTCCATCATACTTCATCAATTTTTTAAAGGATATATTCGTAGGGTAAGCGATCTGTGGAAAATTACAAAAAAACAGGCATTTTTATGATGAACGCATTGATATATTTACCAAACATTTGAGGATTATTATAATGGCAACGTTTTCGTTAGAAATTATCAAATAACTAACGTTCGCATTTGGGCTTAATTAGAGAAATCTTAAACAATATCAACACGAATTTGAGCTCCAAACAATGTTTTGGATAAAGTCATTTGTTTTGGGAATATTCCAAATAAGGAGCTGCCTGAACCACTCATACTTGCATAAATAGCGCCGCTGTCGTAGAGTTTATTTTTTAATGTTCCAATAATTGAATGCGCATTTATAATGGGCGCTTCAAAATCATTAATCAATGCTGATTTCCAAGTTTCAATGGGTTGTGAAACAATACTTGCAATTGACTTTTGTTTTGCATGAGGCGTGATCATACTAAAAGCCACTGCAGTGGATATATGAATGCCTGGATGAATCAATACTATTTGATAATTAGATAAGTCACAGTTAAATGGTTCTAATATTTCACCGCGCCCTTTTGCAACACAGGCTTTTTCAAAAACAAAAAAGGGACAATCGCTTCCTAATTGTGCTGCGTAATTTATTAATTGAACATTGTTTAATCCTAAATTAAATTGATCATTTATTATTTTTAGCACAGCAGTTCCATTGCTAGAACCTCCTCCCAGTCCCGCTCCCATTGGTATGTGTTTGTGTAAATGAATTTTTACAGCTGGGATATTAGGGAAGTCTTTTTTTAATAAATGATAGGCTTTAACACAAAGGTTTTGGGTTTCATCACCAGGAACTGGAATTCCTGTGCTTGTAAAAATTACTGGATTGCTATGATCATTATTATGAATTACCTCCACCATGTCATTTAAGGCTACGGGATAAAAAACAGTTTCAAGTTCATGAAAGCCATCCGCTCTTTTTTGAATTATAGAAAGGCCTAAGTTTATTTTACAATTTGGAAAAGCAATCATAGTTAAATGAGTTAGGATTTCTTTTGCTCATTTCGTCTTGTAATCTCGTCTCTGATATCAATAGCACGAATATAGTCCTCTTGTTCAAGCACTTCATTTAGCAAATCATTTAATTGATTTAAGGTCATGTTTGCTAAGCTGTTTTCTGGATTTATGTTTGCACTCATTGCTTGCTCTGTAGCTTTTGTCTTTTCGGTGCCTTCGTTTTCAATTCCAGCTTGCTCTAAAATATTTGAATGTACATAAATAGGACAACCAAAGCGAACAGCTAAAGCAAGGGCATCACTAGTTCTGCTATCAATTTCGATAGTGTCATTTGCAGTGAAGCAAACTAATTTTGAGTAAAAAATCCCTTCTTGTAAATCACATATATATACTTCCTGCAAATGAATGTCAAATGCAGTCATGAAATTTTTCATTAAGTCATGTGTTAATGGGCGAGAAGGGTGCATGTTTTCTAAAGCAACAGCAATAGCCTGTGCTTCAAAACCACCAATAACAATTGGAAGCCTACGAATACCGTTTACCTCACCTAAAATAACTGCATAAGAGTTAGATTGAGTGATGCTGTGAGAAAGGGCAACAATTTCTAATTCAATTTTTTGCATACACAGGATAATGACCCAAATTTAAATATAAATTTGTTAAGCACCACCCTTTGATTTTAAAATTGCTGCAGTTAATTCAGGTACTACTTCAAAAGCGTCTCCAACTACACCATAATCCGCTGCCTTAAAAAATGGCGCTTCGGGGTCTTTATTAATCACCACAATGGTTTTACTTCGGTTTACGCCTGCTAAGTGTTGAATAGCCCCCGAAATACCAATGGCAATGTATAAATTAGGTGCAATTTGCAATCCGGTTTGTCCTACATGCTCATGATGGGGTCTCCAATCTGAGTCCGAAACAGGACGGCTACATGCAGTTGACGCGCCCAATGCTTTGGCTAAATCCAATAAAATACCCCAATTTTCAGGGCCCTTTAATCCACGTCCACCACTTACTACAAGGGTAGCTTCGGTCAAAGGAATTTCTCCTTTAATTTTATCAACCGAGGTTATTTTTAAATTACTTACTGGAACATTTATTTCTAAATTTTCTACAAGTGCATTTGCGTCTTGCATTAAAACACCAAAACTATTTTGGTTAATGGTAATTATTTTAATGGCAGTATTTATTTGAATTGAAGCAAACGCTTTGCCAGAGAAAACAGTTTTAGTTACTACAAAGTCATTATCTGTTTTTGGTAATGCACAAGCGCCTGTTACTATGCCTGCGCCTAATTTAACAGCAACAGCCGGAGCTACTGCTTTGCCATTTACATTGTGTGCAAATACTAATACCGAAGCGCCTAATACTTTTGCGGCTTCGCTTATTACTGTTGCAAATTGTTTTGAATCAAAATGAGTTAATGCACTATTTTTTACTTGATGAATTTTACTTGCACCATATTTACCTAAACTTGCAAGGTCCTCATTAACATTTCCTAAAATCAAAGCTTCGGCACTGGTGCCTAATTGTTTTGCAAGTGCAGCACCATAGCAAATAGCTTCATGGGATGCATTTTTTATTTCTTGATCTGCGTTATCAATATATATAAGTACCATAATTATTTTTTTATTTTTTCTGCTGCTTTATTTATTAAATTACTTTTGCCTCTTCTTTTAACAGTCTAACTAATTCATCCATATTAGTTGGATCTACTAGTTTAACGCCTGTTTTTGCTGGAGGTAATTCAAAGCTTTTTATAGTGGTATTTTGTGCTGAAATACTTGCCTCCAATACGTTTAAGGGTTTTGTTCTTGCAGCCATAATGCCTCTCATATTTGGAATTCTTTGTTCTGCCATTCCTTTTTGACAACTTATAATTACAGGTAAATTTGTTTCACATGTTTCTTCTCCACCTTCAATTTCTCTAGTTACAATTGCAATTTTCCCGTTCAAATCTAATTTTACTGCTGCCGAAATAAAGTTTTGATCCAGTAATGCGCTTAACATAGCGCCAATACTTGCACTATTGTAATCAATGGTTTCTTTCCCAGTTAAAATTAAATCATAGGCACCTTGTTTGGCAATGGCTGCAATTTCCTGTGCTACTACCATTGAGTCGTTACTAGTATTATTTACTCTAAAAGCTTCATCACCACCAAGCGCCAATGCTTTTCTAATAATGGGTTCTGTGTCGGCGCCGCCAACAGTTACTAAATGTATAGTTACGCTTGCATCCCTTTCTTTTAATTCAATGGCTTTTACTAAAGCATACCATTCATCGTATGGGTTAATAATCCACTGCACTCCATTTTCATCAAACTTTGTATTACCTTCGGCGAAAGCAATTTTAGCGGTTGTGTCTGGCGTTTTGCTGATACAAACTAAGATCTTCATAATTGCTAAATTTGTGTTTTAATTATTAGTTGTTTATGCAACTAATGCAAATATAAGATAGTTTTTTACCATCTTGAGTGTAAAATTTTATAAAGATGAATCGAATTGAAAGAATACTAGAATTTTTGAGCAATCAGCCCAATGACAATTTCTTAAGACATGCATTGGCTTTGGAATATATCAAAATAGGGGATGACCTAAAAGCCAGAGATTTATTTGTTCAAATATTAACCGATGCTCCCGATTATATTGGGTCTTATTATCATTTAGGGAAGGTTTTGGAAAAATTAGGAGAGCAGGCGCAGGCCATTACATGGTATGAGCAGGGGATGGCTGCAGCAAAAATAGCTAAGGACGATCATGCTTACAGGGAATTACAAGCCGTTTATGAGGATTTAATTTATTAATTATGTGAAATAGTTTAAACGACTTATATCGGAAGACGGTCACCTATTTTTTTGTCAATTAATAAAAAAAAGTCTTCTGGTTTATAGGTACGCCACTTTTCATATTCCATGAGTTCAATGTACCTATTTAATTTTTTTTGTAAAAAATCATGTTGAGCAGCCTGATGCATATTAATTAAAACAGCCCAGCCATTTTCGTCAGATAATTCCTCGTAGAGTTCTTCATAATAGTCTTTGTCTCCATTGTGAAAATTAAAAACGTTTTCGGCTATAAGTATAAATTTAAAAATTCCTTCATCCATTAATTTTTCAAGTATTTCTCGTTTAAATGTCATGATATCATTTTCAATCGCGTCATTCCATTCGCCAATCATTTCAATAATGGCAAAACCCATTTCATAGTCGGCGTAAATTATTTTTAGATAAAGGGTTTTACTGCCAATCTCATCCCATTGTGGATGTATATAATAATTGTATACGGTTTGTGAAAATTCAAATTCACTATAAGTTTGTCCAAAAAATGGAGACAAGGGATCTTCCTCTGCCATATACAAATGTCTCCAGTGATAATAGGGTTCTATTTCGTGCATTCCTCAAAAAAACTTTTACTTATGATACTTAATTAATCCGTCCATTGGGGATTTAATGATGGAGCCCAATTCAATTTCGTAAGCAGCTGCTAATTGTTTAATCACATCCTTAAATACATAAGCAATAGTGCCAGCAAAATGAATAGGGTGCAGCCAGGATTCGTTTAGCTTATTTAAATGCGCAAAGAAAAAATCATTAATGCCATCCTCGATTATATTTTCGATCATATAATGTCCTCGGTGTTCAGATAAAAATTCTGCAAAGGATGCCATGTATCTGTTTGGTAAGGGTTGTTTATAAATGGCGTCTAAAATTTGGTCCTTATTAATATTGTATTTTTTTTCAAAGCAGTGCATTAAGTCTTCGTCAAATGTTTTGTATAAATAATATTGCAATACTTTTTTCCCTAAATAAGCACCACTGCCTTCGTCGCCTAATACGTATCCAAGGCCTGGACTATTTTTTACAATTTTTTTGCCATTGTAAAATCCAGTATTGGAACCAGTGCCTAATATACATGCTACTCCTTTTTTATGTTGGCAGGTTGCGCGTGCAACAGCTACTAAGTCAGTTTGAATATCCAAACTTGCTTTAGTAAAAACAGCTTTTAATGCCTTTTTAATAGAAGTTACATTGGCAGGATTACTTAGTCCTGTCCCATAAAAGTATACAGCATTTATGGCTTCTGTCTTTACTTTTTTTGCAAAGCTTTTATTAATAGTTGCAATAATTTCATTGGTAGATAAAAAGTAGGGACTTATGCCAATGGTTTTAATTGTCAATTTTTGTTTGCCTATTACCACAGTCCAATGACATTTGGTAGCACCACTATCTGCTATAATATAATTCTTTGCCATAGTTAAAGTCTTGTGTGTGAAAATAACCTTTTTAATGTAATTTTAGCCGACAGAATATAAACATGCAAGAAAATAACAAGTCAAATTGGTTTACCCCTATCTCTTATGCAATTGTGCTCGTAATTGGTTTAGGATTAGGTGTATTTTTTAAGGGTGATTTCTCCTTAAGTGGAATGCAAAAAGGGGATGCCAGTCCTATGCAAGAAATTATAAATATAGTGAAGTCAAAATATGTGGAGGATATTGCTAACGATAGTATAAATACCAAATTAGCCGATTATTATTTATCTCATTTGGACCCACATTCGGTTTATATTCCACCTACCGAATTAACAGAAGTAAATGAGCAACTCATGTCCAATTTTAAAGGCATAGGAATTGAATTTCAACAAACAAGAGATTCGGTTTTTGTTACTTATGTGATGCCTAGTGGCCCAGCTGCTAAAGCCGGATTAAAAATTGGAGATATCTTATTAAAAGCCAATGATAGTATTCAATTATCTGGAAATAAAATAGAGGCCGACCTAATTAGATCCAAACTTAAAGGACCCAGTAATACTCAGGTTAAATTATTGGTTTTATCTGAAGGGAAAAATAAAGTTGTAAATATTAACCGCGATAATGTTCCTGTTTCACCTGTGGACGCCGCTTATGAAATAAAGCCTGGTGTGGGTTATATTAAAATAAACAAGTTTGCAGACCGAACTTATGAAGCCTTTATGCAAGCACTAGAACCTTTAATTAAGGATAGTATTAAATCTTTAGTAATTGATTTAAGAGGAAATGGTGGCGGACTTTTATCTGAAGCGGTTGCAATTGCAGATGAATTAATCCCAGGGAATAAATTATTGGTATACACGCAAGGTGCGCATTCCCCAAGAACCGAATACAATAGTAAACGCGAAGGTTTATTTGAACAAGGTGGGCTTACTATTTGGATGGATGAATCCTCCGCCTCGGCAAGTGAGGTTTTAGCAGGAGCCTTACAGGATTGGGATAGAGCAACTATTATTGGAAGAAGGTCCTTTGGTAAGGGACTTGTACAACAACAATTTAGGTTGTCCAATGGAGGTGCACTAAGGCTTACCACTGCAAAATATTATACACCACTTGGTCGCAATATTCAAAGGTCCTATGAAAAAGGCAAAATGGAATATGAGCATGATTTTTTTAGCAGAATTCAAGACGATGCTTTGGGCAAACCCGATTCTGCTATAAAAGGAAAAGCATTTAAAACCCCCAAGGGTCATGTAGTGTATGGGGGGGGTGGTATTTATCCAGACAAATGGATTGTTGGAAACAGTATTATCATGGACTCGGCATATCATAAAATTTGGGAGCAAAATTTAATCAACGAATTTGTGTTGCAATGGTACCTAAAAAATAAAACTAGTATTAATGCATTTAAAAATACTACCCATTTTTTGACTGCCTATAAGCAATTAAACTTATGGAATGCCTTAAACAATTTTGCATCCGCTACTCAAAAAAGCAATTTAAAATTGCTTGAAAAAAATAAAATAACCATTGAAAATCAAATCATGGCTTATATCGCCAGAATGAAATGGTATAAGCAAGGTTATTATGAGGTTCAAAATGCATTAGATCCCCAATTGCAGGATATGCTTCCTTAAAAATGACTTTTGTCATATTTTTTATTGATACCGCTCATGACTATTGGATAAATTAATGGACAAATTTGTGGTCTAATATGATGCCACATAATTGTTACCATTGCGGAGCTCCTTGTAGCGATACTATTGTTTTACAGGAAAAATATTTTTGCTGTGATGGCTGTAAAATGGTATTTCAATTATTGGATGAAAATGGCATGTGTAAATATTATGATTTATCCGAGATGCCAGGTTTGACGGCCAAAGGAATTTTTAGTTCCGAAAAATACAATTATTTAGATAGTGAAGCAGTACAGGATCAATTAATTCAATTTAAATTACAGGATCAGGCGCATGTTGTTTTTTATCTTCCACAAATTCACTGTGTAAGCTGTATTTGGTTATTGGAAAATTTGCATAAAATAAATCCGGGCATTATTCATGCGCAAACTCATTTTGAAAAAAAGGAAATTAAAATTGTATTTAATCCGGCCATCATTTCGTTAAAGCAATTGGTGCAATTACTTGCTTTTGTTGGCTATGAGCCCATGATTCATTTAGGCGGCAACGATTGGCTAAAAAAGAAAAAAGTAAATAAAACCCAATTGTTTAAAATAGGTGTGGCTGGTTTTTGTTTTAGCAATATCATGATGCTTAGTTTCCCCGATTATTTGTCTACAAGTATTGGAGATTTAGGAGCGCTGCGCCCTTTTTTTGCTTACCTAAATTTATTGTTATCCCTACCTGTTTTATTGTATAGTGCCAGTGGGTTTTTTATTGCTGCCTATACCGGCCTTAGGCAAAAATGGTTAAATATTGATACGCCCATTGCCCTCGCCATTGCAGTCACTTTTGGACGTAGTGTGTATGAAATTTTAACACATACGGGGGGAGGATATTTGGATAGCATGAGTGGCATTGTATTTTTTATGTTAATTGGTCGTTGGTTTCAGGATAAATCCTATGATTCTTTTTACTTTGAAAGGGACTACACTTCGTTTTTTCCTTTGGGTGTAACTGTTTTACAAAATGGCAATGAAATTAATAAGCCTTTGGCAGCGATTATTAAACAGGAGGTGTTATTAGTGCGTACCGATGAAATGATAGCTGCAGATGCGCTGCTGTTATCGCAAGGCGCTTTAATTGATTATAGTTTTGTAACTGGTGAAAATGCGCCAATAGAAGTTCAAAAAGGTGAAATTGTTTTTGCTGGAGGTATTCAAAAAGGAAGGGCTATACAAGTACAAGTTGTTAAACCAGTGGGCCAAAGTTATATTACTGAGTTATGGAATAATCCTTTGTTAAACTCCGCAAAAAATACACAAAAATCCTTTGTACATCCTTGGAGCCAGTATTTTACGTATGCGCTTTTTAGTATTGCTTTTATGAGTGGGATATACTGGTGGTTTATAAATCCAAATAATATATTACCTGCAATTACTTCGGTATTAATTGTGGCTTGCCCATGCTCGTTACTTTTAACGGTGACTTTTACTTACGGTAATATATTAAGGTATTTGGGCAAAAATAAAATGTATTGTAAAAATAGTGCTGTGTTAGAAACTATTGAAAAAGTAAATACCATTGTATTTGATAAAACAGGCACTTTAACCAATCACGAACTTACCCATTTGGAATATTTTGGGAAGCCGCTAAGCAAGGATCAAGCTGCAGTAATTTATTCTGTTACCAGGGAGTCCTTGCATCCGCTAAGTCAATTAATTACAAAATATTTTAATCATCAAAATGCAAACATTGAGCAAGTAAGTACCATACAAAATTTTATTGGCAAAGGGACCTTGGCTAAGTGTAACAATCATTTAATAGTAATTGGGTCTGCCTTGTTTATGCAAGAAAATAATATTCCAATTCTTGAAACCGAAAGGAGTGGTGTGTATATAGCTATAGATGGTGATTTGCTGGGAATTTTTAAAATAAATCATTTGTATAGGGATGGTTTAGCAAAAATGATAAATCAATTAAAATTAAAAGGGTATGCTATTCATTTGTTAAGCGGGGATCATCCAACAGAGCAAGAAAATTTAGCGCTTTTGTTGGGTCAAGATGTTCCTTTGTTATTTGAGCAAAAGCCCATTGACAAATTAAATTATATTCAATCCTTGCAGTTAAAAGGAAACAAAGTAATGATGATTGGAGATGGCTTAAACGATGCAGGCGCTTTAAAAAAGGCCGATGTTGGCATTGCAGTTACCGATCAAACTCATTTATTCACCCCAGCAAGTGATGCTATTTTAGAAGGCGCCCAAATATATAATTTGGAGGGAATTCTGAAATATGCAAAAAAAGGAAAAACAATCATAAGGTTCATTTTTATACTTTCTATTTTATACAATTTAGTGGGCATGTATTTTGCAACGCGTGCCCAATTGTCTCCCATGGTGGCAGCTATATTAATGCCAATAAGTTCTATAAGTATTGTAGCGCTGTCTGCTTTGCTTAGTTATTGGTATAGTGCTCACATTTTTGGGAAAAACTGATCAATATCATATTTCGTTTGATATAAGTCACAAGCTAGGTTTTAGAGCGCTTTTATATTTGTCTCAAATATAAAATTGTGAGTGTACTCATTTTATTAATCTTGGTTAGTGTACTAGTGGCTGGTGGTTTTTTGTTTGCTTTTTTATGGTCGGTAAAATCTGGTCAAATGGAGGACAATTATACACCTTCGGTTCGTATGTTATTTGACGACGAAGTAAAGCCCATTGCAAACAATGCTTCCATAAAAATAACAAGTAGTACTAAACCAAAAATAGATTCCCATAACTAACTATTTAAATTATAATTATGCAATTAGAAAGTTTCCAGTATGATAATAAAACCGTAAGGAATTTTGCAATCGCTACCATTATTTGGGGTGTTGTTGGAATGCTTGTTGGTTTAATTATTGCACTTCAGTTGGTATTTCCAACACAACTTAATTTTCAGCCGTATTTAAATTTTGGTCGTTTAAGACCATTACATACCAATGCGGTTATTTTTGCCTTTGTTGGTAATGGAATTTTTATGGGAGTTTACTATTCCTTACAACGACTTTTAAAAACCAGAATGTTTAGTGATGTTTTAAGCACCATTCACTTTTGGGGGTGGCAATTAATTATTGTAGCTGCTGCCATTACTTTGCCATTGGGTTTAACAACAGGTAAAGAGTATGCCGAACTAGAATGGCCAATTGATATTGCTATTACCATTATATGGGTAGTTTTTGGTTATAATATGTTTGCCACAATTATTAAAAGAAGAGAGCGTCATTTATATGTTGCAGTTTGGTTTTACATAGCCACTTTTGTAACGGTTGCGGTATTGCATTTAGTTAATTCGTTTGAGCTACCAATTGCTCCATTTAAAAGTTATAGCTGGTATGCGGGAGTACAAGACGCCTTAGTACAATGGTGGTATGGACACAATGCAGTTGCATTTTTCTTAACTACACCATATTTAGGTTTGATGTATTATTTTATGCCAAAGGCTGCCGGCAGGCCCGTGTTTTCATATAAACTTTCTATTATACATTTTTGGGCTTTAATATTTTTATATATCTGGGCTGGTCCTCACCATTTATTATACACTGCGCTTCCTAATTGGGCACAGAGCATAGGAATTGTTTTTAGTTTTATGTTAATCTTCCCAAGTTGGGGTGGGATGATTAATGGATTATTAACCTTGCGTGGCGCCTGGGATAAAGTAAGAGAGGATGTGATTTTAAAGTTTATGGTGGTAGCTGTTACGGCTTATGGTATGTCTACTTTTGAAGGTCCTATGTTGTCTTTAAAAAGTATTAATGCAGTGGCGCATTTTACCGACTGGATAATTGCACACGTACACATTGGTGGTTTAGGATGGAATGGTATGTTAACTTTTGGTATTTTATATTGGTTAATTCCAAGAATTTATAAAACCAATTTGTACTCCAAAAAATTAGCCAATATACATTTTTGGTTGGCTACTTTAGGTATTTTATTTTATGCAATTCCAATGTATTGGGCAGGATGGCAGCAAGCGAGTATGTGGAAACAGTTTACAGAAAGCGGTCAATTAAAATATCAGTTTTTAGAAACAGTAACTTATATGGCTCCTTTTTATGCAATGAGAGCTTTAGGTGGTGTTTTATATTTAAGCGGTGCAATAGTTGCCATGGTTAATATATTTAAGACAATTGGACAAGGGACCTTGGTTGCAAACGAGGATGCGGAAGCGCCTGCGCTTGATAAAGAATATACAAAACATACAGGGGAGCATTGGCACCGTTGGATTGAGCGTAAACCAACTCCGTTATTGGTTTTATCCTTAGTAGTTATTTTAATTGGAGGAATGGTGGAAATTATACCAACCTTTTTAGTAAAATCCAATATACCAACCATTTCAAGTGTGAAGCCTTATACACCACTTGAATTACAAGGCCGTGATATATATGTGAGGGAGGGTTGCTATACTTGTCACTCTCAAATGATTCGTCCATTCCGAAGTGAGACCGAACGTTATGGAGAATACAGTAAGGCAGGTGAATTTGTATTCGATCATCCATTTCAGTGGGGTAGTAAAAGAACAGGCCCCGATTTGGCAAGAGAAGGTGCAGGTAATTTAAAAAAATCTAATACTTGGCATTTAAATCACTTAGAAGAACCTGGGGCAATTAGCACAGGTTCCGTAATGCCTTCGTATGCTTTTTTAATTGAAAACAATTTAGATACTGCAACCACTTCAACTAAAATTAATGCAATGCGCACCTTAGGCGTTCCATACGATGCAGGGTTTGCAGTAAAAGCAAATGAGGCATTAATGAAACAAGCGCATGAAATTACAGCAAGTTTAAAAAAAGATGGAATTGATGTTCCTGCCAACAAAGAGGTTATTGCACTCATTGCTTATTTGCAAAGATTAGGAACAGATATTAATAACAAATAATTAAAAATAACAACATGTTTAGTTTTATAAAAAAATATACCGAAACCATGCAGGATATTCAGTTTTATCCCATTTTTTCTTTGTTGGTATTTGTTGCCTTTTTTATTGGAGTACTATGGTATGTGCAAGTAATGGATAAAAACGAAGTAAATAAAATTAAAAACCTGCCATTAGACTAGCAATTATTAATTATAAATAACAGTATATGTTTAAAAATAAAAGTATTTATTTAATGATCATAGCCTTTTTGAATGTGGTAAGCAGTTTTGGTCAGTCCACAAATACTACTAGTGCCTCTAGCTCGGGCACTACTAATTATTTGGAAATCTTAATGATGGTTATAGCGGGTTTATTGGTGATGGTTATTTGGATATTGTCCAATGTGCTTATTATGATTTCAAAAAAAGCTGTTGAAGTGTCAAAAGCAAATAATAAAGCCTTGATGATTGGTTTTATTGTAATGGGTACCATGTTTGCTAATGCTGCAAGTGCGCAAACAGTTATCGCGGACACTACTTTAAAAGTAGCACCAGTAAATTATTATGGTGGCTTATCGGCTACTACATTTTGGACGCTCTCCTCTGTGGTTGGCTTGGAGTTATTTGTAGTTTTATTATTAGTATTATTTATTAGAGGGCTTTGGAAGGTAATGAACCCAGTTGCCGTTGCGCAAACTGCAATTAAAGCAAATACTGCTTCTTGGCTAGTAACTACCTGGAACCATTTAGATAAAAAGTTTTTTACCAAGGCAGTTTCTCTGGAAAAAGAGGCAGATATGTTACTGGACCATGATTATGATGGCATAAAAGAGTTAGACAATGCATTGCCCCCTTGGTGGAAATACGGGTTTATCATTACCATTTTTGTTGCTGTACTTTATTTGCTTAAATATGAGGTATGGCATAGTGAACCCAATCCAACTGAAGAATACAATACCGAGATGACCTCTGCAAAAGAACAAGTAGATAGTTATTTAGCAGCAATGAAAAATAATGTAGACGAAAAATCGGTTACCATGGCGGATGCTGCGGGGGTTGCTGCTGGGGCAGTTTCGTTTTCTAAAACCTGTGTGCCTTGTCACGGTTCAAAAGGCGAAGGAGGAGTGGGCCCTAATTTGACAGACAATTATTGGTTGCATGGAGGAAAAATCGCAGATTTATTTAAGACTATAAAATATGGGTATCCAGATAAGGGGATGCAGTCATGGCAGTCTACTTATTCACCCATTCAAATTCAAGAATTAGCTAGTTACATTAAAACTTTAAAGGGGACTAATCCTCCAAATGCAAAAGCGCCACAAGGCGATTTATTTAAAGAATTCGTTGCGGATAGTACATTAAATGTGGCCAGTAAGGATAGTGTAATAACTACTAAATAATTAAATAAGATTTAAAAAAAACAAAAAAAATGAGTGTCCAAGAATCAGAGGCTTTAGCGAATTATAAAAAGGAAATGCTAGATCAGTCCTTTAGAGATTCTGTAGCAACTATTAATAAACAGGGAAATAGGAATTATATACATCCTCAAAAACCTAAAGGAAATTTATATAATTTAAGATCCTATTTTAGTTATTTTTATTTAATATTATTTTTTACACTGCCATTTATAAAAGTAGGTGGGGAGCCCATTTTCTTAATAAATATTTTAGATCGAAAATTTATTTTATTTGGTAAAATATTTTGGCCACAAGACTTTTTCATTTTTGCAATTGGCTTACTTACTTTTTTAGTATTTATAATTTTATTCACCGTTGCCTTTGGAAGGCTTTGGTGTGGTTGGGCTTGCCCTCAAACCATTTTTATGGAAATGGTATTTCGAAAAATTGAATTTTTAATAGAAGGGGACATCGCACAACAAAAAAGATTAAATGCAATGCCATGGAATGGCGAAAAGCTTTTTAAAAAAGGAGGTAAGTTATTGGTATTTTTTTTACTTTCTTTTTTAATTGCCAATTTCTTTTTGGGCTATATTATTGGAATTGATGAAGTTGGAAAATTGGTAGAGGAGGGCATTTTTGTACATTTTGGGACTTTTAGTGCGCTTGTGCTTTTTACTTTAGTATTCTTTTTTGTATATAGTTGGTTTAGAGAACAGGCTTGCATTATTGTATGTCCTTATGGTAGGCTACAAGGTGTATTATTGGATAAAAATTCAATTTTAGTTGCTTATGATTATGTAAGGGGGGAGCCTAGGGGAAAAGCTACGGATGTTAATAGTGGTGATTGTGTTAACTGCCATGCCTGTGTTAGGGTTTGTCCTACTGGAATTGATATCCGAAATGGTACGCAGTTGGAGTGCGTTAATTGCACTGCTTGTATTGATGCTTGTAATGAAATTATGGATCATGTTGGCAAGCCACAAGGACTCATTAGATATGCATCGGAAAATAATATTGCAAAAAAAGAAAAAACAACATACACTTGGCGCTTAAAATTATATACCATTGTTTTAACCGCATTAATTTCGTTTTTAGCAATTTTATTAATTACAAGAGCCGACGTTTCGGCTAGAATTATTAAAACCCCGGGCCAGACTTATCAGTTATATGCAAATGGGAAAATTAGCAATTTGTATAATATTAAGTTAGCTAATAAAACTCGTAAGCTTATTCATTTGGATTTGAAATTGGAAAATTTAAATGGAGAAATTAAACTTATTAATTTGATAGATGTACCTAAAGAGTCCTATTTTCAAACCAGTTTCTTTGTTACAACTACAAAGGATCAATTACTAAAAAGGAAAACTAAAATAAAAGTGGGTATTTATGAAAACGGTATTAAAATTCAAACTGCCGAAGCTACTTTTCTTGGACCTACTTTATAAATATATATTATGAAATTAAATTGGGGATATAAAATTTTATTAGTGTATGCTGTATTTGTTATTGGCATTATGTTTTTGGTTTTTAAATCAACCAGGCAAAAGTATGATTTAGTTCAAGATGACTATTATGCTAAAGAGCTTAAGTATCAAAACGTAATAGATGCATCCAAACGTGCTAAAAATTTAGGTGGTGACTTAAATACAATTAGAAAAGGAGGGCATTTAATTATTGCATTGCCAAAAGCGTTTAATAATTTAATAGCAACAGGAACGGCTCATTTGTATTATGCAGCAGATCAAAACAAGGATATTTCTAAAGCATTTAGTACATCAAATGGCTCCTTTGAAATGGAGTTATTAACTATGATGAGTGGAGTTTATACTTTAAAACTAGACGTTGTGATGAATGGGGAGCAGTATTATTATGAACAAAAGTTAACTTTTTAAAATGAGCTTATTGGGTGTTTTTGAGATTGGTTTTTTGATGGGTTTACTTGGGAGTGTCCATTGCATTGGTATGTGTGGGCCATTGGTTATGGCACTCCCTCTTTCCCACAAAACCTATTTTCAAAAAACAATTTCAATACTACTTTATCATGTTGGCAAAATTACAAGTTATGCGAGTTTAGGACTTGTGTTTGGTATGTTTGGCAGTGAGTTTCCTGTTTTTGGTTTGCAACGCAACATGTCCATTTTTATTGGGTTCGCTATGCTAGTGTATGTTGTTTATATTTTTATATTAAAACCTAAGCATTTCCAGTTTGGCATTTTTAGTTTTTTATATAATGATATTGTAAGAGGACTGTCTTATTTATTTAAAAGTAAAAATGTAGTTGCTTTATTTTTCATTGGTATTTTAAATGGGCTTTTACCTTGTGGAATGATATATGTTGCATTAAGTGCAGCATTGTCTACTCAAAACATTTTACAGGGCGGTGCTTTGATGGCTTTTTTTGGATTAGGTACGGTGCCTGCTTTATTATTAGTTGCTTTAGGGGGGCAATACTTGAATTTAACTTTTAGAAAAAAATTACAAAAAATGTTACCAGTTTTCATTTTTGGTATGGGGGTGCTTTTAATATTAAGAGGGCTTAATTTAGGAATACCTTATTTAAGTCCACATACTACAATTGGATCCGAGGTGATTTCATGTCATAACTAATATTTTATGAACAAAGAAATCATAATCCAAGAGATTGATTCCTTAAATAGAACATTAGATTTTGTTCAAGAAGAACAGTCGTTTATAAAACGAAAGTTGAGTAGTTATTTAGACAATGTGGTACTTAATGAGGCGATATTATGGGCTGAAGTTATACATCAGGAAATATTAAATAGAGAAACTGCCATTCAATTATTGAAAAAAGACATATTAAATCTTAAGAATAAAATTAAGTTAAAGCAAAACGTCAGTAATATAATGGATCCAAGTATTATAGGACTTTACAAAAAACACAAGCAACAGGTAGGGTATATTGAAAAAGAATTTTTATTATGGAAAAATTCTACCAATGAAAAATTTGAAATCACTTTGAACTAAAATTACTAATTAAATAAGTTCAACAACTTCTTTTCTTCTAAAATTGTAATTTTCCCGTCCTTTATTTCAATTAGTTTTTCATTTTTAAAATCACTTAGTGTTCTAATTAAACTTTCAGTGGCGGTGCCAGCTATATTGGCTAAATCCTCTCTTGAAATTGAAATTGAAAATAGTGCTTCGTTTTCTTTTGCGTATTTCTTTTTTAATGTAAGTAAAGCATCAGCAACTCGTTTTCTTAAGCTATGGTAGGCAAGTGCTACCAATTGTTGTTCTTTTTCAGCTATGTTGTTGGCAAGTAATTTTATGATTTTAAGTGCTACTTCCTGGTTGTTTGTAATTAACTCCTCAAATTCTTTTCTAGGTATCACTCTAATGGAGGATTCCTCTAATGTTTCAGCAAATTCTTCATATACTTTATTCTCAATTAAGGGAATATGTCCAAAGAAGTCTCCTGCCGATAAAAGTCCAGTAATTAATTCTTTACCACCGTCACTTGTTTTGAAAATTTTTATTTTTCCTGACTCAATATAATACAATTTATTGGGGTGTTGCCCTTCGGCATATATGGTTTGCTTTTTTTTATAGTCAATTACATCATGATTTTCTAAAGTGGCATGCATTTCGTCTTTATTACCTAATTCTGTTATAATTTGATGCCAGGTTTCTATTGCCTTGCTGCCATGCTTTTGTTGAATTTTTATTTTCTCTAGTCTAGCTCTAATAGCATTTATAAGTTCAGAATCTGAAAATGGCTTTGTGATATAGTCATCAGCGCCCATTTCCATACCCTTTCTTAAATCGTTACGCTCGCTCTTTGCACTTAAAAAGATAAATGGGATATGCTGTAGGTTTGGGTTTTTACTAATAATTTGATAAACTCCATAACCATCTAATACAGGCATCATAATATCACATACAATTAAATCGGGAGGATTTGATATTGCTTTTTCGACACCAATTTTTCCATTCTCGGCAGTTATAATTTCATAATTTGCAAGTGAAAGAATTTCTGCAGTATTTTCTCTTAATGCTTCATTGTCTTCGATTAGTAAAATTTTTTCCATAGTAATTATTTTATTCGAAGTTGTTTATGATTTTGCTTGGGAATTGTATTGTAAATGTGCTTCCTTTTTCTAATTCACTATAGTATTGAATTGTTCCGTTCATTAGTTCAACATATCTACCCACAATATGAAGCCCTAAACCTGTTCCTTGAATATTAGTTACATTGGATGCTCTAAAAAACCTTTCAAATAAATGAACTTGATCGCTTTTAGGAATTCCTATTCCTTGATCATTGATACTTAGGGTAGTCATATTTTCTTGAATTTTAGTTTCAATATTAATGACTGCTTTTTCGGGAGAGAACTTAATTGCATTTGATAATAAATTTACAATTACATGTTTTAATAAGTTACTATCACAAAATGTAATTGGAGTACCAATATGGTTATATTGAATATTTTGTTCCGGTTTTAATAATACATTCATTTCATTAATTAAAGCACTTATAAATTCAGTCATATCAAATGATTCTGGCGTGACTTCTACCTTGCCTTCCTCTATTTTCCCAAGTGATAAAAACTCATTTAGAATGTCGGTAAGTGTTTTTACAGAGGATTTGATTCTTTCAATATGCCTGTCCCTTTTGGGTTGCTCCTCGGTGGTACTATATTTAGCTAATAAGGATATAGAGGATAAGATGGTACTTAAAGGTGTTCTAAATTCATGTGATGCCATTGATACAAACCTTGACTTAAGGTCGTTCACTTCCTTTTCTTTTTCCAGTGATAGGGTAAGTTCCTCCTTTGAAGCTTCTAATGCACTTAAGGTACTTTGAAGTTCTATGGTTCTGGAATTTACTTTTGCTTCTAACGAAGCGTTTAGTTTTTTTATTTCATCATTAATTAGTTCTAGGTCAGCTTTTTGATTAATAATTTGTTCCTCGTTTTGCTTCCGTTTAGTAATATCAGCAACATATGCAAGTACAAATTGTTCATCTTTTTCTTTAAAATGTCCAAGACTAACTTCAACAGGAAACTCATTTCCTTCTTTAGTTACAGCAGAAAGCGTCATACCTATTCCCATGCCCCTAGCTTTTGGATCATGAGTATAGCCCTCTCTATAACCAACATGTTTGTGGTGATACCTGGTAGGAATTAATTTTTCCAGCATTTCACCAACCATTGAATTTTCAGGATAAGCAAATAGTTTATGGGCAAAATGATTTGCAAGTACAATGGTTCCTTTCTTATTGACTACTATAATACCCAATGAGGCCGAATTAAATAAAGCCTCAAATCTGATATCCCTATTTAATGTACTATCTGGTTGGTGCATCCTTTATGGTTTTATGGCAATGGTCACGGGATTTATCTAAAGTTACAATATTTAAATAAGTATTGATATTGAATGTATTAAGTAATTTTTGTTTGTGATTAATAAATAAATTGGTTAAAAAGCATAAACAAAACCTAATTGTAATTTTGCTTAAAATTGGTTTAGTAACTATTTATAATATTATTAAAATAAAAATATAACAAATAAGTTATTATTTATTTAAATTTTACCTACTTTAGCAAAATAATTAAACATATAAAAAATAACTATATTATTATTTTAAATCAAATTAAGCTTAAAATATTGATAATCAATAAAATTATTTAAAATCAAAATTTTAATTTTTAAAAATTGGGTTACTTATTTATAAAATTTGAATAAAAAGTAGAGGAATTTAAAATATATAAAAAAATATAATATAAAATAAACCACTTTAACATGAAAAAAACAATCCTATCCTTTAGTGCCTTATTAATGACTTATTTTTCATTAAATGCCCAAGATTCAACAAAGGCAGCAGCTCCTGCAAGCTCAACTACGTTTACAACCTATGTAGATGCATATTATAGATCTGACTTTGCGGGGTTAAAATCTAATAATAAAACAAGTTTCACCAATTCAAATAGTGAGTTCCAATTAGGAATGATTTCAATAAAGGCAGATAAAACATTAGGCAAGTTTGCTGGAACTGTGGATTTGGGTTTTGGAAAAAGAGCAGATGAGTTTTCATATAACGATAAAGACATTGCAACAACTTTAAAGCAAGCATATGTAAGTTTTGCACCAAACTCGGTTTTAAAAATTACAGTTGGTAAATGGGCTACACATATTGGTTATGAATTACTTGATGCCTATTCAAATAGAAACTATAGTATGAGTTATGGTTTTTCATACGGGCCCTTTTTTCACACTGGTGTGAGAGCTGATATAGCTTTAGGTGGAAAGTCTGCAATGATGGTTGGTGTTGCCGAGCCAACTGACTTTTTTAACACAAAAGCAGAAGCTAAAATGGCTATTGCACAATTTAGCACAGCATCAAGTGATGATAAATTAAAAGCCTATTTAAACTATCAAGGTGGAATGGGAAAATCGCAATTTGATTTAGTATTAAATGCTGCAATTTCAAATGAATTAGGTTTTAATTATGATGCTACTGTTTGTAACATTTCTGGCAAAAACTGGTCAAGTAATGCCGTTTACATGAACTATGATTTTAATCCAACATTTGGTTTAGCAGTAAGATCGGAATATTTTAATGACAGTAAAGGTGCATTGGGATTAAACACTGCCATTTTCCAAAATACGTTGTCTGCTAATTTTCACTTTAACAAGTTTACAATTATTCCTGAAATCAGATATGACGATGGTACCAACCGTCCTTTCTTAACAAAGGCGTTGGCTGAAACAGGAACTGCAGGTAACTTTTTAATTGCAGCAGTTTACAAATTCTAATTAACATTATCCGGTATCGCTATATAAACAATTTTTAAACCATTAATTCTAAGCGTATGTTTTCAACAACTTTGGGTCATTTTAAAAACATGGTTACTAGACGCTCTCGTCCAAACGAGATAGTATATTATTTATCTAAAAAAGAAAAAATAAAATTAGGCTTAACCATGCTAGCTGGTAAAGTAATGGCAGTTACATTGCTGGTTGCTTTAATGAAATTAATTCCAACATTACTTGCAACTCCTGCTAATGCAGCTGAAACGTATTCAGCACATGAGCTACTTTCGTTTAATGCCTTAAATACATTGTGGGTATTGGTTTCGGCTTTTTTAGTATTTGCCATGCAAGCAGGGTTTGTAATGCTTGAAGCTGGGTTTGCACGTTCTAAGGAAACGGTAAATGTATTAATGGAATGTATTTTTGATACTGCCCTATGTGGTATTTTATTTTGGGCCATTGGGTATGCATTTATGTTTAGCCATGGTAATGGTTTTATTGGTCAAAATTGGTTTTTCTTAATGGGCGCTCCTGATACTTACGAAGCAACTGGAATTCCTATTTTAGCACACTGGATTTTTCAATTTGCATTTGCGGATACCACTTCAACTATTACTTCTGGTGCTATGATTGGTCGTACAAGTTTCCGCGGTGACATTTTATATAGTATTGGTGTAACAGGATTTATTTATCCAATTATTGGACATTGGGCATGGGGACCAGATGGTTGGTTGGCTTTAATGGGAACTCCTGGTCATTTTTTACCAGGCTTAGGACAAGGCTTTAGAGACTTTGCAGGATCTACGGTAGTGCACACTATTGGAGGATTTATTTCACTAGCGGGTGCGCTTGTTTTAGGACCACGTATTGGTAGGGTATTTTTAAGAGACGATAAAGAAAATGGTGGATTACAACCTTCTAATAATTTGCCAATGGCTTCGGTAGGAGCGTTTATTTTATGGTTTGGATGGTATGGTTTTAACCCAGGTAGTACTTTATCTGCAATGGATATGCAAGGTATTGGTCGTGTTGCAGCCAACACAACTTTAGCCGCTTGTGCTGCATCCTTATCGGCAATGGTACTTCCATTATGGTTTGGTCCTAATAAAGGAAAGTTTGACTTAGCCTTTACCATTAATGGTTTATTAGCAGGACTTGTTGCAATTACTTGTCCTTGTTATTGGGTATCACCTGCAGGTGCAATAGGTATTGGTTTAGTAGCTGGTATTTTATTATATTATTCTACTTTAATGTTAGAACATTTTAGAGTAGATGATCCAGTTGGTGCAGTTCCAGTTCACGGAATTAATGGTATTTGGGGAACAATATCACTAGGTTTATTTGCATGCGGACAATTTGGAGTTACAGGCCCAACAGGTGCCGACAATAGTGCACCAGTGAAAGGATTATTTTATGGTGGTGGATGGGATGTGTTTAAAGCGCAAGTTACTGGAAGTGCAATTATCACTGTTGCAACTTTTGTAGTGGCTTTAATATTAATGTGGGTGGTGAATAAATTACCACATCCTTGGAAATTAAGAGTAGAGGCAGAAGCTGAAACAAGTCCAGGTGGACTAGATGTATTTGAGCATGGAGTTTCGGCTTACCATACACAAGAATAGGAATTTAACTTTTTGGTATATTGGTTTATTAAGCAAGCAAGCAATCAATAAGCGGGCCCCATTTCCATGGGGCCCTATTTTTTTAACCAACTTAAAATTATTTTGCTGCTAATCTTTCCAGCGCCATTCGCCCGCAATTTGTAAAGGCTCTTTTAAATTATTTTTAATTAAGAAAGCTTTTGTTTCTAAATCTGTAAAATGTTTAGCTTCTATTTTTGTAGCATCTGCAATGCCGTATAATAACATGGAATTAAATCTTACGGTGTTTCTCATTCCTTTATCTTCTACTAAACTAAATACATCGCAATCGGCGTGGTAGCAAGGGCCGCCGCCTTTTGGAAGTGCACCTCCAGCACCACCTCCTGTTGGAACACCGTTTAGCATAAAGGGTTGGTGATCACTGTGTAAACCTGCGCCCACTGTAAATGTGTTTTTAAAATTACTATCCAATTGTTTTGCAATACTTCCAATTTGTTCAAATAAAATTTTGCTTTCGGCAGCACTAGTTGCATAACCTTTAGGGTCATTGGTCATGTCATAATTTAACATGTATCTAATTTGGTTAATGCTTTTGTCTTTTATTGCGGCGTCTACGTATGCTCTGGATCCTAAAAGTCCTTGCTCTTCACCCATAAACATGACAAAGTCAATGGTGCGTGCTGGTTGTAATTTTAAAATTTTAAAAGTACGCGCCATATCTAGAACCGAAAATGATCCAATGCCATTATCCATTGCACCAGTTGCTAAATCCCAACTGTCTAAGTGACCACCCACCACAATTTTTTCATTTGGTAAACTAGCACCTTTAATAGTAGCCACCACATTGCGTGCTTTTATTTTTCCTGAATGGTTTGTCATATTAATATGACTGTAAAGTGCAGTTGATTTTAATTGTTCTTTTAATGCAAGTCCATCTTCTTTGCCCACACAAACTGCAGGAATTGGAATTAATTTCCCAGTAACCGATGCGGTACCTGTTAATAAAACACCATGATCGGCTGTGTTAATTACAATAATTCCTTTTGCTCCGTATTTGGTTGCAATGGCTGTTTTTTCAGAACGGTGTAAATTAGGAGTACCTGCTTTGGATCCTGGTAATACACCTAAATATACCAACGCAATTTTGCCTTTTACTTTATCTGGATTTGCTAAATAGTCGTCCTCCACGCCATTGCCCATATCCACTACTTCTAGTGTAATATCGGATATAACTGGTGAGTGTGCCAGTGAAACCGATTTTATGGGAGCTAAGTTTTGCGTGGAATTTCCAACCAAAACGCTTAAGGTTCCACGACTCCAACTTTCTACTTCAAAGGGTATGAATTTAATGTTTGTAAATCCGTACGACTTTAATAAATCGTATGCGTATTGCTCGGCTTTTTTACCATTTTCTGAACCAGTTAATCGGTGGCCAATAGTTTCAGAAGCAATTTTTAAAGAGGTATATGCATTTGAATTATCAAGTACTTCTTTGTTGATTTTTGCAAATATTCCATTCCAACTTGGTTTGGCCTGTGCATTGGCTTGGTTCACAATTAAAGCAGAACCAACTGCTATTAGGGATAAAATCTTTTTCATATAGGCTTAGGTTTAAAAGCTAATTTATGGAATATTTAGTTGTAATTTTAAATATAAATAATAACAACATGTTTTTAGTCATTTTAGGAATTATAGTATTTTTTGCTGCTAGGGCAGTTCAAAAAATAAATGCCCCTGTTGCTCAATATGCAGGTACCATTAGAATAGTAGGAATAGTGGTAGTTTCCCTTGGTATTTTAACTTCATGCATAAAACAAATTGATGCTGGACAAATAGGAGTGCAATCCCTTTTTGGTAAAGTACAGGACGAGGTTTTAGTAAGTGGTTTGAATTTTGTAAATCCTTTAATGGATGTAAAAACAATTGACGTTCGTACGCAAAATTATACCATGAGTGGAGTACATAACGAGGGCGATGTAGCTGGGGATGATGCCATAAGAGTTTTAACTGCAGATGGCCTTGAGGTGGTGATTGATTTAACAGTTCTTTACCGAGTGCAGGCCAATCAGGCTCCTAGAATTGTAAGAGAAATTGGTTACGATTTTAAAAATGTGGTTGTGCGTCCAATTACAAGAACTAAAATTAGAGACAATGCAGTTTATTATACTGCCGTTGATTTATATTCTATTAAAAGAGACGAATTTCAAACTAGAATATTTAAAACCATTGAGGAAAATTTAAAATCAAGAGGATTAGTCCTTGAGCAATTGTTAGTGCGTAATATTTCATTGCCTGCTTCGGTAAAAGGATCAATTGAAGAAAAAATTAAAGCCGAGCAAGATGCTCAAAAAATGCAATACGTTTTACAAAAAGAAAAACAGGAAGCCGAGCGTAAAAGAGTAGAGGCGCAGGGTATTGCCGACTACCAAAAAATTATTAGCATGGGCCTTGGTGATAAGCAGTTGCAATATGAGCAAATACAGGCTATGAAAGGGCTAATGACTTCCCCGAATTCAAAAGTAATAATTATGGGGGGTGGTAAAACGCCAATAATATTAGATAGTAAAGCAAATTAATTAGTAGTGCGTTTAAAAAGCTTTTTATTATTAGCATTTATGAGTTGTTTTTTTAGTAGTTGTATGTATGTTACTAAAAAAGGCATTGCTTCCTATTATTCTGATTATTATGAAGGTAGGCAAACGGCAAATGGTGAAATATTTAAGCATAGTAAGGAAACTGCAGCGCACAAAACACTTCCTTTTGGAACAAAAGTAGAAGTAACCAATTTAAAAAATAATAAAACGGTAGTGGTCCGCATTAATGATCGAGGGCCTTATGTAAAAGGACGAATTATTGATCTTACAAAAACAGCAGCCAAGGAAATTGATATGCTAGGGGACGGGGTTGCAAAAGTAAAAATCAGATATAGAAAAAATTAGTAAAATAAATATTAAAATTTAAAATAGGATTAAGATGAAAAAAGTAATAATTGTTTTGTTTACATTGTTATTAATACAAGACTGTTTTGCACAAAATATTGTAAAGCGTGATCCCGAGATTGAATCAATGATAAAGGAAATTAGTGCCGATAGTTTAAAAGCAAATATGTATCAACTAGTTTCATTTGGTACCAGAAACACATTAAGTACACAATCTAATAAAACAAGAGGGGTGGGCGCTGCAAGGCAATGGATATTAAGTAAGTTTAATGATTATGCAAAAGCTTCTGATGGGAGGCTTTCGGCTTTTATAGATACTGTTACTTATTTACCCGATGGCAAACGAGTGGACAGACCTATTATTTTAGCAAATGTAGTAGCAACTTTAAAAGGAACCGATCCCAACGATCACCGTTTATTTATTATGAGTGGTCATATGGATAATATGCGTACTAATGTTATGGATAGTGTAGGGGATGCCCCTGGTGCCGACGACGATGGTAGTGGAACAGTTGCTGTAATGGAGTGTGCTAGAGTAATGAGTAAACATAAATTTCCTGCTACTATTATTTTTGTAACCGTTGCGGGTGAGGAGCAGGGTTTAATTGGCGCTTATTATATGGCTAAAAAAGCCAAGAAAGAAAACTGGGCTATTGAGGCAGTGTTAAACAATGATATTATGGGTAGTAACAATAGCAACGAAACCAATATTATTGAAAACACAAAGCTTCGTGTATTTAGTGAAGGCCTTTCCGTAACCGATACGGGTAAGGCAGCACTTCAAATACGAAGTTTAGGATTAGAAAACGACGGAAGGTCCAGACAATTAGCTAGGTATATTAAAGAAATTGCAGAGCGTTATGTAGACAATATGCAAGTAGTAATGGTGTATCGCAATGACCGTTTTTTAAGAGGGGGTGATCATACCCCTTATGTAGAAAATGGTTTTGCTGCGGTACGTTTTACAGAGATGAATGAAAATTACACAAGACAACATCAGGATGTGAGAAACGAAAATGGTATTGCTTACGGTGATTTGCCAGAGCATATTGATTTTGAATATTTAAGAAAAAATAGTGGAGTAAATTTGGCTAACTTATCCAACTTAGCAAAAGCGCCTGCTGTTCCAGAGGAAGTAAAAGTAGATGTAAAAAAATTAAGCAACACCACATATTTATATTGGAAGGCACCTAAAACAGGCGTTGTAAAAGGGTATTATATTTTAATGCGTGAAACTACAAGCCCTGTTTGGCAAAAGAAAATTTACACCGAGGGTTTAGAAATAAGACTTCCTTATAGCAAGGATAATTACTTCTTTGCCGTTCAAAGTGTTAACGAATTTGGTAATGAAAGTTTGCCTGTGATACCAGCAGTGGGTAGGTAGCAAATTTTTTTTAATGATTCAAATAAACGATACTTGGGTAAAGCAACATGTGCATGCGCGTAAAAATGAGGGGCACAAAAAAACCTTTGGTCATGTATTGGTAGTTGCGGGAAGTGAGGGCACTGCTGGTGCTAGTATTTTAAGTGCAACTGCTGCTTTAAAAACAGGATGCGGTATGGTTACTGCATTAATTCCAAATGTTGCTGTGCAGGTATTAATGCAGCAGTCCCCTGAAATTATGTATCTTACTAATCCTAATTTACAAGGTGTAGTACTAGAAAAATTTGATGCCATTTTAATTGGACCAGGCTTAGGATTTTCAACTCAATCCAAGTTTAACTTAAATTATATACTTGCAAATTATAAGGGTCCAATAGTGTTGGACGCCGATGCGCTTACACTTTTAGCAGAAAATAAAACGCCTTTAAAACCAAATTATATTTTAACGCCACACCCGGGTGAGTTTGCACGCTTGCAAGGTTTTGAATATGATTCAAACAACAAGGAAGAGCAGGCCAATAATTTTATAAATAATACCCTCTGTGTTTTAGTGCTTAAAGGAGCGGGTACATTGGTGGGTCAAACTGGAAAAGCGTTATTGCAAAATACAACGGGTAATAACGGCATGGCCACTGCAGGTTCCGGGGATGTATTGGCTGGAATAATAGTTAGTATTTGTGCGCAAGGGTATGACATATATATCGCAGCAGCTTTAGGAGTATATATTCATGGACTTGCTGCTAATAATGCGGTTTTGGAAGTGTCAAAGTCGGGATTAGTAGCCTCGGGTATAATTCATGAACTAGCAAAAATTAGGGTATTGGATTAATTATTTTGTAGATAAATAGCTGCATTTGTAATTTAAAAAAATTCTTATATTTACATTACAATATGAAAACAGTACATTTTGTTATTTTAGCCATTCCGTTTTTGCTTAACATTTGTAGTAAATCGGATACACCTGCACCACCGCCTACACCAGTTGTAACGGATGCATCTATTGCATTTTCGGTAAATGTGGACCCAGGTGCTGGTAATATTTTAGGAGTGGTGGGAACTTCTCAGGCTATTATTGCAAAAATTAGCTCGGTAGTTCCAACAGCAGGAGTAACTATTTCGGTTGTAGTTACTAAGGACGCCGATAACTCTAATGTATTTTCAAGTAATACCTCAAGTACCACTGCGGACAATACCATTACAATAACGGGTTTAAGTTCGGGTGCACTTTGTACCGCTTTAGTTACGGTTACTTCTAAATCTACACTTACTAATACCAAGGCAGTTTCCTTTAAGTTAGCGGCTAAGTAAGTATTCTTGAATATCTTTGTTCAATGAATATCAAAGCAAGCAAGCCCAGGTTTTATTTAATACTTATTTTAGGTTTATTATCTGCCATTGGACCCTTGTCTATTGATATGTATTTGCCAGCGTTCCCTAGTATCGCTAAAAACTTAAATACAAGTGTGTCCAGTGTAATGCTTTCCTTGTCCTCGTTTTTTGTGGGTATATCGGTGGGGCAGTTATTTTATGGCCCTTTACTTGAGCGATTTGGTCGTAAAACTCCTTTGTATTTTGGTTTAAGTTTATATGCACTATCTGCACTTGCTTGTGCTACTGCAAGTTCGGTAGAGACCTTAATTGTTTTTAGATTTTTTCAAGCATTAGGGGGCTGTGTGGGTATGGTGGCTTCCAGAGCAATGGTGCGTGACTTATTTGATGTAAAGGACAATGCAAAAGTTTTTTCTACCCTTATGCTTGTTATTGCGGTGTCCCCAATTATTGCACCCACACTAGGCGGTTTTATTACCACTTATTTAGGTTGGAGGTATATTTTTGGAATGTTAATTATAATCATTGCTTTAATCATAGCAGGTATTTATTTTTTATTGCCAGAAAGCAAAAAGCCCGATCCTAATTTTTCTTTAAGGCCGCATAAAATTTTGGCAGGTTTTGTAACTATTATTAAAAATCCTCAATTTGCGGTGTATACTTTTACGGGGGCCGTTGCTTATGCTGGTTTGTATGCCTATATAAGTGGATCGCCCTATGTTTTTATGGAAGTATTTAAAGTTACCGAGCAGCAGTATGGATGGATTTTTGCAATTGTTGCTGGAGGATTAATTGGTGCGAGCCAATTTAATAGTAGGCTGCTTAAAAAATATAGCTCCGAACAAATTATTAAAACTACTTTAACGGTGCAAGGAGTAATTGGTATTTTGTTAGTATTAACTTCCTTATTTGGTTTTAGTGAGCTGTACTCAACTATTGCTTTGGTGTTTTTATTTTTATGTTGTCAGGGGTTTTTATTTCCCAATGCATCGGCATTATCCATGGCGCCATTTTCACAAAATGCAGGAAACGCATCGGCGTTAATGGGTTTTATACAAATGAGTGTAGGAGCGTTTATGTCGGCACTTGTAAGTTTGTTGCACAACGAATCTACCTTACCTATGACAGGCGTAATGGCCTTTTGTACCTTAAGTGCTTCCCTTATTTATTTTATAGGTAAAAAAATAGCCATTAAAAAAATTGCCGCAAGTACTGCGCTAGTAGAGGAAGAGGAAATAGAAATGGTAAATACTATTTAATTTGTTTTTTTGGTCCCATTGGAAGGGTGTATCCTAAGTTTAAAATAAACTCAAGCGTGCCAAAACTTTGTTTAGCCTTACCTTGATAAACATCTAATCCATAGTAGTATGCGTAATCTAGTTTACTAGCAAATTCTAAATAAATACTTTTCTTAAACGTGCTTCTTAAAGCGTATTCCACACCAGTGTTCCAACCACCAAACTGAAAAAGTTGATTGTTTTTCTTTCCAAATAAACAGTTCTCAACATGAGGGATTAATGGGCCAATACCCACTTTTGCTAAGCCGTCTAGCTCAAAATAATTATTTGATAATTTTGTAAAACGGTTTCTTTTAACAATATTAAAAAGTAAAAAATTAGCGCCGTTGTTTAAGTAGTAATAGTTTTGAGAGGTACCCGTACCGGTTTTAGAAAATACAAAATTAGAGTCAACCTGTTTGCCATTAAAAGTGCCCACCATGTGAACAGTTTGGTTGTCCTTAAACAAGGCCTTGGTATGGTCAAAATTAATTTCAATTGCTAGGTTTTTACTTTTGTCAATAAAATATCCAATACGGTAATTATACTGTGGAATGCTAATTGCTTTTGTAAGCAAAGCTTCATCCCAACCTGGATGGTCCACAAGTTGTGTATTTTGAAAAGTATAATTGTTGTTTAAACTAGGCTGGCTAATACTTACGTTTGTTGGTGTATACCACTCCTTATTGTATCCCCAAGAAAAATAAAACTCACCTTTACGTTCTGTTTTTTGTGCACTTACTTGTGAACTAATTATGGCCAAAGCAGCCACCACTATAATCCTTGCCAACTTCATGGGTATAAATTTTTGTAAAGGTAGTATAAAAAAATCCTTGGAAGCTAGCATTTAGGCATGTTTATAATCATATTTTAGGTAATTTTGCAACTTGAATATTTAATAATGAAGCAGGAATTAAAAAAGCTTTCTAAGTCACTACAGGGGGATTTATTTTTTGACAAAACCATGCGTACTTTGTATGCTACCGACGCTTCTAGTTACAGAGAGTTACCACTTGCGGTAGCTATTCCAAAAACAAAACAAGATATTCAAATATTAATAAAGTTTGCTGCTCAAAATAATACCTCATTAATTCCAAGAACAGCTGGTACTTCGCTTGCAGGTCAAGTGGTGGGTAATGGCATTATTGTAGACGTCTCAAAACATTTTAATAAAATTATTGAACTTAATAAAGCAGAGGGTTGGGTAAAAGTACAACCTGGTGTTATTAGGGATGAATTAAATTTATTTTTAAAACCGCATGGTTTATTTTTTGGACCCGAAACTTCAACTGCCAACAGAGCAATGATTGGGGGTATGGTAGGTAATAACTCATGTGGATCAAATTCGGTAGTATATAAAAGCACAAGAGAGCATTTGTTGGAAGTAACTGCTTTTTTAAGCGATGGTTCGGAAGTTGTTTTTAGTGCTATGTCAACCGATGACTTTCATGCTAAATGTGAACTAACTACTTTAGAAGGAAATATTTATAAATCGGTAAGATCGCTTTTAAGTAATTACGATAATCAGGTAGAAATAAGAAAAGAGTTTCCAAAAAAATCCGTGGTGAGGCGTAATACCGGCTATGCCATTGATTTATTAGTAGAGATGGATCCTTTTACTGCAGGAGGGGATGCGTTTAATTTTTGTAGTTTAATTGCAGGGTCCGAGGGTACACTTGCATTTATTACCGAAATAAAATTAAATGTGGTACCTGCGCCTCCAAAAGAAACTGGATTATTATGTGTGCACTTTAATTCCATTGACGAATCGCTTCATGCCAATTTAATTGGATTAAAATACAATCCTAGTGCGAGTGAATTAATTGATCATTATATTTTGGAGTGTACCAAGGAAAATAGGGAACAAAGTAAAAACAGATTTTTTGTTCAAGGGGATCCTGGAGCCATTTTAGTCATTGAATTTGTAAAAGAAACCAGAGCAGAAATTTTATCACTTACCAATGCCGTAGAGGCGGATATGCGTGCTGCTGGACTTGGCTATCACTTCCCAGTTTTATTTGGAGCGGACACTAAAAAAATATGGGCTTTAAGAAAAGCCGGCCTTGGCTTACTTAGTAATTTACCTGGTGACGAAAAAGCAGTTCCTGTTATTGAGGATACTGCAGTGGATGTGGTGGACCTGCCTAATTATATTCGTGATTTTAATGAGATATTAAAAAAGCATGGTTTGTACTCTGTTCATTATGCGCATGCAGGCTCCGGGGAAATTCATTTACGCCCCATCATTAATTTAAAAACCAAAGAGGGCAATGGTTTATTTAGAACTATTGCAGAGGAAGTAGCCACCTTAGTAAAAAAATACGACGGCTCTTTAAGTGGAGAACATGGTGATGGCCGTTTACGCGGGGAGTTTATTAAACAAATGGTGGGCGAGAAAAACTATGGCTTGTTAAAACAAGTTAAACTTACTTGGGACCCCAATAATATATTCAATCCCAATAAAATTGTGGACACCCCTTCCATGAATAGTATGTTACGCTATGAGCCAGGACAGGTAACGCCAAATTTTGAAACCATTTTTCGTTTTCATAAACAAGATATTTTACAACATGCTGAGCAGTGCAATGGCTCGGGGGATTGTCGTAAAACACATTTATCCGGAGGTACTATGTGTCCTTCCTACATGGCATCGCGAGACGAGAAAGATACCACCCGTGCAAGGGCAAATATTTTGCGCGAGTTTTTAACACACTCAAGTAAAGAAAACAGATACGATCATAAAGAAATTTATGAGGTAATGAGTTTGTGTTTAAGTTGTAAGGCTTGTAAAAGCGAATGTCCTTCCAATGTGGATATGGCTAAATTAAAAGCCGAGTTTTTACAACATTATTACGATGCCAATGGCGTTCCTTTAAGGTCAAAACTTATTGCCAATTTTACAGCAACAGCAAAATTTGGATCCCATTTTCCGGGACTTTATAATTTTGTTATGAATAATAATATAACAGGCAGTTTGGTTAAGTTAGTTGCTGGCTTTGCTTTAAAAAGGTCCATGCCTAATTTGTCTAAACAAACTTTGTATGCTTGGTATAAACAAAATTACATTGCTCCTAAAAATGTTATCAAGCGTATATATTTATTTTGTGACGAGTTCACCAATTATAACGACGCTGCCATTGGAATAAAAGCCATTAAATTATTATCTGCATTAGGATATGAGGTAATCATTCCTAAACACGAGGAGAGTGGACGTACCTGGCTTTCAAAAGGATTAGTACGTAAAGCAAAAGTAATTGCTAATAAAAATATAGCATTATTAGGACCATTAGTTAGTCAACAAATGCCCATAATTGGGCTAGAACCCTCTGCCATACTAACTTTCAGGGACGAATATCCCGACTTAGCCACCGATGAAAACTTGTTACTTGCTAATAACTTAGCTACCAATAGTTTTTTTATAGATGAATTTTTAGCAAGTGAAATGAAGTTCGGTGCAATTAGTTCTGCAGCATTTACCAAGCAAGAAAAAAGTATTTTATTGCATGGACACTGCCAACAAAAAGCAGTAGGCTCCCCAGCCGACTCTGTTTTCGTTTTATCCTTCCCTGAAAATTATAAAGTAGAAACAATTGCATCTGGTTGTTGCGGTATGGCAGGATCCTTTGGGTACGAAAAAGAACATTACGAGGTTTCTATGAATATTGGGGAGTTGGTATTATTCCCTAAAGTCAGAGACAATAGTAATTGCACTATTGCGGCACCCGGCACTAGTTGTAGGCACCAAATTAAGGATGGTACCGGCACACATGCACTCCATACAGTGGAAGTGTTGTACGAGGCGCTTTTCTAATTTTAAATAAATAAAAAATTATTTTTTCTCAAATACACTTTTTAAAAGTGCAGTAGTTCTTGCCATGGGGTTGGCTCTAATTTCTTTTTCTTGAGTAGCAATTTCACTATAAATGCCATCCATTGATTTTTCGGTAACATAGGCTGCTAAATCGGGATTCATTTTTTTAGTTAATGGAATTGCATTGTATGTGGTAATTATTTTTTCCCAATATTTTGTAGCGTCTACTTTATTTAATGAGGTTTTAATAATGGGGTTAAAACTTGCTTTGAGATCTTCCTGTGTTTTAGATTTTAAATAAGTAGTTGCTGCTGTTTCATTGCCTTTTAAAATATTGATACCATCGGTAATACTCATATCCTTAATAGCTTTTACAAAAATTGGTGCTGCGGCATGACAAGCATCTTCGGCAGCACGGTTCATGCTTAAAATAAAATCATCGGCCAATTGGTTCATGCCTAAACTACGAATAGTGCTCTCTACTTTTTGCGCTTCTGGCGGCATTAATATTTTTAAAGCAGCATTTTTAAAAAAGCCATCCGGTTTTGCAAGGTTAACACATCCTTTTTCGGCACCCATGGTTAGGGCCTCTTTTAAACCGTTTGCAATATCTTGGCTACTTAATCCCGAGCCAGACTCACTAACTATATTTGTTGCTTTTTTAATTAAGCCTTGTAGGCCTTGCGCTTTAGTGTTTACTGTTAATACAACTAGGGCTATAAATAGTAGGTTTTTCATAAGGGTTATATATAGTATAAAATTAATGTATTTTTTAGATATTATTTAGCTCATTTAATTTTATAATAATTCATTAGCAAGTTTAATAATGCTATCCTGCTGATCATATAGTGCCTCCCAAATACATACACACCATTGGTGAATTTTTGCATCACGCTGGGTTGGAGCAGTTATGGCTAGGATATCGTTTATTTTTATAGCACCTCTGTTACTTGGAAGATTTATATGGGGAAATACTTTTGATTTTTTAGTCATTTTAACATGTGCCATTTGTACTTCCTTTCCCGTATAGTTTTTTTCTACATGCAAATAAATACCAACAAGTGCATAGATAATTGTAATTGGTTTAGTGTTCTCATTGGCATTTTGAATAGCAAATGCATCTACCACATGCTGGTGAATAAAATTGGGGCCTTTATGTGATAAAGTGTAAAAAGCGAGTTGGTTGTATTGGTCTATAGGTTGCATGTAAGGCAAAAATAAGGGAAGATGATATATGAATAAAAAAGCCCCAACAATAGTTGAGGCTTTTAATTTGTATAGTTAATTAACTATTAATATTCCTTTTTCAGATCTTCCATATTGGTATATTCCTCAAGTGCGGTTATTTTACCAGCTTCATTAAATTCAAACACTGCATAATATCTAAGTTTTACAGTTTTTCCTGAACTAGCCGATTTAGTAACCCAAGTTCCATATACTCTAACATTACCATCTATTTTGTAAGTAACAGGATCTACCCCAGGTAAATATTGAGCATTTGTTAAAGTAATATCATTAAAACCATTCATCAATTCTTTGTCGTTACTCAGTAATGCTTCTTTAGGCAAAGAATCTTGTCCAATTGCAGGTCCATTCCATTTAAAATTGTCTGCAAGTAAAGTAGCTTCTTTGGTGCTATCTTTTGTTGAGAAAACAGCAATAAATTGCTTAGCTACTACTAAATTTTTCTGAAATTTTTCTAAGTTACCGTCTGCTTGTTTTTGTTCTTTACAAGATGTAAAAACAATACAAGCTAAAGCAGAATAGATGATGATTTTTTTCATATTTTATTTTTTGTTTATACAATTTATGGATTTTCTGCCATAAATATGCTTTTTTAGTATGGAGCAAACTCAATTAGTAAAAAATCTACTGTATGTCGTCAAAGAAAGTGGACAGTTTAGTTGTAGAGTTATCGGATAAAATATTATTTAATAGCGGAAGTAATGTTTTATCAAAAAAGTCCAAACAAATTATTGCAACTATTGCTGCTTTATTACAAGCGCAACCAGATGTCAACTTTATGATTGAAGGCCATACCGATAACAAGTCTTTTAAAAGTAAAAATAATGATAACTGGAGCTTGAGTGCAAGCCGATCTTCTGCGCTTGCAAGAGTTTTAGAAACAAAGTATAAGATTAATCCTAAGCGCATAATTGTTGCTGGCCGAAGCCAATATGTTCCAATAGATGATAACAAAACCAAAGCAGGCCGAGCAAACAACCGACGAATTAGAATTGTTTTAATGCCATCTATAAAACAAGTGTTGAACTTAGTAAATTAGTAAAAACTTGTAAATTTTAACTAAATTTGAGGTATCACAATAGGTTAAAATGGTTAGACAGTTTTTATTATTTGTAGGTTTGTTATTATCGCTCACAATGCGTGCGCAAACTGGCATAGGTACAACCACACCTAATGCATCGGCAAAGTTGGAAATTGCTGCTACCGATAAAGGGCTTTTAATACCAAGAATGACTGTTACGCAAAAGGCTGCAATTGCCTCTCCTGCAAACGGGCTACTCATTTATCAAACCGATGGTGTAATTGGTTTTTATGTGAATACAGGAACTTCGGGATCGCCAGCTTGGACAAGGATAAACACAGATTGGACAAAAACGGGAAATGATATTGCTTATACCGCTGGGAATGTTTCCACAACTGGTGCGTTAACGGGGGGGAATTTGGCAGCTTCCAAATTAAGTGGTTTTGTTTCAAACATTAGCACTGAAGCAGCGGGTAGGTCATTAGCACTAACAGATAATGGAAATATATTAAGATTTACTGCAACGAGTGGAGTTACGCTTACACTTCCTGCTTCAGGTATTCCAGAAGGGTTTAATTGTATGGTTTTGCAAGGGGATGCAGGTCAGATTACATTTTCTGGGACTTTTTATAATAGAAATAGTTTTACAAAAACGGCTGGTAGGTATTCTATAGTGACTATTTTATATGCAGGTGGTGTTTATATAATTTCTGGAGAAATGAGTAACTAATATGAAAAGAATAATTTTTCATATTACATTGTATTTATTTTTTTTAAGTATTCAATTAAGCGCGCAAATTTTACCCAATTATTATCCTGTTTTAGAAAGTAATAAAGGAGTTGGGAATATGCAGTTATCATACAACTTGTACTCAATCACAAATGGAACAGCAAACCCTGTCGATTCTGCTGGGTTTGATACCTTTATTACGAACAAGGGTACTTTGCAAAAGTATGGATCCACATTATTGGCAGTTGAAAAAGGCACCATTAATACAACGTCCAGTACTCAGTACAATGTATTGAATTGGAATAGTAACACACAATTGCAAAATGCAGTTTTTTCGGGAACTTCACCTTATTCGGGTTATGGTGATTATTTTTCAATTATTGTTAGCGGTTATTTTATTCCAAAAGAAACAGGTAGTTATTCATTTACAATAGAGGCAGATGATAATGATGAGCTTGTAGTAAACAATAAATCTATTATTGCTCAATACGTTTTAGCTGGACATGGGCCTTCGGCAATTGGAACGCATACAGGATCTATTTCCTTAATTGCTGGAGTAAAATATCCAATAAGAGTTAGGATGCAAGAAGCTACAGTTGGTGAAGAATTGAATGTTTTTTGGCAAAAACCTTCTGAGCAAAGTGCAGGAGTTTGGTATCAAGATGTAGAGGAACTTTCCTCTTTAAATATTATAAACTTAGGTCTTATTCAGAGGTTGGATTTTAATAATTTTTATACTTTTCCATTAACGGGTACTAAGGCCTATGATATTTTAAATAATGAACATGGTACTATTACGGGTCCTGTATTTAATGCAAAAGTGAATAGTATGCCTAGTCCCTCATTATATTTTAATGGAAATGGTCAATACATTGATTTTGGAACCAGTCCTACTAGCTTTCCAACAGGTGATATGTCCGCAAGTGTTTGGATTAATTTCTCACAACTAAATAATGCGAGTTGGAATATATTTATGACAAAATGGTTTAATGGTAATGCTGGCAGTCCTTCTGATTTTCACTATTCAGTAAAGTACAATGGCAGTAATTATAGACAAAACTTATATACCACTACTTCTAGTGATAATTATGGTCTTAGTACTATTTACCCAAATACATGGTATAATTTAGGGTTTACGTTAACAAATGGTGGAGCGTTACAATTGTATCTTAATGGTTTGACAGACGGCAATCCGGTAAGTCCAGTAAGTAGAACAAATGGCACTTCAAATTATTATTTAGGCGATCCAAGACCCGGTAGTACTTCCTGTTTTACTGGATATATTGGTGATGTAAGTATTTATAATCGTGCATTGTCTGCATCTGAAATGTGGTCCAATTACAATGCAACAAAAAATAATTTCAGCTCTATTATACAAAATGGTTTAGTGATGAACTTGATCAATCCTCCAAGTTCAGGAACTACGTGGACGGATGCTTCTGGGAATGGAAATAATGTTACAATTAATGGTTCTCCAACTTATACAACAAACAATGGGGGAGGATATACTACATCATCTACTTCTTATATTTCTACAGGATATAATTTGCCAAGTGCATTTACTGTAAGTATTGCTGCTTCATTTAATCCCAGTTCCTATTGGGCCACCATTTGGGGGAATGAATCTTGGAATGCAGGCAAAGGATATATAGCTTATCTAGGATCAAGTACTGCATTAAATTTTGGAAGTCCTTCTGGGACTGCTTACTTCACTATTTCAGGTTTAAGTACGATTCATATTTGGGACTTTGTAGTCAATGGAACAAGTTATGTTTTATATAAAGATGGTGTAAGTTTTAGCACGGGTACCATTACTGCGCCATCTGGAGGATTAAGTACTACAGGACTTTATTTTGGAGCTAGGCATAGTAATGCTGGAACTTCATTTACAGATGCTTGTCCTGGTACTTATTACAGTATGAGGGTGTATAACAGAAATTTAAGTGCATCCGAGATTACTACCAATTTTAATGCATTAAGAGGTTTTTATGGATTGTAAGAAATGAAATTTACTGAATTTAAAATATACTTTATGAAACGTATTGGATGGTTTAAAATAGTTGCCATTAATTTTGTTTTCACTTTTTTGTGTTTAGCTTTTAATGCATCGGCACAACAAGTCAAAAATAACTTGTACAAACAAACAAGTGAAATGGCTGATATCATGATTCAATATGATGCAGATAAGGCAAGTGTTATGCGTTTTTATTCCGTAGCAAGTAAACAAGAAGAGAGAGACTATGGATATAACTCCCCTGAGCGCCGTAAAAGGTTATTAAGTTTAATAGAGGATTACCAAAAGCAAATGCAAAAACTTGATTTTGCATCCATGAATATTAATGGTAAAGTAGATTATATTTTATTTAAGCGAAATTTAGAAGATCAAACCTATCAACTAAAGGAGGAGCAAAACAAATACGATCGCATTGTAAAATATCTGCCATTTTCGGATCGGATATATACATTGGAAATTCCTCGTAGACGCGGAATTGCAATAGAGGGTCAAGAAGTTGCTAAAGAATTAAACTCAATCAATAAAGAAATTTATAAGTCTATAGTTAATTTAAAAACAGCAGATAGTATTGAGCAAACAATGGCCGATTATACCGCTACTGCTATTAAGGGCTTACAGAGTAGTTTAAAAAATTATTATAGTTTTTACAATGGGTATGATCCATTATTTACATGGTGGGTACCTAAAACATACACAGCTACAGATAGTTTGTTAAACATGTATGCAGTTGCTATTAGGAAAAAAGGAAAATTGGTTTCTTATCAAAAGGATGATGGCAGTGGCATAGTTGGTAAACCCATTGGAAGAGAGGAGTTAATAAGACAATTAAAATTGGAATTTATTCCCTACACCCCCGAAGAATTATTTGAAATTGCCAATAAAGAGTTTGCTTGGTGTGATGCAGAATTATTAAAGGCTTCACGCGAAATGGGTTTTGGAGATAATTGGAAAGCAGCACAAGAAAAAGTAAAAAACACCTATGTAGCGCCAGGAAAACAACCCGAGGCTATGTTTGATTTATACAATCAGTCGGTTGACTTTTTAAAACAGCATGACTTACTAACTATACCACCCATTGCGGAAGAAACCTGGAATATGTACATGATGTCTCCAGAGCGTCAGTTGGTGAGCCCCTTTTTTTTAGGAGGTGAAACATTACTTATTGCGTATCCAACCAATACCATGGATTATGACGATAAAATGATGAGTATGCGAGGTAATAATCCAAATTTCTCAAGATCTACCGTACATCATGAACTAATTGCTGGACACCATTTGCAAGGTTTTATGGCGGACAGATACAAGCCTTATCGAAATTTTAATACCCCTTTTTGGAACGAAGGAAACTCCTTGTATTGGGAATTGCTTTTATGGGATTTAAAATTTCCAACAACACCAGAGCAAAGAATTGGGATGTTGTTTTGGAGAATGCATCGTTGTGCAAGAATTATGTTTTCTTTAAATTATCATTTAGGAAAATGGACGCCACAACAATGTATTGATTATTTAGTGGACCGTGTTGGACATGAACGCGCCAATGCCGAAGGGGAAGTGCGCCGTTCCTTTACAGGTGGCTATGGCCCATTGTATCAATTGGCATATATGGTAGGAGGCTTACAATTTTATGCTTTAAAAAAGGAATTAGTAGACACCAAAAAAATGACGCTTAAACAATACCATGATGCTATTTTACACGAAAATGCAATGCCACTAGAAATGCTTAGAGCAATTTTAACAAAACAAGCTGTTACAAGTGATTTTAAAACGAGTTGGAAGTTTTACGATAAAAATTAATGGATTGAATTAAGGGATTGTCGGCTCCACTGCGTTACGCCGACTTCCCTCCGCATTGATCTAACCCAAAGCTCCTTAAAGCAACACTTCGTGTTGCTTTTGCTTTTTTATGCTCATCCGCTCAATCAAGCAAGCTTGTTTCGCGGCTTCGCATAAAAAAAGCCCCGACTTGCGTCGGAGCTTTGTGATCCCGCTGGGATTAATTCTTTTCTCGTAATGTCTTGAAAATGTCCTCAAATGACCATAATATAACGATTAACCTATTATACATCCCAAATCAGGAGACATAGTAAGACATTTAATCCAATCAACTTGCTAATGATTCTGCTAAAGACCTATTATGATTTGAGGATAATCCAAGTTTCTTAATTTTGGTAATTGTATTGGGATGTAACCCCACTATTTTAGAGACTTCTGAATTTTTATAACCTTTTTTCAGAAAACCCAAAGCTGCCTTGTTTTTTGATTTAGAAAGAAAATCAAGGACGTCTTCATTACTTCCTATTTTTCTTCCTAAGTATACATTTTTCTTCAACTTGGCTAATTCAATCCCTTCTCTTTGAGCGTTTTTTATCAAATTTCGATTCATTTCAGCAATTACTGACATAAACGCAATACACATTTTTGATATGGGGTTCTCTGTACCATCTGTATTTAAAGTTGAAAGACCTTGTTCTATGAAATGGACAGGAATTTTTCTCTCAACCATAAAATGAAGAAAATCAACAATTCCCTTTAAATCTCTACCGCATCTGTCGATTTGCCAGAAAGATACAGAACCTACTAAATCAAGTGTTATAAGTTTTAATAGTTCTTTCCCCCCCGGCCTTTCAAATAAAGCAACAGCGCCCGAAATTCTATCCTCAATCACTTTGTCATATTGGTCTTCTTGTACTCTTTGTCTTTCAGGATTTTGCTCAAATGAGGAAACCCTCACATAAAGTATATTCAATTTTTTCATAAAATTAGACTTATTAGTATTTGAACCTAAAATTATGAAGAAAGTGCCTAAATGCCGCCTAAACAAAGGTTTTTGGTAATTTTTTAGTCTCCTCAATTAAAGTATAATCTAAAAATGTGAGAAAAGAAAAATTCACCCGATCGGGTGAATTTGTTTGGCACAGATTATAAAGGGAGAATTATAAATCTTATATGGGAATTAAAATATTTGAACTAATTCTCTCCTAAATAAGGATATTCAAGTTCACTATCAATTTGAAGATATTGTGAGTCAATATGATATTGGTCTAAAAAATATGACAGGAATTGAGAAAGGTGAGTTATTTCACCACTAAATCCAATAACATTACTATCTACATTATTAATATCAAGTAATTTTTTAAAATGTCTTTCAAGGTACATTACAGAAGGTTTTGTTCTGTCTAAATCATTTAATTTTAAATCCTTTTCAATTTTGAAAAGTACACCTTCTTTATCACTAACCTTTTTAAATGTATTTCCCATTTGATTCAAGTATTTGAGTAATATTATTTTTAGTCTTATCTATTATCATTTTTAACTGAGCCTCGGTAACAAGAATTTTTACAGGTCTTTTAGGTTGGGGTTTCTCCTCTTTTTGTTGTTTTATAATTGACATTAATCTCATTTTATTAAGTGTTTACTATAAATACTAAAAAAATGACCTTAGTTCACGAAAGGAAGGGTTTCCCACGAAATATATTTCAACAAATTATATTAGATTCAGAAATAAAAAACTCCCGATTTCGATGTTGAAAACTGAAATTTTATTGGGATTTTGAAGATGTGGAAAGTTGAAAATGGGTTTTTTATCCTATCAATTTGTTACGATAGAAATGGTTCAAAAAAGTACCGATTTTGATACTAAAAACCCAATAAAAGTCTTGATTTAAAGAAATTAAAATATACTAATCTTTTGAATAAATATTATCTCTTATAAAGGAGTTATTAAGCCAAAAACAATGTTTTGTGTACTCAGAAAGGCCGGTGACTTTGTCTTTAATTGGTAGGGGATATGTATCTTTAGAATTTAAAGCGTGTGGTCTTACGTGTGATACTTTGCTAAATTTTTTAGAAGGAAAGTTCGTAAATCTCTTACCCTCATAAATTCTATTTACAATATTACCTTGGGTAACGATTTCTTTAGTAAACTCCCATACTCTTTGAGATTCATTTATTTCTTCAAAGGACATATTCCAAAACTTTACCTTATCCAAAATAAGTGAATTGTCTTGGGTGTATCGGTAAAAAACAAATAAGAACTTACTTTCTACTACATCTTTAAAATCTGATTCTTCCCAATCTTGATTTATAATTTCTGAGAAACTGAAATTTGGAAAAGAGACATCTTCTTTAGGTAACCCATTAGACTTCAATCTTATAGTTTTAACTATTATACCAGCCTTATCGAATTCTTCTATTTCTTGATTCAACTCTATACCTAAAATATGTTTGGTAACATTGGAAAAGAAATTCTTAGAGTTTGAGTTAAATGATTTTTCACTTAGCCCTTGAACAATATCTTCTATCGATTTATTTAGATAAGGGTTGAATTTTTCTACCACAATTTGTTCAAAAGACTTGTTACTGAGTTCTAAAGGACTTGATATTAACTTACCATAATCACTTTTATAATTAGATAGACTCGCAATAATATGGTTTAAATAACCCTGTTTGAACGAGAACGCCCTTTGTTTTGCTCTAATTTGGCTAAATGGTTGTGGTCTAAGATTACCTCCTTTTGCCCCTTTAGTACAAGCACCTAAATAAATCGTATCTCCTTCACTTATTTCGTGTGCCTTTCCATTTTTTATTTTTTCACAAATAGATTCCCAATCCCTCTTGATTATCTCTAAATCTACCGCTGGTATTTTCCAATCCCCTACGATTTTAACTATATAATCAATTACCTCAACATCAATTTGATAAAGGTAAAATATCATTAAAATGTGATAATTCTTCTTAAGGAATGTGCTCTCTTCAAATTTTTCTGAATGAATATCTAAATAATTGATGATGTTTAGAACCAAACGTTCCTTAGACCTAAATTTATTTTTATTAATGATTTTTAAAGGAGAGGTTTTAAGTTCCATTCCTACTTTATCAAAATCTGCCACTGATTTTGAATTCGGTTCGTATCCATAAAAATACTTTTCTAATAACTGACCAAAGTTTCCTTTTCCTTTGTAGGTATTACTAAGTAAATCTTCTCCACAAACATCTCTTAATGATTTGTCAATTAGATTTTTAGAATATTCTAAAATGGATTTTAAATCATTAGATTGGTAATTCATTAGCTCAGAATTTTCTCCGTTAATTGTTTAGAGATACGTTCAATTACCCCAACTACGAGAGCATTACCCATAAAAAACGCTCTTTTTGTATCGTTCACACCTTCTAAATATGTGTGGTTATCAGGAAACATATTAAGTCTTTCTAATTCAATAGGGGTTAATCTTCTCTGTCCTTTTTTAGTATTAATGACGTGTTTGAATCTTGAAGGGGATTTTCCACCTTCTCCTGTTATAATAGTTCTTGATGGTTTATCTAAAGGGTCAGGAAAAATCATTCCCCCTTCACTGTAGTGATATTCAAATCCGTCACTATTTTTTCTAATTTCTTTTTTTGCTCCCTTTAAGTACTCCCACTTTTCAATTGAATCCTTATCAATATAATATTCGTCACCCACTTTATCTTTTTGAATAATGTCACCAAGTAAAGTATAATCCCCATCATAATTTGACTTTGTTTTGATAGAATATACTTTTCCTTTGACCATTATACCAGCATTTTGAAAACCAGCAAACTTCATATCCTTGTTGAAATTATTACTAATGTCTACAATGTCGTCTGACAATTTAACAACAGATAGATTATCTGATTTCTCTTTTAAAGCAACAGGTAGCGATTCTGCTAAAACACCTGTATTAAGTATGTATTCTAATGGTTCTTCTTTAACAAGTTCTTTGTATAATGTAGTACCTTTCTTATAGGCTAAGATGAAAATTCGTTTTCTTCTCTGAGGAAACCCATATTCAGCCGCATTAACAATTCTCCATTCTACAACATAATCTAATTCATCTAAACTTTTAAGGATTATGGCAAAGTCTCTTCCACGTTGTTTTGAAGGTGAAATCAATAATCTATCAACATTTTCAAGAAATAAGTATTTGGGAGGATTCTTCTTATCTGTGAGAATTTTATGTATTGACCACCACAATACCCCCTTTTTACCAATTAAACCTTTACTATTTTTCAGAGTAGTAGCCACAGAGTAGTCTTGACAAGGGAACCCACCCACCAGCAAGTCGTGGTCAGGAATTAAGTCTGTGTCCAATGTTGTTATGTCAATGTTTGTATGTCCGTCTTTTCCCCATCTGTTTTCATAAACCATCGAGGCGTGTTGAACCTTTGTAGATGGTTCCCATTGATTACTGAATACAACTTCATATTTAGAATTCAAGTCCTCTTTATAACCTGATGTAGAACTCTTTCCATTCCAACCTTCAAGTCCAAGGCGAAATCCCCCAACACCCCCAAATAATTCGCAGGTTCTGATTTTGTTAATCTTCGTTTTTGACATATTCAAAATTAATAGAATTTCAGTTGTTTTCTAAGTATTTTATCTTGATTCAAAACAATTATCATTTCGTTTATAAACCTCAAAATTAAGGTTAAAATGGGATTTGTGTGGTTCTTTAAACAAACATTGATTTAAGTGTCTTAAATCGAAGGAATGGTCGGAATTACGACCTTTCTTGTTCACCTTGAATGGGTACACACAAACTAAATGAATTTTTATTTATGTTATATTCCTTTAGAATGTAATTAGCTCCCCAAAGACTCTTATCATACATAGCCAAATGATATTCTAAACGATTAAACTTTTTTCTATTCATTGACATTAGAAAGAATACCTTAATTGTTTCTAATTTGATATGCTCGGAATCCATATTCAAGAACATATGACAATGTCTGTGTTGACTTTGATACTTTGAAAGTCTTAAATCACCACTTTCTTTAATTGAATATTCTGTGGAATATGCTAATCTCAAAGACTTATTATTGGTATGATTTGATAGTAAATCAATGAATTTCATCAGTGTGTAACTCCATTCGTCTTCTGTCATTAATTTCTTTGTATGTATGGTGATGAAAAAATCCCAATTTTGACTTTTTAATTCACTAAGAAGTAATTGTTTATCCTTATTTCTGACATTTATATTCGAATTATTGGCAAAGAACTTCTCTTTATCTTCCTTGGATAATAGACGAGAGGGGAGAGTATATGGTAGTTTAGCTCCTTTTATTCTTGTTTTTCTATAAGGATGAAATGTCTCCTTATCATTGTTTTTATGTTTCCAATAAGTCTTCAAAAATGATTCTTTTATAAATAATTTACCATCAGAATAGAAGTAATCTGTTTCAAATTGAGCTTTTTCAGTTAAATATTTTCTTATGGTGGGGTCTGTTGTATCATATTGACCGAGTATTGTCGGTAATGAAATATAAAGTTCATTTGAGATTGTAGCTCCTGTGGATATGTATTCGTATTTACCATCTTGATTAATCGTTAATACTTGGTGGTATTTTGGGTATTGTATTTTATTCATATTATTAAATTATAAAGAGAGTTTTGGACATAGGAAATCCTTTAGGAGAATTCCATCAAGTGTTTATTGAAATAAATACTTTAGTATCAACCAAAATCCTCTTTTTCGTCTAAAAAACTGAAAAAATTTTCAGTATGTTATTTTAGTATGTACTAAAGGGAACTATTTAAAAACCAGCAGTTACTAACTGTAAATCTCTAACCCTATCATTTTCAAACTCTTACAGGCAGGAGGGGAGGCAGGATTCCTCTTAATAGATTATGACCTGCCCTCATTAGTGACGTGGGGGGTAAAAAATATTTTGAAATAATGTCCAAAAATTTTGGTCATTAAAATAATGCCCGTATCTTTGTGTCATAAAGGAACAAAAAATGGTTATTTCAACAACATTGTTAACGGCTGGTTTAGTAAAGAAAGGATTATTATTACTTCTTCTTAATCCAAACTTAGTACCTGAAAGAAAAAAATATGAAGATTGGTTGGACAATGATGGTTTCAAACTTGACCATTCTAAAGACTCTACAAGGTCACATCTCTTTAAGGAATTAGATAGACTAAAAAATAAGTACAGAATTGATTGGGATGGAGAGTGGACATATGAAAATGGAATTTCTAAAATGGTTTTACCTAAGTCAGAAGATGGGAGAGAGTTATCGCCGGGAGAAATTAAAATGGCATTAGAGTCATTAGAACTTCAAATAGAAAAAGTTCGATTGATGATAGAACACGAGTACTCAGTTATCAGAAACCACCACAAACCGACAGGGGTATATTATATTGTTGTGAGAAGTTATTGGTTGAACCGTAATGGGAATAAATTTAAGAAGTTTAATAAAAACATTGGTGCGGAAGAGAAGGTACTTGTGAATGGTGAAGTTCCAAAGTTTAAAATAGACGAAGCAAAACAAGAAATTGATTCAATGATGTGGAATCATTATAAGGATGAGTATGGAATAAAGTAATTTTTTTTATCTAAAAATAGTGCCCAAAATGATTGGCATTATTTTTTTATCTAAAAATAGTGCCCAAAATATTTTATCATAATTAAATTAAAAGAATGAAAAAAGAATTCAAACAAAAACACTTAAGAGTTTCAATTGATTTGATTGATGTTGATTCAACATTAGAAAACGATTACAATCCGATTTCTAAAGGTTTTTTTAGTGAATCAATGTCAAGAACAGGAGGGGAATCTGTCTATCCGCTGGTAATATGTAAAAATCAAAATGATAGATACTTTTTGTTATCGGGGAGAGGGAGATTGGACGAGTATATTGAACGTGGTGTCGAAACAGTAAATGTTATTCTTATTGAAGGGGAATTGACTCAAGAGGATAGAACAAATTTGATTTATGATTTAAACAAACAAAGATTAAAAGACGGCAAAACACTTTATAATGAGTTTAAACACTCCCTGATTATCTACCCACAAAAAAAAGGTGTTAGAGGTGATAGATATAAGTTGTTGGGGGCAGAATTAGACAAACCGAGGAGTGAAGTTAAAGAGCTAGTGATTCTTCACAATTTCTTCAATGGTGATGGAGATATTGTAATGGAAAAGATTTTTGATAAGAAATTATCACGTAATCAAGCTCAAAAATTGAAGAAGGTTGTTGATGAAAATTTATTAAAGTTCAATAGTTCTGAAACATACGAAAAGTTGTCCGATGGAAGTTTTGATTTTGACAGAATGGGATTTGCCATTTCAATTTTAGACCCTGAAAATGAGGATGAATTCAAGTTGATTAAAGGTTATTTAGATAGTACATTCAGTTTTAAAGAGTTTACAGATTTATCTAAGAAATATTCCACATTTATTGAAACCGAAGATAGTCACAACAAAAACAAAGTCTTTTCCCCCATTTTAACGGATAAATTTCAAACCGAGAATACATTCATCATTAATGATAATAATAAGATTGTTGAATTGTCAAATAACCCATTCAATAAATTAATTCAGACTATTATTTCATCATTCGAATATGGGGATAGACGAATGAATTCTGATTCAGAAGATAGAAAAGAATTTTATAAAAAAGATGGGGAAAATGCTGCTATTGAAATGGCAGAATTATTCGAAAGTAAGATACCTTATATGGACAAAAGTGGTTCCGTTTATGTGATAATGGATGATTTTAACATAGATGGTGTAATGGCTTGTTTCCCTGAATTTTTTGTAACTGAGATGGTAAAAAGAAAATTTCATCTTGCTTCTCGTTACAAATGGGAAAAACCTAATAGTGTTCCTATTAATTATAAATCAAAAAGAATTGGAAATGGATTTGAAATGGTTTACCGATTCGTAATCGACAAAGTAAACTTTTATTCGAACAAGGATATTTTCATTGAAACTGAACAAGGTTTAAAGGTATCCAAAGGGTGTACTAACCATTCAAAATATGGAACCAATAGAGGAGGTCTATATTTACAAGGTGGACTTAAAAAACCTAAAAATACTTTGAATTGGGATGTTGTAAATGATACTATAAAACATAACGTAGCCAATCCTGACAATTTCTTTCGTCAAGCGGACGAACGCTACCATACCAGCCAATATCCACCTGAAATATGTGCTTTTTTTATCTTAGAATCTTCTCGTGAAGGGGATATCTGTTGTGACTTATTCAACGGAGTAGGTAATACAATGACCGCCTCATTGTTGACTAACAGAAAATATATTGGTGTTGAAATGGAGAAAGATTACTACGAACAAACTTGTAGAAGAACGAAGTATTATGAGAATTTGAAGGCTGGGGAAATCATCTACCCACTTTACGAAGAACCTGTAAACGAAATGGAATATGAATATTGTTAACAAAATATCTGAATTAGTGACTGAAATGGGTGGTGGGATGATGAGACCTAAGAATAAAGACGACACTGAATTAATTATCAGTTTCACATCAATGGGAAAATCAATTGTAGATAGAATTCAATTGAAAATTTGTCACTCTGAAAATGAATTTGGTGTGGTACTTAAATCCTACATAACTCATAATAAGTTCGTGAGTATCAAAGTGTGGACTTACTTACTTATTGAGGTCTTGGAAAGAGAATTTCAAGTTGATGTAATCCTTAAAGGTTCGATTAGTAGGTACTATTTTTTAGGTCAAAAAGAATTTCAAGATAAAAATTAAATAAAATGGAACACGTTCAAAATTTCAAAAAAGAAAAATTGTGTGAGGAGTTACGAGAACATTTATTAGTAAGAGACACACATATGGTAATTAAAAACAAGTTTGTAAATCAGTTGTATCGTTCTAATCCTGATAAAAAAACTACAATTAATGGTTTAATGAATTATTCATATCAATATAAGTTGAATTCTTACAATGAATATTTCAAGGAAGGGGATTATGATTCTGTTGTTTTCTTGGTTATTGAAAGACCTTGGAGACTTCAATGGATTGACGAGAATAAGGAAATGATTATTAATGAGAAGGGAGCAAAATATTATTACGAATTACTTGGTGAGGCATATAATGATACAGAAAACGCTCACGAGAATAAGGAGAAGATTATTGAGCTATTCCATTTTGGGAAATCTCCTAAACTTATGATGAATGAGGATGAACAATCTGAATTTGAGACACTACCACAGAAATTTAAAGTTTGGAGAGGTGTTGGTGTTAATGATGAATTTGAAGAGGATTTGATTGGTTCATCTTGGACTACAGACTATAATCGTGCCGTATTTTTTGCCGAAAGAAATTTAAGAGATGAAGACGGGTATCCTTTGATTTTTGGACTTGAAATCGACAAAGAAGATGTTTTATCTCTTATTACACGAAGAAATGAAAACGAAGTAATCCTTGATTACTCAAAAATTAAAGAGGACAATTTAGAACACATTTACATATAAAATAGAAACATAATGAGATACGAGAATAATTACCCATTTGGGGGATTACAAACTGATTTACTTAAAGAAGTGATTCGTGAAGTTGTAAGAGATGAGTTTAAGTTAATTGAACATAAACTTACTCCACCCTCAAAACAACTGACACGACTTAAAGCAGCCAAAATTGCCCAAGTCTCCCCAAAAACCATTTCAAGATGGGTTGACAAAGGGTATGTTACAAACCTTGGGAAAGGCAGAAAAATCCTTGTTGAAGAGAGTGATTTGTTAAATTTTAATAACCATAAAAACTAAAAAAATGGCAGTATCCTTTTACATCATTAAAAACAAAAGTAATAGTAGTTCAATTTATTGTTCCATTAACTATCAAGGAATCAATAGACTTGTTTATCAATTACCTAACTCAAAAATTAACATTAATAGTTGGGGGAAAGGTGGACTCAAAAAAGGTAAAGGACTTTTAAATGATTCAGTCTTAAAGAAACTTAAAGAGAGAATGGAAACATTTAGTAAGGATTGTGATACATTTTATCTTGAGTTTAATAATATTAATCGGCAAAATCCTACCAAAGAGGATTTCTTATCATTTTTCAAGTCAATGAAAGAACCTCAAGACTACTTTACAAATCAAGTGGTTTTTGACTTATTACCATACTTTAAACAACTCATTGAGGAAAGAAAGACAGGGCTAATTTTAAAAAGAGGTGGCACAAGATATAGTCAAGGTACTATTGCTGGTTATGAAACAACCTTGGAATTACTTAAAGAGTACATTCAATTCAAAAAAATAAAATTCACTAATCTGTCTACCATCACAAAGGAGTTTATTTTAGGATTCGAACACTATCTGACCATTTCAAAAAATTATAAGTTGAATTACGTGTCAAATAGAAAGAAAGTCTTAAAGTCATTTCTTGAGATTTTCTATCAAGAAGGTCTGATTTCATTTAATCCATTTAAAAGATTCAAAATTCCCGTTCAATGGGAAAGAGGTGTCGGAATTGCTTTGGATGAGGATGAAATGGATGAAATGTCAAATTTAGAACTTTTAGAATTTCCACATTTAGATAAAGTTAGAGACCAATTTATGGTTTTAGCTTGGACAGGTTTGAGAGTAAGTGATTATAATAATTACAAAGAGATTAGAAAGAATGGGAATATTATTTCACTTTTCAACCAAAAGACAAAAAAACAGGTTGACCTTCCTTTATTTCCAAAACTTGAACAAGTACTCAATAAGTACAATTGGATACTACCTAAGTTGATTAGTGAACAAAAAATGAGAATTCATTTGAAAACTATTGGAAAAATGGTTTCAGGACTAAATAGAGACATACAAATCCAATACACAAGAAGTGGTATAACAACGACAGAATTCGTCAAACGTTACAAACATATGAGCCTACACGTAGGTAGAAGAACAATGTGTTCATATCTGGCTAAAATTGGTGTTCCGTTGTCTGAAATTCTTATTGTCTCAGGACATTCAAGTATCCGAGACCTTGAAATTTATATTCGTCCAAATCATTCTGATGTATTAAATAGTATGATTGAAAAGGTCTTAAAACGTGAAGTTTCAAGAGAAGAAGAATTAGTCAAAATCCAATAAATCAAAAATGATTTTTGCTAAAGGAATTGCTAATAGGGAATCACTAAAACAACAAAACCCACGATAAACGTGGGTTTTATATTGTTTTAAGTGATCCCGCTGGGACTCGAACCCAGGGCCCATACATTAAAAGTGTATTGCTCTACCAACTGAGCTACGGAATCTGACCGTTTTCCCTTTTGAGGAGTGCAAAAATAAGCATAAAATAAAACTATCCAAATAAATGGGTACTTTTATTTTCAACATGTTAAATAGCTGCAAAATGCTTCATCTTTATTTTAGAACTACATTTGTGTAAATTCAATCTCATGGCTAATTTCAACGGAAAAATAGTGTTAATTACTGGTGGGTCTGATGGTATTGGCAAGGCACTTGTGTCACAATTTTTAACATTGGGAGCAAAGGTGGCTACTTGTGCCAGAAATAATGAAAAATTAGCATTGCTGCACACTCAATTTTTAACGGACAATTTATTTACAGAGCAAGTAGATGTTACAAGTGAAACGCAAGTTAATTTATGGATACAAGAAGTTGCTGATAAGTGGGGTGGCATTGATATTGTCATTAATAATGCAGGCATTTCCATGCGTGCATTGGTAAGCGAGGTAAGTCTTGAAACCCTTAAAAATGTCATGGATATTAATTTTTGGGGAAGCGTTTATACCACAAAAGCAGCACTTGCGTATGTTCAAAAAGCAAGCGGAGTTATTGTGGGAGTTTCCAGTATTGCCGGTTATAGAGGCCTTCCTGGCAGGAGTGGGTACTCGGCATCCAAATATGCATTAAATGGATGGTTGGAGGCCTTAAAAACCGAATTGTATGGATCTGGCACCCATGTGATGTGGGTTTGTCCAGGGTTTACTAGTTCTAATATCAGAAACGCGGCACTGGATAAAAATGCACAAGCGCAGGGTGAATCACCCATGGATGAAGCAGCAATGATGAGTTCCGAGGAATGCGCAAGTCATATCATAAAAGCGATTATAAAACGTAAGCGGACACTGGTTTTGACCTTCACAGGGAAGCGTACCGTTTTCATGAATAAATTTTTCCCTGGACTTGCCGATAAGTTAGCGTATCAATTCTTTTTCAAGAATGGCAAATTGGTAAAATAAAAAACCGTTTTAAACGTTACTAATTGGATATGCCCGTTATAACTTTAACATCAGACATAGGCCAAGAGGATTTTATCATTGGCGCAGTGAAGGGCCAAATTTTGTCAATCATACCAGGATGTTCCATTGCGGACATTACACATCAACTTTCTAGCAAAAACTATTTACAAGGCGCTTATATTTTTAACAACGCTGCCAAGCATTATCCTGCTGGAACGGTTCATATGGTGCTTGTTAATTTTTTTCAGTATCCACAGGAACATGTACTTTTTGCACACTACAATGGGCATTTTTTTGTAGTGCCAGATAATGGTTTTTTAACCATGATGTTGGGATTAAAACCTAAAGACATTTTTAAAATTGATATTAAATCGGCTAATACATTTGTTCAAATAACAGAGCGTATTGTTGAGGGTATCGCTTACTTTTTTGCATCAGGTAATTTAGCCGATGCTGGGGAACCCGCTGGTGAAATACTTGAAATTTATCCTACTCAGCCAAAGTTTGATACCAATTGGATGGAGGGTCAAATTATATTTATTGATCAGTTTGAGAACGTAGTGGTGAATATTAGGCAAGAGGAATTTGAGGCCCATGCCAAGGGAAGGCCCTTTAAAATTGTCTTTACCCGAAACGAAACTATTGAGGGGTTAAGCCGAAATTATGGGGCAGTGCCCATTGCCGATAAGCTGGCTTGGTTTAATTCAGCAGGTTATTTAGAAATTTCGGTACGCGGGGGCAATATGGCCGGGTTATTTGGCCTAAGCAAATACGATGAAAATCAAATGAGTAAGCAAAGACCTAATGACAATAAGTGGTTTTTCCAAATGGTCCGCGTTTTCTTTGAATAGTCCCTTTTTTGGGGTATTTTTGCACCCTCATTCAATTACTCAAAAACACACACAAAATGGCATACGACGTTATCGTAATAGGTAGTGGTCCTGGTGGTTATCCTGCGGCTATCCGAGCTTCTCAATTAGGTTTAAAAGTTGCAATTGTAGAAAAGGAAAGTTTAGGTGGAGTTTGTTTAAACTGGGGATGTATACCAACAAAAGCTTTATTAAAAAGTGCTCAGGTTTATGAGTACTTAAAACATAGCGCAGATTATGGTATTACGGCTACCGGAGTGAATCATGATTTTGGAAAAGTAATTTCTCGAAGTCGTGGCGTTGCCGATAAAATGAGCAAGGGCGTTCAATTCTTAATGAAGAAAAATAAGATTGACGTAGTAATGGGCTATGGTAAAGTTTTATCAAGAGGTAAAGTAGAAGTAAAAGCGGCTGATGGTTCAACACAAGTGTTGGATACAAAATATATTGCAATTGCAACAGGTGGTCGTTCAAGAGAATTACCAAATTTACCACAGGATGGTAAAAAAGTGTTGGGTTACCGTGAAGCAATGGTAATGCAAACACAACCAAAGAGCATGATTATTGTTGGTAGTGGAGCAATAGGTGTTGAGTTCGCTTATGTTTACAATAGCATGGGCACTAAAGTAACTATTGTTGAATTCTTACCAAGAATTGTTCCAGTAGAGGATGAGGATATTTCAAAAGAGTTAGAGAAGCAATACAAAAAACAAGGCATTGAAATTATGACAAATGCTTCAGTAGAATCATTGGATACTACAGGAGCTGGTGTGAAAGCAAAAGTAAAATTACAAGACGGTTCATTTGTAACATTAGAAGCCGATGTGGTATTAAGTGCAGTGGGTGTGGTAGCGAATTTAGAAAATTTAGGTTTAGAATCTAACGGCATTAAAACCGATAAAGGCCGCATTATTGTAGATAAATACCAACAAACAAGTATTGCGGGTATTTATGCATTAGGCGACTGTTCTCCTGGCCAAGCATTAGCGCATGTTGCTGCTAAAGAAGGTATTAATGCTGCCGAGCATATGGCTTATTTAGAAAAGAAAAACGCTCATTTGCCAGAAGGTATTGACTATAACAATATTCCAGGTTGTACCTATTGTACTCCAGAAATTTCAAGTGTGGGTTATACCGAGAAAGCAGCTAAAGAAGCAGGCTATGAAATTAAAGTAGGTAAGTTTCCATTTATGGCAAGTGGTAAAGCATCTGCTGCTGGAGCAACCGAAGGTTTTGTAAAAGTAATCTTTGATGCGAAGTATGGTGAGTTCTTAGGATGTCATATGATTGGTATGAATGTTACTGAGATGATTGCAGAAGCAGTAGTTGCTCGTAAATTAGAAACCACTGCGCATGAAATTTTAAATGCAATTCATCCGCATCCAACCATGAGCGAAGGTTTAAAAGAAGCAGTTGCTGCTGCTTATGGCGAAGCAATTGACATCTAACTATTTTAGATAAATACTTAATGGCTCGTAATTCAAATTATTTTGAATGCGGGCCATTTTTAATAAGAATGAATACAGCACATGAAGTACGAAAAAGAAATTAATAGGCGTAAAACTTTTGCAATTATCTCTCACCCGGATGCTGGTAAAACTACCTTAACGGAAAAGTTGTTGTTATTTGGTGGTGCCATTCAAACAGCAGGTGCGGTAAAAAGCAATAAAATAAAAAAGCACGCTACTTCGGATTTCATGGAAATTGAGCGTCAAAGAGGTATCTCGGTGGCTACATCGGTAATGTCATTTGAGTACAAGGGCAACTTAATTAATTTATTGGATACACCAGGCCACAAGGACTTTGCAGAGGATACCTATCGTACTTTAACTGCAGTGGACAGTGTAATATTGGTAATAGATAGTGTAAACGGAGTAGAACCACAAACGCGCCGTTTAATGGAAGTATGTAGCATGCGTGCAACACCGGTTATTGTATTTATTAACAAGATGGATCGTGACGGAAAAAATAGGTTTGATTTATTAGAAGAAATAGAAGCAGAATTAAAAATTTCCTTACACCCCATGACCTGGCCCATTAATAGTGGTAAGGAATTTAAAGGGGTATATAATTTGCATGATAAAAGCCTTCGTTTATTTACTGCAAGCACAAAAGCCGACGATGAGGATGTAGTAGCCATTGAAAATTTATCAAGCCCTGTATTGCAGCAAAAAGTAGGGGACAGGGATGCCGATTTATTAAGAGAAGATGTGGAATTAATTGATGGAGTATATGGTGCACTCAATCCGTCGGACTACCTAGAAGGTAAAATTGCGCCGGTATTTTTTGGTTCGGCAGTAAATAATTTTGGGGTACAAGAAATGCTAGACACCTTTATTCAAATTGCACCCACTCCTAGGGATCGTGATACAAGTGTTAGGAAAGTGCAAGCGGGTGAAGATAAGTTTAGTGGATTTATATTTAAAATACATGCCAATTTGGACCCTAAGCACCGTGATCGTATTGCTTTTATGCGCGTGTGTAGCGGTAAGTTTGAACGTAATACTTATTACAAACACGTTCGTTTAGAAAAGGATGTTCGTTTTACAAACCCTTATACTTTTTTGGCGCGCAGTAAGGATATTGTGGAGGATGCCTATCCTGGTGATGTGGTTGGTTTATTTGATACAGGTAATTTTAAAATAGGGGATACACTTACCGAAGGAGAAAAGTTTTATTTCACAGGGATACCAACTTTTTCTCCCGAGATATTTAAGGAACTAGTTAACAAGGATCCAATGAAAACAAAACAATTGGAAAAAGGAATTCAACAGTTAACCGATGAAGGTGTTGCGCAGTTGTTTACACAGTTTGGCGGCAATAAAAAAATTATTGGTTGCGTAGGTGATTTACAGTTTGAAGTAATACAATACCGTTTGTTGCAAGAGTATGGTGCGGCTTGTGAATTTAGAACACTTCCTTTTTACAAAGCTTGTTGGTTAACGGCTACAGATAAAAATAAGTTAAACGACTTTTTGCGATTCAAACAACAAAATGCAGCCGAGGACAAGGATGGATCGCCCGTTTATTTAGCACAAAGTGAATGGTTCTTAAATACAGAAATTACCAATAACCCCGACATTACTTTTCATTTTACCAATGAAGTAAACAAATAAAGGCTCCAACAAATAAATAAGCGATTCATTCGTTTTAAAAAAATACTATGAAGTCAAAAACTCTAAAACAAAACAAAGTAAATATCATCACCTTAGGTTGTAGTAAAAACTTAGTGGATAGCGAAATGTTAAGTGGTCAGTTGGTTGCCAATGATATTGACGTAGTGCATGAGAATAAAAAATTAGATCACAATATTGTGGTGGTAAATACTTGTGGTTTTATTGACAAAGCAAAAGAGGAAAGTGTAAATACCATTTTGGATCAGGTGGCTTTAAAACAAAAAGGAAAATTGGATAAGGTTTATGTTACAGGTTGTTTAAGTGAAAGATACCGTGGGGACTTGGCTGCAGAAATACCCGAGGTAGATGCTTGGTTTGGCACTATGGAACTTCCCTTAATGTTAAACCAATTAAATGCCGATTATAAAGCGGAACTTTTAGGGGAGCGTTTATTAAGCACCCCGCAGCATTATGCTTATTTAAAAATAAGTGAGGGTTGTAATCGTACCTGTGCCTTTTGTGCCATTCCTTTAATGCGTGGTCAACACGTTAGTAAAACTATTGAGCAATTGGTAGATGAAGCAAAGGGGCTAGTAAAAAAAGGAGTAAAGGAGGTAATGCTTATTGCGCAGGAATTAACTTATTACGGATTAGATATTTACAAGGAGCGTGCACTACCACAATTATTAAATGCACTTGCCGATGTGGAAGGGTTGGAGTGGATACGTTTACACTATGCTTATCCAAGTAAGTTCCCATTGGAGGTTTTAGATACCATGCGTGAGCGCGATAATATTTGTAAATACATAGATATCCCTTTGCAACATGCAAGCAATAATATGCTTAAAGCCATGCGTCGTAATATTACGCGTGAGGAAATGACCGAGTTAATAATGGAAATTAGAAAACGAGTGCCGGGCATTGCCATTAGAACTACTTTAATTACAGGTTTCCCAGGAGAGACCTTGGAAGATGTGGAAGAGTTAAAAGAATTCTTGCAATTACACAAATTTGACCGCGTTGGTATATTCACCTACAGTCACGAGGAAAATACGAGTGCTTATGATTTAGTGGACAATGTACCTGCCGAAGAAAAGCAGCGCCGTGCCGAAGAAATTATGGAGGTACAACAAGAAATTAGTTTAGCCATTAACCAATCCAAGGAAGGGCAAATTGTAAAAGTATTAGTTGATAAAAAAGAAGCGGGTCGTTTCCTAGGTCGTACCGAATTTGATAGTGTAGAAGTTGACAACGAAGTAGTCATAAATACTACTAAACGATTAAAACCCGGTGATTTTGTAATGGTTAAAATTACGAAAGCGTACGACTATGATTTAGAGGGCGAGTTAGTGAGCTAGATAATCCAGCTACTACACCCGTACTTATCATAAAGTATCCAATTAGTAAAAAACTACTTGCACTAAAAACATTTTGTAGTCCAAACCAACCTCCATAATAAAGGATACCTCCAACGCAAATAGCATTTTTAACTGCCTCCATAATCCAGGCATTGGGGTTAAGGTCCATCAATTCGGTTAAGGCGTACACTTGCACAAAAATAAATGCGCCGTAAATAAATATATTACTATGGCCAATGGTAGCAATATTGCCAAACAAATAACTTACTAAAATAAGCAGACAAAACAACTGAGCCCATAAATAAGTTAGCATGGTTTTGTTGCTAGTAGTATCATACTTTTCAAAATGGTACACATCCTCAATTTTATATACTGGATATTTTTCACTCACATCCAAAGGTCTCCATCCAAGAGGCATAAACCAAATTTTAAATTTATCTACTAGGTTTTGGGTATGCCATGCATCCTTAATTAAAAGCCACATATGCATGAAATTAATTTTAATAGGATTCCAAGTGCGCACTGGACGGGTTACCCCATATACTGCAGGAATGTCTGCACGCTCTTCTTGAAAAGTGCCAAACATCCTATCCCAGAAAATAAATATTTGCCCGTAGTTTTTATCTAAATATTCTGGATTAATAGCATGGTGCACTCTGTGGTGAGCGGGGGTGACAATAATGTATTCCAAGAATCCCATTTTATTGATATGCCTGGTATGATACCAAAATTGTGCAAATAAATGAAGGGGTGCCACAATAGCAATTACTTTTTCTGGCACGCCTAAAATAGCAGCCGGAATTAATAATAGGGCGTAAATTCTAACAAAAACTGATATACTTTGCCTTAAAGCACAAGCTAAATTAAACTCCTCACTACTATGATGGACAATATGGTTGTTCCAGAAAAAATTAATGGTGTGCGCAAGACGGTGCGTCCAGTAACCTGCAAAATCAAGGGCTAAAAATGCTATTAAATATAATAACCAGGTAGCTTGTAAATGAGTAATGGCCAAATGCTGTACTAACCAACCATAACTTATAATGGCAATACTTAGTCCAAGGACATCCTTGGTGGAGTTAGTCACGCCGGAACTAAGGCTAGAAACCATATCCAAAGTTTTAACGGTGTCAAATCCTTTTCTCCATCCATACCACTTTTCAAATAACACTAGCAATAAGAAAAGTGGCATTGCAATGATGAGAATTTTACCATAGGTTTCCATATATCATAATTTAATCAAGCAATAAGTAATCTGCAACCAAATGTATCATTTTTATCTTAATTTGCACCCTAATCTATTTCGGCCTTTTTTTGTTTAACTTTTATGAAATTTAACGCCACTCAAATACCATATCATGCTACTGGATTGTTTTCCCAGTTGGTGCAAGACTATCTGGATGCCAAGGGCACAGCGTTGGACTATGTAAATTATGCACCTACACTAGAGGGGGTTCAAAATGCAATAACAGGGCGTAAAAATTTCCCCATAAATAGGGGTTTATTACATGAGGTTTTACAAGCGCAATACGCAAATTTACCAAGCCTTGAAGCCGTTACGCAAAATGTAAATTTATTATTACATGAAAATACATTTGTAATTACTACAGCGCATCAACCCAATATTTTTACAGGACCACTTTACTTTTTTTATAAAATTATCCATGCTATTCAAATAGCTGCGGAGCTTAAAAAAAAGTTTCCTGAAAATAATTACGTTCCTGTGTATTATATGGGTTCCGAGGACGCAGACATAGACGAGGTGGGTAGTTTTTATTTAGGGAAATCAAAATTGCAATGGCAAACCAAACAAACTGGAGCAGTTGGCCGCATGAAGGTGGACGAGCCTTTGTTAAGTTTACTTAAAAACATAGAGGGATACTGGTCTGTAAAGCAACAAGGTAAAGAAGCCTTTGAAGTATTACAAAATGCGTATAAAAAAGGAGCAACAATAAATGAAGCTACTTTAAGTTTAGTGCATGCCTATTTTGGCAAGTACGGCTTAGTGGTAGTACAACCCGACGATGCTAAATTAAAATCATGTTTTATTCCTGTGATGGAAAAGGAATTAACAAGTATGTTTTCCCAAAAAGCATTACAGCCTACACTGCAAAAGTTACGAGATCAATACCACGTTCAAACCGAAGGTCGTTCCATTAATTTGTTTTACTTGCAAGACAATACCCGTTCTAGGATTGAATTTAAAGATGGAATGTATACCATTGTTGATACTGAATTAGTATTTACGAAGGAACAAATTATTGCAGAATTACACGCGCATCCTCAAAAATTTAGTCCTAATGTAATTTTAAGAGGCTTGTATCAGGAAACTATTTTACCAGGTATAGTGTTTGTTGGTGGTGGTGGCGAGCTTGCTTATTGGATGGAATTAAAAAATGTCTTTGCAGAAGCTGGGGTGCATTATCCAGTTTTGCAATTAAGGAATTCGTTCCTTTTTATAAAACAAAAAATTGCCAAGCAGTGGTTGGATTTAGGGTTTAATTTAACCGATTTATTTAATCCAATTTTAAAACTAGAATCCGACTTTGTAAAATCTCATACTCAAAATAATTTATCACTAGCAACTGTTTTGTCTGAGTTAGAAATAGTATATAAAGCCATACATGACCAAGCCATTAAGGTAGATGCAACATTAGGTGATCATACCATGAATCTATCTACACAAGCTGTAAAAAAAGTAATAGAGCTGGAGAAAAAATTAGTAAAGGCCGAAAAGCGCAAACAAGCAACTGCTATTGAGCGCATACATCATATTAAAAACGAATTATTCCCAGAAAACAGTTTACAAGAAAGGGTAGATAATTTTTCAGATTGGGTAGGAGACCAAGGCTGGGCTTGGGTTGAGGCCGTATTGCAAAATTCAAATACCATGGAGCAAAGCTTTACCATTGTAAGTGTCCAAAATGATTAAAGAAAGCTTTTTAAAAGCAAAGTATTATTGGTCAAATTCGTTGTTAAAATCGCCTTTCATTTTTTCTACTTTGGCTAATACTTCGGACTCCATGTTTTGTTTATAATCTTCCATTGCATTTCCAATAGCAGCATCACTGCTTCCAATAATTTGAGCAGCTAATAGTCCTGCATTTTTTGCGCCATTTAATGCTACAGTTGCAACTGGAACACCACCAGGCATTTGTAAAATAGATAAAACCGAATCCCAGCCATCAATTGAGTTGCTAGATTTAATTGGAACGCCAATCACAGGAAGGCTTGTAATTGCAGCTACCATTCCTGGCAAATGAGCTGCGCCACCCGCGCCAGCAATTATAACTTTTAATCCACGCTTACGTGAATTTTTGGCATAATCCATCATGCGCTCTGGAGTTCGGTGTGCAGATACAACCGTAAGTTCAAAGGGAATATTAAATGTTTTTAAGACATCGGCTGCTGCTTGCATGATATTTAAATCACTGTCGCTACCCATTATTATACCTACAATTGCTGGACTCGCCATATGGTTAATTTTTACAAAGATAAATAAACTTGGTTAAATGGGCTAGGGTACTAAATAACCAGCTACATCCAATAAAATGGGAGGGGCCTTGCTTTGGGTAATCTTAACTTGAATATACTTTAAATGTGTTGCAGGAAATGTAAGAATTCGCTTGTGCCCAACAGTGGTCCCGCTGCAAATTTGTTCCATTTTTTGCATATCAATTCCACCAAAAATTTCAAATTTAACTATCCTTTGTCCCTCACTAATTTTTTCTTTTAACAGGAGGGTATTTAAATTTACTTCCTTGTCTAAATGAATTTCATAACTATTTTTTGAAATAATAGTTTTTGCGGGTTTAAATAAATTTTTCTCAAAGGCTTTGTCTCTAATTTGTTTAAACTGCATGAGCGCTGCCGAGTCGGCATTTGAAATAAGGCCCGCTCTGTTAGGCGGAACGTTTAACAACATATTCCCCCCACGTCCCACCGATTTTAAATACAAATCAAACAAGGTATTGCCACTTTTTACTGTACCATCCTCACCAGGATGATAAAACCATCCTTTACGAATAGAGACATCGGCCTCTGCACCAATCCAATTTTTACCATTGTAGTTCCCTTGGTTTAAAGTGTCATTGGCAGGAGCACCTTGGCCTCGTTTAAAACCAGCAGTATCTAATAAATTCCAATTGGTCTCGCCTATAATTCCGTTTTCATTTCCTATCCATCGCACATGTGGCCCTATGTCACTAAATATCATAAGTTGTGGCTGATATTTTAACGCACTGTCCTTAAAGCGAGTAAAATCATACACTTGTTTTTTCCCATTAGGTCCTTCACCATTGGCGCCATCCCACCATAGTTCAAAATATTTCCCATAACCAGTTAATAATTCCTTCATGGTGTTAATGTAAATATCATTGTATTTAGGCGTGCCATAGTCGGGATGGTTTCGGTCCCAAGGGGAAATATACACACCCATTTCAATGCCTTGTTTTTTACAGGCTTCGGATAACATTTTTAAAACGTCGCCTTTCCCGTTCATCCACTTACTTTCCCTTACGGTGTGTTTGCTGTATTTGCTTGGCCACAAACAAAAACCGTCATGGTGTTTTGCAGTAATTATAATTCCCTTGGCACCAGCAGCTTTTGCAATACGAGCCCATTGGTTACAATCCATGGCGGTTGGGTTAAACACATTGGGATCCTCACTACCATGTCCCCATTCCAAATCGGTAAATGTGTTGGGGCCAAAATGCATAAATAAATAAAATTCTTTGTCATGCCATGCCAATTGTCCTTTACTTGGCCTTGGATTTATTTTTGTTTGCGCCTTACTTATGTTTATGCTAAACAAAATGGTAAGTAATATTAAAGCACGCATTTTTTTTGTAAGCATAAATAAAAGTTGAAATAAATTTATTACAAGTAAATTTTTATTAGGACATTAATGCACGTTTGTACAATTGAATGGTATTTTCTAATCCTAAATAAAGTGCATCGCAAATTAAAGCATGACCAATACTTACTTCATCAACGAAAGGAATTTCTTTAATTAAAAATGCTAAATTAAAACGGTCAAGGTCATGCCCTGCATTAATGCCAAGTCCAAGTTCCTTTGCAATAGCCGCCGCTTTAATATAAGGGGCTATGGCTGTTTGTTTGTTTCCTGCAGCAAATTCGCGTGCATAAGATTCTGTATACAATTCAATACGATCGGTGCCTGTAGTTGCAGCAGCGCGTACCATTTCCTCAGCAGGATCTACAAAAATAGATACTCTAATTCCTGTAGCTTTAAATTTGGCAATGATTTCTTGCAAGTAGGATTGCTCATTTATAGTATCCCAACCATGATCACTGGTTAACTGATTTAATGCATCCGGTACCAAGGTGACCTGGTGTGGTTTGTTGGCCAAAACCAGTTCCACAAATTTTTCCTCTTTGGGATTGCCCTCAATGTTGAACTCCGTGGTTACTATTTTAGTTAAATCATAAACATCTTGATATTTGATATGCCTTTCGTCGGGTCTTGGATGTACCGTTATGCCCTGCGCACCAAAACGTTCGCAGTCCTTTGCAACCTGCACTAAATTAGGATTGTCATGACCACGGCTATTTCTTAGGGTGGCAATTTTATTTATGTTTACACTTAAACGAGTCATGAGCGAATTTAAGTTATTTTTGTAACTCAATTATATTAGCATGGCATATTCTAGTTTAGAGGCTTGTTTATTGGATTTGGATCGCAATGGGATGCTTTTGAGAATTAAGGAAGAAGTGGACCCTAATTTAGAAATGGCCGCTATACATTTACGCGTTTTTGAACAAAAAGGACCTGCCATTTTATTTGAAAAAGTAAAGGGAAGTAAGTTTCGTGCAGCCTCTAATATTTTTGGAACCTTGGAACGTAGCCAATATATTTTTAGAAATACTTTGCCACAAGTAAAGCAATTAATTGATATTAAAATAGATCCAACTGCAGCGCTTAAAAAACCTATTGCTACTTTAACGGCTTTGCCTGCAGCGCTTAATGCATTACCAAATGGTTTGCCTTTATCAAAACCTGTTTTATTTGAAGAAATAAATATTAGCGACCTGCCTTTAATTAAACATTGGCCAATGGATGGTGGCGCTTTTGTTACTTTACCTCAAGTATATACCGAGGATGCCGACAAGCCAGGTATTGGTAATTCTAATTTAGGAATGTATCGTATTCAATTAAGTGGAAATGAATATGAATTAAATAAAGAAATAGGGCTGCACTACCAATTACATAGGGGTATTGGGGTGCATCAAACTAAAGCAAACAACAAAGGCTTGCCATTAAAAGTGAGTGTTTTTGTAGGTGGACCACCAGCACATAGTGTAGCTGCAGTAATGCCACTACCAGAAGGTATGAGTGAAATGAATTTTGCGGGTGTGCTTGCTGGTAAGCGTTTTAATTATACTTATGTGGATGGCTATTGCGTGAGTACCGATGCCGATTTTGTAATTACGGGGGAAGTATTCCCTGGTGAAAATAAGCCCGAAGGTCCTTTTGGAGATCACTTAGGATATTATAGTTTACAACACGATTTTCCATTAATGAAAGTGCATAAAGTATATGCCAGAAAAAATGCAATTTGGGCATTTACAGTTGTAGGAAGACCACCACAGGAAGACACTAGTTTTGGTCAACTTATACATAGCATGACGGGTTCTGCTATTTCAAATGAAATTCCAGGACTTAAGGAAGTGCATGCTGTGGATGCAGCAGGAGTTCATCCTTTATTATTAGCCATTGCAAGTGAAAGATATACTCCTTACATGCAAACTAAAAAGCCTGCTGAAATTTTAACCATCGCAAATCACATATTAGGAACTGGACAATTAAGTTTAGCTAAGTTTTTATGGATCACTGCACAGGATAATAAGCCAACTTTTAAATTAGACACGCATAACGAGTTGGAATTTTTTAAATACATTTTAGAGCGCATTAATTTTAGCAGGGATTTACATTTTTATACCAACACCACCATTGATACCTTAGATTATTCGGGCGAAAATTTAAATAGCGGTTCTAAATTAGTGATTGCTGCATATGGCGAACAGGTAAGGACATTAGCAACTCAAATTCCAGAGGCAATACGAAATTTAAATGCAGATGCAAATTTAATTATGCCAGGAATTATTGCTTTAAATGCTTCAAAAATGAATAGGGGGTTACTTCAAACCTTATTAAATGGCCTTGGAACTGAACTTCTCGAAAAATTGGGAGTAGCTATTTTGGTATTAACCGAGGATGCTGCTTGGATGTCAAGTAATATGCAAAACTTTTTATGGGCTGGCTTTACAAGAGTTAATCCATCTCTTGATATTGATGGTATTGATGCCTTTGTCGAAAACAAACATTGGGGTTGCAAAGGACCATTAATATTTGATGCGACTATTAAAAAACATCATGCCCCACCTGTATTAAAAGATGCAGCTATTGAAAAAAAAGTAGATGGTATTTTATCGAAATATGGTTTCTAGGCTAAGTTGTAATTGCTAAACAATTAGCATTCTACCCAAGTATGATCTGCCAATAATTTCACAGTAGCAATAAACTGTGCAAAAGGACCAGAACCGCCACCCCATTCCGAAGGAGCCACCAACGAAAGTACATGTGAGCCATCGTTTTTTTCATATACATGATACACTTGTCCAATTTGTGGTTTAAATGTTATTTTAGCTTCGTAAATCATTAAACTTAATTCCTTACGCTTTCTTATTTCTTGTGCTTGTCTTGCGAGTAACTCAATTTGCTCTTTAATTTGATTTAATTGCATATTGGTTTGATCTTCCATGGCAGAGAGGGCTTTGTGTTTAATCACGCCCTCCTTTGTGGGCCTTATTGCTACACTGCCTGCCGAAGAAGCATAAGGAAGTACGCTTAGTTGCTTGTGGTATACTTCCGTATTTGTAAATGGTTCGCCATTTTCTTTTTTACCGCTATGTGTTACTTTTAAAAATCCATTGGCAAGAATTTCATGCACCACTTTTAAATTTACACTTTCACCTTTATAAAATTGAACAGTTAAACAAGAGGCATTGTTAATTTCTGCAGCTACTTGGTCAGCTAATTCCTTGTTCTCAAAATCATATAAGGCGCCATTTGGATTTACTTGATATTGCGCATAAAATGCCTCATTTTCAAGGCTTACCCAATTGTGGCTAAAACTTAATAAATGACCTGCATGTAAGGGTTCTATTTTGTAATTTCCAGACTTGGGAACCAACTGATATTCAAAATTGCATTTCTCAGGGAAAAGTTGCCAACTGGCTAAAAAGTTATAAGCTTGAACCATGTTTATATAACAATGAAAAGGGTAAAAAGTTTTATAAAATTAGTTTACTTGAACAAAATCGGGCTTAGTAAGTAAGCTTGAATTGTATTTGAATTTCAGATTGGTTGAAATGCTCATATTCCAGGGGCTTAATTGCAAATTAGTCCTAGGAAAATAAAATGCTTTTAACTCTACAGTCCCAAAAATTAAATTCTCATTTCTAATACGAGTGCCCCCACCAATAGCCGAGTAAATATCTCCGTTGCCAATAGGTTCTCCAACTGTTCTCATATAAGTAATATTGACAAATACAAAAGGAGATTGTCTAAATCCATAAATAGACTTACTATTATACCAAATAGACTCCCAGTTGGCAGTAATTCGGGTGCCTCCCTTAATACGTTCCTTGTTTAATTGTGGAATTCCGTAAATGCTATTAATTAAAAGCGCGTCGTTAAACTTGTTTTTTAAAGTTTCGGCAAAACTCAAATTAAAGATGCTTCTGTATTTATAGCCACTCTCTAAATAATGTAGTTTTGAAATTTGTTCCCAATTGGCAAGTAATTTAAAATCTTGAATTTGATTTTCTGCATAGCTGGTTCCTGTACTTAATAAAAGGTGTCTAAAACTTTCATTTCCCAAAAGTTCATATGATTCCAATTGAAAGCCTAAATAAGGTAAAGTTGATTGCTCCCTTTGGTATTTTCCAGTAGTAATGGTAATTGAATTACCAGTTGGCAAATCCTCGTTTCTTCCAAAGCCATATAAGTATTGAGTTCTTATAATTTTTTGCTTAAAAATAGAGTACGAAAATAAATTGGCAATTATGTTTTGATAATTTTTATCAATTTGATCCAAATATAAATTGGGTCTATCTAAAAACTGATTGTCTAAAAAGCGATATTGAATAAAATGCCTGTATATATCGTTGCTATATTTCCAACTATTATTAAAAAGTTGATAACCAAGCCAAATATCAAAACGGCTTTGTTGGTATTTAATATTTGAATTGTACAATGAATCGCCCCACTTATTTGGGAATTCGTTTTTATTTAGTGCATTACTCCATTCAAATCCGCCGGTCCATTTGCTTAAAGGAGTGAGCAGGGGGAGATTTCCTTTGAAATATAATTTAGAAGCAGTAGGCTCGTTATTTGCATAATTATTTTGGAGTGAATTGGCGCCTATGTTTAGGTCCGTAAAACTGCCAAGTAAATTCCTTGCAGTATAATTAATTCCCCAGCCAGTTTTGTCTTTTCGGTTGATATCAAAATTGTGATATAATGTTACGGCATTACCAAAATCATTAATATTTTCAATAGTTCCAGTTGCGTCGTAGGCATTTATATTTTTAAATTGCAAGCTTGCGCCAAAAGGGAATATGTCTTTTGTGATCACATATAGATCCACTTTGTTACTGTCGTTTAATAAAGGGAACGCAATTATACGAGCATCTTGGATATAAGGCAAGTCCCTTAACCATTTTTCATTATACGCAATAATTAGGGGGTTTAAGTATTCACTTTCGTGAAAAAATAAATTTTTCTTAATTGTTTTTTCCTTTGTAAAATCATGTAAACTATTTGCGGCCCTTGTTAATAAGGTTTGTTTAAAGCCAGGTTCATTCATTCCAAATGTGCCAAAGTGCCTATGTTCTATATATATTTTATTGATACTTTTACCTTCTTGGTTAGCAATAGAATTGATGGATTTATTTATAGTAATACTGGTAGAATCAATCAAAGGGTTGGGCTTTCCTTTAAATAGTTTTACAAGACTAATTAAAAGACCACTATCCTTAGAATTGGCAATATTCTGTTCTGATCTTTTATTTTGGCCAAACGAGTTTGCAAAAAAAGAAATTAGTAATAAAATGAATAGTGCTTTTTTGAGCATTGGGATTATTCGAGTGCTTTTGTAGTTACAAATTTACTGAATATGCGCCACAATTATTTTATTAAAGTACTTTGACAGCTCTCTTTTTTAGCGATTCAATAGGGATATTTAAGTATTTGCCAATTTGTTTTCCATTTCTATAACTAATAACTCTAACTGACATGACATCCTCTGGCAATACCACGGGTCCTGTAAATTTTTCACTAAAATTGTCTGGCATTTGATCATTAATGGTGTAATAAATATCTAAACCTTCTACTTCGGATTCCATATTTAAAACCAATTCTCCATTGGATCTTATTTGTGTTGTAACATTGGGGTCATAAATACTTTTTGCATAACGCACACCAGCTGCATCTAATTTTTCAAACTGACCCTCTACTTTATTGATAAATTTATTCCAGTTTTTATTTTCTTTCTGAGACCAAGAAGTTTCTGCAACAGCCAATGCTCTTGGCCAAGTCATATATTGTGCGTAGCGCATATCAAAAATTTGTTCGGTCCATTGATTCGCTTGGTTTCCTAATATCAAATTAGGATCAATACCTTCTGGAACAGGATCAAAGCCATAAGTGCTTTTAATTCTTAAGCCTCTATACACTTTACCTTCGGCAGTTTGTTCGCCTTGGTAAAAATCAAGATAATTAAAATCGTTAGGGCTCATTACTACTTTATGTCCTTGCTTAGCAGCTTCTATGCCACCTTTAATACCTCTCCAACTCATTACTGCTGCATCTCCACTTAAGCCACCTTCTAAAATCTCATCCCAGCCCATCAGTTTTTTACCCTTACTATTAATAATTTTTTGAACACGCCTAACAAAATAGCTTTGTACTTCGTTTTGGTTTTTTAAACCTTCTTTTTTCATTAATGCATGCACATTTGTTGACTTATCCCAATTGTTTTTGGCATTTTCATCGCCTCCCATATGGATATATTCAAATGGGAATAGGGGCGCAATTTCACTAAACACTTTATCAAGGTACTCGTATACCATTTCGTTAGAAGGGTCTAAGGAGTTGTCAATTCGTGAAGTGGCATGACCGTTGATTCCTTCCCAATCCATGAAATCATCGCTTGCATTTACTTGATAAGGGTAATTAGGTGTAGTGCTTAGCTTAGGGTAAGCTGTAATAAAAGCCATACTATGTCCTGGAATATCTACCTCCGGAATCACTTCAATAAACTTTGATTTTGCATAGGCCACTACTTCCTTTATATCTTCTTGGGTATAAAATCCACCATAAGTTTTTGGCTCATCCAAAGCAGGAGTAACCGTATTCGCCCATTTGCCTTTTCGATCAGGTCTCCAAGCCCCAACACTTGTTAATTTTGGTAGTGATTTAATTTCAATCCTCCATCCCTGGTCGTCGGTTAAATGCCAGTGAAAACGATTGTATTTATAACGTGCCATATCATCAAGAAATACTTTAACATCGGCCTTGCTAAAAAAGTGACGACTAACATCCAACATTAAACCTCTCCAGCCAAAACGGGGTTTGTCAATAACAGATACAAAGGGAACTTGCCACTGCGTATTTGCTTGTAGCGTTTTTGCGTAAATAGCAGCAGGCATAATTTGCTGCACTGTTTGCCAACCATAAAATAAACCTGCATTGGCATTAGCACTTATTAAAATCCCATTTGAATTTACATTTAAATGGTATCCCTCTGTTCCTAACATTTCGTCTTTAATAATGTCCAAAGTAATAGTCACATTGCTTTTTCCTGTTGAAACGTTTTTTCCAGTAATGGTTTTTAATTGTGTTGCAATTTGATCCGCCACAATATTTGCTGAACTAGGCGCATTAATAACAATATTTTTAGGTAACACAAAAATGCCTGTACCTTTTGACACCTGATAAGGTTCTGGTATAATATTTAAATTTTGAGCACTAATTTGATTTACACAAATATGCGCAATAGCTAGCGCTAATAACTTTAAGGTTTTCATTTGCAATCGTTTTTTATTAAAAAGCTTAACTTTCGATTAAGCTTTTTAAAGATACAAAAAATAAAAAAGCCGCCCCGAAAATTCGGAGCGGCCTAGGGGATATTTTGAACTAATTTATAGACTAGATATCTAATGCAAATTTCAAAACTAGTATCTGTACATGTCAGACTTAAATGGTCCAGCTTGTGGAATACCCAAGTAAGCAGCTTGCTCAGCAGTTAATTCATCTAATTCAGCACCTACTTTAGATAAGTGTAAACGTGCTACCTTCTCATCTAAATGCTTAGGTAATACATACACTTTGTTTTCGTAGTTTTTATGGTTATTCCATAATTCAATTTGAGCTAAAGTTTGGTTAGAGAATGAGTTACTCATCACAAATGATGGGTGACCAGTTGCACAACCTAAGTTTACTAAACGACCTTCTGCAAGTACAATTACATCTTTACCATCAATATTGTATAAATCAACCTGAGGCTTAATAGTATCTTTTGTATGACCGTAGTTTTTATTTAACCAAGCCATATCAATTTCAATATCAAAGTGACCAATGTTACAAACAATTGCTTTGTCCTTCATCACTCTGAAATGCTTTTCGTTGATCAAGTCACGACAACCTGAAGCAGTAACAATAATGTCCGCTTCTTTTACAGCGTTGATCATTTTTTTCACTTCATATCCATCCATTGCTGCTTGTAAAGCACAGATAGGATCAATCTCAGTTACAATTACACGACAACCTGCACCACGTAATGAAGCTGCAGAACCTTTTCCTACGTCACCATAAGAACCTACCACAGCAACCTTTCCAGCCATCATCACATCCGTTGCACGACGAATCGCATCAACTAATGATTCTTGACAACCATATTTATTATCGAACTTAGATTTTGTAACGGAGTCGTTTACATTAATTGCAGGCATTGGTAAAGTACCTTTTGCCATACGCTCATATAAACGGTGTACACCTGTTGTTGTTTCTTCAGATAAACCTTTGATACCAGCAACAAATTGAGGGTATTGATCCAATACCATATTTGTTAAGTCACCACCATCATCCAAAATCATATTCAAAGGACGGTCTTCACCACCAAAAAATAAGGTTTGCTCAATACACCAATCACCTTCCTCAATGCTTTGTCCTTTCCAAGCAAAAACACCAATACCTGCAGCAGCAATAGCAGCAGCAGCCTGATCCTGTGTAGAGAATATGTTACAAGAGCTCCACTTCACTTCCGCACCTAATGCAGTTAAAGTTTCAATTAACACAGCAGTTTGAATGGTCATGTGTAAACAACCTGCAATACGTGCACCTTTTAAAGGTTGGCTAGGTCCGTACTCGGCACGGATACTCATTAAACCTGGCATTTCTGCTTCGGCTAAACGAATTTCTTTACGACCCCATTCTGCTAGGGAAATATCTGCTACCTTATATGGTAAGCTAAAATCAATGTTTTGTAAGCCCATAATAGTATTTATTTAAGGCTCAAAGGTATATTTGTAGTAGATAATAATAAAATATATCTAAAAAATAGTGAAATATGCTATTTATTGCTAATTTTAATGAAATTAATACTGTTTAAGTATGAAAAACAAGATACAATTAGCCGTTTCGGCTACGACTAATAATCAATCATCTTCTTCCACAAAAAATGAAATGCAAAATTCCTATCCAATGACTACCCAAAATACGGTGACTTTGGATGTAAAAGATATTGCCATTTTAAGATTATTGCAAGACAATGCAAGAATGTCGGTTGCTGCAATTGCAGAGGCTGTTCAACTAAGTACAACGCCAGTGCATGAGCGTATTAAAAGGTTAGAAGCAAGCGGCGTGATAAAACAATACGCTGCATTAATAGATGGTGCCAAAGTGCGCAAAGGATTGATGGTAATATGTTATGTATCCTTAAATCAACACAGTAAAAAATCAGGATCCCAATTTATAAAACTCATTAATGAATTGCCCGAGGTAATGGAATGTTATAGTATCTCTGGGGAATTTGATTTTATGTTAAAGATTGTAACCGAGGATATGAATAGTTATTACAATTTTCATGTAAATAAATTAAGCCAGGCCGAAAACATTGGTCAAGTACAGAGTGTATTTATCATGGGCGTAGTGAAACAAACCCATGTGATGGTTTAAAGCATTAATCGCATTACATAATCATCCATGTAAAAGCCATTGCCAATATCGAATTTAAATTCTTGTTCTTTTATGAAACCATTTTTTAAATAAAAGGTATAAGCAGTATTCAATTTGTTCACTTGCAAAAATAGGGAAGTGGAGGCTTCCGCTTTTGCAACTTCAATGGCTTTATTTAATAATGCTTTTCCTGAGCCTGTTCCATGTGCGCTAGGTAAAACGTATAGCTTATTTAATTTATGGGATGTATTATTGGGAACCTCCTTTTTAGCAAGCTTGTTTTCAAAACCCTCGTTACTCACGGAGCAAAATCCAATATCGTCACCATTTAAGTTAGCGATATAAAACTGATGCCCTTTTTCAAATTGTTCAGCTAGTGACGTATCACTATACATCCAATCTAACATAAAGTCAATTTGTTCCTGAGAAATGATATGTCCATAAGTACTTGGCCAGGTTCGCTCCGAAACAGATCGTATAAAAACACGATCCTCAAATGTAGCTTGTCTGATAATTATTTCATTCATCTATAATTGCGCTAAACTTTCTTCAATGGTTTGAATCCTCGCTAAAGCATCGGCCTTTTTCTTTTGTTCAATGGCAATAATTTCGGGCTTTGCATTTTGAACAAATTTCTCATTGTTTAATTTCTTATCAACAGAAGCTAGGAATCCTTTTTGATGTTCCAAATCCTTCAATAAATTTTCCTTTAGGCTAGCGGTGTCAATGGCTTGATCTGCCACTAAATAAAACTTATCTTTTTCCAATGCCACTACAATACTAGATCCAACTGATGTATTAGTGTAGGCAACACTTTTTGCATTTACTTGTTTCGCTAATATATTTTGGATGGTTTGGTAGGCGGTATTGTTCTCGGATTGGATATGCAAATCAATGGACTCTTTTGGTTTGATTTGATTTTTATTGCGCGCATCACGAAGTGTTGAAATGACATTCTTTAATAAAGCACCTGCATTTAAAACAGCTTCGTCTACTTTTTCAATGGTTTCATATTCCTTCACGCATAAATCCTGTGTTTGCGTTTTTAAGGCATGGTGTAATTCCTCTGTAATGAATGGCATGAAAGGGTGTAACAATTGCAATAAAGAATCATAAAATTCAATACTCTTATTGTATACATCCGCATGAATAGGCTGCTCAAAGCCTGGCTTAATCCATTCTAAATACCAACTACAATAGTCATCCCATATTAATCCGTAAATGGTTTTTAAGGCCTCGCTTAAACGAAACTCTTTTAACATGCTATCTACTTCTATTTGCGTAGCACTTAATTTTGCTTGAAACCAATCCATGGCAAAAGCAGCATCCTGTTCCACTTTTCCTTCCCCGCTGATGCGCGGCTCCCACATCTTTAACAATTTGGCAGCGTTCCAAAGCTTGCTATTAAAATTTCTTCCTTGCTCTAAAGTAGATTCATCAAATAATAAATCGTTTCCTGCAGGAGAAGCAATCATAATGCCAAAACGCACTGCATCTGCACCATATTGATCAATGAGTCCTAATAAGTCTGGAGAATTCCCTAAACTCTTACTCATTTTTCTTCCTTGCTTATCGCGAACAATACCTGTAAAATATACATCCTTAAATGGTATTTTGCCCATATACTCTTCGCCCGCCATAATCATACGCGCTACCCAAAAGAAAATAATTTCTGGAGCAGTTACTAAGGTGCTGGTAGGGTAGTAATAATTAATTTCTGCATTGTTTGGATTGGACATGCCCTTGAAAACTTCAATAGGCCATAACCAACTACTAAACCAGGTATCTAAACAGTCCGCATCCTGTGTTAAAGTTTTGCCTTTTGTTTCAGGATATTTTTCATTAACGGCTGCTGCGGTTGCTGCTACATAAACATTTCCATCTGCATCATACCAGGCTGGGATACGATGGCCCCACCATAGTTGACGGCTAATACACCAGTCCTTAATATTATCCATCCAATGACGATACACATTCTTAAACTTAGCAGGATGAAATTGTATTTCATCACTCATCACCGCTTCTAAAGCAGGCCCTGCCAATTGTTTCATATCTACCCACCATTGTAAACTTAATCTTGGTTCTACAATCGCGTCTGTTCTTTCACTAAATCCAACTTGATTAACGTAATCTTCTAACTTTACCAAATTGCCTGCTGCTTCTAAATCGGCAGCAATTATTTTTCTTACTTCAATACGATCTTTCCCAACATACATTGGAGCAGCCTCGTTCATGGTACCATCCTCGTTCAAGGTTTCAATTACTTCTAATCCATGTTTTTGCCCCAAGTTAAAGTCATTGATATCATGTGCTGGCGTTACTTTTAAAGCACCTGTTCCAAATTCCATTTCAATATAATCGTCGGCAATAATTGGGATTCGGCGATTAATCATTGGCACAAACGCATGTTTGCCTACTAAATGTTTGTATCTGTCATCCTTTGGATGTACACATATAGCAGTATCTCCAAAAATAGTTTCGGGACGAACTGTTGCAATGGTGATATAGTCATTGCCTGGAACGTCCAACTTGTATTTAATGTGATACATTTTACTATTCACTTCCTTATGGATCACTTCTTCATCGCTTAGCGCAGTTTTTGCTTTCACATCCCAGTTAATCATGCGCTTGCCACGATATATTTTTCCTTTATTGTATAAATCAACAAATACTTTAATCACAGTTTCATAGTAATCTGGGTCCATCGTAAAGGAGGTACGATCCCAATCCAAACTACAACCCATCTTTTTTAATTGTTGCAATATAATGCCACCGTATTTTTCTTTCCACTCCCAAGCGTATTCTAAAAATTCGTCTCTAGATAAAGATGATTTAGCAATCCCTCTTTCTCTTAACATGGCAACTACTTTTGCCTCTGTAGCAATAGATGCATGGTCGGTACCTGGTACCCAACAAGGATTCATTCCTTGCATGCGCGCACGACGAACCAAAATATCCTGAATGGTATTATTTAAGCAATGGCCCATATGTAAAACTCCCGTTACATTGGGGGGAGGAATGACCACGGTATAAGCCGGCTTATTATCGGGCTCACTGTGGAAATATCCTTTTTCAATCCAATGATTATACCATTTGGTTTCTACTTCCCCTGGCAAATAATTTTTACTCAGTTCCATGCTTTTTTTCTTTACCTAAATTGAGTCACAAAAATAAGGAAAAGCCGCTAGCTTATTTTGACAAAAATGTACGAACTTGGCCCCTAATGGAATTTGCAGTTGTAGATATCGAAACCACTGGAGGGATGCCACATTCACATGGTATCACTGAAATTGCTATTGTCATGCATAATGGTGTGGAAGTGACGGGTAAATATGTAACCCTAATTAACCCAAGACAAAAAATCCCCCCATTTATTGTAAATATGACAGGCATAAGTGATGAAATGGTTGCAACTGCTCCTTTATTTGAGGAAGTGGCTCCTCAAATTTTCAATTTATTAAAGGACCGAATTTTTGTTGCGCATAATGTGAGCTTTGATTATGGCTTTGTACATTACTTATTAAATCACCATGGGTATGCTTGGTCGGCTCCAAAATTGTGTACTATTAGACTTAGTAAAAAAGTATTCCCGGGGTTAGTAAAATATGGACTAGGGTCTTTAACGCGTGATTTAGGTATTCGCATTGAAGGTCGTCACCGAGCCTGGGGCGATGCTGCAGCCACAGCGCAGGTTTTGACAATGGCCATTGAAAAAGAAGGTATGGAGCCCATTCACACTTTATTGAACAAGAAAGAGCCGCGCAAAAAAATTGTGCCACCTAATACTCCGCAGTAATGCCTGTGTAATTTTGTGGTGTAATTTGCTTTAATTCTTTTTTCAAAGCAGCAGTTACTTTTAAACCGTCAATAAATTTATGCATGGATTTTTTATCAATCTTGCTATTGCCTCTTGTTAAATCTTTTAAGGCTTCATAAGGATTTGGATATTTCTCACGACGCAAAATAGTTTGAATGGCTTCTGCTACAACGGCCCAGTTGTTTTCTAGATCTTCTAGAATTTTAGTTTCGTTTAATATTAATTTACCCAATCCTTTTTCTAGTGAATTAATGGCAATGGCAATATGTCCAACAGGCACCCCTATATTTCTTAACACAGTAGAGTCGGTTAAGTCCCTTTGCAAACGGCTAATTGGCAACTTAGCTGCTAAATGTTCTAATAAAGCATTTGCAATACCTAAATTTCCTTCCGCATTTTCAAAATCAATAGGGTTTACTTTATGTGGCATGGCACTAGAACCTACTTCGCCTTTTTTAGTTTGTTGTTTAAAATAATCCATGGAAATGTAGGTCCATATATCACGAGACAAATCAATTAAGATATTATTTATTCTTTTTAAAGTGTCGCAATGTGCAGCAAAGTTATCGTAATGCTCAATTTGTGTAGTAAACTGCATTCTCTGTAAACCCAACACATCCTCTACAAATTCATTTCCAAGTGATACCCAATTCTTTTTTGGGTACGCAATATGGTGCGCATTAAAATTTCCTGTAGCGCCTCCAAATTTAGCAGCATAAGGGATGGTAGTAAATAATTCAATTTGGTTATGTAAGCGTTCCACAAAAACCATTACTTCTTTTCCCAAGGTGGTAGGTGACGCGGCTTGACCATGTGTACGAGCAAGCAATGGAACTTTTTTCCATTGCTTGGCAAACTGGTATAATTTGTTTTGCAAATTTATTAAAGCAGGCAATGTATTATTTTCCATTGCTTCTTTCCAGCTTAATGGAATTGCAGTGTTGTTTATATCCTGAGAGGTTAAACCAAAATGGATCCACTCTTTTAATTCACTTGCTTTGTTGGCGTCTAATATTTCCTTTAAAAAATATTCTACTGCTTTTACATCATGATTGGTAGTAGCTTCAATTGTTTTAATTTTTTGTGCATCTGCCTCTGAAAAATTGTCAACAATTGCAAGCAAAGTTTTTCTTAATGCAGGGGTTAATTTAAAAAATTTCTTATCTGCTAAGAATAAAAAATATTGTACTTCTACAAGTACTCTGTATTTAATTAAGCCATATTCTGAAAAATAGGCACTTAAATTAGCTGTTTGCTTATGGTAACGACCGTCAATAGGAGAGATAGCACTAAGTTGTGACATATTGATTGCTTTAAACAATTGGTTTTTGATATCTTTGCGCAAAGTTAATTCAATTGAACAGAAAGTGGCGCATTGGGGCAGTAAGTTATTTAAACACACGCCCGTTATTATTTGGGTTGGAGCAGTCGGATTTAATGTCGGAGATTGAGCTAGTGAAAGCCTATCCGGCTAAAATTGCCCAGGATTTAATGGATGGTACCATTGACATGGGGCTAGTTCCAGTGGCAGTTACTCCATTGCTAAAAGAAGCTCATTTTGTATCCAATTATTGTATTGGGGCCACCGGACCCGTGGCCAGTGTTTGCATTTTTAGTGATTCCCCCATGGATGAAATTGAAAATGTTTATTTGGATTACCAAAGCCGAACTTCGGTTCAATTGGCAAGTATATTGCTGCGAGATTATTGGAAAAAAGAAGTCGTGTTTTTAAAAGCCGATAAAGGGTATATACAACAAATTAAAGGGAAAACTGCCGGGGTAATCATTGGCGACCGTGCACTTGCAGCAAGGCCTCATTTTAAATATATTTATGATTTGTCAGTTGCCTGGAATGTATTTACAAAACTTCCCTTTGTTTTTGCCACATGGATTGCAAATAAGCCCATGCCTCAACATTTTATGGAGGCATTTGACAAAGCCAATGCAATTGGTTTAAATCATATCAACGAGGTCATTGCTACCATACCCAAAACGGAGCAGGTATATGATTTAAACACTTATTACAATCAAAATATTAGTTATCATTTTGATGCTGAAAAAAGAAAAGGGTTGGAACTATTCTTATCCCTTCTTAAATAATTTTCCAACCTGCTTATTTGTAAATTCCTTAAAGTAATCTAAGATTTCAGGGGCAGGATTTATCCATACGGTAATGAAATAAAAACCAGTTCCATATAGTACAGACTGTATGGCAATATTTAAAACAAAATTGCTTGGAGTGGGCGCTAAATGAACTATTAACATTAATGCTATTGTTAGTATTAAAAACAATCCATGCTTCCAGCTATAAGGTTGTAGATTAAACTTTTTATATAAAAAACCAAAGCGAACAGAATTGTATAAAGTGTATGCAATTAAGTTTGAAAAGGCAAGCCCAATTAAATCGTAATGTTTTATTAAGTAGTAGTTTAATGGAATAGAAACTATCACAAACATTACATTGGTAAAGAAGTCAAATTTCCAGTAATTGGATGTCCCAATAATTTGTGCATTTACGCCTGTTGCTAAATCAATTAATTTAGCTAGCCCCAAAATAAATGCCAAATTTACAATGGCATCATACCCGCCACCTTGTTTGTGACTTACCCAGTTTAAAAAGGAAACTAGGTTTTGAATATTTAACCAGATTAATCCAAAAAGTAATAAGCCTACAACTAATAAGTTGGAAACACTTTTGTGGTATATGTGTTTGATGTTTTCAAAATCTTTTTCTTTCCAGGACTTGGCTAAAATGGGGATACTAATGGAGGTAAGACTACGTTGTGGAATTTCTAATATGGCTGAGACATAAGTGGCTATAGCAAAAATACTTGCATCACTTAAGCCTTTTAATCCAACAATCATAAAGGTATCGTTTGTGCGCGCCAGTAAATTAAAAAACTGTCCTGCAAAAACAAAAAGTGCAAAACTAATCATACGACCTTTTAGCCTTTTGGTAACGCTGCTTATTTTAAAATTACTTATGGACCATTGTCTAGACTTTATTAAACTGCTTAATAAATAAAGCATTGGTAATAAGTAAATGCAACTAAACAGGCTAATAAATTGTGTGAGGTTAATTATATGAAAACCGAAAAGTAAAATTAAAATGGTTGTTAAAACCCTAATTGCAGTTTCTCTTAAAAAATTAGTCATTACTCCTTTGTGCAATCCCCATGCAAAAGCTTCCAGCCAATAAAATAATAATAAGAAAAAAGTGTAAGGGTATATATAACTAAAGTAATGTCCAAGACTTGGCGATTTGCCTAGCTTGCGAATAATAAACGCTTTGTTATGCCAACCTATAAAAAGTAAAATGCAAAATCCTAATAAGTTAATTAATAAAGTTAAAAATGGAAGCTCGTTTTTATTAGTTCCTAAATAATGATTGTAAAAGGGGTAAAATTTATAAACAACTGGCAAAGTGCCCAGTGTACAAAAAACGGAAAGGGTAGCGCCAATATCAATAATGGCCCTAACTAATCCTTGATCTGTTTTTGAAAAAAACAAGGGAAACAAGACAAGCAAGTTTACAGCGCCAATTAAAAATCCTAAAAAAATGAAATAAGAGGATTTTATGCCTTGTTTTTGAATAATTCCCATAGTTCAAATATATTATTATTTATACTTACCAGTGAGTCTACTTTTTAATAGCTTCCAAATGGTGGCATAGGCAATACGACTTTCGGTATAAATGACTTGGTTGTCGCCTATTAAATTGTTTAAACATTGTATATACCAATCCTTATGTTTTTCTAAAATATATTTAATAATATCAGCCCTGTTTGGGTGGGTATCATTTGCTAAAGTTGATTTTTGCGTTTGTCTATAAAAAAGTAAGTATTCTGGAATGAGGTGTACTTCATAACCTAATTTTGTGATTCGGATATAAAACTCCCAATCCTCATAGCCTAGTTTCATATCCTCATCATATCCGCCAACCAGGTCCCAAATATTTTTTCTAACCATTGCACAAGCGGGGCATTGGTTGGAAAATAAAAAGTTAAACGCATTGCCTCCTCTTGGTTTTGAATTACCTGTTTTAGTACCAAAATATTTTATATAGCTGGTCACTACTGCAGTGTTGGGTTCCTGCTTTAAAATAGCAACTGCTTTTTCAAAAAAACTGGCATCAAAATAATCATCTGCATCTAGCGCTGCAATATAAGTTCCTTTAGCGTATTTAACACCATAGTTTCTTGCAGAGGACATGCGTCCATTTTGCTTATGTAAAACTGTGATGTTTTCCTGGCCTTCCAATTGCTTTAATACACTTAAAGTATTGATATCGGAAGATCCATCATTTACAATTATTATTTCAAAATCTTTTAATAATTGTAAATGTAGTTTAGTAATTGTTTCGGACAAGTATGCGCCATCGTTATAACAAGGGATTACTACACTAATTAATGGGTTCATTGGGGGTGTATTTACTTGTAACAAAAAATGTTTAATTGCACATCAAAAGGGGTTCCAGTTGTTTGCGCTACAAATGGATTATATAAACAGTCCGCAGCCATTTTAATATACACTTTAAAACCTGCTCGCTTTACAATACTTAGTAGTTCAATTAGCTTATGGGTATCGCTACTTGTGCCATGGTATTCCAAAAATAAATTTTCGGTTTTATTTAAAGATTCAGCGCAGTGTTTTACTACTTCATATTCCGCTCCTTCAATATCAATTTTTAAAAAATCAATTTTATCAAATTGCGTTAAAAAATTTGCAAAGTTTATTGCTTTAACCTTTGTTTCACTTTCACCACTAATATCAATTTGGCTAGCTTCAGAACCTTTGTTACTAAATGAAATATGGGTATCCTGTATCCAAATAGCCTCGTTAAAAAGTGCTACATGTTGTAGTTTATTGTCTTGTATATTTTGATGTAATATTTCAAATAATGTATTGTCGGGCTCAAATGCATAAACCCTGGCATTTGGGTATGCAATGGCAAAATAAATGGTACTAATACCAATATTTGCACCACAGTCTATAATAACAGGGTATTCAGATTTATTAATGAACTTATATATCTGTTGGTTAAAAATTTCCTTATAAGTTTTAATGACTTCATATGGCCTTTTATATTTTAACACAAAATGGTTAAAATTTTTGGATTTAATATGGATGTCGTCTTGGTGCTTTATGAACTTTTCAGTTAACCAGCCTATTTTTTTATAGGTTGACTTTTGCTTTTTAGATCCAAGCTTTTTTCCAATTCCGTTTAGTATATTTGTAATAATCATTAATGTCATAATTAAATGTCAGAACCAATAGTTTCTATTTGTATACCCGCTTATAAAAAACCCGATTTTGTGATTAGGGCTATTAAGTCTATTCAAAATCAGTCCTATAAACAGGTAGAAATTATCATTTCGGATGACTCACCTAATGACGACATAAAAATAGCGATACAATCTTATATTTCTGAGCTCAACATTAAATATTATCATAACAATCCGGCTTTAAAGAGTCCAAAAAACTGGAATAATGCGATAAGCATGGCTAATGGAGAATTTTTTATATTATTGCATCAAGACGATTGGCTTGCTTCTAGTGATTGTTTAGCCATTTTTATTGCTGCTTTTAAATCGCAACCAAATGCACAATTTGCATTTTGTAAAAATACAGCCATACAGCCTAATGGAAAGGAATTAACGCTGCAGTATATAAAATCATTGTTAACGGATATGCATAATAGGCCAAATCACTTGGTACGTGCAAATGTGATAGGCCCTCCAAGCAATACCATGCTTAGGAAAACAGTGGATGTAAAATATGACGAAGATTATATTTGGTTAGTAGACGTTGATTATTATGTTTCCTTACTAAAAAAAGGATATGCCTACATATACATTGATCAACATTTGGTGAGCATTGGATTACACGAAGATCAAACTACTGTTTTTTGTAGAAACAATGAAGATGTAATTATAAAGGAAAATATATGGTTTGCTGAAAAAATTGGAACTGAAGCTTTTTCGGATATTTTAATTTATGATTATTACTGGAGACTTTTACGTAATTATAAAATAAGGTCCATAAACGACCTTGAACAAAACGGAGTAAATAGTAGTCGCATTTTGCCAATCATTGGAAACATGTTACTACTTCAAAAAAAAGCGCCATTAAGTTTGTTAAAACTTGGCGTGGTTTCAAAAATTCTTATGACCATTTCTTATTTACTTAGATCCAAAAGCAAATAAGTTTTTCCATTTTAATATTCGTTTTTCTAATAATTTCCAAGAAGCAATTCCAAGAATAAAAGAAATAATTGTACTGGACCATAGTAAAACAAATACACTAGGCTTGTAAAAGTGTATTATTAACTGTTGCACAGGGAAAGCATATAAATAAATTCCAAATGAAGGGTCCTCTATGTTTTTATGAATCCAGCCTGCAAATATGGAACTTTTTTGACCTACATATAAAACTATAAAAGGCCAACATAGGCAAAGCCATATTGGGTTTAATTTACATAAAACTGTAATTAGTAAAAGTGCACAGGCAGCATAAAAAATATAATGATCATATTTTAGTGTTTCCCAATTTATATTTCCTAGTAAGGCTCCAATTAAGAAAAACACACCTAGTTCAAACACAAGATCTACCCTTAATTCAAATGGGATTAATTTTAATTCATTTGTAAGCATTAGGTTGCCATATAATAAAACCATTATGGCTATGAATAAAACTACAATTACTATTTTTTTAAACTTTCTTATAGGAAAAAGTAATAGTAATACTAGATAAAAGAAAAATTCAAAACCCATAGTCCACAAGGAGCCATTAATTGCTGTATTTGAATTATTGTCAAAAACACCGTGGATGCGCCATTGGTTTTTGTATAGGGTTAAATTATTAAAAAAATAATTTAGGGCTTCGGTCTTGAATTTAAAAAATGAATTGTCCGGTATGTAAATCAAATAAGCCATTAAAATTGAAAGGCCTAAAACAGTAATTAGTCCGGGGTAAATTCTTATAATTCTTTTCCATAAATAATCTATCGGGTTAGGGGCTCTTTTTAGACTTTTAAAAATTAAAAAACCGCTTATGGTGATAAACCCCTTCACGCCAAAATAGGAAAAATTAATATAATGATTGGTGGCTTCGCAAAGCCAATCACACTGTTTGGACCCACTTAAAATGTAGGCATGTGAAATAATAACCAGCCAAGCAAATAGAATTCTGATGATGTCAAAATTATTGGCTGCTCTAGTTGGGAGTATGGCATTTTTAGTATTTCCAGTCATGTGTTTAATGGTATACACAAATATAATTGGATTTCGGCGTATCTTCACCTAACAAAGAATACGGTGAAATGCAATTATCGGTTATTATTGTAAACTATAAATCGGGTGGGTACATAATTGACTTGTTAAAGTCTGCATCTAATGCATTGCTTGCCAATAATAACATTGAATGGATTGTAGTGGACAATCATTCTCAAAACACGGATAAGGATTTAATTACAGCTTCATTTCCTTTTGTTCAATGGATTGATATGGGTTATAATGCTGGTTTTGCAAGAGCCAATAACGCAGGCATTAGTGTAGCTAAATCAAATGCTGTTTTATTACTAAACCCGGATACCTTATTAAACGATGGAGTCATAGAAACTTGTTTAGAACGTTTAATGGGGTCAAGTTATGTTGCAGCTGGAGTTCAGTTAATCAACCCAGACAAATCACTTCAATTTTCGGGAAGTAATTTTATGAAAGGAGGGATTAATCATTTATTGCCATTGCCATATTGGGGTAAGTTTTTAAAATATGCTGCATTACTTACAAATACACAAAAGCCATCGGTTTTAAAAGCAAATGCGGAACAAAAAATTGACTGGGTAAGTGGTGCTTTTTTAATGGTTAAACGAGATGCTATAAACAAAGCTGGTTTAATGGACCCCGATTTTTTCTTATATGGTGAAGAAGTAGAGTGGTGCAGTAGGTTATTAAAATTTGGCAGTATTTGTATATATGGTGACCTACATTTGGTACATTTAATTGGTGCCACTATACAAGAAGCAACTAGTGCAAATGACAATAGTTACGAAAATTTATATGATAAAAAAGGGATGCAATTAATGGTTTCAAATCATTTAAGAATAAGAAAGCAATATGGTATTTTTTGGTTTTTATTTCAATTGCTTAATTATACATGGGCTGTACCTTTTGCATTAATATGCAGCATTTTTAATAATATTTTGCACTTAAAGCTGCCCTTTAAAGAACTTAATAGTATTTATCATTTATTCAAAAATGTACTAGTGCTATGGAAACTAACCCCTAAAATAATATCTGGCAAGCCACATTTTTACAAATGTATCTAAGTAAGATATCTAACTAAGAAACTAATAATTAAGTAATCCTTTTAGTGCGTCTATTCTGAATTTTATAATAGGCCAAGACTTAGCCGGGGTTCCCTGAATTGCATATTTTATTCCAAGAACTACAGAAGCCCCAAGTTTAAATAGATATTCTATAATTTTTAATAAATAAGTATTTAAAGAAATATTTTTTGTTCTTGTTCGCTCACCACGGCCTATTCCACTTGCTACACGGTACATGTATTCACTAGTTAGTTTTTTTATTTCTACAACATGGTATACGCAAATACTTGGGTCATAATAAATGGTATGTCCCAATGCTCTAATTTTAAAAAACAATTCTTTACCTTCTCCTCCAATTCTTAAAGTGCCAACAACACCAGGCAATGCGGTATTAAAACCTCCAATATTTTCAAACACTTGCTTATTTACAATCATATTTGATTCCAATGGGTACTTGCCGTTTTCAAAAGCACATGCATTAGGAGCGTAATCAAAATTGCCAACTAGTGAGGAAACATAATAACTCATCCATTTTGGCTTTGCTGGAATATATTTTGGAATAATACGGCCTCCAAATCCAACTGCATAGGGTTGATCCTGAATATGCTTTATTACATTTGCTACATATGATTCAGTTGCCAATGCGTCATCATCTAAAAAACAAATCCATTGACCTTTGGCTATTTTAGCGCCCGTATTTCTTGCAAAAGATGCACCTTGCCTTGTTTCGGTGGTATAAGTGAAACTGCCGTTAGGATGAGATGCCCTCCAATTTTTATACACTTCGGCGGTATTGTCGGTTGAATTATTATCAACAACAATTGCTTCAAATGCTTCAAGACCACTTGTTTGTTCATATAAACAAGTAAGCGCATCTGAAATGTAAGAAGCTCGATTATAACTACATATAATAATGCTTAAATGCATTAGTCTTGTTGTTTGGTTTTATATAACTGCATTCCTAAAATTCCAAGAATAACTCCCCATAAAATCCATGAAATACTTTTGCTTGCCAATTGTGCTGTTTCAATGGAACTTGGTTTAAATTCAAAACGAATTTCATGCTTACCCGCAGGGACTACAAGTCCTCTTAATACATAGTTAGCTTTGATAATTTGAGTTTCTTTATTATCTATATATGCTTTCCATCCTAAATTATAATACACTTCGCTAAATATAGCCAATTGATTTTTGTTGGAGGTACTTGTATAATTTACAATGTCATTGTCATTGTTTACTAATTTAATATTTGATTCACTGTCAAATGCTAAGTTAGCTAGGTTGGCAGTTTTATCCTTTGTTTCAATAATAGCGGTATCCTTTGGATTAAAGGAACTTAAGGCATTCATAACTTCGGCTGGGCCATTTTTATATACAATCCCTTTAACAAACCACACATTGCCACATGCGTTTGGATTTACAACAGTATCACTGGCAATATCCCCCGTAATGATGTATTTGGTATTCATCATATTAACGGTTGGCATACAATTCGGAAATTTGTACCATTGGTTCTCAATTAAGTCTTGGTAAATACTCAACTTTGCTGGATTGTACCCACCCACAGATTTATGATGATAAGCAATAATGGCACCTCCATTAAAAGAATTTTGTATACCATTTCTTAAATCCAAAACGCGGTAATGACTTGTATCCTTAAGTAAATAGCTATCTATCGGACTTAATGTAAAAGCGTTTTCATTTTCGGTAGCTTCGATAAATAGGTCTGGTTTTAAATATTTTACATTTAATTGAAATAAATCAAACACAGACAATACCCCTAAACTTATAAGTACTATTGTTTGGTTAATTATTTTCTTAAATGCTAAGAAGAGTATTATGCCAATAGCAATGATATAAATGAGTGCTTTAAATAAATCGTTTTCAATTAAGGTTTTACGGTCCGTTGCAATTGCATTTACTAATTCATTTGCCGGCGCTTCAAAAGCAGCTTTTTGATTTGGATCCGGAAGCTGAGCAATGGTCGTAATTAAATGTTTTTCATTTTCGCTTTTAAAATCGCTAGTCATGTAAATATACATAACCGAAATAAAAACAAAACCCAATAACCAAAAGCTAATTTTATATTTATTAAATACTTCTTTCCAATTTTGTTCTGTAGTTAAAGCTTCTAATCCATAAAGGGACATAATGCCTAAAAGCAAAGTTGGAATTACAATAATCATGCTTGGTGCTCTAAACTTATTGTAAAAAGGCAGATGATCTAGCATGATACTATTAAATGAAATAAAGTAGGATCCTGCAGCAAGCATTAATGAGAAAACAATTGCAGCAGTAATCCAAATGCGTTGATTATTGGATTTAACACTTAGCCCAATAATTGCAAAAAAACAAATTACAATGCCAACATAGGGTGGGCCAGAAGTGCCACCAATTCCACCCCAATAAAATTGTAAAAACGATTGCAATTGCTGGCCAACCTGAGGCTGCATTTGTTGCAACACTTCAATTGCTTTGGAATTACTTGGATCCATTACATTAGGATCACTTGAACCGCCATAAATATTGGGGAACATCATAACAAGCGGTTCGGATTTAAACATACTATAACTTAATGCATAGTCCTTATTAAGTCCGGTTGCAGTTGTTTTGCTATCCTTGTTACTTAAAGCACTCCCACCTCTAATGGAAGCTTTCCCATATTCATAGGTGCTAATTAATATAGGAGCATTAACTGTAAGTCCCATAATTCCTGCCACAAGGGCAATAACAAGTGTTTTTATAATATGAGCATACTGTTTTGATTGAATCCAAACAATTAAATAGTACACCGACATGAATGCAATTATAATAATGCCGTAATAGGTAATTTGCAAGTGATTTGCTTGCACAAATAATGCAGTTGCAATGGTGGTTAAAATGCCACCAGCAATATATTTTTTTTGAAATAGCAATAAAATGGCGCCAACGAAAAATGGAAGGTAAGCTATGGCGTGCATTTTAGTGATATGACCTACGGTAACTATAATAGGATTGTAAGTTGCATAACTATATCCAAGCGCACCAATAATGCTAACAATGGTATTAAAGCCTAAAACCTGTGCTAAAAAATAAAAACAAATACTTGCTAAGAAAAATAAACCAATTGGTTCAGGTAAGTGTAATGTAAACAAGCCGTCTAATGCGCCAATTGAAAATGGATTTGCTGGAATTCCAGTAATTTGATAAGTAGGCATTCCACCAAACATATTATTAGTCCAAAATGGGGTATGCCCATATTTTTCCCTGTATTTAAGGGCGTCCTGTGCCATGCCTTTCCACTGTGTGATATCGGATTGTTGTAATACCTTGCCCTCAAGGGCAGGTTTGCAATATACAATGGCAACAATTGCAAAAATGGCAACTGCTATAATATGAGGCAATGCCTTTTTAAAATAAGTCTTCAACATAATTGTAAATTATAGTAACAAACCTACAACTAAAAAGGCTTTTTGCGTAATTTTCTTATCTTGTATCTTATTGAAATATATGAACCCAATATTTAACAAAACCTTTTTTGCCTTTATGGCCCGATTGGCTATTATTTGCAATATATTTTTTATCCTTTCTTTAATGGTAATGCTCTTAAAGTGGTTTAAATTACCAGACTTTTTATCCAATTTTATTGCGGTATTGGGACTTGAAATGTCCCCGGTTGCTAATATTTGTTTTGTATTATGGTTTCTAGGCATAAAGTTTACGAAAAAACAAGTGGAACTTCCAAAATGGCAAACAATTGTTATTGTTTTGATGTTATTATTTCAAGTAGTTTTAGCAATCGAATAAAATAAATAACCCCATGATTCATTCCATTTTAAAAGACAAACCTACAAAGTTATTTTTAGGCATCACAGCATTTTTTGTTGCCAATGCTTTAATTGCGGAATGTATTGGAGGAAAAATATTTTCATTGGAAGCCGTTTTTGGGATGAAACCATCTAATCTTTCTATTTTTGGAGAATCTGGATTGTCGTTTAATTTAACATGTGGTGTTTTATTATGGCCACTTGAATTTGTGATCACAGATATTGTAAATGAGTATTATGGACCAAAGGCAGTTAAGAGGATTAGTATTACTGCTGTAAGTTTAATTGCTTATGCTTTTTTAATGTTTTATTTAGCTATGCATATTGCACCTGCTTCTTTTTGGGTGGGTTCCAAAGTAGATAACGGCGTTCCTAGTATGCAAACTGCTTTTGAAGCCATATTTGGGCAAGGCATGTGGATAATTTTAGGAAGCCTAGTTGCGTTTTTAGTTAGTCAGTTTATTGATGTGATTGTGTTTCACAAAATAAAAAAAGTTACTGGCGAAAAAATGCCTTGGTTAAGAGCTACAGGTAGTACAGTTGTTTCTCAATTAGTAGATAGTTTTGTGGTACTTGTAATTGCTTTTAAATTAGGCAATAACTGGACTTGGAGCTTTGTACTTGCAGTTTGTGTTGTTAATTATATGTACAAATTTACGATGGCTGTAATTTTAACGCCAGCTATTTCGTTTATTGAAAAAAGAATAGAAAATTATTTAGGACATGAAACTGCTAAGAAAATGAAATTCGCAGCAATGGGCCTTGACAATGAAATATAAATGGCTTAAAAACGGTGCTTGTCTAAAAGCATCTTAATAGCTACTTTGTCAATAGGCAGTGTCATGGTATCCGGGCTTAGTTCAGCCAAAGGAACCCACCTTAAATGCTCGGCTGTACCTTTTATATCTGCTACTTGTTCTGGCAAGAAATCAAATGCTTTTTCTTTTGCTAAAATGGTTTTGGTTTTATCAGAGTGCACTAAGTAGTAAATGGAAATAATTTGATCCTTGTTGTTAAAAGCAGATATTTGAAAAAAATCGGTGGTGTAAAAATGTTCACCAACCCTTACTTCTAAATTAGCTTCTTCCATAAATTCTCTAGCTAAGCCTTCTTTAGTTCCTTCACCAATTTCAAGTCCTCCTCCGGGAAGTTTTGTGATATAGGCGCCTCTAATAAATTCATCACTTACCAAGAGTCTATCTTTTTCATCAATTAAAATACCGTAAACGCGCACATTAAATAATGCCATGATTGTTATTTTAAATGTATACTTGCTTTGTATACAAAAGTGCCAGGGCCTTTTAGCCAGATATGATTATAATGACCACCGCCCAGATTGTTAAAACTTACAGCCAACTTTCCGCCCAATGTTTGAATATTTATTTCATGTTCCCCGGTTTTATGTAAGCAGGAGGTTATGGCAGCAGCTGTAACACCTGTTCCGCAACTATAAGTTTCGTTTTCAACACCACGTTCATAAGTGCGCACAAATAAATGTTCCTTTTGTTGTTCCACAAAATTTACATTCACACCCTCTTTTGCAAAACGCTCATTGTATCTAATGGATTTTCCTTCGTTAAAAACAGGATAGTTTTCAATATCTGCTACTGTTTTAATATAATGCGGGGAGCCAGTATCTGTGAATGAAAAATCAGCGCCCACTTCTACAAAATTTACATCGGACATTTTTAAATGCACCCATTTATTATTGTGAATACTTGCTTCGTGAGGGCCATCTACTGCTATGAATAAGTATTGCTCTTTTATAATTCCATTGTCGTGTGCAAATTGAACTAAACACCTTCCGCCATTTCCGCACATAGTGCCTTCGGTACCATCGGCATTATAATAGGTCATTGAAAAATCATAACCAGTTGCAGTACCCAACATCATGAGTCCATCGGCGCCAACACCAAACCTGCGATTACATAAAAATGCAATTTGCTGGTTAGAAAGTGAAATACTTCCGTCTCTGTTGTCAATGATTACAAAGTCGTTTCCAGTGCCTTGGTATTTTGAAAAATTTATATTCATAATAGGAATATTTTAATTTAAATAGATGCTATAATGCCTAAGGTTTTTTGAATCATGTGATCTACTGCACTTGCCATATTTTTACTGTATTCCTTTTTAACTCGGTTAGCAATAATTACATTGATACTTAAGCATTGATGTCCAAGTAAATTACAAAGACCATAAATGGCACTTGTTTCCATTTCGAAATTTGCAATGTGATGGTTTTCAAATTTAAAACTTGTCATTTGATCTACTAAATTTGGCATTTTTAGGGGGAGTCTTAATATGCGACCTTGCGGACCATAGAAGCCTGGACAAGTAACCGTAATTCCCTTGCTATAACCATCATTAAAGTGTGCGATTAAATTAGAACTAGCACTTGCTATATAAGGTTGAATTTTAAAATCCGTTATTTGTGTATGTTGTTCAAATGCATTTAAGATAGCTTGTTCTTCTGCATTATTATTTAATTTATAAAAGTGCAATAAATTATCAATCCCTAAGCCGTGGGTTCCAGCCACCAATTGGTCAACGCCAACTTCGCCTTGTAGGGAACCGCAAGTACCCATTCTTATAATAGAGACTGCTTTATGTTTTTCATTTATAGTTCTGGTTTCAAAATTAATATTGACTAAGGCGTCTACTTCATTTAATGCAATATCTATGTTGTCTGGTCCAATGCCGGTGCTTAAAACCGAAATTCTTTTATTGCCAATATAGCCGGTATGGGTAATAAATTCACGGTGCTCGCATTGATGTTCAATTCGGTCAAAATATTTGCTTACCGAAGCCACTCTTTCTGGGTCGCCCACGGTGATAATGGTATCCGCAATTTCTTCGGGTCTAACATTTAGATGGTAAACTGCGCCACGATCATTAATAATTAATTCAGATGCTCCAATTGCCGACATATACTAGCTATTTTAGATACAAATGTCGTTTAATTCGTATTAGTTGTAAAATTCTTTTATAATTAACTTCTTTGTGTTATTTTCGCGTCCCAAAAGGGTCCTGTGGCCGAGTGGCTAGGCAGAGCTCTGCAAAAGCTTCTACAGCGGTTCGAATCCGCTCGGGACCTCGATACAAAGCCTCTTCACGCAAGTGAAGAGGCTTTTTTGTTTAGAGTCTGCGTCATAAGCTTGCTTATGTAAGCAGACGAGAAGCAAAAAAGCACAACACAAATCTTTGATTTGTGTTGAAAAGGCTTTGGGTAAAGCGAGACAAGAGCGGAAGACAATGCGCAGCATTGGCTATCCAATTCCAATCCCTTACTTTTGCTTAATGAAATATTCTCAAACCTTTGGTATTGTTTTATGTCTTGCATTGTTTTATTGTACAACACTACCTTTGGTTGTAATTGAAAGCAAAAATTTAGTGATTACTGGATGGCAATCAACAGGAACAGATTTTGGCCAACCAGGTAAGTTTTTAGCATACATAGGTTTAATGGCATTAATATTTTTCGCATTGCCATTTATTTGGGCAAAGCGGTTTAACCTTGCTTTTGCAGCATTATTGCTTGCATGGTCGTTTAGAAATTTTATGGTGCTATCTACCTGTCAAATGGGAGATTGTCCTCAAAAAATGTGGGCACTTTATGCTTGCGTAATTATTTCTTTTGCAATATTAATAATGACATTTTTGCCCAAAATTAAAATTCCTAAGTCTTAAGCTATTTTTTTTAACGCCTCACTTATTATTTGAACCGCTTCTTTAATTTGAGATTCATTTATAATTAAAGGTGGAGCAAATCGAATCTTATCTCCATGTGTAGGCTTTGCAAGCAAACCTAAATCGCGCAAGTGCAAACAAAGTTCCCAAGAAATTTCTGGGTCTTTATGATCTATCACAATTGCGTTTAATAATCCACGACCACGAACAAGTTTAATTAGTGGTGAGTTTAATTTTTCAAGTTCGGTCCTTAAAAGTTGACCCATTGCATGGGCATTTTCAGCCATATTTTCGGACTTCAAAACTTCTAAAGATTTCATTGCAACTGCACAGGCCAAAGGGTTGCCTCCGTATGTAGAGCCATGTTCTCCTGGCTTTATTTGCATCATAACGATATCATCGGCAAGCACTGCAGAAATTGGCAATGTGCCACCACTTAAAGCTTTGCCTAATATTAAAATATCAGGTCTTACATTTTCATGATCGCATGCAAGCATTTTTCCAGTTCTAGCAAGTCCTGTTTGAATTTCATCGGCAATAAATAATACATTGTATTTAGTACATAAATCACGAACGCCTTTTAAATAGCCGTCGTCTGGTAATACCACACCAGCTTCACCTTGTATAGGCTCTACCATAAATGCGGCAACATTGTTGTCCTTTAATTCCTTTTCTAATGCAACTAAATTATTATAAGGTACCAGACCAAAACCAGGCATAAATGGACCAAAACCTTTAAAGCTGCTTGGGTCTGTAGAGGAAGAAATTGCGGCTAGTGTTCTTCCCCAAAAATTACCTTCAGCAAAAATAATTTTAGCATTATTTTCTGGAATTCCTTTTACATTATAACCCCATCTTCTTGCCAATTTAATTGCTGTTTCACCACCTTCCACGCCTGTATTCATTGGAAGAACTTTATCGTATCCAAAATAGGAGGTAATGTAAGCTTCATATTCACCTAATAAATTATTGTGAAAAGCGCGTGATGTTAAAGTAAGTTTTGAAGCTTGTGTTTGTAAAGTTTTAACTATTTCTGGATGACAATGCCCTTGATTCACGGCCGAGTAACCACTTAAAAAATCAAAATATTTTTTACCATCTACATCGTATAGGTATACTCCTTCGCCTTTTTCTAAAACTACAGGGATAGGGTGATAATTGTGTGCTCCAAATTTATCTTCTAGTTCCAAATACTTTAAAGCATTGGCACTAACATTATGGTTAGATGACATGGTATTTTTTTTATAAAATTGTAAAAATTAAAACGTTGCTACAAAACGTAATAAACAAATGGCGTGAGGGTAAATTCAATTACCCCATGGGATGATTTAGTAAATCTAAATTCAAAATGAGTATATGCGCCGTTTTCATATCACTAAGTTATGTTTTTCTCTTTAAATTCCCATATTTTGGGCTTACATTCGCAAAAACAAATAATACTTGAAGCCATTTGTATCCATAGTTATTCTCAATTATAATGGGGTAAAATATTTGAACGAATTTTTACCATCAGTACTGGCAACCCAGTATGATAATTTTGAAGTGGTAGTTGCAGACAATGGATCTAGTGATCATTCTGTTTCTTTTCTTCAACAAAATTTCCCAACTGTTAAAATACTTGTTTCAAAAACCAATGAGGGTTTTGCGGGTGGGTATAATTGGGCTTTAAAAGAAATTAAAGCAGATTATTTTGTTTTATTAAACTCTGATGTTTTAGTAACGCCTAATTGGATTAGTCCAATGGTTGAGTTGTTGGAATTGGACGAAAAAAATGCGGCATGTCAGCCAAAACTATTAGCACAGAAAAATCCTGAATTGTTTGAATATGCTGGTGCAGCAGGAGGGTGGATTGATAGTTTTGGTTATCCATTTTCTAGAGGAAGAGTTTTTGATATTTGTGAAAAAGATGAAAATCAATATGATAATATAGCGCCAGTTTTTTGGGCTTCCGGCGCGGCACTAATGATTAAATCAAAAGTATTTCATGCATTAAACGGGTTTGATGCTAGTTTTTTTGCACATCAAGAAGAGATAGATTTATGTTGGCGCATGCAAATTAACGGGTATCAACTTTATTGTTGTCCAAGTGCTGTGGTGTATCATGTTGGTGCCGGTACTTTGCCAAGAGGAGGACGAAAAGTATTTTTGAATTTTAGGAATAATTTGGTGATGCTTTGTAAAAATCTTCCAATTTCCGAACTAATATGGAAACTGCCATTTAGGCTTGCTTTAGACGCTATTTCGGCTTGGAAAGGATTATTAAGCGGGGATACTTACTTTTTTACTGCAATTATGAAGGCGCATTTTGCATTATTTGCCATTATTTTTGGGGGCAAGGTAAATCGAACAAAACACCCTAAAAGCATGAATTCATTGAGTGGGGTATATGCTGGATCTTTGGTTTTCCAGTACTTTATAAAAAAGAAGCAGTATTTTAATAAAATTGTGCGCTAACTGGCCCTTTATTAAGAACTAGTTGTTATTTTTGCGACCGTAATTCATATATATATGTCACAAGATTTAAATCAACCAGAAGTATCTAAAGATATTAACTCAAATTGGGTTACCTCTTCTAAGTTTTTATTCTACGTATCTGTTTTTGCTATTTTGTCTTTGGTAGTTGGCAACTGTTCAAAAGTGTTCAGTAGTGGTTTTAAGAAAACAACTCCAGAAGTGCAAACTAGCTCCCAATACAAGCCAGAATATAAATAGAAAAAAATTTTGCTGGAGAGCTTTGAATCCTTATTTTTGCACTCCTAAAAATAGTTCTTGAACAAGCGAAAGTAGCTCATTTGGTAGAGCACGACCTTGCCAAGGTCGGGGTGGCCGGTTCGAGCCCGGTCTTTCGCTCAAAATCCCGAATTTCGGTTCGGGCTTTTTTTTAAGTCTTTGAATAGACGCCTTGGTGGTGGAACTGGTAGACACGCAGGACTTAAAATCCTGTGGGCCGCAACGCCCGTGCGGGTTCGATTCCCGCCTGAGGCACAAAGCCTCTCACGAAAGTGAGAGGCTTTTTTTATGCGATGACATGAATCAAGCTTGCTTGAATTCATGGAAGCGCATAAAAAAAGACAATTAAAATGCATAGCATTTTAATTGAAAGGCTTTGGGTAAAACCGACTTGATAGGGAAGATGACGAGCAAAGTGAGTCGGCAGTCCTGTTAAAATGCATAGCATTTTAATTGAAAGGCTTTGGGTAAAACCGACTTGATAGGGAAGACGACGAGCAAAGTGAGTCGGCAGTCCTGTTAAAATGCATAGCATTTTAATTGAAAGGCTTTGGGTAAAACCGACTTGATTGGGAAGACGACGAGCAAAGTGAGTCAATTTCCTATCATAATATAATTACTATCTTAGCACCAACTATGTCACATTTAAAGGAGAGATCTGATAAAAATTGCTTGAACTGCGGATCAAAGGTTGCCGGAAGGTATTGCCAATTTTGTGGCCAAGAAAATGTAGAAGTCAAGGAAAGTATTTGGCATTTGATAATGCATTTTATAGAGGATCTTACACATTTTGATGGTAAACTTTGGAAAACTTTAAAGTTGCTTTTGTTAAAGCCGGCAAGTTTAACCAAATACTATATGGACGGCAAGCGAGCCACCTATTTGCATCCCATAAGAATGTATTTGTTTGTATCGGCTGTTTTTTTATTAGTAATTTTTTCGGGTGGGCCAAAAAGTCCAGGGGAAATTAAAAAAGAGGTTAATGCAAAATTAGCTACTCAGGTATCAAAACAAAAACTTGATAGCGCAATAAAAGAGGCAGATAATTTTAAATTACAAATTGGCACTGACACTTTTAATTATAAAAGTATTGAGTCCTATGAAGCAGCTCAAAATAAACTCCCAGTAACTAAAAAAGATAGTTGGTTTGAGCAAAAAATTGCAATGCGACAAATTTATTTATCACAAAAATACAAAGGAGATAAATTTGAAATAGGCAAGGCACTTATTGAGCAGTTTCAACATTATTTTTCGCGTATTTTATATATATCATTGCCCATTTTTGCATTTTTTGTTTGGGTGTTATATCGACGTAACAAGGAACATTTTTTTGTAGACCATTTAATTTTTAGCATTCACATATACTGTGCATTTTATATTATTTTATTTGCAGTAAAAATCATAGACAATGTGTATGAGTTTTTTATGCATAAGCCATTTGTAATTTTAGATGCATTGGTTGCATTTGTACTATTCTTTTATTTATATAAATCATTACGCAATCATTTTCATCAGTCACGAGCAAAAACAATACTAAAGTTTATTATACTAAGTACTTTAACATTATGCTTAATGACTGGTTTAATGCTATTTTTCTTTTTACTTTCTTTATTTAATATATAGTTATGTCTGACACACAATTGTCCAAAAGTTTTTTAGAATTAGTGGAGATTATGGATACGCTAAGGGAAAAGTGTCCTTGGGATAAAAAGCAAACCATTCATAGTTTAAGAAGTAATACCATTGAGGAATTGTATGAATTAGTGGATGCTATTATTGAAGAAGACTGGAAAGGTATACAAGAGGAGCTCGGTGATATTTTATTACACGTTTTGTTTTATGCAAAAATTGGTACCGAACAAGGCCATTTTACTTTACAAGATTCTATTGAAGGCATTTCAAAAAAATTAATTCATAGGCATCCACATATTTATGGTAATGTTAAAGCAGAAGACGAAGAGACTGTAAAAAAGAACTGGGAGCAGTTGAAATTACAAGAAGGTAAAAAATCTTTATTAGAAGGCGTTCCAAATAGTTTACCTGCAATGGTGAAAGCCTTTCGTATTCAACAAAAAGTAAAACAAGTTGGATTTGAATGGGAAAATAAAGAACAAGTTTGGGATAAGGTAGAAGAGGAAATTGTAGAATTAAAACACGAAATAAAAGTAGGGGATCAACAAAAAATGGAGCAGGAGTTTGGGGATGTTTTATTTAGTTTAATTAATTATGCCCGCTTTTTAAATATAGACCCCGAAACAGCATTAGAATTGACTAATAAAAAGTTCAAACATAGGTTTGAGCTAATGGAAATATATGCAAATAAGCATGGTCTTAATTTAGCTGAAATGACTTTAGCAGAAAAAGACGCACTTTGGCAAAAAATGAAATAATGTTTATTTAATGTTCAGTTTTTGTATTTCAAGACAGGCTTGAATAAAGGGCCCAATTGCCTTCAAATCATCATCACGTTTAGGCTCTGATACGTAATAACTATAAGTACCATCGCGGTAAGGTATTCCACCTAATCCTGCTCCGGAAACTGCCTTAGTATAATGCACGCCATCTTTTGCATCCATTTCCACAAAAGTATTTATCATGCCATGGTAGGCGTTTGTAAGTGCAGTGGTATAGGATTTGGGAAGGTATCCAAGTCGAATACTTTTAGCCATAGCATAAATAAACATCGCCGTTCCAGAAGATTCTAAATAATTGCCTTCTTGATTTGCCTTGTTGGTAATTTGCCACCAAACGCCAGATGCTTTGTCTTGATATTTTAAAAGTACAGGGGTGATTTTGTTTAAAATTTGTATTAATTCTTTTCTTCTTGGATGATTTGCAGGGATATTATCTAGCACATCTACTAGTCCCATTAAATACCATCCCATGGCTCTATTCCAAAATTCAGGGGATTGTCCTGTTTTAGGGTTCGCCCATTTTTGTAAATGACTTTCATCCCAGCCATGATACAGCAATCCTGTTGCTGGGTCGCGACTGTATTTTTCCATCAAAATAAATTGGTTTATGATGTCATCATATGCTCCAACCTCTTTATTTAAAGAGGCATACTTAGCATAAAATGGAGCAGCCATATATAATCCATCAAGCCACATTTGAGAAGGATACTTTAATTTATGCCAAAATCCGCCCACTTTATTTCGAGGTTGCCAAGCTAATTGTTTTCGAAGTAGGGCAGCTGCCTTAAGATACTTTTCATCTTTATAAATTTCATAAAGAAATAATAATTGCCTACCTGCCGGTATATTGTCAAAATTATATTCATCTAAAACAAATGTTCTAATATTGCCATCCTCATTTATAAAATGATCTATTATTTTTTTGGTGTAGGCAATATATTTTTGATCATGAGTACTTCTCCATAGTGCCTCAAATCCAGTTAATACTACACTCATTTCGTAATTCCATACCGCGGGTCGGTTTAATTGCGCTTTTGTGAGGTCTTCGCCTGGTTTAATTTGATTGTCTTGAAGCAAATGGTTTAAGAATTTTTTTACTACCATGGAATCGGGATAGGTATTCATTACCGTTGCCGCAATTCCGGTTGCATAATTTATTTGACCATTTGTTTTTTGAACTAAAATGACAAATAATAAGATGTAGCTAATTTTTTTCATAACAGGCTATTGTTCTGCAATAAAGTTTTATTTGTCCGTTCTAAATGGTGAAGCAGGAAGCCCATTTTTATTAGATAAATTAGCGCCGTCAGGATTATCCGACCATGCATACCTTACATACTTAGGTGCTAAAATTGATTTTTTCCATATCACTATTTTGTCACCTTCAATTTTTGCATTTGCCCATTCGAATTTTTTATCTTCACCGGCAATAGCAAAGTAATTTAATGGTTCATTATCACTTGTTGTCAACCCCAACCCTACATGTGAAAATGAAACCACTATTTTATTGCCATTTATTTCTGCCGATTTAAATAATGGTCCACTATATTCTAAATCAGTTTCATGATATGCAATGTTTTGAGCTGCTAATGCAAGTCGGTCTCCTACGTCTTTTTTACGATCAGGGTGAACATCATTCCATTCACCTAAATCAATTGCTATAGTCATTGCTGTATTTGGTTCACTTAATGCTTTTAATTGTCCGTCTCTTAAAACTGCCCAATTGCTTTCGGAAGGTAAATAGTTCATGTCCATATAACCAGGCAATTGAACATATAAAAACGGAAGGTTATTGCCATTCCATTTACTTCTCCAATCTCTTATTAAGTTGGTTTGTAAATTTTCATACATTTCTGGTTTCCCGGTATTGGATTCACCCTGATACCAAACAAAACCCTTACATGTAAAATTTATAATTGGAGCAATCATTGTATTATACAGTGATGTAGGTTTATATGCATTAACTGTTCCAGCTCCCGGAATATTATTCTTAGGGTTAAATACTGCCCCAACTTTGTAGTCCCAATATCCTTTTAAATCAATGGTGTCCTTGCCCATAATTAAACTATATGGTTTATCCGGCACAAAACCCCCTTTGCCATTAAAGTTTTGAACTCTAATTACAATTGTATTTTTGCCTTCATGTAATAATCCATTAGCAATAGGGTATCTTCTTTGAGGGTACATGTAAGTGGTATTGCCAACTTGTGTACCATTTACATATACCTGATCGGCGTCAACTATTCTACCTAAGAATAATTTTGCAGGTATATTATTCGGAAGCTTTTTTATTTCAATTTCTTTTCTGTACCACATTACGCCATTAAGATTTTTGATACCTTGGTCCTCCCAATAACCTGGCACATTAATATTATGCCAGCCTTTAGGTATATAATTATTGTCATGCCATTTTTCAACTAAGCCTTTGTCAATGAAAGTAAGAGGAGGGTTGTTAATAACAGCAGCTCTTTTGATTGGATTAATATATGCGCTATCAATATTTACTAAACCTTCCTTGCTTGTCCACGCTTCAATAGGAGTGCCACCAACACTTGCATTTATAATGCCAATTGGGACATGGTATTTGTCATAAATGTTTTTTGCAAAAAAATAGGAAACTGCACCAAATTGTAAAACATCTATAGGGTTTGCCCATTTCCAATTTCCTTTTAATAAATCATCGTGTACGTTAGAAGTATCTGTTGCATTTGGTATAGTAAAATTTCTTATTTCAGGATAATTGGCTGTTGCTACCTCGTTTTCATAACGTACGCTATGCAGTTCCATCTGATGTACCATATTAGATTGACCGGTACAAATCCATACATCGCCAAATAAAACTTCATTTATTGTTATGGTATTACTTGCTTGTAGGGTTATTTTATAAGGTCCGCCGGCTTTGGTTGCAGGAAGGGTTAATTTCCATTTACCGTTATTATTGGCACTGGTTTTAAAAGTATGTTCATTAAAAGTAATTTTTATTTTTTCATTTTTCGCAGCCCATCCCCAAATGTTAACTGGAATGTCTCTTTGTAAAATCATACTATCTCTAATTATTCTTGGAAGTTTAATTTGAGCATTTGCATTTTCACTAAAGCACATTAAAATAATGGCAATCATTGAGAAAATAAACTTTTTCATTTAGTTATAAGGTTTAATGGTTTGAATGGTGCCGTCTTCGTTATAATTTAGTTCGGTAACTTTCATAGAACGTAAATGTGTTACACCCTTGGATAAGCTTGAGTCGTGATAAAATAAATACCATTTATCATTAAATTTCAAAATGGAATGATGTGTAGTCCATCCTATTACAGGTTCTAAAATAACACCCGCATAAGTAAAAGGCCCATAAACATTATCGCCAATGGCGTAACATAACAAATGAGTGTCGCCGGTTGAATAGGAGAAATAATATTTTCCATTATAGATATGCATCCATGATGCTTCAAAAAACCTTTTATTTATTTCTCCTTGATTTATTGGATTTCCATGCTCGTCTAAAATAATTAAATCCTTTGGCGTTTCATCAAATTCTAATAAGTTATCTTTAAGCTTTGCCACTTTTGAAGTTAACGCTGGTTGGTTATTTTCTGGTAAGAATGCAGTTGGGCTTTCTGGACTGCCACCATTAAATATTCCTTCACGCCACCTTTGTAATTGACCGCCCCATATACCACCAAAATAAATATAATAAGAATTATCTGTGTCCTTGAAAACGCATGGGTCAATTGAAAAACTGTTTTGAATAGGTTGCTTTTCTGCAATAAACGGACCTTTTGGACTGTTGCTAATAGCTACGCCTATCCTAAATATCCCTTCATAATCTTTAGCGGAAAAAAAGATATAGTATTTTCCATTTTTCTCAACACAATCAGAATCCCACATTTGTTTTTGCGCCCATGGCACATCATTTACATGCAATACAACTCCGTGATCTGTAATTGCTCCATTTGGATGATCCATTGAAAAAACATGATAATCCTCCATGGCAAAATGACTACCTAAATCATCAAAAGCTTCACCAGCATCAATATCATGTGAAGGATATATGTATATTTTATCTTCAAAAACATGAACAGCAGGATCGGCGGTATAAATATGATTCACTAAAGGAGCTGAAATAGCCCTTGCATTTAAATCATCAAAATTAATATCTTCAATATTTTCTTCTGGCATTGATTTTTATTTTCTTTTTTCTTTTAAATCAGATTCAATTTGGAGCTCCATTTTTTTATCAATTCCATACCAAAATAATAAACAAGCCCCACTAATAAATATTACACCAGGCACAATGCTTGATAATAATTTAATTCCTTCTATAGCAGATGCAGTTTGCTTTAAAGCATCTGCATTGTATCCAAAAATACCCAAAAGCCATGCGCTTATGGCACCTCCTACACTAAGTCCTACTTTTAGACCAAAAATCATGGCTGAAAAAATAATAGCAGTTGCTCTTCTGTTATTTTTCCATTCACTGAAATCAGCAACATCGGCAATCATTGCCCACAATAAAGGAATAGTTATACCGTATATAAATCCATGTAAAGTTTGCATTAAAACATAAGCGCTAACCGAACTATTATTCAATAAATTTATTGCAATTAAACAAAAGGCAGAAAGGGTCAAGAAAATTCCAAATACATTTCGCTTTCCAAATTTGTCTGCAAGTGGTTTAGAAAAAAATATACCAATAATCATGGCAATAGTGCTACAAGCACCCACAATACTTGAAACCGCATAAGGGGCACTACCTGGTTTATAAAACTCTTCAAATGCTGCTTTTCCAAAATGGTTGCTTAAGCCGTTTAACATGTCATTAAAACCTATGCTATTTAAAAATGATATTTGACTATCCTCTGTTAAGAAGTTTTTTAAATAATAAATATTAACACCGCCTTTTATAGACAGGGTAATGAAAACTAATATAGTTAATGTAAGCATGATAATCCACGGCTTATTTTTAGTTAAGTCGGTAAGATCCTGTAGTATGGGTGTTTTTTGTTCTTTAGGTGGAGTAATTCTTTCCTTTGTAGTTAAGAAAGTAATGATAAAACAAATGATGCCTGTTATAGCAAATACAAACATTACTTTTTCAAATCCAGCAGCCTTGTCGCCATGTCCAAGTGAAATTGCCAGTGGCAATAGCAACACTTGAATTATAAATTGCGCAGCCATAACTGCAACAAATCGGTAAGAGGACAAGCTATTTCTTTCTTTCATATCCCCAGTTAATACACCACTTAGCGCTGAATAGGGTAGGTTATTAGCAGAGTATATAATTACCAATAAAAAATAGGTTATAAAAGCATATGTAAGTTTGCCTGTTTCATTAAAATTCGGGGTAGAGAATGCAAGTAATGCAATCACGCCAAATGGAATTGCAGTCCAAAGTACCCAAGGACGAAATTTTCCCCATTTTGTGTTGGTACGATCTGCTATAGCACCCATTATTATATTAAAAAATGCACCTACAACACCGCCAATAAGCATGACCATACTTGCTTTTGCCGGCGGAATTTTATAAATGTCCGTATAGAAAAATGCTAAAAAAGCAAGGAGCGTTTGGAAAATTAAATTTGCAGCTAAGTCGCCAAGGCTGTAACCAATTTTCTCCAAAACAGATAATTTTTGTGAGGAAGTATTAGTCATGATTAGTATTTAGAGTGGGTTTATTTTGATTTACTTTTTCTTGTAGAAGATGCCCTAATTATTAATTTAGATTCAATAATCGTTGAAGTACTTGTTGTATTTTTGTTATTTTCTTTTTCATAGATACTATTTAATAGAGTTCTTGCTGCCACTTCCCCCATTGTAATTCCAGGGTAATTTATAGTTGTTAATTTAGGTGCTACTAGCGTGCATACAATATCATTATTAAAGCCAACAATTGCGATATCCTCTGGTATTTTAATTTTTAAATCCTTTAAAGTTTGCATGACAATTGCTGCTGAAATATCATTGGTTACAAAAATACCATCGGGCATTGGCTTCATTTTACTAATTTTATTGGCTACTTCAATACAAGCCTCTTTTTGTAAGTCATTTACAAAAACATTACTTTCTTTAAAAGGGATTTCGTTTTTCTTTAGTGCTTGTTTATAACCCTCAAATCTTTGCTCGTAAACGTTTCTGGTAAGGAATCCAGTTATATGAACAATATTTTTACAACCTTGATCTATTAAGTGTTGAGTTGCGTCATAACCTGCCTTTTGATTATTAATTGTAACATTGTCCCAATTATTTTTTTCTTCAACACGATCAAAAAACACAACAGGAACATTTTTTTTATGGTACTGTTCAAAGTGAGATAAATCCTTTGTTTCATATGTAAGTGAAGCAAGTATGCCGTCTACTCTTTTATGAAATAAATTATTAGTGTTGGCTACTTCCATTTTAGCAGACTCGGCCGAGTGTGCAATTATAATGTCAAATACGGTCTTAGAAAGTATGTTTTCAATTCCGGCCAATACCGAAATCATGAAATGAGAATTTAACTCATGCATGATTACACCTATGGTATAAGTTTTTCTATTGCGAAGTGAACTTGCAAAATAATTTGTTTGATATCCTTTTTGATTGGCGAAACTTACTATCTTTTTTTTAGTTGCAGGTTTAACCGAGGGGTCGTCTTTTAAAGCGCGACTAACCGTTGCAATAGAATAATTTAATGCTTTTGCAATATCATAAATGGTGACCTCTTTTTGCATACAATGGTTTAGGGATAGTGTAATTTAGGGAAAATATGATTTTTTCAAAAAAAAATGTAAACGGTTACATTTTTCCGAAAATATTTATATATTCGGTATTACATCTACCAAACGATTCCTTGCCCTTAATCCCATTTAAGCGTATTTGGCTATTTAGGAGTAGTTGTAAAACAAGTATTCATTATTATAAAATATATAAATTAAGTATTTATGTCAGTTTTAATTGGAGAAAAAGAGTATTTCAAGGGAATTAACAAGATTAAATTTGAAGGTTTAGAAAGTGAAAATCCATTGGCTTTTCGTTGGTATGATGAAAACAAGATAGTAGCAGGCAAGCCTATGAAGGAATGGCTAAAGTTTGCTGGTGCTTATTGGCATAGCTTTTGTGGCACTGGAGCAGATCCATTTGGCGCTCCAACACATTTATTTGAATGGGATCAAAAAACGGATGCAGTGGAAAGGGCTAAGGACAAAGCCGATGCTGCGTTTGAATTTTTTACAAAATTAGGCTTACATTATTATTGTTTTCATGATGTTGATGCTGTGGACTACACCAATGATATTGTAGAAAACGAAAGAAGATTAGCTGCAATTACCGATTATCTGAAGAAAAAGCAGGATGCAAGTGGGGTGCAATTATTATGGGGTACAGCCAATTTATTTTCAAACGCTAAATATATGAATGGTGCTAGCACCAATCCTGATTTCACGGTTTTAACACATGCGGCTGCCCAAGTAAAATCGGCCATAGACGCAACCATTAAATTAGGTGGTACTGGTTATACCTTTTGGGGTGGAAGAGAAGGATATATGAGTTTGCTAAATACCAACATTAAAAGAGAAAAAGAACATTTAGCAACTTTCTTAAAAGTTTCAAGAGACTATGCTAGAGCCAATGGGTTTAAAGGAAGTTTTTATATCGAACCTAAGCCATGCGAGCCAAGTAAACATCAATATGATTATGATGCTGAAACTGTAATTGGTTTTTTAAGACAATTTGATTTATTAAACGACTTCAAACTTAACTTGGAAGTAAATCATGCTACGCTTGCCGGGCACACTATGCAACATGAAATGCAAATTGCTGCTGATGCCGGTTTATTAGGCAGCATGGATGCCAACCGAGGCGATATGCAAAATGGCTGGGATACCGATCAATTCCCTAACAATATTAATGAGTTAACCGAGTGTATGCTTATATTTATTGAGGCAGGAGGTTTAAATCCGGGCGGCATTAATTTTGATGCAAAAATTCGTCGCAATAGTACCGATCCAGCTGATTTATTTTACGCACATATTGGCGGTATGGACGCTTTCGCTAGAGCATTAATTGCTGCGGATCAAATTTTACAAAAATCAGATTATAAAAAAATTAGAGCGAATAGGTACGCTAGCTATGATGCAGGTCACGGGAAGAATTTTGAAAATGGAAAATTAAGTTTAACGCAATTAAGAGATATAGCTGCTCAAAGTGCCGAGCCGGAAGTAATTAGTGGTAAGCAAGAATTTTTGGAAAATTTAATTAATAGGTTTATTTAATATACAATAAAAAATCACTTATGAATAACCAACTTGTCACAATCGATTATATTGTTTTTGGTTTGTATTTTGTAATACTTGCCTCTTATGGCTATTATGTATATTTCAAAAACAAAGTAGCAGCTGGGTCATCTACTCAAAGCTTTTTTTTGGCAGAAGGGTCGCTTACCTGGTGGGCTATTGGAGCGTCTTTAATTGCCTCTAATATTTCGGCTGAGCAATTTATTGGAATGAGTGGGGATGGATTTTTTGTGGGGGTTGCTGTTGCAGTATACGAATGGGCTGCAGCTATTGCGCTTATTATAATTGCAGTATGGTTTATTCCTATTTATTTAAAAAACAAGATTTTTACAATGCCTCAGTTTTTAAAAACGAGGTACAATGATACTGTTGCTTTAATCATGACCATATTTTGGTTATTTCTTTATGTATTTGTGAATTTAACTTCTATTCTTTATTTAGGATCGGTTGCTATTAATGTGTTATTAGGTGGAGCTTATCTACATGCAGTTATGTTAGTTCTTGCTTTAATGGGATTGTTAATCACCCTAGGCGGAATGAAAGTTATTGGGTATACCGATGTATTGCAAGTTGCAGTTTTAATTATAGGGGGGTTAGCTACTTCGTATTTGGCTTTAACTAAAGTAAGCGAGGTTTTTCATTTAGACGGAAGTGCAATTAATGGGTTTAAAATGTTAATTAAAGATTCTCCAGATCATTTTAAATTAATGATTCATAAACCTGTAGCTGGTGATTCACAGGAGTATATTAATAAATATTTAATCTTGCCGGGTATATGTATGTATTTCGCAGGTCAATGGGTATTACATTTAAATTATTGGGGTTGTAATCAATACATTACGCAACGTGCATTGGGAGCTGATTTGCAAACAGCTCGTTCTGGTATTTTATTTGCTGCGTTTTTAAAAATTTTAATGCCAGTTATTGTTATGTTACCTGGTATTGCTGCGTATGTATTATATAAAAATGGGGGATTAGAAGGATTTAATGGAGTAAAAGATACCGCCTATTCTTCTGTATTGGCATTTTTACCATCAGGCTTAAAAGGCTTGTCGGTTGCAGCTTTAACAGCAGCTATAGTAGCTTCACTTGCTGGAAAGTTAAATAGTATTTCAACCATTTTTACTTTAGATATTTATAAAAAGTACATTAATAATAATGCGCCTGAAATTAAGCAAGTATGGATAGGTCGTGTGACTATGCTTTCGGCAATTGTGCTTGCTATTGTATTTACTTGGAAAGATTTATTAGGCATTGGAGGAGAAGGTGGCTTTACTTTTATACAAAAATATACTGGATTTATAAGTCCAGGTGTTTTTGCTATGTTTATATTAGGGATGTTTTGGAAACGTACTACAGGTGCTGCTGCTGTAGTAGGGTTATTAACTGGATTTTTACTTTCTATTTTCTTTAATAGTTATGTGGTAGGTATTTTTGGAACGGAAACTATTTTATATACTGCATTTCCAAATGGAAAGGGTGGGTTTGATATTCCTTTCTTAATTAATATGGGTTGGACTTTTATCTTCACAGCATTAGTTATGATTGTAATGAGTTTAGCTGGCCCTAAAGTAAATCCAAAAGCGTTTGAATTAGATAAAGGCATGTTTAAGGTTAAGCCAGTTCATATAGTTTTGATTGTTTCTATTGTGCTTATATTAACTGCGCTTTATGCTAAATATTGGTAATTAAAATTGTGCTCATTTATATTTAATAATCATTTATGTTATTATTAGGTCTTGACTTAGGTACTTCTTCCATAAAAATTTCAGTAATTGAGGCAGCTAGTCAAAAAATAATTGTATCTGCGCAGTATCCTGAAACCGAGACGCCCATTATATCGCATCAAAAAGGTTGGGCCGAGCAGTCACCTAATAATTGGTGGAATGATGTTCAAATGGCTATTAAAAAAGTAAACGCAACAGGAAAGTACAATCCAAAGGATATTAGTGCCATTGGCATAGCTTATCAAATGCATGGACTGGTTTTGATTAACAAACAAGGTGAAGTTTTAAGAGATAGTATTATTTGGTGTGATAGTAGAGCAGTGCCTTACGGGGATGCTGCTTACGCTAAAATTGGCAAAGAAAAATGTTTAACTCATTTATTAAATTCTCCCGGAAATTTTACTGCAGCAAAATTAGCTTGGGTAAAAGAGCAGGAGCCAAAAGTATATGAGCAAATTTATAAAATACTTTTGCCTGGTGATTTCATTAGTTATAAACTAACTGGTGAAATTACTACATCTGCCTCTTCATTATCAGAGGGCATTTTTTGGGATTTCAAAACCAACACACTTTCAAAAGACGTACTTGATTATTTTGAATTTAGTACTTCAATATTTCCAACAATTCAGGATGTATTTAGTGAACATGGTTTTGTAACGGAACAAATTGCAAATGAACTTGGATTAAAACAAGGAATTCCAGTAAGTTACAAAGCGGGGGATCAGCCTAATAATGCACTTTCATTAAATGTTTTGAACAATGGAGAATTTGCTGCAACAGCAGGAACTTCTGGTGTTATTTACGGAGTATCAGATAAACTTGTGTACGATAACCAAACACGCATAAATACTTTTGCTCATGTAAATCATACTAATACCAATACCCGAACGGGTGTTTTATTGTGTATTAATGGTACTGGTATTTTAAATAGATATGTAAAAGAACGTATGGGTGCAGGTTTAAATTATGATCAAATTAATGAGGAAGCAAGTAAAGTGCCAATAGGAAGTGAAGGATTACATATTATGCCTTTTGGAAATGGGGCCGAAAGAATTTTTAATAATAAAATAGTAGGTGCCCATTTTGAAAATATTGATTTAAATAAACATAAAGCTGCACATTATTTTAGAGCAGCGCAAGAAGGTATTGCTTTTGCTTTTAAATATGGATTTGATATTATGCAATCAAACGGAATGAATCCAACTAGCATTAGGGCTGGTAAGGCCAATATGTTTTTAAGTTCTATTTTCTCTGAAGCCTTTGTAAATACTATGGGTGTCCCGGTTGAATTGTATGATGCAGACGGAAGTGTAGGTGCAGCAAAAGGTGCAGGAATTGGATCCAAAGCATATGCTAATGCAGAAGAAGCTTGCAGCGTTCAAAAAACCATTGGACTCATTGAGCCAACTAATACCAAAACCTATCTGCATTTGTATGAACAATGGAAAGCTTCTTTAAATAAACATATTGCTTAAAACATTTTAAAACATTTTAAAACATGAACATGAAAAATAAATTATCATTAAGTATTATAAGTTCACTTTTATTACTTGTGGCTAATTTTGCATTTGCACAACAATATCCTTTTCAAAACAAGAATTTAGCCATTGACATACGTGTTAAAGATTTGGCGAGTAGGTTAAGCTTAACCGAAAAAGTTAATGAAATGATATACACTGCTCCAGGGGTACCAAGGCTAGATATTCCTCAATACAACTGGTGGAATGAGGCTTTGCATGGTGTTGGTAGAAGTGGACGTGCCACTGTTTTTCCGCAAGCAATTGGGTTAGCTGCTACTTTTAATGATGATTTAGTTTTACAAGAAGCAACGGTAATTTCCGATGAAGCAAGGGCTATGTTTAATGTAGCTACTAAAAAAAATTATAGAATGCAATATGGCGGTTTAACATTTTGGTCGCCTAACATTAATATTTTCAGAGACCCAAGATGGGGCCGTGGACAAGAAACCTATGGAGAAGATCCAATTTTAACAGCTACATTAGGTGTTGCATTTGTAAAAGGACTTCAAGGCAATGATCCTAATTATTTAAAAGTGGCTGCATGTGCAAAGCATTATGCAGTACATAGTGGTCCAGAAAAAACAAGACATGAGTTTAATGCCCAAGCCTCCATGAAAGATCTTTGGGAAACATACCTCCCTGCTTTTAAGGCTTTAGTGGATAACAATGTAGAGTCTGTAATGTGCGCATACAACCGTTTTGAAGGTGAAGTGTGTTGTGGTAATAGTTATTTGTTACAAGATGTATTACGAAACCAATGGAATTTTAAAGGGCATATTGTTTCGGATTGTTGGGCAATTAGTGATTTTTATAATGGCCATAAAGTTGTTAAAACGCCTGCCGAAGCCGCAGCACTTGCTTTAAGAAGAGGCGTGAATTTAGAATGTGGAAATTCTTTTCCTTTTTTGATAGAAGCAGTTAATAAAGGTTTAATTACTGAAAAAGAAATTGATAGTTCCTTTTCTGTTTTAACCAGAACTAAGTTCAAATTAGGACTTTTTGATCCTGCAGGGTCTACTCCTTATGATACTTTAAGCGAAAGTTCAATTAACAACGAGGCGCACAGAGCACTTGCAAGAAAAGTGGCTCAACAGTCTATCGTTTTATTAAAAAACAATGGAATTTTACCTTTAAAAAATGACCTTAAAAAATATTTTGTTACAGGCCCCAATGCAGCTAGTATGGATGCATTAATGGGTAACTATTATGGAGTAAATGATAAGTATGTTACAATTTTAGAAGGACTTGCGGCGGGTATTAAGGATGGCTCACAATTACAGTATAGGGTGGGTACTTCACTTGTAGGAGATAGTTCAAAGGTATCTCAATTCAGTACTGGTGAAGCAAAAGTATCTGATGCTACTATTGTTGTTATGGGTATTACTGGATTTTTAGAAGGAGAAGAAGGTGAATCCGTTTTATCTAAAACAGGTGGTGACCGATTAGATTATAATATTCCTTCCAATCAGATTGATTATTTAAAAGCCTTGAAGAAAAACAATACCAAACCTGTAATAGCTGTTATTACTGGTGGTAGTCCAATGAATTTATCTGAAGTGCATGAAATTGCTGATGCAGTTTTAATGGTATGGTATCCTGGTGAAGAAGGTGGTAATGCCGTTGCTGACGTTATATTTGGTAAGGTAGCTCCATCGGGTAGATTGCCAATAACTTTCCCGAAATCATTAAGTCAATTGCCCGCATATGAGGATTATTCAATGAAAGGTAGAACTTACCGTTTCATGAATGAAGTGCCAATGTATCCTTTTGGTTTTGGACTAAGCTATACCAATTTTAAGTATTCAGATCTTAAATTATCAAAAGCCACTCTTCAAAAAAATGAATCAATAGATGCAGCTGTAACTGTTGCCAATACAGGCAAAGTGGATGCGGATGAAGTAGTAGAACTGTATTTGTCTCATACCGATGCCGGAAACGATGCGCCATTATATTCATTAAAAAAGTTCAAGAGAATTTCATTAAAAGCAGGAGAGCAAAAGACACTTAGTTTTAAAATTACGCCTGAGATGATTAATTTAATCAATGATAATGGACAAAGTGTATTTGTAAAAGGGTCGCTTAAGATAATGATAGGCGGTTCACTTCCTTCGCAAAGAAGTAAAGAGTTGGGTGCTGCCGATTTTGTTGCTCAAAATGTAAATTGTAAATAACATAGTTTGCTTAGTTCCATTACAAAAAAAAAATTTGGTTGGATTGATGACCAAGAAATTAATGAGTATACCATTTTGAATAATAATGGTATGCGGGTTAGTATTATTAATTATGGGGGCGCAATTACCGAGATTATTACTGAGGATAAAAATGGAGATAGCGGCAACCTAGTACTTAGATTTGATAATTTAACCGATTATTTAAAAAAAGAAAATCCTTATTTAGGGCCATTAATTGGTAGGTATGCTAACAGAATTGGTGCTGCAAAATTTACAATAAACAATAATCATTATAATTTAGAAGCAAATGACAATGAAAATACATTGCATGGCGGATTTAGTGGTTTTGATAAAGTGGTTTGGGAGGTTAAAACAATTCCAACTCAAGGGGCAATTCAATTAAATTATTTTAGTAAGGATGGCGAAGGAGGATTTCCTGGAGATATACATGTACAGGTTACTTATGCGCTTAATAACAATAATGCTTTAACCATAGTGTATGAGGCAACAACCAGCAAACCTACACCAGTAAGTTTAACAAGTCATGCTTATTTTAATTTATCGGCTGGTGTTCAAAGTAATATTTTAAACCATATTTTGCATTTAAATGCACAAAAATTTATTCCAGTAAATGCTCAACTAATACCAACTGGGGAAATGCTTAGTGTAGCCAATACACCTATGGATTTTACCAATGCGCATTTAGTAGGAGATCAAATTAGACATGTTAAAGGTGGCTATGATCATAGTTGGATTTTAGATAAACAAAATAACGATCTTTCACTAGCAGCCACCGTATATGAACCAGTTAGCGGCCGCTTTTTAAAAATGTATACCACGGAGCCTGCTGTGCAGTTTTACTCGGGTAACTTTTTAGATGGGACACTTGGTTGTAATAATGGAGCAACAAAGTTTGAACAATATGGGGCATTGTGTTTAGAAGCGCAGCGTTTTCCGGATAGTCCTAATCAACCTAATTTTCCTAATACTATTTTAATGCCAGGGGAAGTATATAGTCAAACTACTATATATCAATTTTCGATAAAGTAGCTTAGGAATGAATTAAATATAATATTTGCTCAATTACTAGTCAACTAGTTTTTTATAAAGATGGCCTTAGCGTAACTGAAAAAGGAATTGGAATATGTGCGGTTGATTTATTAATAATTAACTCTGCAGCTTTAATGCCCATCATTTCAAAGTCGGTTGAAATTGTGGTAATCCCATTAAGAATAATTTTTTTCATAGGGGATTCATTGTAGGAAATAACACCTATATCTTTGCCCACTTTTAGTTTTGTTACTAATATTTTCTCAATAAGCATGACAAGGTCAATATCCATTAAGCATAAGTAAACTATGCCTGGTTTAATTGGCTCGTCCTCGATATGGTGAACTACTTTATATGCAAATGCATATTGCTGACAAAATTGATAAAATCCTTTCAAAATTTCTTTAGGGAAATAACTGTCTTTGGGAAAAACAATGTGAATGGCATCATATTTTGTTAGGCGGGGCAGGGCTTGCTTTAATGCGCCATAGATATCTTTTTCAAATTCCTCATAAACGGCTCCAAATTTTCCTAAAATATTTGGTTGCAGTTTATCTAGTAATATTAATTTTTCGGGTGGAATTGCATTTAAAATTTCTTGTACATTATCACCGCCCTCGTTAAAATGAGGAATAATTACATAATGGGTATAATCGTTTTTCTTATTCTCAATTAATTTTTTGAAAAAAGAATAATCGTTATTATAAATGTAAAAATCAATCGAGGCAATGTCGCCAAGGGCTTGTACAAAACTGTCGTAGATAATTTTTTTATGCGGACTTAGTTTATTGAACAATAAAAATATTTTAAGTTCAATTTTAGTATCAACCGATTTTATAAAATATCCTTTACCTGGAACCGATCCAACTACGCCAATTTCTTTTAGGTATTTATATCCTTTTTCGGCTGTATCTCTTGAAATTTCGAACTCGAAACTTAGCTCGTTAATAGAAGGCAACATATCATCTTTTCTTAGTTTGCCTTCTCCAATTGCTTTAACAATCCCATTAGCTAATTGCAGGTATTTTGGGGTGGCCGAGATATAATCAATAGCAATTGCCTGAAATATGGAATTATGTTTCATCATTTGGTTGCTAAATTTAGAATATTATTATTAGAATCCGCAATTTTTAGCCCATTTTAGGCATCATAGTGCAGGATAGATTAATTGCTTGAATATTTAACTTTACTATGATTGCGAAATATTGCTTAGCCATTTAAATTAAACCTATGAATGTACTATTGGGTGTTATTTTTCATTTTGTTGGAGGATTTGCTTCTGGCAGTTTTTATATGCCATTTAAAAAAGTAAAAGGGTGGAGTTGGGAAAGCTTTTGGATTGTGGGTGGACTTTTTTCCTGGCTTATTGTTCCTCCTTTAGCTGCGTATTTAACTATATCTGGTTTTGCTGATATTATTACAGGAACTGAAAAAAGTACATTACTCTTAACCTATTTCTTTGGGGTACTTTGGGGAATTGGAGGCTTAACCTATGGACTTGGCGTTAGGTATTTAGGGGTGTCATTAGGAAGTAGCATTATACTTGGATTGTGTATGGTTTTTGGTGCTATCATACCTGCAATTTATTATGACTTTAATCCTGTACAGGGTAAAGATGCATTTTCGGTGATGATTTCATCAGGCTGGGGCATAACAGTTTTAGCAGGGTTATTAATGTGTGTTGTAGGAATTATTGTGAGTGGCAAAGCGGGCGTATTAAAAGAAAAAGAATTAAGTAGTGAGCAAGCAAGCGCTTCCAATACTGAATACAAATTTGCCCTTGGCATGTTTGTGGCAATTGTTTCTGGGGTGCTTAGTGCTTGTTTTAATTTTGGATTAGAAGCAGGACAATCCATGGCAGTTATTGCAAATGATGCATGGAAAACAGCGCATCCAAATCAAGGTGAGTTTTTATATCGTAACAATGTGATTTATGTAGTTTTATTATGGGGTGGTTTAACTACCAACTTTATTTGGTGTATGATTTTAAATGCTCGCAATAAAACCTTTGGTGATTATACTAAAGCAAAAACGCCATTGTTTAAAAATTATCTCTTTTCTGCTTTGGCTGGAACTACTTGGTTTTTGCAATTCTTTTTTTATGGTATGGGTGAAAGTAAACTAGGCAATGGCCCTAGCTCTTGGATATTACACATGGCGTTTATTATTTTAATTGCAAATATGTGGGGATTGGTTTTAAAAGAATGGAAAGGGGTAAGTAAAAAAACAAACAATACTATTATAGCTGGAATTGTTATTATAATTGTATCTGTGTTAATTGTAGGTTATGGAAATAATTTACATCAATAAAAAAATTAATTAAATATTAAAATTAGATTTTGTATCAATGAAAGAATTTAAACATGTAAGTTATTTGTGGGATGATCAAAAAGCTAAATCCTTAGCTGGTGACGAAGTTGCATTATTAGTATATCGCTCCAATTTATTAGGTGCTGATTTAAGACTTACAAATTATGGAGGTGGAAATACTTCTTGTAAGGCTATGGCTAAAGATCCTTTAACCGGAAACGAAGTAGAAGTAATGTGGGTGAAGGGGAGCGGTGGTGATCTAGGAACTATGAAAAGAGACGGATTAGCTGCTTTATATGTAGACAAATTGAGAAGTTTAAAAAATGTATACAAAGGGCTTTCACAAGAAGACGAAATGGTTGCGTTATTTAATCATTGTATTTATGACTTGGCTTCTAAAGCGCCAAGTATTGACACTCCTTTGCATGGATTTTTACCTTTTAAACATATTGACCATTTGCATCCCGATGCAGCAATTGCTATTGCAGCTAGTAAGGATGGCGAAAAAATTACAAAAGAATTATTTAAAGGTAAAATTGGTTGGGTACCTTGGCAAAAACCAGGTTTTGATTTAGGGCTTCAATTAAAACAATGCTTGGATAACAATCCTGGCATTATAGGTATTATGTTGGGGTCGCATGGTTTATTTACTTGGGGCGATACTGCTTTTGAAAGTTATATTAACACTTTGGAGGTAATAGAACTTTGTGCGGAGTATTTACAAGAAAAAATATCAAAAAAATCGCCTTCATTTGCCGGAAAAAAAATAGAAGCTATTGCTTCAAACGATAGACTTACTCAAGCAGCTGCATTAGCTCCTATCTTAAGAGGATTTTGTTCATCGCAAACAAAAATGATAGGTCATTTTACGGATGATGATAGGGTATTAGAGTTTATCAATTCAAACGATTTGGATAGGTTAGCTCCATTAGGTACAAGTTGTCCAGATCATTTTTTAAGAACAAAAATTTCACCACTAGTTTTAAATATTGCTCCCAATGAGGATTTAACAAAAGTAGATGACATCAAACAAAAATTGTCTCCATTATTTGTAGCTTACCGTGCCATGTATACGCAGTATTATGAAACCTGCAAGCATCCCAATAGCCCTGCCATTAGAGATTCAAACCCTGTTATTATTTTATATCCAGGCGTGGGGATGTTTAGTTTTGCAAAAGACAAACAAACTGCAAGAGTAGCGGCAGAATTTTATATCAATGCCATTAATGTAATGAAAGGAGCAGAAGCAATATCGGCTTACACTTCCCTTCCAAGACAAGAAGCATTTAATATTGAATATTGGTTATTAGAGGAAGCCAAATTACAAAGAATGCCAAAGCCTAAAGCATTAAGTGGTCGCATTGCATTAGTAACTGGAAGTGGTGGTGGAATAGGGAAAGCAATTGCTAAAAAGTTTGCAACCGAGGGTGCTTGTGTTGTCTTATCGGATAACAATGCCGAAAGATTAGCCGAGGCAAAACATGAGTTTATACAATTATTTGGAAAAGATGCGGTAGCTGCTAGCATTTTAGATGTTACTAGTGCTGCCACCATTGCACAAACTATTAGTCATGCAGCGCTTCATTTTGGAGGCATAGATTTAATTGTAAATAATGCAGGCTTATCAATTTCAAAAACAATTGAAGATCATTCCGAACAAGATTGGGATTTATTATATGACGTACTTGTTAAAGGGCAAATGTTAGTTACACAAAATGCAATTGGGGTAATGCGAAAACAAAATTTGGGAGGGGATATTATAAATATAGTAAGTAAAAACGCATTAGTTAGTGGCCCTAATAACGCAGGATATGGTTCTGCAAAAGCAGCACAATTACATTTAAGCAGATTAAATGCTGCGGAGTTAGGAAAAGACAAAATTCGTGTGAATGTAGTAAACCCCGATGCGGTGATTGCTGGAAGTAATATTTGGAGTGGCGGCTGGGCCGAAGGTAGGGCAAAGGCATACGGCATTAAAGTAGAAGAACTTCCAGCGTACTATGCAGGTCGTACTTTATTAAATGAAATTATATTACCAGAGGATATTGCTAATGCCTGTTTTGCATATGTGGGAGGCTTGTTGAGTAAATCAACTGGAAATACCATTAATGTAGACGGTGGCATTGCTGCTTCCTTTGTCAGATAATTTTATTTACAAATAATATAATTAGATATAAATTAGGAGTATGAAACAGGTTGCATTTGAAATGAAATTAAATCCAGGCAAGGAACTTGAATACAAAAAACGCCATGACGAAATATGGCCGGAATTAGTAACTTTATTAAAAACAACAGGAATATCTGAGTATTCTATTTTTTTAAATGAATCAACAGGATCCTTATTTGGGGTTTTGAATATTAATGACGAGTTGGCATTGGACGAATTACCAAAACAGCCTATTATGCAAAAGTGGTGGGCTTATATGAAGGACATCATGTTAACCCATCCAAATAACTCGCCAGTTTCTATTCCTTTAACACATGTTTTTTATTTGCCTTAATCCAAGTGCTGTAAACAAAAATTAATTTATGAGAATTGATAAAAAAAGTATTGAGCAGTATAATGACAGTTTGATCTCAGGTCATCAGCAAAAATTTTCATTTGCAAAACAAACTATTCCTAATGCGGAAGAAATTATAAATAAATTAATTGCATTTAATGTTGCTATTCCAAGTTGGGCCTTGGGCACTGGAGGTACCCGCTTTGGTAGGTTTTCTGCTGCCGGTGAGCCAGGTACTTTAGAGCAAAAAATGGAAGACGTTGGTTTATTACATGCTTTAAATAATTCAAGTGGTGCAATATCGCTTCATATTCCTTGGGATATCCCTTCGGACTATAATGCCATCAAAAAATTAGCGGCAGATTTGAATCTAAAATTTGATGCAGTTAATTCTAATACTTTCCAGGATCAAAAGGGTCAAGCATTAAGTTATAAATATGGGTCGTTGCAAAATACCAGTAAAGCTATTCGCAAACAAGCAGTGGACCATAACATTGAGGTAATCAAACATGGTGATGCACTTGGTTCTAAGGCACTAACAGTTTGGCTAAGTGATGGTAGTTCATTTCCAGGACAATTAAATTTTAGAAAAGCATTTCAAAATACTTTAGAGGGATTACAAGAAATTTATGCGGCATTACCTTTGGATTGGAAAGTATTTGTAGAATATAAAGCATTTGAACCCAATTTTTATTCCATGACGGTAGGGGATTGGGGACAGTCCTTATTATATGCCAATAAACTTGGCCCAAAGGCCTATACTTTGGTGGATTTAGGACATCATTTACCCAATGCCAATATTGAACAAATTGTTGCGTTGTTAATGATGGAACAAAAATTGGCTGGATTTCATTTTAATGATAGTAAATATGGGGATGATGATTTAACGGTAGGTAGTATAAAGCCATATCAATTGTTTTTAATTTTTAATGAACTAGTGGAAGGCATGGATGCAAGGGGTTTAAATCATGCAACCGATTTAGGATGGATGATTGATGCAAGTCATAATATTAAGGATCCTTTAGAAGATTTGTTGCAATCTATAGAAGCAATAATGATTGCGTATGCACAAGCCTTACTTGTAGATAGAGTTGCATTAAATGAAGCACAACAAAATAATGACGTAGTGGCTGCACAAGAAATACTACAAAATACTTTTAGAACCGATGTGCGTGCTATTGTTGCCGAAGCAAGGCTAAGAGCAGGTGCTGCATTGGATCCTTTAGGTTATTTCAGAGCCAATAAATTAAGAACTGCCTTGGTAAAAGAAAGAGGTAACACAATTGCTACTGGTTTATAATGAAACCCATACCAGTTATATTAATTTTTGATATTGGCAAGACCAATAAAAAAACATTACTTTTTGATGCACAGTATCAATTGGTTTTTGAAAATGCTATTCAATTTGATGAAATTAAAGACGAGGATGGAGCGGCTTGTGAGGACATTAATGCTTTAACAAATTGGGTTAAATCAAGTTTTGAAATTTTAAAAAAAGATGCTAGGTTTGAAATTAAGGCAGTGCATTACACTGCTTATGGTGCAAGTTTTGTTTATTTAAATGAAGCCGGTGAAGTGGTTGCGCCTTTGTTTAATTATTTGAAACCTTTTAAGTCTAGCACTAAGGAGCTTTTTGAAAAATTACATGGCCCAGTAGATCAAATTTGTTTAGAAACGGCTTCGCCCGATTTAGGTAATTTAAATTCAGGGCTACAAATATTTAGCATTAAAGTAGCGCAGCCTCATTTATTTAAAAGTATTAAATGGGCATTACATTTACCTCAATACCTACACTATATCATAACGGGGGAATTGGCAAGTGATATCACAAGTATTGGATGTCACACAATGTTATGGGATTTTAAAAAAAATCAATACCATAAATGGGTGCTACAGGAAGGGCTAGATAAAATATTGCCTCCTATAAAACAAAATGTTGGTTTGCATGATAGTTCTGCTGCACTCATTCCTTATTTTAGTGCCTTTGAGTCACCTTTTATATTGTTATCTACTGGAACCTGGTGTATTAGTTTAAATCCGTTTAATAATAATGTCTTAACACAGCAGGAATTACAAAAGGATGCTTTATGTTATTTATCCTATCACGGCAAACCAGTTAAAGCTGCGCGTTTATTTGCTGGGAAGCTACATGAAGTGGAAGTACAAAAATTAAAAGAAGCCTCATTGTCTGCAGATGCTTACGAACAAGCCTATGCGCATTTAATGCAAGATATTGTAAAGCAACAGGTACAAAGTACCAATCTTATATTGCAAGGAACTCAAATTAAACGCATATTTGTTGACGGAGGGTTTAGCAAAAACGAATTGTATATGAGTGGGCTTGCAAAAGCCTATCCTGAATTAGAAATATATGCTGCAACCATCGCACAAGCTTCCGCAATTGGGGCTGCTTTATCCATGCATGATGTTTGGATAAAGCAGCCAAGACCCAATAGCTTATTGGAGTTAAAATATTATTCTAATCGTTTAAGTTAATGATAAAGGCGTAAGTTCCATAATAGCCAGGATAAAATCCAGTAAGTTTAATACTACCATTTGATTTTTTTATGGCCTCATAAAAATCCTCTACATTTTTTATTTCTTCTTCATTCACTCCGGTAATGACAAAGCCTTTTTCAATTCGACTTTTGCTTAATACGCCAGAACCTAATTCCTTTATTATAACACCACCTTCGATATCATTTTTTTGAGCAGTGGTTTTATCTACAGTTTCTAATTTGCCTCCTAATTTTTCGGCCATTTTACTGCTTTTAGATAAATCGGCACTTCCCAATTTAGCTTTCAAAATAACTTCCATGGAAATGTCTTTCCCGTTTCGTTTTATAACTACTGAAACTTTATCACCAGGCTTGAATCTAGAAACCTGTTCTTGTAATTCAGGGGCTGTTTTTATAATTGCGTTATTAAATTTAGTAACCACGTCACCTGGTTTAAATCCAGCGGTTTTAGCAGCACCACCATCTAGTACGCTTGTAATTAAAACACCTTCACCTGCTTTGTATTTTACATTTAAATCAGTCTCTATTTTTTTAATTTGTTCGTCTGATAATTCTTCTTGTGCCATTGAAACTCCTAAGTATGCTCTTTGAACGGTTCCAAATTTCACAATATCCGTAACTACTTTTTTTACAATATTTACTGGAATTGCATATGAGTAACCAGCATAAGAACCAGTAGGAGACATAATTGCCGAGTTAATACCTACTAATTCTCCATTGGTATTCACTAGTGCGCCACCACTATTACCTTGATTCACTGCAGCGTCGGTTTGCAAAAAGGATTCTAAAGGTTTATCAGATTGACGGGAGTTTATATCAATGCTTCTATTTTTAGCACTAATAATGCCCGCAGTAATGGTTACATCTAAATTTAATGGATAACCAATAGCAAGTACCCATTGTCCCAATTTTACATCATCACTATTTCCATAAACTAAATATGGAAGCCCGCTTTCTTCAATTTTAATTACTGCTAAGTCACTACTAGGATCGGCTCCAATTACTTTTGCTTTGTATGTTTTTTTATTAGTTAGTGTAACTGTTAATTCATCCGCACCATTTACTACATGGTTATTAGTTACAATATATCCGTCGGCAGTAATAAGCACGCCACTTCCACTAGCTCTTTGTTCTGGAATAATTCTTGGTCCTCCAAAAAAGTCTCCAAAATTATCATCTCCAAAAAAATCAAAGAATGGATTTCTTTGCCTTGGTTGTGCACTGTTTTCTACTTTTTTTGCATTGGTTTTTGTTTTAATATGCACAACAGCAGGAGAGGCCGCATTAGCAGCAGGGGTAAAATCCACCGTTGAGCCTGGGGTAGCTGCGTTTATAAAATTTGCATAATTAGCAGGGAGCTTCCCATTGTTTTCAAAACTGCTACTTGTTCTACTCCATCTAGTAAAGCCCCAAATGCTCACTAGTGTTGTACAAGCGCTAATGCCAATAATGGCCAACACATTCTTAAAATTCAGGTTCATATCTTATTTATTTTGATGGTTATATTATTTGGGTTACAATTCTTGTACCAATTCTTTTACAAATTAACAAAGCCGAAATTATGTCGCAAAATTCCAAATAAGGATTTAACAAAACATTTACGAAATTGTTCGTTTATGTCAAATTTTCGGTGTTTATACTGTTAAACTTGACAAAAATGCAAGGGTGTCTACGCCATCCGCATACTGACTAAGGTTAGGGTGTTGAAGACTGCCAAATGAAAGGCCTGTTTTACCAACCACACATTGAATGTCATTTGGGTTTAATTTGGGTAATTGGCTGGGTTCGTAAAACTGATAATGTATTTGTGAAATAGCTGCAAAAGGGGATGGATTTTCACTTAATAATATGCCACCAGCGTCCATATAATATTGCCTATTCATCAATAATAAAGCCAATTGATAATCATAATTGTGCTTGAATTTGTGTTGGTCTTTTAAATAATCGTACTTTTTTAAAGCAGTAATTAAGGCAATGAAATCATAGCCAGCGGGTACCCATACTTGGGTTACATTTCGGCAGCCCATTCCAAAGTAAAGCATCATATCGTCGGCTAAGAGGTCTAATTCTTCTTTAGTTTCTTTCCCGTCCAATATGGCTACCGATGTTTTATTTTTTCTAATTATGTTGGGGTATTTTCCAAAGTATTGTTCAAAATATTGACCTGCGCTATTACTCCCAGTTGCAATATAGGCGTCGCAGTTTTTTAATTGTTCTTGAACGGTTATAAGCTGAGTAAATTCAGGATTTATTTCAAATAAGGCATCAATTATATATTGCATTAACACCGTATCCTTGGAAGAAAGCTTAACTGTGGCCGAATGACCCGCTATTAATACACTTAGTAAGTCATGAAATCCTACCATTGGTATATTGCCAGCCATAACAATACCTACTTTTAAATTGGTTGAGGATGTGGAAATAGTTGGGTATAAGTTTACCCAATCCTGAAGTAAAGATTTTTGTAAAAACTGTGTCACAATTTGATTTACAGACTGATCAATGAATTCAGGCAAAAACCAGGCATTTTGATTATGGGCCCTCCATTTGGCTTCTTGAAATGCACTATTTTGGGCATTTAAATATTTATCTCCAAGGGTAAAAAAAGCATCAATTCTTGATTGAATGTTCATGTCGGTTCTTTATATTTGTAAGGCAAAAGTACGTCACTAATTATTAAATTATTTTTATGGCATTAAAAATCACCGACGAATGTATTAACTGTGGAGCTTGCGAGCCAGAATGTCCAAATAACGCTATCTATGAAGGTGGTGTTGAGTGGGCTGTCGCAGACGGCACAACAGTAAAAGGAAGTTTTAATTTATTAGATGGAACAGCTGTGGATGCGGACGCAAGAATCGCACCTATTGCTACAGACACCTATTATATTACGCCTAACAAGTGTACCGAATGTCAAGGTTTCCACGAAGAACCACAATGTGCTGCAGTTTGTCCTGTAGACTGTTGCGTTCACGATGAGTTATACCAAGAAACGGTAGACGCATTGCTAGCGAAAAAAGATAAATTACACGCTTAAGATGTAAGATAAAAAAAGGGAAAATTTTTCCCTTTTTTTATTTAATGAATTTCTGAAATCATAATGATATTTTATTAAGATGAAAAAGAAGGTAGCTTTAGTTACAGGTGGGTTAAGTTCCGAAGCACAAATTAGTTACAAGAGTGCAAAAACGGTGATGAATGCTTTGGATAAAAATAAGTATGATGTTTATTTAATTGACATACATCCTACGGGTTGGTGGTATGAAAATATTGTAGGAGAGGAAGTAGCTGTAAACAAAGCCGACTTTAGTATTGAAGAAGGTGGTGAAAAAATATGTTTTGATGTGGCGCTTATGTGTATTCACGGTACACCTGGTGAAGATGGTAAATTACAAGGTTATTTTGATATGATTGGGTTGCCTTATACCAGTTGTGATACAGCAACTTCGGCACTTACATTTAACAAAAGGTATACAGTTGCAGTAGCTGGTTTTGGAGGTGTTCATGTTGCTAAGTCATTACATTTATTTGCAGAAACACCTACAAGTACCGATCAAATTTTGGCACAATTAAAACTTCCTGTATTTGTAAAGCCAAACAATGGGGGAAGTAGCTTAGGAATTAGCAAAGTAAATATTGCTGGTGAATTAGCGCCTGCTTTAGAAAAAGCATTTAAGGAAGATACACAAGTTTTAGTAGAGGAGTTTATTAGTGGAAGAGAATTTACAATTGGCGTTTTTAAATCAAAAGGGGAGCTAACGGTACTTCCTATTACCGAAATCAAAACCGAAAATGAATTTTTTGATTTTGAGGCAAAATATCAAGGTAAAAGTAAAGAGATAACTCCAGCAGAAATTTCAGACAAAATGTTTGAAGACCTAACAGCAGCAGCAAAAAAAGTTTATGCAATTTTAAATTGCCGAGGTGTTGTAAGAATTGATTTTATTTATGATGAAGCACAGCAAAAAGCGTTTATGCTTGAAGTGAATACAGTGCCTGGTCAGAGTGAAGCAAGTGTCATACCGCAACAGGTAAAAGCAATGGGCTGGAATTTAACCGATTTTTATGCTGCCATTGTGGAAGATGCTATCTTAGTAAAATAATTAAACTAAATAAGTATAATGGAGGCAATAGATAAATTATTAAAAAAACCTTTGTGGTTTAATGTCTTAGTTGGCATTGGTGCCATATTGGTTTTATTGATTGTCTTTTTCTTTTCATTAGGATGGATAACAAGTAATGGGCAAACTGCAAAAGTGCCCAGTGTTGTTGGATTAGATGTAAGTGCAGCACAAAAAAACTTATCAAGCCTAGGATTTAATGTAGTCCTTCAGGATTCTATTTATGTAGATACATTAGCGCGTAACGGCGTATTAAGACAAACCCCCGATGCCGATGAAGTGGTTAAAAAAGGCAGAACTGTTTATTTGACAGTAAATAGGGTATTAGCGCCGCTGGTGGATATGCCCAACTTAATTGGGTTCTCATTACAAAGTGCAGAGACCTATTTAAAAGTATTAGGTTTAAGGGTAGGTGCCATTACCATGGTTCCAGATAGAAATAAAAATGTAGTATTGGATCAATTGGTAAATGCATTGCCAATTGCACCTGGTACAAAAATTGCTTCGGGTAGTGTGGTTAATTTTATGGTGGGTGATGGAGCAGTTGGTGGTTCCATTGAAGTGCCAGATTTAATTGGCTTGACAGTTCAAATGGCAAAAGAGAAAATATTAGGAATGGGGCTAGTAATTGGTAAATTAAATACCAACGGAGCAATTCAGGACACGGCTAGTTCATTTGTAGTTGCACAAGACCCTGTGGCTTTTTTAATGCAATTAGATAGTTTGGGGATGCCTATGAAAAATAAAGTAATTCCTGGTGGCATTATTAATTTAACCATTGATAAAGTGGCACCAATAAGAACTCAATCGGATTCAATTAAATAATAAGTATATGAAAACAATTACAGTTGCCGAGTTAAAGGCAAAATTAGATGCAGGTGAAAAATTAAATTTAGTAGATGTGCGTGAGCCACATGAGCATGCAGCTTTTAATATAGGGGGTCAATTATTACCTTTAGGTTTAGTACAATCATTACAAGTAGACGAAATAGAGCATTTAAAAGATCAGACAGTTTATTTGTATTGCCGTAGCGGCAACCGAAGTGGACAGGCCTGCATGATGCTTGAGCCATATGGCTTTACCAATGTAATTAATGTGACAGGGGGTATGTTAGCTTGGCAGGAACAATTCCCAGGGTAGCATTAAAATAAAAAAAGGAGCAAATAAATTGCTCCTTTTTTTATTAGACAAATTCAAATTATTTTAAATCAATTTTTAAACTCAACATATAATTTCGGCCTGCCATTGGGAAGTAATTATTAGAAGTAGTAGTCGCGCCTCCATAAATATAACTATAAGTGTATCCGTTAGGCTCGTATTTTACATCAAAAATATTTAAAGCATATAATTGAATTAATCCACTCCATTTTTTGCCAGTGAATAAATTAAAGGAAGTATTTAAGTCATTTAAGAAATAGGCCTTTAATGTTCTGCTTTCGTTTTGTGTGTTATCTAAGTATTGCTTTGAAACATATTTACTTGACCATGTTATGTTTAAATTTTTACTTGCTTTGTAATTTAAACTATAGTTCGCAGTGGTGTTTGGCGACAATGTAATATCGGTATTATTATGTTTGATTGCAGCTTGCCCTCCATTGTCATAGTTGTCAAAATATTCGGTAAAGGATTCAATTTTATTTTTGCTATAAGTGATATTCCCATTACTTGTAAATGCACTGTTCATTTTCCATACAGCTTCAATTTCAATACCGGATCTATAACTTTTTGGGACATTTGTTCTGGTATAGGATCCTACGTCATTAATTTTTCCAGTTAAGACTAATTGATCTTTATAGTTCATTAAAAATAAATTTACACCCCAGCTAAATTGGTTTATTTTATTTTTAAAGCCTGTTTCTAAATCTACTAATTGCTCTGGCTTTGGTTGTTGGGTAGTACCTGCTTCAAAGTCGTCTCTGTTTGGCTCTTTATTAGCAACTGCAATGCTAGTGTAATAAGTGGTATTTTTATTTTGATAGCTAATCCCTGCTTTAGGATTTACAAAATTAAAGTTACGATCTACCATTAATTCAGGGTTAGCGTCAAACCCATTCATGGTATGTTGTACGTGACGATATTGTAAATCTAAAAAACTAGTTAGTTGAGCAGTTAAATGGTGTTCCCATTTTAAATAGTTATTGAATTCTTTTTTTAAGCCATTATTTGCATAATACTCCCAATTAATTGGCACTTTTGAACCAAGGCTTGGTATACCATATGGGAGGTTGCCAAAATGGATCCCATCATAAGTATTCCATCCTCCACCTATTGTTAATACATCATTTCCTTTTTCATAAGTTAAGGAAGCAATTTGACCATAAAAATTATTGTCAAGCCATCTTCTACGAACTAAATCAAAAGTATTGCCAATATTTAAATTTAATCCATAGTCACTTAAACTTACACCTGCTTTGTATTCTTCATAATAGCCGCGCCCTTTTGTCAAAAAGATAGCAGTATTCCATTTTAAATTTGCACTTAATTGTTGGTTAAAAAATAATTGATAATGAGTTTGTGTGTAATTATCGGTTTGATTATCATATGGGTTTCCAGACTTTTCTGTTCCAGCAGGGTTATATGTTCTGTTTGTGGCAAGACTTTCTTCAGGTACTCCATACCATGCTTGATAGGTTTTTTCTTTACCTGAAAACACATTTAGCCTTAGTGAGCTATGATCTCCCCAATAAGTAGTGCTTAGATAAAACGATTTTAAATCCGACTTTGCTCGGTCAATATAACCATCACTGTTAATACTACTAACTCTACCGTCAATTGTCAATCGGTTATTAATTAAGCCAGATCCAAATACTAAACTGTTTTTATTACTATTAAAAGAACCAATGGTATTTTGTAAACTCAAATATTTGCTTGGGCGATAATCGTTTGTTGCTAAATTAATAGTAGCCCCAAATGCACCTGCTCCATTGGTGGAGGTTCCAACACCTCTTTGTATTTGAATACTATTGGCACTGGAACTAAAATCAGGTAAGTCAACAAAATAAGTGCCCATACTTTCGGCATCATTGTAAGGGATTCCATTAAGTGTTACATTAATTCTAGTAGCATCGGTTCCTCTAATTCTTAAACCTGTGTAACCAATCCCATTACCTGCGTCGGCATTCACCACAACAGAGGGAGTGTTTTGAATTAAAAATGGAAGGTCCTGTCCTAAATTTACCTGTGCAATACTAGCAGCGCTTACATTGCTTTTTGCAAATGGGCTATTATCACTAACCCTTACCGACCTTACTTCTAATGGCGGCAAACTTCGTATACTATCGGTATACTTGTTAATACTATCCCTTATAATTTGGGATTGTTTTGTTTGCTGGGCAAATAATGGAGCCAGCATAAAGAATGTTGCAATTGTTCCCAATAACTTAGTCATAACTAAATTTTAATGATTAAAAAATGGGAACAGGTATAATAAGCTATGAGAAGTGCACAAGTAGTGCGGTACCTTCCCTTCGCAGGAATTACCCTGTTCAGGTTCAACGGGTTTTTTCTCAGCTTTTTACAGCACCCCGAGGACGGTGCAAAATTAACAGGTAATATTTATTCTACCAACTGTAACTTTATAGTATTCCTTTCGTTATAAGGAAATAAAACAACATCATATGAAAAAGGCATTATTGGTAATTTGTTTATTTATTGGTTTTAACGCTTTTGCACAGCAATCTTCTGTTATTCATGATCCAAATGTTCAATTAAGAAAAGTGGGAAATTTTTCTGCTATTCAAGTATCAAGCGCTATAGATTTATATTTAACGCAGTCTAATGAAAATCAAGTAGCAGTAAGTGCAAAGGATGAGTCCAATAGAGATGAAATTATTACAGAAGTAATAGGAGGTACTTTAATAATTAAAATGTCAAATAATAGTTGGTTGTCTTGGAATAGTTGGGGCAATATTAAAGCAAAGGCCTATGTAAGTGTTAAAGATATTAATGCAATATCAGGTTCTGGAGCTACCAATATTCATTTGGTGAATAAAATAGAAACACCAAAGATGAAACTTAAATTATCGGGCGCTAGTGATATGAAAGGAGAAATGGTAGTGGGCTCGTTGCAAATAGATATGTCGGGTGCGAGTGATTACAAAGGTCAAGTAACTGCTAAGAATATATTTTTAGAAGCCTCAGGAGCAAGTAATATAGAGCTTTCGGGAGTAGCCGAGGATTTATCGGTAGATGTTTCGGGAGCTAGTGACGCTAAGCTTTTTAATTTAGCAACCAAGGGTGCTGTAGTGCATGCATCGGGTGCTAGTACTGCAAATGTAAATGTGGCAAGCTTATTAAAAGCCGACGCATCGGGTGCTAGTAATATTAATTACAAAGGGGAGGCCGTTTTAAAAGAAAATAAAAGCGCAGGTGCCTCAAATATTAGACACCGTAATTAATAAGCAAAGGGTTGTTAATTTATTTTGTAAAATACTTTTACGCCAAAAATATTCCAAGTACCTGCACCGCTACTTGTCACATTTGTTGAGTTAAAATTAGCTAAAAGCTCCAGTTTATTAATTTGATAACCTACTTGAGGACTAACTGTAAATCCTCCAATAGTAGAACCGCCAGCAGTGGAGCTTGCATATCCTAAACCAATTCCTGGAGTAAAGCCGTTTACTTTTAAATTCACACCAACTAGCATTGGGATATAGGCCACATTAAATCCGTTGTTAATAAATGCATTGTAGCCAGTTTGAGCAAATCCTTGTACTTTATCAGAAAAGCTAGTTCTAACTAAAACATCAGCTCCAAGGCCAAAGGTAGATTTACCAGCTTTGCTATCACTAAACGAGGACAACCCAGTGCCAATTTTTAAGGTAAAGTTTTCCTTTTGAGCGCTAGCGCTATAAGTTAGTAAAGTAATAATTGCTATTAAAAGTAGGTTTCTAGTTTTCATTGTTTTTTAGTTTAGTCTGTGCTCAAAATTAATAATTAATTCCTTAGGGGCTTGATATATATTCAAAATTATTATAATTGATTGAGGGAATACAAAGCTATTTATATATCAATAAACTTGGTTAGCTCATAATATTAGCCTATCTTTGCCGTCCAAACATCGCGAGGTAGAGCAGCGGTAGCTCGTCGGGCTCATAACCCGAAGGTCGGAGGTTCGATCCCTTCCCTCGCAACACTTAATCCCGCTCCCGATTCTTATCGAGAGCGGATTTTTTTTATAGTAACTTTGTATTTATTAAGGAGTCATGAAAGTAGGGTTTGTAAACATATTTGGGAAACCAAATGCAGGTAAAAGCACTTTACTGAACGCCATTATGGGTGAGAAGATGGCTATTGTCTCCTCCAAAGTACAAACTACAAGGCATCGTATTAAAGCCTTTTTGAATAAGCCAGACGAATACCAAATCATTTTCTCAGATACCCCAGGCATCATTGACCCAAAGTATAAGCTACATGAAAAAATGATGGGTGCTGTAAAAAGTGCCTTGGAGGATGCGGATATGGGTTTACTAATGGTAGACGTGCGCGATGATTTTGATGAAATAGACGCTATGTTTAGCGCTTTAAAGCTTAAAGTGCCTTGCATTGTGGTGATGAATAAATCGGATTTGGCAGTGGGTGGAAGGGTAAAAGAAGCCAATGCATACTTTAGTGCCAAGCCATACTGTACAAAAATAATTTCTATTAGTGCATTGAATAACAGTGACATAGATAGGTTATTGAAAGTTATATTAGAACTTATTCCGGAGGGTGGGCATCCGTTTTTTGACCAAGAGGATTTGAGTGATATGCCCACTAAGTTTTTTGTGAGTGAAATTATAAGAGAGAAAATATATCAATTGTTTGGCGAGGAAATACCATATCATACAGCAGTCCTGGTGAATTCATTTAAGGAGCAACCATTGCTTGTGAAAATCCAGGCCGATATAATAGTAAATAGAGAAACCCAAAAGTCTATTATAATTGGTCAAGGTGGAAAAATGATTAAAGAAATTGGCATGCAGGCAAGAAAGGATATAGAGGACTTTATTGGTTCCAAAGTTTATTTGGAATTGTTTGTGAAAGTGAAGCCTAAGTGGAGAGATAATGATACAAAATTAAAAGAATTTGGATATTAAATTTATTTTAATTAATTACTAATAAAGTATTGATTAATAATAATTTAAACCAAGTAAATTGAATATTTAATATAAATTAATATGAGTTATACGGTAGCCATAGTAGGAAGGCCTAATGTAGGCAAGAGTACTTTTTTTAATCGTTTATTAGAGGAGCGTAAGGCCATTGTGGATGACATTAGTGGGGTAACTAGGGATCGTCAATATGGGGAAACGGAGTGGGCTGGCAAGCATTTTAATGTCATAGATACAGGTGGTTTTGTTCCCGATTCTAAGGATATGTTTGAGACAGAAATTCGCAAGCAGGTTAAAATTGCTATAGAGGAAGCCAATGCTATTATTTTTATGGTGGATGCGGCAGTGGGCATGACCGATTTGGACGCCGCTATGGCCGATATGCTAAGAAGAACAACTAAGCCCGTTTATGTTTGTGTTAATAAGGTAGACAACTCTACAAGGGCATTGGAAGGAACTGAATTTTACGGAATGGGCTTTGAGCACAACTATTTTGTAAGTTCCATTTCGGGTAGCGGAACTGGTGAAATTTTGGATGCGGTTACAAATGACATGAAAGAGGAGCCAAATCGTAAAAATATTGCCAAGGAAGCAGAACTTCCAGAAGGGGAAGAGCCCGAAGAAGCGCCTGAGGTACCCAAAATTGCCATTATTGGTCAACCCAATGTGGGAAAATCTAGCTTGTTAAATGCCATGATTGGTCAGGACCGTACTATTGTGAGTAACATTGCTGGTACAACCCGAGATACCATTCATACTCATTACAATATGTTCCAAAAGGAATTTGTATTAATTGACACGGCTGGAATTAGAAGAAAGAACAAAGAAAAAGACGATTTAGAGTTTTATTCTATTATTCGTGCCATTAAGGCGATGGATGAAGCAGATGTATGTTTAATGGTAATTGACGCCGTTAAAGGCATTACTGCTCAAGACCTTAGCATTTTTAGCTTAGCTGCAAAAAAGGGTAAAGGAATTGTGGTTTTAGTGAATAAATGGGATTTAATTACAAAAGAAACTAATACAGCTCGTGACTATGAAAAAGTTTTAAGAGACAAACTGGCACCTTTTACCGATGTACCTATTTTATTTATTTCGGCCGTAGAAAAAACTAGAATTTTTAAAGCCATTGAGATTGCATTGGATGTATTTGACAATAAACACCGTAAAATTGCCACTTCGAAATTAAACGAAGTAATGCTTAAAGCAATTGGTAACTATCAGGCTCCAGTAGTGAGAGGCCATGTAATTAAGATAAAGTTTGTGCAACAATTACCTACTAGAGTTCCAAGTTTTGCCTTTTTTACCAATTTTCCTGATGATATTAAAACACCGTATCGTAATTACCTGGAGAACCAAGTAAGGGCTAATTTTAAGTTTACAGGTGTCCCAGTTCGAATATATTTTAGGAAAAAATAGATTTATGTCTATTTTAGGTCTTTAAAATAAAAAAATATTGTTAAAATTTGGATGTTTTAAGGGTAATGGATATCTTCGCACACGTATTTTTAATACCAAACTTAAAAAACCTTGAAAATGAAAAAAGTATTCGCAATTTTCGCTATCGCTGCATTAGCTGCTTGTGGTGGTGCTTCTACTGAAGCTAAAACTGATTCAGCTGCAACAACTGTAGATACAGCTGCTAAAGCAACTGATTCTTCTGCTGTTAAAGCTGATTCAACTGTAAAAGTTGATTCTGCTGCAAAAAAGTAATTAGAAGTATATAACTTCTTGCAAGAAGGTCCCTCCAATTTGGAGGGATTTTTTTTGCCTAAAATTTCAGAATTACAATACAATTCAATGCTTTTGGCATTAATATTGCCTAGTACATGGTAACCTCTTAAATTTAAAAGGGGGGTAAATGGCGTGCCATTTTGACTATTTAAAAACAAAGGAAAGTGAATAAATTTATATTGAAACAAGAAGAGGAAAATGAGTTCATTCCCATTTTCTCATTTAATGAGCAGGATGTGGAGAATGAACCCGATTTAGAGATGGATGGTTTAATTCCAATATTACCCCTAAAAAATACGGTTTTATTCCCAGGTGTGGTAATTCCAATTACGGTGGGAAGGGATAAGAGTATTCAAGCAGTTAAAGCAGCATATAATAAGGACAAATATATTGGGGTATTAGCGCAAAAGGATGGAAATATTGAAGATCCTTGCCCTGAGGATTTATGTCAAGTTGGAACCATTGCAAAAATCATGAAAATGATTAAAATGCAAGACGGTGGAACAACAATTATTATACAAGGTAAAAAAAGGTTTGAACTCATAGGCGTTAAAGAGGAGGATCCTTATTTTAAAGCGGAGGTTAAAATTTTAACCGAAGAAAAAGTAAGTCCAGAGGATCAAAATTTTCAAGCACATCTTTCAACTATCAAGGACTTAGCAACACAAATAATTCAGCTGTCACCCAATTTCCCTTCCGAAGCGGCACTTATTTTAAAGAATATAGAAAGTCCATTGTTCTTAATCAATTTTGTTAGCTCTAATTTAAATGTAGAGTTGGCTGAAAAGCAAGGTTTATTATCGGAGCATAATATCACATTAAGGGCCGAAAAATTAATTCAGTTTTTGCAACAAGAATTGCAATTTGTTGAATTAAAAAATAAAGTTGCCAATAAAACAAGAACGGAAATTGATAAGCAACAAAGAGATTACTTTTTACACCAACAATTAAAAAGTATTAAAGATGAATTAGGGGGAGATCCAAATGAGCGTGAAGTTGCTGACATGAAGAAAAAGGCTGAAGGTAAAAAGTGGCCAGATTCTGCAAAAAAATTATTTCAAACTGGATTAGAAAAATTGGAGCGCATGCATCCAAGTACGCCCGATTATTCGGTGGTGTATAATCATTTAGATTTATTATTGGATTTACCTTGGGATGAATTTACCGACGATAATTATGATTTAAAAAATGCCAAAAAAGTTTTAGATGCGGATCATTATGGTATGGGTAAAATAAAAAACAGGATTTTGGAATATTTAGCGGTTTTAAAATTAAAAGGGGACATGAAAAGTCCAATTTTATGTTTTTTAGGGCCTCCAGGTATTGGTAAAACTTCTTTAGGGAAATCTATTGCACACGCAATTGGACGTAAATATGTAAGGGTAAGTTTAGGTGGTCTTCATGACGAGAGTGAAATAAGAGGACATCGTAAAACCTATATTGGTGCTATGCCAGGCAGGATAATACAAAGTTTACGAAAAGTGAAAACTTCAAACCCGGTAATGATTTTAGACGAGATAGATAAAATTGGCACTGATCATAGAGGCGATCCTTCTAGTGCATTACTTGAAGTGTTAGATCCGGAACAAAACCATAGTTTTTATGACAACTATTTGGAGTCAGAGTATGATTTAAGTAAAACCTTATTTATTGCAACAGCAAATGATATTAGCCATATACAGCCTGCCTTAAGAGACCGTTTAGAAATAATCGATCTTAGTGGATATGCAGTTGAGGAAAAAGTGGAAATTGCAAAAAGGCATTTACTTCCTAAACAAAAAGAGGCACATGGCCTTGATAAAATAAATTTTAAAGTGCAGGACAATGTGCTTGAAAAAATAATAGAGGATTATACAAGAGAAAGTGGCGTTAGGGAATTGGACAGACAATTAGCCTCTATTATGCGCTATCAAGCTAAAGAACTTGCTTATAAACACAAGGTAAAACCAACGGTAAGCAAATTGGATTTACATAAAATTTTAGGTCAAGCAAAGTATAGCAATGAAATTTATAAAACAGTGAATATGCCTGGGGTAGCGGTTGGGTTAGCATGGACCTATGTTGGAGGGGATATTTTATTTATTGAGGCTTTACTTTCCGAAGGGAAGGGTGAAATGAAATTAACAGGAAATCTAGGAAATGTAATGAAAGAAAGTGCTTCAACCGCATTAACTTATTTACAAGCAAACGCTAAAAAAATTGGAGTAGATCCAAATTTATTTAATACTAAGGCAATTCATGTGCATGTGCCAGAGGGCGCAGTACCTAAGGATGGTCCTAGCGCAGGAATTACTATGTTAACAGCGCTTACCTCTGCTTTTACAGGACGAAAAGTAAAACCTTATTTAGCTATGACCGGTGAAATTACATTACGTGGTCAAGTGCTTCCTGTTGGCGGAATTAAAGAAAAGATTTTAGCGGCAAAACGTGCTGGTATGAAAGAGATTATTTTATGTTGGCAAAATGAAAAAGATGTTAATGAAATTGATCAAACTTTTATAAAAGGGGTGCAATTTCATTATGTAAAAAATATGCAACAAGTATTAGATTTGGCTTTAGTATAAACCGTATATTTTAATAATTTGATATCTAAACCCTAGCTTTGTGATATGAGTTCAGCTGATCATAAAATACAAAAGCTAGGGTTTTTGATTTTAGTATTTATTGTTAATGCAATAACATGTATTAATGTTATTGCACAAACCACAGCTGGCAATGCTATTTACAATTTCATAGAATTGCCTTATAGCGCAAAATCAACTGCGCTTGGAGGTATTAATATAAGTAGTATTGGTAGCGATATTGGATTGTCAATGTACAACCCTGCACTACTTAATGCAGATATGGACAAGGAAATGCATTTAGGCATCAAGCCCTATTTTGCAGGTATTGGACAATATGATTTAATGGGGGTTAATCATTGGGATCAAAAAAAAGTTACTTGGGGATTTGGGGTACACTTTTTAGATTATGGCAATATTTCTATGACAGATTTTTCGGGCAATGAAATAGGTTCTATGCATCCTAGTGATTATGCTATCCAACTTTCTGCAGCAAGTGATTACATTCAACACTTTAGAATAGGTAGTACTTTTAAATTTATTCATTCCAATTACGGAATCTATAAATCTAGTGGGTTTGCTTTGGACATAGGCTTGGTATATAAATCGCCAAATGAGTTAAATCAAATAAGTATACTTGTAAAAAACATGGGTACTCAAATTACTACAGGGCTAAACCGTCAAGAATTGCCTTTTAATGTTTTATTAGGGTATTCAAAAAAATTAGCGCTCGCGCCAATTCAGTTTTCAATTACTGCGGACAGGCTTTCTGTATGGAATAATTTATATTATGATCCAAACAATTCCAATGCAATAGGAGCTATGGCGCCAGGACAAATGCAAAACTTATTTAATCATCTAATTTTGGCTGCTGAGTTTTATATTGGCAAACAAGTAGACCTTGATTTAGGGTATAACTTTATAAGACGTTACGATTTAAATGTTCAGAACCAATCCAATGGATTAAATGGCTTTGCTGCTGGAATGGGTGTTAAATTAGAGCGAATGAAATTTCAGTACGGCAGTTCATTTTTTCAAACTAATGCATACCATCATTTTTCTATTATCTATAAGCTGTAAAAATAATCCCTTCATTTGAAAAGGGATTATAATAATTTTAATTAATTTTTCTTAGGAAGTAATGCTTTTGGTTTCTGTGCTTCCTTGTTTGCTGCAGGAGTTGCTTTTTTAGGATTTTCTTTTGCAGGCGGCATAATTGCTTTTTCGGCAGGCTTTTTTGAGTTTGGAATGGTATAATCCGATTCGGCAGCGATATCTTCGGTATTATCTATAGGTGGAACCGATTTATCCATCACTAAAGTATCCTTTGTAATAAAGTTGACATTAAAATCTGATTGTAAATTTACTGGTCTTTCAAAAGTGGAGTTTTGGTCTAATTTACAAGCTGGATCGTTGGTGACTCTTTCCATAAAATAAGCCCATATAGGAAGTGATGCGTGTGCACCTTGTCCAAAATAATTATCAGTAAATCGGATATACCTATCATCACAACCCACCCATGCTCCAGCAAGTAATTGAGGGGTATAACCCATAAACCATAAATCACTATTGTCGTTTGTTGTTCCTGTTTTTCCGGCAATGGATTGTGCTTTAACGTCATAGGAATACATAGATCTTCCTGTTCCTTTACTAATCACACCTTGCATCATATTCACAACTGAATAGGCAGTAACCTCATCAATTACTTTTTTTCTTTTTGGGGAGAAACTTTCAAGTACATTTCCATTTTTATCTTCAATTCTATTAATGAAAAATGGTTGTGCATTATAACCAGCTCCTGGGAACATAGTGTATGCTTGTACCATTTCAAATAATGAAATTTCGCAAGAACCTAATGCAATAGCTGGGTATGGTTGTATCTCGGCCTGAACATTACACTTCTTTAAATAGTCAACTAGTTCTTTAGCAGCTTCGTTTCCTTTACCATTTATTTGTTTCATGATATAAGCCGATGCACAGTTTCTAGATTCTGCTAAAGCTTGTGCCATTGGCATAGATGCACCTGTACATGTTTTACTTGTATTTGGAACCATGCCATAACCGTCAAATAATTGCTGTTGGTCTTGAACAATTGTATTAGGCGTAAAACCTGCTTTTTCAATGGCTAGGGAATAGAGTAGTGGTTTCATGGTACTACCCACTTGTCTTCTAGTATTAATATTAACGTGGTCGTATTTGAAGGTTTTAAAATCTACTCCTCCAACCCAAGCTTTAACTTCTCCAGTAAAAGGGTCAACGGCTAAAAATCCAGTTTGTAGAATTTGTTTATGGTATTTTAACGAGTCAAGAGGAGACATGATGGTGTCAATGTACCTATTTTTATTCCATGCGAATACACGCATTGTTAAAGGCTGATCAAATGACTTTCTTACTATTTCGTCACTTATATCCTCTTTTTTTAAATTTCTCCAACGATCAGTTTGTTTAATAGCAGCCTCTATTTGTGTATTAAATTCTTTCCATATTTCACCCGATTTTATTTTGGGCTGCTGACTAAACTCTTTTTGGAGGTAGGCCATATGTCTTGCAACTGCTTCCTCGGCATAAACCTGCATGCGTGGGTTAATAGTGGTATATATTCTTAATCCGTCCTTGTATAAATTATATGGGTCGCCATTATTTTTTTTATGTTCCTTACACCATTTTTTCATGAACTCGCCAAGGTTCATTCTAAAGTAGGGGCCTAGGCCATTGTTCTCATCTAGCTTTTTAAAATTAGTAACTACAGGTAAATTTTTTAATTGTATTGCTTGGTCTTCAGTGATATATTTTTGTGTAGCCATTCGGTTAATTACCAAATTTCTACGTTCTAATGCAAGCTTGGGATTTCTGTTTGGATTGTATTTTGTAGGTGCATTAACCATGCCAATAAGTAGTGCAGCCTCCTCAATAGTAATTCGGTCAGGCTCTTTTTGAAAAAAGCTTCTTGAAGCATTGCTTACTCCAAATAAATTCTCACTAAAAGGGACCGTATTTAAATAAAGGGCAACAATTTCTTGTTTTGTAAATTTGCGCTCTAATTTAATGGCAATAATACTTTCCTTTATTTTTTGAATAATTCGAAGTAATTTATTTTTGGTACTCCAATTGTCTGTAAATAAGTTTTTAGCAGTTTGCATGGTAATGGTCGAGGCTCCGCCCTTACTACCTAAAAAAGTAATTGCCCTAATTAAGCCTTCACCATCTACACCAGAGTGATCATAAAATCTTTTATCCTCTGTGGCCACTAATGCCTGAATTAAATAGGGGCTCATATCTCTATACTTTACACTAATTCGGTCCTCTAAATAATATTTCCCCATTGGGGTCCCATCTTGAGCGTAAACTTGACTTGCAAGGGATGCGGTTGGATTTTCAATATCGTTTAAATCTGGCATGTCACCAATCCATCCCCAATTTAACATGAGTAGAAAAAGGATAAAAACGCCCATAGAAATAAAATAATATTTCCAGAAAAGTCGTACCCAATTTTTCGGCTTCTTTACTTCTTGGTTCATTGCTCCCTTTTAATTTTTTATAATATTCTTTAACATAAAGTCCTTATATAATTTAAGGTCATTTCGCGTCTTTAATTCAATGATATTAGATTTTCCAATTAAGCAGATGTCAAACTGCTTGTCACTGATATACGAAGTTATTGCTTTTCTTATATTTTGTGTATTGGCTTTTAAATATTGTTTGGCATTATTTACATTATCAAGTGGTCCAATCCATATAATATAGGTATTTTCCTGAAATTGGGAATAGGATGGGATTGTGGTTTGATTTAATAAGTCTAGTTTTAAAACACGCGTAATAGTGTCCTTTATTTTTTTGGTTATGCTAACTAAAGGACTATTTACTATGACTGCTAAATAGTAGTTTTCTGTAGTATCTATGTGATATGAAGGTTTATTGATACTACTATCTATTAATGCCGATTGCTCCCTTGTTATTTGAATACTTTCAACATATAGTTCAGTGTCTTTTCTATTTTTAAGATCGGATATAATATTTTTTGCTTTTTCTCTGATGAGGTCGTTTTTGCTCTTGTAAATAATGGAGTCTAAAATTAATATTGCATTATTGTCTTGCTTTTGCTGGGCTAACATTTTTACCAGTAAAAAACTAAATGGTATTTCCCATTTAGAATTATACATTTCAGATTTTATATTATTTGCATATACTGCAAGTTGTTCCCATTTGCCTAGTTGGCATAATAAATAGGCTTCCTCATATAAATTGTCTACATTAAATTTTTTATTAATTTTTTCTTGAACGGCTTTCTTCTTTTGGTTATAACTACCATTAGGAAATTTAGATACAACAATGGAAATAATATTGTCGGACATGGTTTTATTGCCATCATGTAAATATTGGCTAGCCATATCTAAAAAAGCACGCTCAGTTATTTCGGGGTCAATGTCTCGCTCAATAATTTTTTGATAAAATGGTTTTGCTTTTGAAAAGTCGTTTAGTTTTAGTAAAAATGTCTGTGCTACATTTAAAGTTGCTTTATTCCAATTGGCAAGTGAAGATTTATATTCTAAATTATCTTGAATAAGTTTTATATTATTAGTGTCTGCCTTAATTATTGGCATTTTAATACCAGTAGTAATGGTATCGGCAATTATGGCATTAATGCTATTAACTGCACTTGTACTAGCCATACTTGAACTTGTTTTTCTTCTCCAGGCATCAACGTTTGGTCGTTCGCCCCATTTTTGAATGAAGTTTTGTTTGCCCTGAGCAATTGTAGATGTGCTTTCAAAATAAAAATCATTTGTGTTGCTATTTGAAAAAGCATTATAGGGGGTAGTTGTAAAAGTGCTGGTTGGTTCTTGATTAGATTTTACTTTATCTGAAAAAATGCCAATTAAATTTTTTTCCGATTGCTTAACACCTGCTTGCCAATGAGCGGCGTATGGCATTTGAGCTTCAATTGGTAGGGTATAGATATATTGAAGGGTATCTTCCTTTTGAATATTTAATAAATCTTTGACAATACTACCCATCCATTTTTTCCTAAGCGTAATTTTTTCAAATTCTGGATTTGTTTTTAAGGTATTACTTAAGCTATCGTATGCTATTTTTGAAATATCAAATTTGCTATACTGATAATTAATTTCTCCAATTAATTCAAATGCTTTTTGTTTTTGGGATGTATTGTTGTTGTTAAATTTAATAGCGCTTATTAGCCATTCATTTGCTTTTCCTATAGCATTATTTTGAATTGCAAGTTTTGCCATTTCAAAATATACAATGTCTTTGTAGGGTTTATATTTGTCCCTTTTTGTCATGCGCTCTAATTCATTTGCCAGCGTTTGCCAAGGACGTTTTGATTTATTTGATTCAATTCGAATCATATTTATAGTTGCATAAACGCCTATGATAGGATTGGGAGAAAATTCATTGGCTTTTTTATACCATGTATAGGCTTCATCAGTTTTGTTTGCTTTTTGAAATAATTGACCAATTAAAAAGTACCACCTACTTTTTGCTAAACCGTCCATTGCGTTTGGCAATGCATTTATTAAACTATTTGCAGCGTTTTCATAAGACTCTGTTTGGTAATATGCATAAGCAAATTGTTCTTGTAAAAATGGGTAAAGTCTTTTTGGAAAAACGGCATCGGATTTTAAAAGTTGCAATAAACTAATGCCCTCGTTTATTTGATTTGATTCAATATAATTTCTGGCTTGCCATATCATACTCTCATTTCTGACATTTGCATTTTCCCATATTCTTTTGTCTTCTTTATTGGCTATACTAAAATTGCCATTTGTATTTCTTAGATTGCTACCAATGGGGAGTTCAATTCCATTTTCTTTTTCGTCAAAAGAATAATTAATGAATTGTAATATACTTGCTGCAGTGTCAAAATTCTTATGAAATAAATAGGCTTTAGCAAGTAATAAATAGGCATCATCAACCCAGTTACTTCGGAGGTCGTGTAATACAATATTGGCATTACACCTGTATACTATGGAATCAATACTGCTTTTAGAAGTAGTTGTTAAATCATAATCATAAAAGCTTAACAAATTAGTATAGTCTTCTTGAAATTGATTTCTAGCTTTTTGAATAATATCTTTTAATTCTTCCTCTGCGTTAAATAAATAATTGAATTGTGAAACCGTATTTTGATATGCTCTGCGACCTAAAGTATATTTTTTATTTAAAAGGATTTCATAGGGGAGTGGCCTGTCGTCTTCTTCAGGTGTTACTTTTTGAGCAACTTTATTTATTTCACTATTGGCGGCATCTTTAATATCGGTTGCTTTATTTGCAATTTCTCCTTTTATTTTTTTCTGTGTTGAATCTAATATGCTATTTATTTTTTTGACCAATTTATTTTGGTTGGGGTCAAAGCGTTTACTTGTGCTATCCTGCCCATATAAGCATATTGGTATCATGGCAATAATAAATAATGCCAAACCCCAATTTGCAAAGTATTTTAAAGGCTGTTTACGAATAGACATATAAAGGTTAAAAAACTCCTTAAAAGTACAATTTATCCGCTTTATTTTTGCTAAAAATTGCATTCCCATCGTATCTTTAACAGGTATTTACCCATATGGCTAATTTAGATTTTAATAATACCTTTAAAAGGACAAGTAATACTTACCGATTAGTGGTCATGAATGATGACACCTATGACGAAGTTATTGCCTTTAGACTGTCCAGAAGGTCGGTATACATTGGCGTAAGTATTAGTTTTATTTTATTAGTTGGATTAACAATTGGTTTAATTGCATTTACACCCTTAAAGTATTATATCCCTGGGTATGGTTCTAAAGAAAGCAGAACAACGCTTCAATTACTTAAAATTAAAACCGATTCATTAGAACAGTCAATACATTATAAGGATATGTATTTGGAAGGGCTAAAAAAAGTATTTAATGACAATAACCCCAAACAATTAGATACCATACCTTTGCAAATTCCAGAATCTAAGCCAACTACCGATTAAATTTAAACTTTGAAAGATAATTCCAATCCAGAAACAAAGTTCAATTGGTCTAAATTTGCAGGACTTGCTTCACAATGGGCTGTTGCTTTAGTTATATTATTGTTTTTAGGAAAGTATTTAGATCAGAAAAAATTTATTCATATCAAAATGCCTTTATTTATTTGGATCCTACCTTTTGGGTTCATACTTTTTTCTCTTTTTAATATTATAAAGGAAACAAACACCAATAAATAATTAAAATTTAAACCATGGGTCGCAAACAAATTACGCCAATACTTATACTTTTTATTTTAACCAATATCATTTTAATTGGCTGTGACTTTTACTTTCTTGGAGATACTAATTTTAAGTTTGAGTTTATTATGGGGGTAAATTTGATGCTCTTTATAATGTCTTTATTTAACTTTTTTAGACTCTATAAATTAGATGCTACTAATCCAAATGCCATGGTAAGATCGGTGATGGTTGGCACTTTGTTAAAAATGCTAGTTTTTGCCGGTGCAGCACTAACTTATGCAACACAAAAAAAGGCGCCAGTTGGGATACCCACATTGGTCACAAGTATGGCACTTTATTTAGTGTATACCTGGCTTGAAATTCAATGGACTCAAAAAAAGAGCTAGTCTTTATTTATGGCTAAAGTTGAACATCCACTGGAGGCATTAAGGGCTTATTTACCAAACGGATCCTTTGAGCCAGTTGTGTCCTTAATTAATAAATATAAAGTACACTTAACTGTTACCAAGGCTCGTAAATCGGTGTTGGGTGATTATAGACATGCGGCAATAGGAGTTAACCACAAGATTACAGTTAATGGCAATCTAAATAAGTATGAATTTTTAATTACACTATTGCATGAACTTGCCCATTTACTTTGTTTTGAACAATATAAAAACAGGGTAGATGCGCATGGTAAAGAATGGAAAAATATTTATAGTGCATTACTAATTGAATTTATAAAATTAGAAATATTTCCTTCCGATATTCAAAAAAGTTTGCAAAAAACCTTACTTAATCCAGCTGCTACCGCTAATGGAGAAACACCACTATTATTGGTTTTGCGTAAATACGATGTTATAAAAAAAGAAGGGCACGGCTTTGTTGCACATATACCCGAAGGCACTTTATTTGAATCCTTAAATGGGCGCATTTTTAAACGTGGTAAAAAGCGTCGTATTAGAATTGAGTGTGTAGAAGTAGCTACTGGTCATGTATATTCTTTTAGTGCACTTACCGAAGTAAAATTGATACAAGAGTAGCTTTTTTGAGAATAAACAAAAAAATGCCTCGAAAATTCGAGGCATTTTTTTAAAATCTTAAGAGGGGTTTTATTTGCATTTTATAATTTATAAAAATGCAAATAAAAACTAAGCAACGGCTTGCTTCACTAAGTCAGCCGCTTCGCTTAATAAAATTGCAGACTGCACTTTTAATCCACTCTCGTCAATTAATTTTTTTGCTTCCACAGCATTAGTTCCTTGTAAACGAACAATGATAGGGATATTGATATTGCCTAATTTATTAAAAGCTTCAATTACACCGGCAGCAACACGATCGCAACGAACAATACCGCCAAAGATGTTAATTAAAATTGCCTTTACATTAGGGTCTTTCATAATGATTCTAAATCCGGCTTCAACTGTTTGTGCGTTAGCAGTACCTCCTACGTCTAAGAAGTTAGCTGGTTCACCACCACTTAACTTAATCATATCCATAGTAGCCATTGCTAGTCCTGCACCATTTACCATACATCCTACGTTACCATCTAATTTCACGAAGTTTAAGTTAAACTCGCCTGCTTCTACTTCTGTAGGATCTTCTTCGGTTACATCACGCATTGCTAATAAATCTGGATGACGCATTAATGCATTGTCATCTAAATTCATTTTACAATCCACTGCAATAATTTTGTCATCAGATGTTTTGAATAATGGGTTAATCTCAAGCATTGCACAGTCTAAACCTACATATGCATTGTATAAATTAGTAACGAATTTTACGCAATTCTTTAAAGCCTCACCACTTAATCCTAAGTTAAAAGCAATTTTTCTTGCTTGGAATCCTTGTAAACCACCACCTGGGTGTACCCACTCTTTAAATATTTTTTCTGGTGTATCATGTGCAACATCCTCAATGTTCATTCCCCCTTCGGTACTGTACATGATTACATTCATGCCTTTTGTACGATCTAATAAAATAGATAAATAATACTCTTTAGTTGGATTAGGACCATCATAATAAACGTCCTGAGCTACTAATATTTGGTTAACCACTTTACCAGCAGCACCGGTTTGAATAGTAACTAATGTTCCACCTAAAATATTTTTAGCAAATTTTTCAATGTCTTCAGCCGATTTTCCTACGGCAACACCACGTTGGTCAGTTCCAACTATAGTTCCTTTTCCACGTCCACCAGCATGAATTTGAGCTTTAACAACTGCAAATTTGTTATTGGTGTCGGTTGCAATTTTTTGATAAGCCGCCACAGCGTCTTGTACATTTTTTACAGCTACGCCTTCTTGTACTGGTACATTGTACTTTTTAAGTAGCTCTTTTGCTTGGTATTCGTGCAGGTTCATTTTAAAGAAATTTTGGCGAAGATACTAGATAAATAGCAGATTTACAGCCTAAAAATTAATACAATACATTAAAAAATAATATTTTGTTGTTTAAACATTGATTTGTAATTTTGTAGTCTATCTTATTTGTAGGAAATTTAACAAGTATTAAAACAAAACAATCCAATATGAAAAAAATCATGTTATCAGTAGTAATGCTAGCATCAGTTGCATTATTCTCATTTGCTCCAAAGGCAGCAAAAAAGGATGTTACTACTTTCACAGTAGACGCATCTAAAAGTAAAGTAGACTTCACAGGTTCTAAAACTAGTGATTTCCATACTGGTTACTTCCCTGTTAAATCTGGTTCTGTAAAAGTAGATGGTGGCAAATTAGTAGGTGGTAGCTTTGTAGTTAATGTTGCTGGTTTAAAAGTAACTGACGCTGCTGGTGAAAAATTACAAGGTCACTTGTCTTCTGCAGACTTTTTAGACATTGCTAAATTTGGAGAAGCAACTTTTACTATTACAACTGTGAACTATACAAAAGGGGATAGAGCAACTGTAACTGGAGATTTGTCTTTACATGGTATTAAAGCACCAATTACTTTTACTGCATACATTAGAAGTACAGACGCAACTAAAGGTTTCTTCGCAGAAGCTTTTTTCCCATTAGACAGAACTGTATTTGGTGTTAACTACGGAGTTGGTATGGTTGATACCGATGTTCAATTAGGGGTACACTTATATGCTAGCAAATAATTATTAAATCAGACTTTGGCTTTTTAAGAATTCAAATTTTTTGAATTCTTAAAAAATACCCCTAATGAAAATTTAGGGGTATTTTTTTGCCTTTGGCAATGCTCTTTTTTTGAAGAGAACAAGTTATAATTTCAAAAAATTAAACTCCGTAACGTTCTTTTAAAATATGTAAATGGTGTAGTGCATGGCCAAATATGATAAAACCTAATGCATTCACCGACATTGGATTACCGCTAGCAATACCTTGACATTTTAATTGATCCTCATTAAAGGATGCAAATAATAAATTAGTGGATTGTCTTACTACACGCCACTCGGTTAACATATCTTTCCAATTCCTATTTACTGCAGTTGCATTTTTAGCATATTCGTTTTCATCAAAACCTGCAATAGGGTTAGGCTCCTTTCTTGAAATAGCTAGTGCACGATATGCAAATATGCGTTCTGTATCTATAACGTGTTGAAACATTTGTTTAATAGTCCATTTGTCTGGGCCATATGCATAATTTGTTTTTTCTGCAGGAATAGCAGACCAGGATTCGGTAATACGCTCATGATATTGCTGAACTAAAATAGAATAATCTTTTCCACTGGTATAGTTAATATAAGTTTGATAATAACTACCATACTCGGTCGCACTGGGTCTAGGCATTTTTAAATTTTAAATAGTTTGAGGAATTTATTTTGTTTTATTTTTTTTAGTATTCACAACATTTAAATTACTGGCTAAATTAACAGCATTTGCGGCATTGACAATTCCGCCCGAAGCTGCTATTTGTGAAAGTGTTTTACTTTCTTCTTTTTGTGGAATGGGATATTCTGTATTTGTATCATTTGGTTTCCAAACGCTTTGCATAATTATTTTTTTTACGTCAGCTGCACTTAAGCTAGGAAAGTAAGAACGAATTAATGCTGCAATATGACTCACAATAGGAGCTGCCATGCTAGTGCCTTGTAAATAGCCATGATTATTTACACCAGGAATAGTTGAGTAAATTTTATTTCCAGGGGAAAGTACGTCTACAATTGCAGGGCCAAAATTACTAAAGTCCGTTAATAGGGTTCCACTAATAAATGGGTCACTACTTGCAGCTACGGTTAATACATTATACGCAGTATCGTTGAAATAACTGGAATAAGGATTAGGATAAACTGGTTTAACATCTAAATCATAATATTCATTACCTGCAGAGTGAATAATTAAAACATCTTTTTTAGCAGCATATCTAATAGCACTGTCTACCCAAATTTGTTCTGGTGAAAACGATTTACCAAAACTCATATTTATAATTTTTGCACCATTGTCTACTGCATATCTAATTCCTAGTGCAATGTCTTTGTCATATTCATCCCCATCGGGTACCACTCGAACTCCCATTATTTTAATTGGAGGATACAATTTATTGAAATCACTTGTACTGTCTAACACACTTGCCACTAAGCCAGCAACATGAGTGCCATGCTTTGCACTGGGCCCTGTGATATCGTTATTGCCATAAAATTTATCAGCCAGGTTTTCGTAATTGTCTTTAATAATTAAAGCTCTTATATTTTCAGGGGCATCTAATTTTGCTTTTGCTAATTTTTCTTTTCCTTCTATATACTCTTTTAAATCACTTAAGACCTCTGAGTATGCTGTTTCTTTATCAATGCCAAGCATTTGAACAGTTCTTAAATAAGCTATCTTAGCTTCTAGGGCAATTCGACCAATAGGTTGAAAAGATTCTAGTGTTTGTACGGAAAAATTAGAATCATTAAGTTCTTTAATTATAATATTTCCAAGTTTTTGAATGGCATTGGTTGCCATTTTAATGTACTGCAAATTTGAAGCATCTTCCTCGGAGAATTCAATTTCTTCAGCGGCTTGTTTCCAAATTTCAAATTGTTTTTTTTGTGTTGTAGTGAATTTGGTAGTGTCTAAATTTGCTAGTTCAAACTGCGCTTTATATTTATGGTACACTCTAGATTTTTCAGCAGCAGCTTTGTCTATATTTTTACCATCCTTTCCCCCTAAAAAATTCCAACCGTGTATGTCGTCGGTATATCCGTTGTGGTCATCATCAATACCATTGCCAGGTATTTCCTTTGTGTTTAGCCACAATTTATTTTTAATTTCTAAATTGCTAGTATCAATTCCACCATCCATAATAGCCACTATAACAGGGGATGGCTTGATATTTAATGTTGCTATTTTTTCGTAAGCTTGGTATAAACTAATTCCATGAATAGTATCCTTATTAAAGTCTTTCAAATGCCAATATTTACTAGAAATATTAGTTTGAGCAAATAGAATAATTTGTAGTACACAAAATAAACCTGTTAATAGTATACGCTTCATAAAACTATAAATCAAATTGAATGCCTTGAGCAAGGGGTAAATGGTTACTATAATTAATAGTATTTGTTTGACGACGCATATATGCTTTCCAAGCATCACTTCCACTTTCCCTTCCACCTCCTGTTTCTTTTTCACCACCAAATGCACCACCAATTTCGGCGCCACTGGTTCCAATATTTACATTGGCAATGCCACAGTCGCTTCCTTCTGCCGACAAGAACAACTCGGACTCGCGCATATTTAATGTCATAATAGCAGAAGACAAACCTTGTGGTACATTATTTTGTATGGCAATAGCTTCCTCTATGGTGCTATATTTCAGAATATATAAAATAGGAGCGAAGGTTTCATGTTGTATAATTTTATAGTTAGCTTTTGCTTCTGCAATACATGGTTTAACATAACAACCACTTTCAAAACCTGTACCAGTTAAAACACCGCCTTCTACTAAGAAGTTACCACCTTCGTTTTTACAATCTGCTATGCTTTGTAAGTATAATTTAACAGCGTCTTTGTCAATTAATGGCCCCATATGATTTTGAGCATCCAATGGATTACCAATTTTTATTTGTTGATAGGCCTTGGTTAATTTAGCTACAAAACTATCATATACTTTTTCGTGAATAATTAAACGTCTTGTACTAGTGCACCTTTGACCTGCTGTTCCAACGGCTCCAAAAACAGCACCAATTAAGGACATCTCTAAATCGGCATTTTCAGAAATTATGATAGCGTTGTTGCCGCCTAATTCTAAAATTGTTTTTCCAAGACGCCCTGCAACTGCTTTGTTTAATTCCTTGCCCATTCTGGTAGAACCAGTTGCAGATACCAAAGGAATTCGCACATCATGACTCATCCATTCACCAACTTCACGTCCACCTTGAATTAAATTATTTACACCTTCTGGAACCTGGTTGTCTGCAAAAACTTTTGCCACAATATTTTGCACGGCATTGCCGCATAAAGGTGTTTTTTCGCTAGGTTTCCAAACAGTTACATTGCCACATACCCAGGCAAGTGCCGCATTCCAACTCCAAACTGCTACGGGGAAATTAAATGCAGAAATAATTCCAACAATTCCCATGGGATGCCACTGTTCATACATACGGTGAGATGGTCTTTCACTATGCATGGTAAGCCCGTATAGTTGTCTTGATAATCCAACTGCAAAATCACATATATCAATCATTTCTTGCACTTCGCCTAAACCTTCTTGTAAGCTTTTCCCCATTTCATAACTTACCAATTGTCCTAATGCATATTTTTCTTTTCTTAAGGCTTCCCCTAATTGTCTTACCACTTCGCCTCGTTTTGGTGCTGGCCATTTACGCCATGCTAAAAATGCATTTTGAGCTGTTGTGATGACTTGTTCATAAGCTGCCTTGTTTGTGCTGCTCACTGAGCCAATCATGTTTCCATCAACAGGTGAAAAACTTATAATTAGTTCACCTTTACTTGGGACTATATTATTGCCAGTTGAACTGCCTTCGTTTTCCTTTTGAAGCTTCAACTGCTTTAAAAATTCCATAATTATTTTTTAATTTTTTCTATAATATTTGTCGTAGAAAATCCTTCTACAATTGGGTTGATAATTACCTTTCCGCCATTGGCAATAACTTCTTTTGCTCCTACAATAGTTTCAATGGTATAATCACCGCCCTTAACTAATACGTCAGGTAGCAAACTTTGAATTAAGGTTTGCGGCGTATCCTCATCAAATACAACAACTGCGTCTACCATTACTAAGTTTGCAATGATTAATGCCCTGCTTTGTGTATTGTTTATTGGGCGATCTGGACCCTTCAACCTTTTAATGCTATTGTCACTATTCAGACCTACAATTAAATAATCGGCTTCCTTTGCAGCTTGTGCAATTGAAAAAATATGACCAGGGTGCAAAATGTCAAAACAGCCATTGGTAAATGATACCGTTTTGCCATTCACTTTCCAAGCACTTATCATTGCCTTTGCCTGTGTTACATCCATTATCTTTTTTTCAATTCCTTCTACAAATCGCATGTTATTTTACTTGTTTATTAATAATAGGGAGTACAATTAAGCTCACGCCCCCTAATACAATAATGATTAAAAATTGTGCAAACCATTGAACAGTTCCGTTGGCAAGCCCCAAGGTATATTCAACCCCATTAAGTTCTAAAACCTTGGCCATTAAATAGGCATATGCGCCAATACCACCTGGTGTTATAATCATGCCAATGCTAGCATAGGCTAAGCAGCTTATTGCTGTAGCAAATGAACTTTCGGTTCCTGATGTTCCATATAAACCAATAAAAGTTGCAGTTAAATACATAAACCAAATTCCAAAAGAATACAGAAAAAATAAATTATGTTTTTTTAATTTAGTCGCACTAATAACGCCTTCCCAAATTCCTTGAAAAATATGTTTAATACTTAATATAGTTTTCTGTAATTTTTTTCTGAATATAAAAAAAGTTAAAACTAAAACTAGCCCAACCATTACAACTGCATATATAAAATAATGATTGCTTTGGTCAGCCGCATTACTTGTAGACATGGCTTTTAATTGTTGCCATCCTGCTTCAATTACATTAAATTGTAAAACAAGGGCAAATAAAAATACAATCCCTAAACTAAGTACATCAAAAGCACGCTCGGCAACAATAGTTCCTACAATTTTTTCAGCAGGTACTTTCTCGTATTTGGATAGGATAGTGCATTTCAAAACCTCACCTAAACGGGGCACTGCTAAATTTGCCAAGTAGCCAATTAAGACTGCTAAAAAAGTATTTATTAAAGAAGGTTTATATCCTAGAGGCTCCATGATAAGTTTCCACCTTAAAGCACGAAGCAAATGGGAAAAACTTAATAAAATAAAAACCGGGAATACAATCCAATACTTGGTGGTTTTCAAAGCAGTGGTGAATTTTTCCCATTCCTGAGCTGGTATTTGGTGTAAACTCCACCAAATCAGCAAAATGCCAATTAGGAAAAAGAAGGCAATTTTAAGGAATTTACCCATTATCGTTAGTTTTTATAATGTCTTGCAATTTACGACCTATTGTCCTATAAATCTTGGATTTTGAGCCTATTATTTGCCCTTTTTTAGTGTTTCTTAAAGTGAACACAATTTCGTACCTTTGCAGACTCAAAGATGGTTCTGAGTTAAACCCAATAGGAATGTCTGAAAAAAAACGAATATTATACATCGCAACCGAAATGTCACCTTATTTAGAGTTGACAGAGTTTGCTGAGGTAATTAATAAGTTGGCTATTAAGAGCAATGATAGTGGATTGGAAGTACGTTGTATCATGCCAAGGTTTGGCGTAATTAATGAAAGAAGACATCGCTTACATGAAGTGGTTCGTTTATCTGGAATTAATGTTCAAGTGGACAGCGACGATTACCCTTTACAAATTAAAGTAGCTTCTTTACCAAATGCCAGATTACAGGTTTATTTTTTAGAGAACGAAGATTTCTTCAAACGCAAACAAATTTTTCACGACGAAAATGAAACTTGGTTTGATGATAACGCCTTAAGAACTGTGTTTTTTTGCAGAGGTGCCTTAGAAACAGTTAAAAAGTTTGGCTGGCCTCCCGATATTATTCATTGTAGTGGATGGATGACTGGTTTAATTCCAGCATATATTAAAACTGCATTTAAAAAAGAGCCTGTATTCTCCAATTCAAAAGTTGTGTTTACAATAGGCGCCAATACTTTTGAAGAAAAGTTTAGCAAGGACTTTTTAGCCAAAGCTATTATCAATGCTAACATTAAGGAAAAGGAATTAGAACCATTTAAGGATTTAAATAATGCAGCCATGTTTAGAGGGGGTGCTACATATGCAGATGCTATTTCATTTGGCTCTGATATTATTGATAAAAAATTAGTTTCTGAATTTTCTGCAGTAAAAGGCAAAAAAGTGGTTCCTTTTAATGGCTGGGATTCCGATTTAACAGAGTATTTAGATTTATACAACGAACTTGCAGGCAAGTAATTACAAATTAATTCATGGCATCAAATAAATTAGTGAAAAACATTTCTATATTCTTATTTATAGGTTTCGTTCTTTCTGCATGTACACGTATTGCGAGTTCTGAAATTGGACTAGGTTTATTGCCTGCGTCAGATTCATTTAATACCAAGGATACAATTTTAGATGTTGAAACAGAAACAGCCGATAGGCCTGATTCTTTAAGAGTATATGGTTCTGATAATAACGTGGTTGGAAACATTAGTAATGATCCAATTTTTGGCACTACAACGGCTAGCATGTATTTCCAATTAAAGCCAAGTTATTTCCCATTTGCTTTAACTGGGAATAAGGATAGTATAATTGTAGATTCTGCTGTTTTAATTCTTTCATATAAAGGATTTTACGGAGATTCTACAAAGCCTGTTACTTTTAATTTAAGAAGAATTAGTGCTTCAACGCCATTGCTAGTAGATACAAGTTATGCAAGCAATTACCCAGAGGTATATAATATTCAAACCGATGCTACGATGGCAAATCCTTATACTTTGGATTTTGCGCATGTAGGCGATTCCATAAAAAACAAATTTGAGCTAGCTAATAATCAAATTCGTATTCCTTTAAATAAAACGTTTAGAGATTTATTTACAAAAGTGTTTGATACCAATACAGCTTATAAAACCGACACCACACTGCGTCAATATTTCCCTGGTTTTGCATTAACTACAACTGCATCAAGTAATAATAATGTATTAGTGGTCATTAATTTATTAGACACAAACACTAAACTTGGATTATACTATACCACTAATTCTTCTACAACTGTTGGTGCAAGGGATACGGTAGTGGATTATTTTAAGTTTACAACATATGACAATGCATATGCGAATTTTATAAAAAGAAACCGCTCAGGTTCCGAGGTGGCTAAGCATTATGGCATTGCAAAAGATTCTTTAGTATATGTACAAACAAGTCCTGGAACTATGGTTAAGATTAAAGTGCCTGGCTTAAAGAATTTTGCTAATAAAATTATTCACAGAGCCGAGCTAATTGCAGAGCAAGTACCCACTTCAAATCCAAGTAGTTTTGAGTCCAAATGGATTGCTCCTGAGTATTTGTTTTTAGGTGCTTATGATAGTGCAACAAAATCTATCAGAAATGTTCCAAATGATTACCAAGGCACCGTTAATTCGGCCCAATTTGCAAGATTTGGTGGCAGGGTTATTTATAAAACCCTATTAGGCTTTGACAATGTAGCTACCTATAACTTTAATATTAGTAGGTACATGCAGGGGGTGGTTTCTCGCAAGGATTCAATTTTTGATTTAAGAATCATGGCTCCAGTAAATGACTCTATTAAGTATGTACCTCCTTATCCTTATAATTTATCTGCAGGGGTGGATTATATTTCAAGAGCAGTTGCCAATCAAGCAGCTATTGGACGTGTGCGACTTGGAGGGGGAAGCCACTCTAAGTTTAGAATGCGTTTACATGTTTATTATTCTGATTTATAATCATTAATAATTATTAATATATTTGCACTTTAAAAATTCATCTAAATCATAAAATATGCCTTATTTATTTACATCAGAGAGCGTATCGGAAGGACATCCAGACAAAGTAGCGGATCAGATTTCAGACGCATTAATTGACAACTTTTTGGCGTTTGATCCACAGTCAAAAGTGGCATGTGAAACTTTAGTTACTACAGGTCAAGTAGTACTTGCCGGAGAGGTAAAATCTAAAGCCTACTTAGACGTTCAAACTATTGCACGTGATGTAATTAAGAAAATTGGATATATAAAGAGTGAATATATGTTTGAGGCGGATAGCTGTGGAGTATTAAGTGCAATCCACGAACAATCTGCAGATATTAATCAAGGGGTAGACAGAAAAAAGAAAGAGGAGCAAGGCGCTGGTGACCAAGGTATGATGTTTGGTTATGCTACAAATGAAACCGACGACTACATGCCATTAGCTTTGGACTTGGCACATAAAATCTTAGTTGAATTAGCTGCTTTAAGAAGAGAGAATAAGGCAATTAAATATTTACGTCCCGATGCAAAGTCACAGGTTACTTTAGAGTACAACGACAAAAACGAGCCAGTACGTATTGATGCCATTGTGGTAAGCACACAACACGACGATTTTGATGCAGAAGGCAAGATGCTTGCAAAAATCAAAAAAGATATTGTTGAGATTTTAATTCCTAGAGTTAAAGCAAAATATAAGAAATACGCTAAGTTGTTTAACAACGACATTAAGTATCATATTAACCCAACAGGTAAGTTTGTAATTGGTGGACCACATGGTGACACTGGTTTAACAGGCCGTAAAATTATTGTAGATACTTACGGTGGTAAAGGTGCACACGGTGGTGGAGCCTTCTCTGGTAAAGACCCTAGTAAGGTAGACCGCTCGGCTGCATACGCTACGCGTCATATTGCTAAAAACTTAGTAGCTGCAGGTGTAGCAAGTGAAGTATTAGTTCAAGTATCTTACGCTATTGGTGTTGCTAAGCCAACTTCTATTAACGTAAACACTTACGGTACTGCTAAAGTAAAATTAACCGATGGTCAAATTGGTAAATTAGTAGAAAGTATTTTTGATATGCGTCCTTACTTTATTGAGCAAAGATTAAAGTTAAGAACTCCAATGTATAGTGAGACTGCTGCTTACGGACACATGGGTCGTAAAAATGAGACAGTTACTAAAACATTTACTACTCCAGACGGCAAAAAGAAAGTGATGAAAGTAGAATTGTTTACTTGGGAGAAATTAGATTATGTAGCGAAAGTTAAAAAAGCTTTCGGTTTAAAATAATTGAATGATTAATTTAAAAGCCCGTTCCAAATTTCTGGACGGGCTTTTTATTTTTGCAAAGTATTTGATTTGTGAATTTCAATTAAATGAATATGCCAAAACTGGATCAACAAGCTCAAGAAAATCCTTGGAAAAAAATAGGTAGTGAATTAAAATATGACAATCCTTGGATAAGCTTAACTGAATTTAAAGTTATCACTCCAGCAGGCACTGAGGGGATCTATGGCAAAGTTCATTTTAAAAATATAGCAATTGGTATTATTGCTTTAGATGAAAACGACAATATTTATTTAGTTGGGCAATACCGTTTTCCTTTAGATTTATACAGTTGGGAAATTCCTGAAGGAGGATGCCCAGAGGGTACTAATTGGTTGGACACGGCAAAAAGAGAATTAAAAGAGGAAACTGGTTTTGAAGCAGGCAAATGGACAGAAATTTTGCAAATGCATGTTTCAAATTCGGTGTCAGATGAGTTTGCAATTGTATATGCGGCTCAGGAATTAAAAGCCGGCATTGCCGAACCCGAAGATACCGAGGATTTAAAAGTTATAAAACTTCCATTTTCAGAAGCATTAAATTGGGTGATGGAGGGCAAAATAACCGACTCCATTTCGGTTGCAGCAATTCTTAAATGGGAGTTGCTTAAATATAAAAAAGGTTAACTTTGAATTATGCAGGAAAGGTCAAATAATTCGGATCGTAAATATAGTGGACAACGTAGGTTTTCTCCACGTCCAAGTTTTACTACTGAACGTAAATTTATTATAGGAAGGCAGCCTTTAATAGAGTCACTTAATTCAGGTGCCAATATTGAAAAAATATTAATTCAAAAAAACGCACAAGGCGAGGGATTGAATGAAATAAAACAACTTGCTAGAGACCTTACTATACCTATACAATTGGTCCCTATTGAAAAATTAAATGGGATGTCAAAAGCCAATCATCAAGGAGTATTGGCCTTTATTTCCAATGTAAAATATTTAGACTTACAATCAGTAATAGATTTTGTTGTAGCAAAAGGAGAAACTCCTTTATTTGTAATGCTTGACGGGGTAACCGATGTGCGAAATATTGGTGCAATTAGTAGAAGTATTCATTGTTGCGGCGCACAAGCACTAATTATACCTGACAAAGGGGTAGGTGCATTAAACGAAGAAGCATTTAAAAGTAGCGCAGGAGCATTAGAACATATCCATGTTGTTAGGGTTAGTAGTTTATTAAAAGCGGTAGACGACTTACATTTAAATGGCATTCAAGTTTTTACAAGTGAAATGCGTGCCGATAAAAATGTACATGAATTAGATTTCAACATGCCCAGTTGTATCATCATGGGAGATGAAGGCAGGGGTGTACAACCTTATTTAGCAAAAGCAGCCGATTACTTTTTTAAAATACCCATGGCTACTAATTTTGATTCCTTTAATGTTTCGGTAGCAGCAGGCATTGTGCTATATGAAGCTATGAAGCAAAGGTTATTTCCAGCAAGTAAATAGTGCAGTATGAGTAGTTTAAAATTTAAACTTAGCTTAAGTCCAAAGGTTTCCGAAACTAATATAATATATCCAGGAAATATTATGTTAATAGGGTCCTGTTTTACCGAAAATATTGGCGCCAAATTTAAGCACCATTTATTTGAAGTAAATGAAAATGCACATGGCATATTGTTTAATCCAATTAGCGTTCAAAATGCACTTTTAGATATTATTTCAAATAAGCAATACACTCCCTCCGATTTATTTTTTTTAAATGAACTATGGAATAGTTGGCATCATCACAGTAGGTTTTCGGGGATACATCAAAATCAAGTGCTTCAAAAAATTAATACATCCATAAACAATGCGCATCATTTTTTAAAAAAGGCAAATCATTTAGTAATAACACTTGGGTCTGCTTGGCTGTATTTATTAAATCAAAATGCACCCAATAACAATGGGTTAGTAGTTGCTAATAATCATAAAGCACCTGCCAACTGGTTTACTAAAAAATTAATGCAGCCTACTGATTTAACGCTGCAATTAAATGTACTTATTAATGCATTAAAGCAATTTAATCCAAATATACATATCATATTTACCATTAGTCCTGTGAGACATTTAAGAGAAGGGTTGGTGGAAAATAATAGAAGTAAGGCTGTGTTAATACAATCGGTGCATGATGTTATTGTTGGTCACAATAAAGTGGAATATTTTCCTGCTTATGAATATGTCATTGATGATTTAAGGGACTACCGTTTTTATGCCGAGGATTTAGTACATCCCAATTATTTGGCCACCAATTATGTATGGGAGCAGTTATTGGAAACTTATATTTCAACAGATACACAAATAATTATGAAACAAGTTTCCGAGCTACAATTGGCCTTAAATCACAAGCCTTTTAATTCAGGATCGGCCGCCCATCAAAAATTTATTGAATCCTGTATTCAAAAAGTACATACTTTAATGCTACAGCATCCTTCACTTCCCTTACAAGAGCATCTTCATTTTTTTAAATCAAAAGTTGACGAATAATTACTTAATTTAGTTCTCTAAATTATTAGTATGCGATTACTGCCATTAATTGTTTCTACTGTTACTACCATTGGACTTGTTACTGTATTAAATACACAACTTCCTATAGGAGCTACCAAGTCACCAAGACTAGGTTATTTTTTATCTCCTCAACAAGGATTCTGGAAAAATGCCGAAAAAGTGAACACTAATTTTGATGCTTCTATAATTTCAAATGAATTAAAAGGGAACATAGACGTTTACATGGATGACAGGTTGGTTCCACACATTTATGCCGACCATGATGAAGATGCCTATTTTGTTCAAGGATATTTGCATGCAAAATTTAGATTATGGCAAATGGATTTCCAAACAAGAGTTGCTTCGGGCAGGTTAAGTGAAATTGCAGGTGCAGACAAACTTTCTATAGATCGTTTTTTTAGAAGATTAGGAATGGTTTATGGTGCAGAACAAACCGAACAATATATTAATGAGCATAATCCAGTAATGAAAGCAACAGTAGATGCTTACACTGCAGGAGTGAATGCTTATTTGAAAAATTTATCAGCCGAGGATATTCCGTTTGAATATAAATTAATGGATTACAAACCAGAGCAATGGACCCCTAAAAAAACATATTTGTTTTTAATGTTCATGTCTTATGATTTAACCGGAAGGGCAGCAACGGCCGATTTACAATTAACCAACACTAGGGATTTTTTAGGCTATGATTTATTTGATAAATTATATACCAATAAACAAGATTCGTTGGATCCTATTATCCCAAAAGGAACAGAATTTACAAACGCCTCCATAAAGCCTATTAAACCTGCAACTGCCGATTTAAATTATCTAAAAAAACAAAATCTAAATGTAAGTGCAAATAATCAAGTAATGCCCGATGCGCCAGATAAAAACAATGGTAGTAATAACTGGGCTGTGGCAGGTAGCAAAACAAAATCGGGACGTCCTATTTTATGTAGCGACCCGCACTTAGGATTAAACCTTCCTTCACTGTGGTATGAAGTGCAAATTACAACACCAACGCACAGCACTTATGGCGCTAGTTTTCCAGGTTCTCCTGCAGTAATCATTGGCTTTAATGATAGTTTAGCATGGGGCGTTACAAACGCAGGAAGAGACGTATTAGATTATTACGAAATTAAATTTAAAGATAGTACACAACAACAGTATTGGTATAATGGTACTTGGCAAGCAACTACGAATCGCCAAGAAATAATAAAAGTTAAAGATAGTTTGGATGTGGTTGAAAATATTGCAATGACCAATTGGGGGCCAACAATGTTTGACGCTCATTATCAAAATCCACAATCAAAAGGAAAAAATTTAGCCGTAAAATGGACTGGTCACGAAGCATCTACAGGCGTTGAAACTTTTTACAGATTAAACCGCGCCAAAAATTTTGATGATTATTTAATGGCTATTTCACTTTGGAAGTGTCCAGGTCAAAATTTTGTATTTGCAAGTAAAGCAGGGGACATAGCAATAAAGCAACAAGGAAATTTTGTTGCAAGATGGGATAGACAAGGTGACTTTATCATGCCAGGAGACGATAGTACTTATAGGTGGCAGGGTATGATACCAAATTTTGAAAATCCAATGATTAAAAATCCGGAAAGAGGTTTTGTGAGTAGTGCAAATCAAAAGTCGGTAGATTCTACCTATGCTTACTATCTAGGTACTGCGGCATCATTTCCATTGTATCGTGGTATTAGTGTAAACAAAAGGCTTGCTGTAATGAATCAAATAACTGCAGTCGACATGCAAAAATTACAAACCGATAATTATAATGTTTTTGCCGAAGTGGCAAGACCTGCACTAATGCGTTTTATTAATACAAATACATTAAGTCCCAATGCACAAAGAATGGTAAGGGAAATGACTAATTGGAATTTGTACAATAATGAAAATGAAAAAGGAATTACGGTATTTAAAATTATTTGGGATAGCGTTGAAAATGCAGTCTGGGGTGATGAGCTTTCGGCTTCGCCTATTCCACTAACAAAGCCAGAAGCATTTGTTTTACTGGATCAAATGAATAAGGATAGTAATTTTTCTGTAGCAGATGATATTAGAACCAAGGGCAAGATAGAAACCCTAAAAGAACAAATTAATTTAGGGGTAGAACAAGCCACTGTAAAATTAATAGAATTAGAAAAAGAAGGTAAGTTAGCTTGGGGTGCTTTTAAATCAACCAAAGTGTTGCACTTAACTAAAATTCCTGCATTAAGTAGGTTAAACTTGCCAATAGGAGGCGGTGTCAATATAATTAATGCAACCACCGATGTACATGGACCAAGTTGGCGAATGGTAGTTCATTTAACCGACGAAATAGAAGCATATGGTTTATATCCTGGTGGTCAGAGTGGGAATCCTGGAAGTATTTATTACGACACTTTTGTTGATTATTGGGCTGCAGGTAAATATTATAGATTATTGTTTTTGCCCAAAGAAAAATTGGTATCCAATGAACACACCAAATGGCATATTCAATTTAAAAAAGCCTAACTAAATTCAAATTCTTTAAACTTATTTTATGAGTAATAATTCCGCAGTTAATTCCAAATTTATTATCACTATATTTTTATCCGCTTTGTTTGCCTATGCAGTTGGGATTTATGGGAACCTGCCTTGGTGGAGTTTTGTTGTTACTAACTTTTTAATTTCAGTAGTAATTGTCCAAAAACCAAGCAGGGCATTTATTGCAGGTGCATTAGGGGTGGGATTACTATGGCTAACATTATCACTTTTAATTGATATTCAAAACAATCATATTTTATCTATTAAAGTAGCCACTTTATTGCCATTAAAAGGGGCCTATTGGGCACTCATTTTAATTACTAGTATTATTGGATTTTTATTAGGGGGACTGGCTGCTTTGTCGGGGGCTTACATTAGGAATAAGTAGTAATTATTTTTATTTATCTTTGTAATGAATTTGCTTAACCTGTAATTGAGCTTAAATTTATTTATATGTCAGTACTACACAATCGTGTCTCCAACCAAGAGTTGAAGCAAAAGTTGTACGAGGAAAATTTTCCTAGAACAACAATTAGTTTTTATCAGTATTTTAATATTATAGATCCACAAGTTTTCAGAGATGAAATTTACAGTGCATTAAATGCAATGAAAGTATTTGGACGCATTTATGTAGCCACGGAAGGCATTAATGCACAAGTAAGTGTCCCTGCTCATAACCTTGAATTATTTAGAGATTATTTGTACTCTTTTAATTCATTAAAAGGTATAAGATTAAACATCGCAATAAATGATGACGGCAAAAGTTTCTGGGTTTTAAGAATTAAAGTAAGGGAAAAAATTGTCTCAGATGGTATATCCGACCCTGCGTTTAGTATGGACAATAAAGGCAAATATGTGAATGCGCAGGAAATGAATGACCTGTTAGAAAAGGGAGACACTATAGTTATTGATATGCGCAATCATTATGAATATGAGGTTGGGCATTTTGAAAAAGCCATTGAAATTCCTTCAGATACATTTAGAGAACAGTTGCCTATGGCTGCAGCAATGATGAAGGAAAATAAGGACAAAAATATTATCATGTATTGCACTGGAGGTATAAGATGTGAAAAGGCAAGTGCGTATATGTTACACCAAGGTTTTAAAAATGTTTTTCATTTAGAAGGCGGCATTATTAATTATGCAAATAAAATTAAAGAGGCTGGCATAGAAAGTAAATTCAAGGGAAAGAATTTTGTTTTTGATGAAAGGCTTGGTGAAAAAATTACAGAAGATATTATTGCCAAGTGTCACCAATGTGGAAAGCCAGCCGATACGCATACCAATTGCAAAAACGACGCTTGTCATTTATTGTTTATTCAATGTGAAGACTGTGCCAAAACCTTTGATGGTTGCTGTACTTTGGAATGCAAAGACGTTTATCACTTGCCATTAGAGGAACAGGAAAAACTTCGTGCTGGTAAAAAAAATGGCATTGCGGTTTTTAATAAAAGCAAACAAAGACTTAGACCAAGATTAGGAGAGGATATTTTGAATAAAAATTTATAATTTATTTAATGCTTCGCAAATTAAATCATAAGTTTTGTCATAAGATTTAGCCTCAGGATTAAATGCAGTACCAATAACTTTTTCATAAAGCTCAATATATCTTTTAGAGATGGTTTCAATCCACTCATCAGACATGTTTGGTAAGGTTTGTCCTTCTTTGCCCATAAAATTGTTAGCTATTAGCCACTCTCTAACAAACTCTTTACTTAATTGTTTTTGTTTCTCTTTAGTAGCTTGTCTTTTTTCAAAACCATCGGCATAAAAATATCTTGAAGAGTCTGGGGTGTGAATTTCATCCATTAAATAAATGGTGTCTCCAATTTTTCCAAATTCATATTTAGTATCCACTAATATTAATCCTTGTTTTGCAGCAATTTCCTTACCTCTTTCAAAAAGCGCTAAAGCATATTTTTCTAAAATTGCCCAATCGGCAGCACTTGCTAATCCTTGTTTAATAATTTCTTCTTTGGAAATATCCTCATCATGACCTTCGCTTGCTTTAGTAGAAGGAGTAATAATTGGAGTAGGGAAAAAGTCGTTTTCTGCCATGCCCTCGGGTAGGGTAACGCCACATAAAGTCCTTAATCCACTATTATAAGTTCTCCATGCATGTCCTACCAAATTTCCCCTCACCACCATTTCAATTTTAAAAGGGGTACATTTTTTACCAATTGCTACATTGGGTGCTGGGGTACTTAGTAGCCAATTTGGGCAAATATCGGTTGTCTTTTCTAGCATATATGCCGCTATTTGATTTAGAACCTGGCCTTTAAAAGGGATAGGTTTAGGTAAAATAACGTCAAAAGCGGAAATACGATCACTTGCAATCATCACAAGTAGTTCATTTTCAATGTAATATACATCTCTTACTTTGCCGTGATACTCAGCAATTTGTCCGGGGAAGGGCTTTGGATTCATGCCACTAAATTAAAAATTATAGCTTAATTTCTGATAATTTTTTTAAATGCTAATATTTTGTTATTTTGTATCACAATTCAATTAAAAACAAACATTTATGAAACGATTTTTAAGCCAAATGGGTATGTTTTGCCTTGCCACTATGATGGTATTTTCGGCAAATGCTCAAAGTGCTAGTGCCATTACAGGTACTGTTAAAAATTCAATTTCCTCAGAATCATTATCTGCAGTTACTGTTTCTGTTAAAGGAGGAAATGCAGGTACATTTACAGATGATAAAGGTAATTTTAAGTTAAGCCTAACTCAAAAATTACCAGTTACTTTAGTTTTCTCTTCTGTAGGTTTTGAGTCTAAAGAAGTAGAAGTAAGTTCAAGTAGTGCAAAAATTGCGGTGTCTTTAAAGCCAGGATACGTACTAGGTTCTGATGTAGTTGTATCTGCTTCAAGAGTAGCTGAAAGAATACTAGAATCTCCAGTTTCTATTGAGCGAGTTAGTGCTGCTCAAATTAGAAACTCTCCTGCTGCCAACTACTATGATATCCTTGGAAACTTAAAGGGAGTAGACGTTGTAGCGGCAAGTTTAACTTTTAAAAGTATTACAACAAGAGGTTTTAGCGGTAGTGGTAACACACGTTTAAATCAATTAATTGATGGTATGGATAACCAAGCACCAGGTTTAAACTTTTCAGTTGGAACCATGGTTGGTTTAACAGAGTTAGATGTTGATAATATGGAATTATTACCTGGTGCATCTTCTGCTTTATATGGTTCTGGTGGTATGAATGGTACTGTTTTAATTAACAGCAAAAACCCATTCAAATACCAAGGTTTAAGTTTCCAAATTAAGCAAGGTGTTAACCACGTAGATAATTATCAACGTCCTCAAGCTGCCTACAAAGACTATTCAGTTAGATGGGCTAGCAAAATTGGAGACCGTTTCGCATACAAAATTGGTGCTCAATATACCGAAGCTCAAGACTGGTTAGCTAACAATAAATCTGATTACTCAAGAACTACTGGTACTCAAAATGGTCAAGTAATTGCTGGTGACAGATATTCTGATGCAAACTATGATGGTGTGAATGTTTATGGTGACGAAACAAACTATAACTTATCAAAAATTAGTGCTCAATATTTAGCAGGTGTTTCTGCTTTATTAGGCGCTCCAACATATGGTGCTTTATATGGTGCAGCTGCTAGCTTCCCAACTTACAACGCTTATGCTGGTTACCTTCAAGGTGCATTGGGTGCAAAATGGGCATCTTTAGCGCCATATGCTCCAATGATGTATTTAGATAAAAAAGGTGCTTACGGTAGCGTAAGTAGAACAGGATACAATGAAGTTGATATCATTGACCCAGTTGCAAAAAATACAAAAATTTCTGGATCATTACACTATAAAGTAAATGACAAAACCGAAGCTTCATTTAGTGCCTATACTGGTTCAGGTAATACCGTATATACTGGTAGCGACCGTTACTCTTTGAATGGTTTAAATATGAGCCAATTTAAATTTGAAGTAAAATCTAAAAACTGGTATGTACGTGCATACAAAACTTTAGAGGATGCTGGTGATTCATACAATGCAACAGTAACAACTCGTTTATTTAACGAAGCATGGCTTCCAAGTGGCGGTGCTACTGGTTGGTTTGCTAAATACTTTGGCACTTACACACAGTTTGCTTTAAATGGCGATTTAAGTGGCGCACATGCTAATGCAAGAATAGCTGCAGACCAAGGAAGACCAACAGGTAATATTGGTTCAAGCCAATTGTTTAAATCAATTGCTGCTATCCCAATTTCAAAAGGGGGTGGTAAATTCTTAGATAAATCTGAATTAAACGTTATAGATGCACAGTATAATTTAACTGATGTTTTAGGCTTAGATAAATATGATGCATCATTATTAGTAGGTGCTAGCATTAAAGGTTATGTTTTAAATTCTCAAGGAACTTTATTTGCGGATACTACCAACAGAATTTGGATTAACGAAAGCAGTTCTTATGCTCAGTTATCTAAAAAATTCTTTGGTGATATCTTAAAAGTATCTGTTTCTGGACGATATGACAAAAACGACAACTTCGCTGGTCGTTTTACTCCAAGAGCAACTGCTGTAGTTAAAATTGCTGAAGACAATAACATTCGTGTTTCTTATCAAGAAGCATACCGTTTTCCAACTACACAAAACCAATGGATTAACTTGTTAGTTGGTGGTGGTACTCGTTTAATGGGAGGTTTACCTCAATTAAGAAAGTTCTACAACTTTGACAATAACCCTACATATACTTTAGCTAGTGTATTAGGTGGTGCTCCAGTTCAACAAAGCTTTGGTGAGTTCAAGCCAGAGTCTATGAGTTCTTTTGAAGTAGGTTACAAAACTTTAATTAGCAAAAGGTTATTAATTGACTTTTACGCATATGCAGGTAAGTATACCAACTTTATTAGTGGTGTAACTGTGGTGCAAGCAGTTAAGCCTGGTACTCCATTATTACCTACAGACGTAGGTGATCCAACTAAGAGCATTACTTATAGCATTTCAACAAATGCACCTGGTGATGTTTATACAAGTGGTTGGGGATTATCTGCTGACTATTTAATGCCAAATAACTTTAGCTTCTCTAGTAGCATTTATACAGATGAAATTGGAAATTTACCTTCTGGATTTATTTCTTATTTCAACACACCATTATTCAGAGCTAATTTTGGATTAAACAACAGTGGTTTCTTGTTAAAAAACAGATTAGGATTTGGAGCTAACTTACACTACCAAGACGAGTTCGTTTACGAAGGAACTTTTGCTGTAGGTAAAATTGCTTCTGTAAATACAGTAGACGCTGTTATTACTTATAAAGTTCCTGCTATCAAATCAATGATTAAAGTAGGTGGAACTAACATTTTTAACCGTTATTACCAAACTGCATATGGTAGCCCATCAATTGGTGGATTGTACTATGTAAGTTTTGCATATAATATTTTATAGATTTAAGGTGGGTTAGCCTTAAAGGTCCCTCCTCGACTTGTCGGGGAGGGATTTTTTTTGCCTAAAACCGTCATTTTTCCTGTTTAAAATGTTAATTTTGCATTCAAAATAAATTCAATTATGCGATCAATAGCGTTTAGAGAAGCCCTTCGCGAAGCGATGAACGAGGAAATGAGAAGAGATGAACGTGTGCTTTTAATGGGAGAGGAAGTAGCAGAGTACAATGGTGCTTATAAAGTAAGCCAAGGAATGCTTGCCGAGTTTGGTCCAAAACGTATTATAGATACACCCATTTCTGAGCTAGGATTTACAGCTGTTGCTGTAGGTGCTGCACAAAATGGACTAAGACCTATAGTAGAATTTATGACATGGAACTTTGCAGTATTGCCACTTGACCAAATATTAAATACGGCAAGTAAAATGCTTGCTATGAGTGGTGGCCAAATTGGTTGTCCAATTGTAATGAGAGGACCTAACGGAAGTGCAGGTCAATTAGGTGCGCAACACTCAACTGCATTTGAAAGTTATTTAGCTAATATACCAGGTATTAAAGTAGTATCACCTTCTAATGGGTATGATGCAAAAGGTTTATTAAAACAAGCTATTCGCTACGAAGAGGATCCAATCATGTTTTTGGAAAGTGAAGTGATGTATGGTGATAAATGTGAAGTGCCCGAAGAAGAATATTATATCCCATTAGGTTTAGCTGACGTTAAAAAAGCTGGAACCGATGTGACTATTGTTTCTTATAATAAAATGATGAAAGTAGCTTTAGGTGCTGCAGCAGAATTAGAAAAAGAAGGAATAAGTGCAGAAGTAATTGATTTAAGAACAATTCGTCCTTTAGACTGGATGACAGTATTAAATAGTGTTAAAAAAACAAACCGATTAGTAATCATTGAAGAGCAATGGCCATTTGCTTCTGTTTCTTCAGAACTTTCTTACCGTATTCAAAAGGAAGGCTTTGATTATTTAGATGCGCCAATTCGCCGTATTACTAGTGCCGACGCCCCAATGCACTATGCACCTAATTTAACTGCATTAGCGGTTCCAGACATAGCTAGATCGGTTAACTTGGTTAAAGAGGTATTACGCCAATATAAATAAAGCTTCAACTTATATAGTTTAAAAGCCTTTTATAATTGAATAGCATCAATTAACAATCTTTTTTATAAATATCCCTAACAAAGGGATATTTTTGCTTTAGTAAAACAAACAAATTAATATGGGGATTTTATTAGTGGTACTTTTTTGGTTAGGATGGCATATTGGCATTTATGCGATGTTAAAAAAAGCAGGTATTGACAGTGCAAAAGCAATAACTCCAATTTACAATACTTGGGAAGTAGTAAAGCTTTGTAATATTTCAAAATTTTGGTTTTGGATTCAATTGGTCCCAATTTTAGGGCAGTTTGTGACGCTTTGGATTTCAATCATATTTGTAATGCATTTTAAAAGAGTAGGTTTAATACATCATACACTTACTGTTTTAGTCCCATTTATATATTTACCTTATTTAGGATTTTCGGCAAACGAAAAGTGGCATGGAACGCAAGCACTTGCACATTATCATAAATCTGCTTCCAGAGAATGGATTGACGCTGCTGTTTTTGCAGTAGTGGCTGCTACATTAATTAGAACATTTTTATTTGAAGCTTATGTAATTCCTACAGAAAGTATGGAAAAAACATTACTTGTAAATGATTTTTTATTTGTAGACAAAGTAACATTTGGTGCTAGAATTCCACAAACTCCAATTTCATTTCCATTTGTTCATAATACTTTACCAGGTGCAATTACAACTCCTTCTTATGTAAAATGGATTCAATTGGATTATCAACGACTTCCTAAGGTAAGAGAAGTTAAAAGAAACGACGTGGTTGTATTTAATTTTCCTGCAGGCGATACCATCATTAATTTGGCAGATTTTGGGAGTAAAATTCCTTACTACGATGTATTAAGAAGTCCAGAATTTAATGGCGACCGTGAAAAATTAAAAGCGCAGTATCCAATTTTAGTGCATCCTACCGATAAGACCGATAATTATATAAAGCGTTGCGTAGGACTTCCAGGTGATGTTATTCAAGTAAAAAATAGTCACTTGTGGGTAAATGGACAACCTGCGTATGTGGGAGATAATGCCCAAACCGAATATTTAGTGGTGACGAATGGTAAGGCAATTCCCGAGGACTATATTGAGGATAGTTTAGGCATTAATATAACCGAAGCTAACATGGACTTTCAACCTGTTGACGGAAGGCTTAATACCTATAAAATTAACATGACTGCTGAAGCAGCAATAGCATTAAAAAAATTACCATTTATTGTTTCTGTGGAATTTTATGAAGAGAATACAGTGGGATATACTTTTCCAAACGACGTAGTTCATTTCCCTTGGACCATAGACAATTTTGGCGCTATTCGCATTCCTAAAAAAGGAGATATTATTAATTTAAATGATAGTACCATTGAACTATACCGTAGATTAATTTGCACTTATGAGCACAATACTTTAGAGAAAAAAAATGGCCAATACTTATTAAATGGGGTAGCTGTAAATAATTATACTGTTAAGCAAAACTATTACTGGATGATGGGAGACAATCGTCATCGTAGTCAAGATAGTCGTTTTTGGGGCTATGTTCCTGAAACACATATTGTAGGAAGGGCAGCTTTAATATGGTTTAGCTATAGTAAATCTATAAGATGGGGGAGACTATTTAATTTAATTAAATAACAATTATGCATACAAAATTTGAGTTTGAATATGAGTTGTTTGATGACATAAATGGTTTAAGTATTTCAGATCAACATTTGCTTGAAAAAGCAAAAGAAGCAACCAAGTCAGCATATGCACCTTATTCCAATTTTTATGTTGGTGCCGCAGCCTTACTTTCTAATGATCAAATTGTTATTGGGTCTAATCAAGAGAGTGCAAGTTTTCCAGTTGGCATTTGTGCCGAACGTACTTTATTAAATAGCGTAGGGAGTCAATTTCCGACACTTTCTATAAAAACCATGGCAATTAGCTATCAGCCGCTAGGGAAAGATTCTAACGAGCCTATTTCTCCATGTGGCATGTGCAGACAATCCTTATTGGATTATGAACATAGGTACGGCAGTCCAATTAAAATTATTTTATCTGGAATGAGTGGTAATGTAATGGTCCTTAAATCAGCATCCAACTTATTGCCATTTGGATTTGACGGAACCATACTTAAATAATGGAGCTAGGTTTAAGCGGATATTGAAATGAATTATTTTTAAAACAGCGTTTGTACCCCCAGTGCCAATCTAAATTCATGCTGTAGTAACCAACGTTTACGAGCTTTTCCCCAAGCATAACCTACCAAGGATTGATCAGTGCCAATAATTCTATGACAAGGAACTATTATGGCAATTTTATTTTTCCCATTTGCAGAAGCTGCAGCCCTTATTACTTTTGGGTCCCCTAATTTTTTAGCTAGGTCTGCGTAGCTTAAAGTTTTTCCATAAGGCACTTCATATAATTCTTTCCAAACTTTTTGCTGGAATTCAGTACCAGTTTGATTAATTGGCACAGTGAAGTTTTTTCTTGTTCCTGAAAAATATTCAATTAATTCATCAACGCATTGGTGAATAACAGAAGGTAGCTCCTCTGTATTATTAAATTCGTCATCAATTTCACTGGCTGGGTCTGCAAAAATTAATTCTGTAATACAACCTTCATCAGATGAAATTTTAATTTGTCCAATTGGGCTGTGATAAATATGTGATACCAGTGTTTCCATTATGCATCCAAAGAATTAGCAAGGTCTGTAAGGTCCTTTTGTTTGTATTGTAAAATTGGGCTTGCAAAACATTTTGATAATTCTAATAACAGCTTTTTTATAATTCTAACATTAGAAAGTGTTTTGTAATAAGCATTTTTAGGATCTATGTTGGACCTAGTAAAATATTGGTCTAAGTCCTTTTGTGAAAAGGGATGTCCTGTAGTGCCTTCTACATAAAACTGAATATACTCCTGGGGGTGCGGATAAATTTCGGCTGGATCCCAGTCTGGGGTGTAAAAAGCAACAATACATTGCTTAGGTATATTAATAAAATTTGCTTGAATTTCTAATTGGTGACATAACTCCGCATATAAAATAGTATTGGCAAAAGCGTTGCCTTTTTTAAATTGCAAAGGAGCAGAAATTAAAAATTCATCAGGCTGCTCGTAATTCACTTCTGTGCCTTTTATTTGATAATAATTAAACAAAATATTTCTAAGCACATTGGCCTGCTCAAGAGGGGTTAAATAGTTGTTTAATTCAAGCCAAATATTGCGTCTAATTTTTTCCATTTGATGACGCAAGGTATCTATAGCAATTTCTGGATGCTGGAATTGAGTTACCAATAAAGCACCTTCAAAAAGGGATGGATCAGGGCCTGTTTTCCATTTCAAAAAAGCTTCTTTTAAATCCTGAAACCTAAGCTTATAAATCATCATTTCTATGCGCTCAAGGGTAGCTTCCTCTAGTGTATTTTCCCATAAATGTTCTAGGTCGGCAATAATGGGGGATCCGTAGTTTAATAGTCTGTCTGAAATGGTATTAAAAATCTCCTCATCTGGATCATCAATTAGTTTAAAAAGGGCTTGTATCTCTTTTTGGTTCTCCATGTATTTAAATATGAGGGGTTATATTAGGTCAAATCTGAGCATTTTTTTTCATATATAATCCGAATACTTATCCCATTCATGTGGATATATTCTATTTTTTGTACATAATAATCCCTATTAATATTCGTTAGGCATAATTTATTGATTTTTAACAAATTAAATTTAGCCAATTGTCTATCTTTAGGTATCATTTTTTAGCCATATGCAAACCAACCCAACTTTTTCTACTCCAAAATTCCCTGTGTCAACAAAGTCACTTCATGCTGAATTAAAGCGAAGAGTGAATGAATATTTAGATCAACAAGGTGTTATTGGTACAGGTAATTTTAAGCTTTTCTCAAAAGCAATTATTTTGATTTCGTTATTTGTAATCACATATGTGCACTTGGTGTTTTTTACACCACCAGTTTTTTTTGCAATATTAGAATGCGCCTTTTTTGGTTGTCTAATAGCTGCTATTGGATTTAATGTAATGCACGATGGAAGTCATGGTAGTTTTAGTAAATATGCTTGGTTAAATAAATTAGCTTCTTCTTCCATTAGTGTATTAGGCGCAAGTAGGTTTATGTGGGGCATGAAGCATGTAACTATACACCATACTTATACCAATATTGATGGGGTGGATGATGATATTGAAGTAGGTGTTTTAATGCGCATGGCACCAACACAAAAACATTATTTAGTGCACCGTTTTCAACATGTATATTTTTGGGTACTTTATATGTTGCTTTATATTTTCTGGATTTTCTTTGCAGACTATAAAAAGTATTTTTCAAAAAAAATAGGTTCTATTTCTTTTAAGAGTATGACTTTTATGGAGCATTTTGAATTTTGGGCTGTTAAATTATACCATGCTACTGTATTTGTTGCACTTCCAATATATATGCTTGGATGGGTAAGTTGGTTAGTTGGATTTTTAGTAGCCACTTTTGTAGCAGGTTTTGTATTAAGTATTGTATTTCAATTAGCACATACGGTGGATGAAACTGAGTTCCCAATTGCCATTCAGCCGGAAAATAGAATGCCCGACGAATTTGCAGCACATCAAATTCAAACTACAGCAAACTTTGCTACTAAAAGCAAAATGATAAGCTGGTTGGTTGGTGGGTTGAATTTTCAAATTGAGCACCATTTATTTCCAAAAATATCCCACGTGCATTATCCTGCAATTTCTAAAATTGTGAAAGAAGCTTGTGCCGATTTTAAATTAAAATATATTGAGTATCCAACTGTTGGCAGTGCAATTAAAGCCCATGTTAACTTTTTAAGATCCATGAGTAAGCCTGCTGTTGTTTAAAAACAAGTCTATTACCTATAAAAAAAGGGGATGTAATTTTGCATCCCCTTTTTTTATCAAGTTAATTTGTTTATGAAGCTTTCTTTTTCCGGGCAGTTTTACGTGGAGGATTCTTTTTTAATTCTTCTATAATTTCCTTCACTTCCTCTATGGTTAAGGTTTCTACTTTTTCTTGTTGCTCTTTTGTAAGTTTAAAATTGCGTAAACCTTGTTTGATATAAGGGCCGTAAGGACCTCTTAGTAATTGTATTTTTTCTTTTTCAAATACTTTAATGGTACGTTCGTCTTTTGCCTTTCGCTTTTCTGCTATCATTGGGCTCAATTCTTCCAGTGTAACGGTATAGGGGTCCATTTCCTTGTTTAGGGAGTAGAACTTCTTGTCATGGGCTGCATAAGGGCCAAAGCGACCAATATTTACTGTTACTTCACTATCTTCAAATAAACCTAGGGCTCTAGGCAACTTAAAAAGTTCCATAGCTTCTTCATAACTAATGGTCTCAATACTTTGTGAAGCCTTGAGTTTTGCAAACTTTGGTTTTTCTTCCTCGTCCTGGTGTCCAATTTGAACCATTGGGCCATAACGGCCCATGCGCGCAATTACTTTTTTACCAGAAATTGGATCAAATCCTAATTCTCTTTCTCCTTTAGCACGCTCGGCATTTTCTAAAGTAAATTCAATGGTATCATGGAAAGGGTTGTAAAACTCCTCTAGCATCTTGCTCCATTTTAGTTTACCTAATGCAATTTCGTCAAACTCACCTTCTATTTTTGCTGTAAAACCAAAGTCCATTACTTTAGGAAAGTTTAACTTTAAAAAGTCGGTAACCACTAAGCCAAGGTCGGTAGGAGAGAGTTTGTTTTTTTCAGCACCCGTCACTTCAGAAGCTTCCTCGGTTTTTATTTCGTCCTTGTTATTTAGCGATAAAATTTGATAAATTCTTTTTACCCCTTCTTTCTCTTTTTTCTCTACATAATTACGCTTCATAATAGTCGTAATAGTTGGTGCGTATGTACTTGGACGACCAATACCTAATTCCTCTAATTTTTTTACCAAGCTTGCCTCTGTATAACGAGAAGCTGGTCTGCTAAAGCGTTCTAGTCCAGTCATACTTACAAAATCAAGTACTTGTCCTTTTGCTAAAGGGGGTAAAATAGCTTCTGCATTTTCGTCCTCTTCTTCCACTTCGTCCTCATCTTTTCCTTCTAAATATACTTTTAAGAAACCGTCAAATTTCATCACTTCACCACTTGCCGTTAAGGTTTCTTTATTGGTTGAAACTTCAATTTTCGCAGTTGTTTTTTCAAATGCGGCGTCAGTCATTTGTGAAGCAATGGTTCGCTTCCAAATAAGTTCATATAAACGGTTGGTGTCTGCGTCGTCCACCTTAGATTCATTCATATAAGAAGGTCTAATGGCTTCGTGCGCTTCTTGTGCACTTTCGTTTTTATTTTTAAACTTACGTGGCTGATAATAGTTTGCGCCAAAGCTGGAATTAATTTCAGCTTTAATTGCATCCATTGCTGTTTCACTCAAACTAATACTATCGGTTCTCATGTAAGTAATCTTACCACTTTCGTATAATTTTTGAGCTAGTAACATTGTTTTGCTCACGCTGTATCCTAATTTTCTGGAAGCTTCTTGTTGTAAGGTAGAAGTTGTGAATGGTGCTGATGGCGTACGTTTGCCATCTTTCACTGTTACGTCTTTTACTGTATAGCTAGCTCCTTTGCATTCATTTAAAAATTTTTCTGCAGCACCAGCAGTGGTTAATTTTTGTGGACCATCTGCTTTAAATTTTACCTTCTTTTTGTTAATATCCAAAGCAGTAAATAAAGCAGATACTTTAAATACACTCTCTGGAATAAATTGATTAATTTCTCTTTCACGCTCTGCAATTAATCTTACTGCAACACTTTGAACACGGCCAGCACTTAAGCTTCTTTGCATTCCAATTTTACGCCATAATACAGGGCTTAATTCAAAACCTACTATACGGTCTAAAATTCTTCGCGCTTGTTGAGCATCCACTAAATCCATATTAATTAGACGTGGATTTTCAACTGCTTTTTTAATAGCAGGTGCGGTAATTTCATGGAACACAATACGTTTTGTTTTTTTAGGGTCTAAACCTAAAACTTCTGCCAAATGCCAACTAATACTTTCTCCTTCACGGTCCTCATCCGATGCAAGCCATACTTCCTTGGCTTTTTTGGTCATGGATTTTAATTCTTTTACCACTTTTTCCTTCTCACTTGGCACCATATATCTAGGAGCAAACTTGTTTTTTAAGTCTATTCCCATATCGTTTTTTTCCAAATCGCGTATATGGCCATAACAGCTTCTTACTTCAAATTCTTCGCCCAAAATTTTCTCAATGGTCTTTGCCTTTGCAGGCGACTCAACAATAAGTAGGTTTTTTGACATAGGTGCAATATTAGCCCATTCAACTTAAAAAATAAAAATCATCTGCAGTTAAGCACTTAAAAATGACACAATTTGCTCTATAACTTCGGGGGTTTTATATACTTTATTATGTCCTAATCCTTTGGTTATCAAGAATTTAATATTTTCTGGCGCTTTTTCTTTAAAATTTACCAAATCACTGTATGGACAAACCCTATCGCCTTGGTCATGAACCCAAAGTACAGGACCCTTATAATTTCCTATGGCCCTGTCGGCCTCAAAATGGGTAACTGGAAGGCTGGTTTGCTTAGCCATTTCGGCTAAAAATGCTGCTTTTACAGGTGCTGAAAGTTGCATCATATTATAGTAGTTCCCAAAAGTGGTTGTGGTTTTAGTTGCAGGGGCTATTATTACAAATTTATGGTTAGCTTGATTTTCCATTTTTTCGGCAATTAATGACAATGTAATGCCGCCTAAAGAGTGACCCATAAAGTGATCAATAGGGCCATATTGCTTTATAATATGTTCAATGGCATCCATGTAAATTATAATGTTAATATGCTTTCCTTGGCTTTGCCCATGTGCAGGGGCATCAAAGCCAATTACGCTGAAGCCTTGTTTTAACAAGGGCTCTACATATTTTTCAAACTTATAAAAGTAACTCGCATAGCCATGACAAATTAAAACGGTTTTGCCGTTTGGCTGGGCAGCATTCCACATATAGCCCTTAATTATAAGATTGCCACTTACTTTTAAATTAAGTTTTTTAGCCTGATGAAATATGGCCGGTGCTTTTGTTTTTTTGTATTTAGGATAGGGGGTACAAAATAAATTAAATGCAATTTTGCCAGCAGCAGTTGGAGAAAGCTTACCAATTGTTTTAAATTTTGTCCTCAGGTACCTCAAATACATTCTTTCTGAAAAACCAGGCTTAGACATAGGAGCTTTAATTTTTGGTGCAAAGATAGGCGCTAGTAGCAGTGCGCCTTGCTTTTTTTTGTATTTCGACAATAAAAAAAATGTTTAAAGGCGGTTTAAAGCTATTTTTGCAAAAATTATATTTCATTATATATGTATTCTTTAAAAATTAATTTTGAGCAAAAGGGATTGGAATCCGTAGTATTAAACGAAGTAAAAGCAGGAGAAAGTTTACTTGAAGTATTATTGGATGCAGGTATAGAATTACACCACAATTGTGGGGCAGTTTGTGCTTGTAGTACTTGTCATTTATATGTAAAGCAGGGAATGGAATTTCTAGAAGCATTATCTGACAAAGAAGAGGATTTCATAGACCGTGCTGTAAGTCCAAGAATTGAATCAAGATTAGGTTGTCAGTGTGTAATCCAGGAAGGGACAGGATCCATTGAAGTTACGCTTCCAGATCAAACACAATTTTTAGGAGAGTAATATTTAACAAGCAATAACATAATTAATATGACGCAGTTTGAACCACCCATTTATTGGAATGACCACGAAGACATTGCACAAAAATTATATGAAAAATTTGGCGATGATTTTACAGAATCAAAAATATACCGAGTTCGTTTTACAGATTTATTACAATGGGTTTTAGAATTGCCACATTTTGAAGGTAAGAAAGAAGCGTCTAATGAAGGGCATTTGGAAATGATCCAAAGTGCTTGGGTATATGAGTGGCGAGATAATCAAAAATAAACTTACATTTAGTACATAAATTAATCAAATTGTTAGCTAATCTTAAAAAGGTAACCTGTTTTGTATTTGATGTCGATGGGGTATTAACCAATGGCGAGGTTATAGTTATGCCAGGTGGTGTACTTGTTCGAAAAATGAATATTAAAGATGGGTATGCTTTACAATTAGCCATCAAAAAAGGGTATCATGTTTGGGTAATATCTGGAGGTAATTCTAGTGAAGTAGAGGCTCGTTTACAAGCACTGGGTGTTAAAGAAGTGCACATGCGCGTTAAGGATAAACGCAGTTTATTAAAAGAGCTAGCAACTATAAATAATATCCCCTTAGATGAAATTTTATTCATGGGCGATGATATGCCTGATTTGGAAGCAATGCAAATAGTTGGTTTTGCTGCTTGCCCAAAGGATGCTGCTACAGATATTAAAAATATTGCAACTTATATAGCAATTACAAATGGAGGAGCAGGTTGTGCAAGAGAAGTAATTGAAATGGTTTTGAAATTAAATGATAAATGGGATGTTGAGGATCATATCAGGGCTAAATAATAATTATTAAAATTTAATGCTTGAAAACATTTGTTCATTTTTTGAAGTTAATAAGATGGCCTAACCTGGTTTTTATTTTACTTGCAGAACTCTTGTTTCATTTTTGCATATATAGGCCTTTGTATCCTCATGCTAGCGTAATAGTTGACGTTAATTTTTATTACATTTTAGTTACTTATATTTTTATAGCCGCCGCCGGATATATTATCAATGATTATTTTGATATTAATATTGATCAGGTGAATAAACCCAAACGAGTGGTTGTTGGCTCACATATTAGTAGACGTTGGGTTATATTTTGGCATTTATTATTTAGTGTATTGGGTATTTATATTTCAACCATTGCATTTCCTTTTAAACAATATTGGCATATTCACCTTTCTAATTTACTAACCATTTTATTGTTATGGTTTTATTCTACTAATTTTAAGAAAGATTTTTTAATTGGGAATGTAGTAATATCCTTATTAACAGCATGGTCCATAGCCGTAGTGTATTTTTCAAAATTTACCATTCAAGAAATTATCCATCCAAATGTAAATGACACTGCTAATTTTAGATTTGCAAAACTAATGGTACTATATAGTGTTTTTGCTTTTATTTTAACGCTGGTTAGAGAAGCTTTAAAGGATATGGAAGACATGGAAGGAGATCAAAAATTTGGATGCAAAACGCTGCCAATTGTTTGGGGGCTTAAACCAACTAAGGTTTACATTGGTGTTTGGTTAGTAGTTGTCATATCAATACTTGCGTTTATTCAATTGTATGTAATTCCATTTGGTTGGTGGTATAGCATTGTTTATTGTATGGCTTTTATTTTAACTCCATTGCTTATTGTGCTTTTTAAATTAAAAAAATCGTTTACTAGTAATGATTTTCATAGGTTAAGCACCTATATTAAAATTGCCATGTTTTCTGGAATTTTATCTATGCTGTTCTTTTACTTTTTATTATAATTTATGAGCTCCTTAATATTAGCATCTGGTTCCCCTCGAAGAAAATTATTACTTGAATGGGCTGAGATAAAGTTTGATATTGTCGTATCAGATACAGACGAGTCTTATCCAAGCTCCATGCCGGTAAATGAAGTACCAGTTTTTATTGCTAAGCAAAAAGCGTTGGCTGTTCAAATGATTGCAAGTAAGTCTGAAATTTATAAAAGTCATACCTGTATTATAGCAGCCGATACGGTAGTGGTGTTAGATAACAATATTATTGGGAAGCCTAGTGATAGGGAAGATGCCATAAATACACTGGGTAAACTTTCCGGGAAAACACATAAAGTAATTACTGGAGTGTGTTTGTTACATGAAAACAAAATGGAACAATTTTCTGAGACTACTATTGTTGAGTTTCATGAACTCACTAATTCCCAAACTGAATATTATGTTGATCATTATAAGCCCTATGATAAAGCGGGTGCATATGCAATTCAGGAGTGGATAGGTGTTATTGGCATTAAAAGTATACAAGGCGATTTTTACAATGTAATGGGACTTCCCGTAAGTAAACTAGTACAAAAAATAAAGCAGCTAGGTATTCACTAACTGCTTTAAAGTATTAAATGCATTATGCTTTTTAACAAACATTTTGACATTTAATTTATAGCCAATTAAAAGCAATATCTAATGCTACGTCTGGGTGTAAACTTCTTTCTACAGGACAAGTTCTTGCAACGCGCTCTAAAATTTCTCTCGTTTTTTCGTCCAGATTTAATGCAGGCATGGTTACATGCGCTATAATTTTTCCTATTCTTCTTGGCTCGGACACCATAATTTTAGTAACTTCTACTTTTGCGCCGTCTAACGCAATATCCATAGTTTGTGCTTTAATACCCATTGTTGTAATCATACATGCACCTAAGCCAGTAGCTATTAAATCGGTTGGAGAAAATCGTTCTCCTTTTCCTTTATTGTCGGTTGGTGCGTCGGTTTCAATTGCAGATCCACTTTGTAAATGTAAGCAGGTGGTTCTTAGGTTTGATTCGTAGGTTACTGTAGCTGTCATAATTGCTATTTTAATGATTTATGATTTTGGTAAAATTACAATTTTATTCCCCTTAACTCTTGTATTTTTGCAAGGTTAATAAAGATAAAATGCAAGAATTACCAATACTAAATGCGCAACCTGCTGAACGCTTAAAAAAACCCGATTGGTTAAGGGTAAAACTTCCTATTGGAGAAAGTTATAAGCATGTTAGAGGATTGGTGGACAATCATAAATTACATACCATTTGTGAGAGTGGAAATTGTCCTAATATGGGTGAATGTTGGGGGGAAGGCACGGCTACTTTTATGATTCTTGGTAATATTTGTACAAGAAGTTGTCAATTTTGTGCGGTAGCTACTGGTCGTCCTAAACCAGTGGAATGGGATGAACCACAAAGGGTAGCTGAGGCAGTTTTTTTAATGAAAGTAAAACACGCAGTACTCACTAGTGTTGACAGAGATGAATTAGCGGATGGTGGTTCTATTATTTGGGCCAATACTATTAAAGCAATAAAAACCTTATCACCTGAAACTACTTTGGAAACATTAATTCCAGATTTCAGAGGCATACAAGAACAAATCAATCGTATCATTGAGGCTGCACCCGAGGTAGTAAGTCATAATATGGAAACAGTGGAGCGTAACACAAGACGTGTTCGTGTACAAGCAAAATATGATCGTAGTTTGGGGGTGTTAGAAACATTAAAAAAAGGAGGCCGTCGTACTAAAACTGGATTAATGCTTGGTATTGGAGAAGAAAAGCATGAAGTAATTCAAACTATGAAGGACTTAGTGAATGTGGGTTGTGATGTACTAACGCTTGGTCAATATTTACAACCTACTAAAAAACATTTACCGGTGCAACGTTTTGTACATCCTGATGAATTTGCGGAACTAAGACAAATTGGCTATGAATTAGGATTTGATTATGTAGAAAGTGGACCTTTAGTTCGTTCTTCTTATCATAGTGAAAAGCATGTGATCGCAGGATGGGGCAGAAATAAATGGATGGAGGAACTAGCGTCTAAATAGCGCTAGTCCCACATTAAGGCCGATGCGCCAAGGATGGCAGCATCTGATTCTTTTAAGTGACTAAATAATATTTTCACTTTATTCTGAAATATTTCAATCAAATTTGCTTCCATATGTTCACGGGTTGGTTTTAAAATTAGGTCTCCCGCTTTTGTTAAACCACCAAATAATATAATGGCTTCTGGACTAGAAAACATTACAAAATTAGCTAACGACATACCCAATATTTTGCCAGTAAATTCAAAGACTTCTTTGGCAACTTCGTCGTCTTTTTGCGCCGCTTCAAATACATCTTTGGAAGTTATTTTATCTATTGGTATGTTTCTTAATAAACTAGGTCTTTCCGATTCTCTTAAAATTTCTCTAGCAGATTCGGCAACACCTGTAGCAGAAGCATAACTTTCTAAGGATCCCTTTTTACGGGTGCCATGGTGTAACCTGCCGTCTGGAATTATAATAGTGTGTCCTAGTTCACCGGCAAATCCGTCATGCCCGTATATTAATTGACCATTTGAAACAATACCACTTCCAACACCAGTACCTAATGCAATTAGTATAAAATCTTTCATTCCTTTTGCAGCACCATACATCATTTCGCCCACTGCAGCAGCATTTGCATCGTTTGTTAATTTTACAGGAAGTTTAAATTTATCCTGTATCATTTTTGCAAATGGAATAACACCTTTCCAAGGTAGGTTTGGAGCATATTCAATGGTGCCAGTATAAACATTGCCATTTGGTGCACCAACACCTATGCCTTTGATACGGCCTACGCCACCTACTTTTTCAATTAATTCAGCTAATCTAACATACAACTCGTCAATAAAACTTTCTACATGTGCGTGTGTATTAGTTGGCATAGCACTGGAGTGAAGCACATTGCCGTCTTTATCTACAATACCAAATTTGGTTCCTGTCCCACCAACGTCAACTCCAATTACATAAGAATCCATAATATATTTTTATATAGTTAAATATTAATGTCCACCTTTTGCTTCTGTTTCTTCATAATTAATGCCTTGCTTCTTTAATATTCCTTTTACAGCAATTGCAAAGAATAAAATATAAGCAAAACAAATTGCAGCTACCCAAAAAGAATTGTGAATGCCAAAGCCAGGAGTAGAAGCGTTTGAAGATTGTAAATAGTCAGATAATTTTCCTTGAATAGGAGGTATAATACCACCCCCTAAAATCATCATAATTAAAAAAGCAGCTCCCTGTGTTGTGTATTTACCAAGTCCTGCAATGGATAATGAAAATATGGAAGGCCACATAATAGAACAAGCAATACCGCCTGTTAAGAATGCATAAATTGCTATATCGCCCTTATTTAAAATACCAACTAACATTGCAATAATTCCAATTAAGCTAAAATACATTAAAGTTTTAGCTGGTTTATCTTTACTTAAGAAAAATGCAATTATTTGAATTAAGATACAAACTACATACATGTATAAAGGGCTCATATCATATTGTGCCAAACTATTTACACCAATAACAATTCCAAATGCAATTAAAGGAATAATTACAGTTAAAATTTGTTTGGTTTTACTTTTAAATTCAAATGCAGAAATGGCACCTGTCCAACGACCAATCATCATGCTTCCCCAGTACATAGAAATATATGGTGCAATTTTTGATGAAGGAATACTTCCAAAATCGGTTTGTTTTAATAACTCACCTAAGTTAGATCCAATGGATACTTCTACACCAACATATACGAACAAGGCAAGCATGCCTAAAACCAATTGAGGATATTTCATTGCGCCCCAACCGCTTTCGTTTTTTTGTGCTGAAAAATTTGCAAATAAAAGTCCAATGACTACAGTTGCAAGTGCGCCAAACAGCCATTTAAGTCGGGTTGTCTCTAATGCTAATTTTTCTGCAGGATTTGTAATTGTAGCTGGATCAATTTTATAACTATTAAAAATAGGAACAAACATTATTACCAATACGCCAGTCATTATTAATAACAAATAAAGTGCTTTATTAGCCGGTTCAATTTTTTCCTCATTAATACCCGCTGGCACTTTTTTAGAAAAATGAAATAAAGCAGCAGCGGCCAAAAACAAACAACCAGCTGCGCTATATAAAACAACAACCTTACTTAAACTTAAAGCAGCAATTTGATCGTCGGTAATAGCTGCAGCGGTTCCAAATAAAGCAAAGGCAACCACAATAGGACCAATGGTGGTTCCAAATGAATTTACCCCACCGGCTAAATTTACGCGACTAGCACCAGTGCTTTCGTCGCCTAATGCAATTGCAAAGGGTTGTGCAGCGGTTTGTTGTAATGAAAAACCTAATGCTACTATAAATAAACCTACTAACATGCCTGTAAATGTGTTGGCATTTACAGCAATAATCATTGCAGCGGCACCAATTGCTGAAAACAACAAGCCGTAAACAATACTTTTTTTGTAACCCCATTTGCCTACTAAGTCCTTTCCGCCAAAAGCACCATATGCAAATAAACCTAATGCACCAATATAATAGGCTAGGTAAAATGCAAAGTCTACTAATTGACTTTGAAACTGATCTAAATTAAATTTGTGTTTACAAAAAGGTATAAATACACTATTACTAGATGCAATAAATCCCCAGAAAAAAAATACTACAATAAGGGTTGATAACGCACCAGTATTGGTGGGTTGTTTGGTTTGGCTCATAACATTCGTTAGTTTAATCGTTTATAGAAGAAATCGATCCCGTAAAATACTTAAAAAATGAATTGAAAGCACATTTTCAAGCTTAAAAAATGGAGGTTGGAATTATGTCTACTATTTAGTAAATTGAAGACAAATTAATACCCATTATGGTTATTGTACATGTAAGTGCTGAATGTTATCCAATGGCTAAAGCTGGAGGGCTTGGTGATGTGGTTGGTGCGCTTCCTAAGTACCAAAAAAAAATGGGTGACGAATCACTTGTAGTGATGCCTATGTACAAAACTCAATTTTTAGAAAACAACGAATGGGAGGTTCACTTTAATGGAAATGCGAATTTAGGAGATTGGTTTTTTAACTATACCATAATTAAACTTCGAAAAAGCAAACTAGGGTTTAATTTGTATTTAGTGGATATTAACGGTTTATTAGACAGGCCTAAAATTTATGGATATACCGACGACAATGATCGTTTTGTTGGATTTCAAATCGCTGTAATACATTGGTTAAGTCACTGGGAACATCAACCAGATATTGTTCATTGTCATGATCATCAGGCAGGGCTAATTCCATTTATGATGAAGTATTGCTATGATTATCAAAAACTACAAAACATAAAAACCATTTTAACTATTCACAATGCACAATATCATGGTGCAATGGGATGGGATAAAAGTATTTTAATACCAAGGTGGGATTTATGGAAACGTGGATTGTTAGAATGGGGAGACATTATAAATCCTTTAGCTACTGCTATAAAATGTGCGGATAAAGTAACTACTGTAAGTCCAACATATATGCACGAATTAAAATTACATTCAAATGGGCTTGAATCACTTTTTGAATATGAACAATCAAAGTGTGTAGGTATATTAAATGGAATTGATGTTGAAATTTGGAATCCTGCTTCTGATCCTATGGTGCCATTTCATTATAATAGCAAAGATGTATTGGCAGGAAAGCGAAAAAATAAAGAACTTATTTGCAATAAATATCATTTAAATGTTGACAAACCACTAATTGTATTTATTGGTAGGCTAGTTGGTGAAAAAGCGGCAGATGTTTTACCTGGTGCCATTCAACATGCATTGGATAAAACCAATTGTGGAGCTAATTTTTTAATAATAGGTGCTGGGGATACTTCTGTAGAATCGGCCCTTAATTATTTGGTACAATTGTATCCTGGTGATTATAATACTTATATAGGGTATGACGAAAAAACTGGTCATGAAGCTTATGCAGCAGCAGATTTTTTACTCATGCCAAGTAGGGTAGAACCTTGTGGTTTAAATCAAATGTATGCCCTTCGTTATGGGACCATTCCAATGGTAAGGGATACAGGTGGATTACATGATACGGTTGTAGATATGGGTGAGCCAAATGGTTTTGGAATTCGTTTCTTACATGCCAATGAATCTGACATTGTTTATTCCATTGAAAGAGCAATTGAAGTATATCAGGATAAAGATAAAATGGCACAAATGATTTCTCACGCAATGCAAATTGATCACAGTTGGGAATCGGTTGTGTCGGATTATAAAAAAGTATATCAATCTATTTAAGAAAATATTTTTGTAATTATAAAAATTGGGGTATGGCTATTTATGCAAAGCAAACGGTTTCAATTATTTTAGGAGGTGGAGCAGGATCTAGGCTTTCACCATTAACTGCAAGGCGTTCAAAGCCAGCAGTGCCCATTGCTGGGAAATATCGTTTGGTAGACATTCCAATTAGTAACTGTATTAATTCAAACCTAAATCGCATATTTGTTTTAACGCAGTTTAATTCTGCTTCCTTAAATCAACATATCAAAAACACCTATCATTTTAGTGCATTTAGTTCAGGTTTTGTGGACATTTTAGCGGCCGAACAAACACCAGATAATCCAGGATGGTTTCAAGGCACTGCCGATGCAGTTAGACAATCACTTAGGCATTTGGATAAGATGTATTTTGAATACGTGCTTATTTTAAGTGGGGACCAATTGTATCAAATGGATTTTAGTAAAATGATAGATGCGCATAAGTCTAGCGGTGCCGCACTTACCATTGCAACTATTCCTGTTGGCGAAAGGGAAGCGCCAGAGTTTGGTATATTAAAATCAAATGACGAAAATGTAATTACTTCCTTTATTGAAAAACCAAAAAAAGAATTACTGCCAGAATGGACAAGTGATACTGGTTCAGAGATGCAATCACAGGGCAGAAATTATTTAGCGTCCATGGGCATTTACGTTTTTAATAAAGACATCTTATACAAACTCTTAAATGAAGTGCATGCAAATGCAACCGATTTTGGTAAAGAAATAATTCCCGATTCTATTGCACATTATAAAGTAATTAGTTACCAATACGATGGATATTGGACCGACATTGGGAATATTTATTCTTTCTTTGAAGCCAATATTGCATTAACAGACGAGATTCCGCCTTTTAATTTATTTGATAGCACTCAAACGGTATACACCCGTGCACGAATGCTACCTCCTGCAAAAATTAGTGGTACTTTAATTGATAAAGCAATTGTTGCAGAGGGATCTATTATTCATGCCGCCGCCATTACAAAGTCGGTTATTGGAATTCGTTCCCGTATTGGGAAAGATTCTATCATTAAGAATAGCTATATTATGGGTTGTGATTATTATGAAACCATTGAACAAATCAATGAAAAAAATGCAAATGGAATTCCTATTATTGGGATTGGTGAAAGGTGTGTTATTGAAGACGCTATAGTAGATAAAAATTGTTCAATAGGAAATGATGTTGTCATTAAAGGCGGGCCACATTTAGAAAAAATGGACCACCCATTATATACTATTAAAGACGGTATTATTGTAATTAAAAAAGGGTCAGTAATCCCTAATGGTTTTGTTATTTAAATTAAAAATATGAGTACAGCATACACTGGTGAAAAAGCCAAGCTTAGTTTTTGGCAAATATTTAATATGTGTTTTGGATTTTTTGGAATCCAATTTGGTTGGAGTTTGCAAATGGGTAACATGAGTGCTATTTATGAATTCTTAGGTGCTTCGCCTGAGCAAATTCCTGGTCTTTGGTTAGCTGCACCAATGACTGGATTAATTATACAACCTATCATTGGATATTTTAGTGATAGAACATGGCATCCAAAATTGGGTCGTCGTCGTCCTTTCTTTTTAATTGGTGCTATTTTAAGTTCTGCATTATTATTTGTGATGCCTAATTCATCAACGGTATGGATGGCTGCTGGCGTATTGTGGATTTTGGATTCTAGTATTAATGTTACAATGGAGCCTTTTAGAGCATTTGTCGCAGATAACTTAGACGAAAAACAAAGATCCTTTGGTTTTTCAATGCAAAGTATGTTTATTGGACTTGCTTCATTTATTGCAGGGTATTTACCACAATTATTAGTTAAATGGTTTGGTATTTCCAGGGACAAAGTAAATGGCACTATCCCTCAGAATATTTTATTGTCATTTTACATTGGCGCTGCCGTATTTTTTGTGGCGGTGATGTATACTATTTTAAGGAGTAAAGAATATCCGCCCTCTAATTTAAATGCAAAACAAGAGGGGCCTCAACTTTCTATTGTTGCAGAAATTTTTGATTCAATTAAAAATATGCCGGTGCAAATGAAGCGATTAGCCTTGGTTAATTTTATCACCTGGCCTGGTTTATTTTTAATGTGGTTTTATTATAGTACAGGGGTGGCTTCTCAGTTATTTCATGGAGATCCTATAACCAATAGTAATGCATTTACTATTGGGCTTGAGCATGCCAATACTACATCCGCCATTTTAAACTTAGTTACATTTGGATTTTCATTTACTTTGTCGTTTTGGGTTGGCTTATTGGGGAAAAAGTATACGCATGCCATGTGTTTATTATTAGGAGGGGTTGGTTTAATATCGGTTTACTATGTTCAAAATGTAAATTTTCTATACCTAAGTATGGGTCTTGTGGGAATTGCTTGGGCCTCTATTTTATCCATGCCCTATTCTATGCTAGCGGGGTTTATTCCAGAGCATAAAATGGGTATTTATATGGGGATTTTTAATTTCTTTATTGTGTTACCTGAAATTATAGCTTCTTTATTTTTTGGAAAAATCATGTCCATTTTTTTACATAATGACAGGCTTATGGCAGTTCAGATTGGAGGTTGCTTGTTAATATTAGCAAGTATTATTTGTGTAATTATTATTAAAGAAGAAAAAGCGTAAGCGAATTATTTATGAAGCAATTATTTCTGGGGGTTATTGGGGTTGTCTTAGCATTTACGCATTTATGTGCACAAACTACTGAGTTTTATCCTAGCAATTGGTTTGTTAAAATGAATGATAAAAAAGTTCAGGTTTTAGTAAGGAATACTGCTGCGGATTTTTCAAAAGCTAATTTGCAAATTAATTACCCAGGTGTTCATTTATTAAACGTTCATTATTTTAGCAATGGCCATTATTTGGCTGCAGATATTTTAATTGATCCAGTTGCAAAAACAGGATTGGTTCCTTTTAAAATTTTAGTAGGGGGAAAAACAATTATTGCCAATTGGGAATTAAAATCCAGAAGAAAAGGGCTAGGAACTAATTATGCACAGGGATTAAATTCGGCAGATTTAATTTATTTTTTAATGCCAGACAGGTTTAGCAATGGGGATCCTAGCAATGACCGTATCGTTGGATTAAAGGATCAAACTTTAAATAGGGATTCCATTTTTCTAAGACATGGAGGGGATCTGCAAGGGGTAACCAATCATTTGGATTATTTTCAAAAATTAGGTGCTAATACTTTGTGGATGACGCCAGTTGTAGAAAATGACATGCCCAATAGAACTGAGCATGGCTATGCAGCTACAAATAATTATAAAATTGAAAAAAGGTTTGGCGGTGAAAAAGCATATTTAAATTTATCCGATAGCTTACACAAAAGAGGCATGAAGCTTGTGCAAGATATTGTTTACAATCACTTTGGAAGGTTTCATTTTTTAGTACAAGACGCGCCCGATAAAAATTGGTTACATCAATGGCCTTATTATACGCAAACACATTATAGGGAACAAGCTATATTTGATCCTTACCATTCCGAGGCCGATGCTAAACAAATGATTGATGGTTGGTTTACAACCGAAATGCCCGATGTGAATCAAGAAAATCCTTTTGTAGAAAAATACTTAACACAAAATGCTATTTGGTCGGTAGAAACATTTGGTGTAGATGCATTTAGAGTAGATACCTATAAATATTGCAATGTAGAAGTAATGAACAGACTTAACAAAGCAATTTTAAATGAGTATCCAAAAATTTTCACATTTGGGGAATGTTGGGTGGATGGCGTTGCAGCACAGGCTTATTTTATTGAAAACAATTTAAACCTACCTTTTAAGAGTAATTTAAAAGCAACTTCGGACTTTACTTTACTATTTGGTGGAATATTACCTGCTTTAAATGAAACCAATAATTGGAGTAATGGTGTTATAAAATTATATTCCACATTGTCTTATGATTTTTTATACAAAAAGCCCAATAATAATATTATATTTTTGGATAACCATGATATGACAAGGATACATTCTTCATTAGGAGAAAGTATACCTAAAACTAAAATGGCTTATGCCTGGTTGTATACCTGCAGAGGCATTCCGCAATTATATTATGGCTCTGAGGTTTTAATGAAAGGTATTTCTAATCCGGATGGATGGGTGAGGTTGGATTTCCCAGGTGGTTGGGCAGGTGATCAAAAAAATGCTTTCACCGAAACTGGTTTAAACAATGATGAGTTAGATTTTTTACATTTTGTTCAAACGCTTGGGGCATATCGCAATAAATCATCTGCATTAAAAACAGGGGATATGATGCAATATTTACCTGAAGATGGTTTATATGTTTATTTTAGGTATGATAACAATAAAACAGTGATGTGTGTTATGAATACCGACTCTAAAGCTAGATTAGTTGATATTACAAAGTATGATGAAAGAACTCATAATTTTAAAGGTGGAATAGATATTATAGCTGGAAATAAAATCGGAACTCAATTTTCAATTCAAGCAATGACTATGCAGGTGATTGAATTAACAAAATAATTATGCCAAAATACGAAGCCGTTAATTTTGTAGATAGTAAGCAACCGGTTTGGAATTATTCTTTAATGACCCAGGAGGACATTCAAAACTTTCAAAATGGCACGCATTATAGTTTGTACAAAATATTTGGGAATCATCAAATTGATGTTTTAAATACGAAGGGGACTTATTTTGCGGTTTGGGCTCCCAATGCAACTGCAGTTTTTGTAACTGGGAATTTTAATGATTGGAATAAAACCTCACATCCTTTAAAAGTAAGATTAGATAGTTCTGGAATTTGGGAAGGCTTCATTCCAAGTGTTTTAAAAGGGGAGGTTTATAAATATCACATACACGGTTATAAAGGTGCTTTGTTAGATAAGGGGGATCCATTTTCTAATTATTGGGAACTACGCCCTTTAACTGCTTCTATTACTTGGGATACAAAATATGAATGGCAGGATGCAAATTGGTTAGAAAAAAGAAAAATTAGTAACCGAACCGACCAGCCTTATTCGGTTTATGAAGTGCATTTAGCCAGCTGGATGCGTCCAGATAAAAACAATGAGGATAGTTATAATTCCTATACACAGTTAATAAATTTATTGGTTCCCTATGTTAAGGAAATGGGTTTTACTCACGTAGAATTTATGCCGGTAATGGAGCACCCGTTTGATGGAAGCTGGGGATATCAGGGTATTGGATTTTTTGCACCCACTTCAAGATTTGGAAATCCTCAAGAATTTGCGGCCTTAGTGGATGCTTTTCATGCCGCTGAAATAGGCGTGATTATGGATTGGGTTCCCTCACATTTCCCTTATGATAGTCATGGTTTATTTATGTTTGATGGTGCCAATACCTATGAGTATGCCGATATGCGCAAAGGATACCACCCCGATTGGAATTCTTATATTTTCAATTACAAACGTGGGGAAGTAAAATCGTTTTTAATTAGTAGTGCGCGTTTTTGGTGCGATCAATTTCATATTGATGGATTAAGAGTGGATGCGGTGAGTTCGATGTTAAAATTAGATTATAGTAGGGAGGAAGGACAGTGGGAACGAAATGAATTTGGCGGGAATGGTAATTTGGAGGCCATTGCTTTTATCAAAGATTTAAATGAAACTTTATATCGCGATTTTCCTGCCATTCAAACCATTGCCGAAGAAGCAACTGATTGGCCAGGGGTTAGTCAGCCCACTTTCATGGATGGGTTAGGGTTTGGGATGAAATGGATGATGGGTTGGATGCATGATACGCTAGATTATTTTAAATTAGATCCATTATACCGTTCGGGTAGTCAAGATAAGTTCACTTTTTCCATGATGTATTATTATGACGAACATTTTATGTTACCCTTAAGTCATGATGAAGTAGTGCATGGTAAAAGCCCAATGATTTATAAAATGCCTGGAGATGAGTGGCAGAAATTTGCAAATTTAAGGTTGATGTACACTTATATGTTTACCCATCCAGGGGCCAAATTATTATTTATGGGTAATGAGTTTGCAGCCACTGAGGAATGGAATTATACTACTGAATTACAATGGGATTTATTAAAACACCTTAGCCATGGAGGCATGAAATATTGTGTTCAGCAATTGAATAAATTATTGGTGAGTAATCGGGCACTCTATGAATTACAATATGATCCAGCAGGATTTGAATGGGTTGAAACCAATAAGCGACAAGAGGGGGTTATTGCATTTAGACGTCGATCCAAAAACTGGGAAGAAGATATTTTGGTAGTACTCAATATGACCCCAGTACCTCGTCATCAATACCCAGTTCATGTACATGGTAATAAAGATTGGAAGGAGATATTCAATAGTGATGACAAGTTATTTTGGGGTGTTGGAGACTTGCAAAATAAAAAAGTAGTTATTGAACCACAGGATGAAAAAAAGGAATGGTTTAAACTATTAGTTAATCTTCCTGCGCTGTCTGCAGTGGTTTTAAAGTAAAATTTAAGCTTATTTTATTCGCATCATGCACAGTTTTGGGCAAGTTTTGCACATTTATCTTAATATGATTTAAGTTAACAATCTGGTAATATTAAGGTGTGAACTTTGTTTTTGTAATCCAAACTATAAAAAATGAAAACAAACAACAAAGCAATGCTGTATGAAGCAGTTTCTGAATTCATACAATTGCACGCCTTTGATCATTTATTAGACAATGAATTAGCGCAATTCAAAAATTTATTACAGATTTGGTCTGAAACCAAAGATGTAAATGAATTACAGTTAAATACTGAGAAATTAATTCCATATTTAAGTAAAGCAAATTTCTTTGTAGAAACTGTTTCGCCTGCTGCTATTCAACTTTGGTTCTATGCATTATCCTATAATAATATCCCAATTTCGAATATGATGCAGGATATGAATGCAAATAATGAAATTAATATTATTTAAATAATAAAAAGGCCACTCAACTGAGTGGCCTTTTTATTATATCATTTTAGATGGGATTAAAATAATCCTTTTCTTAAAGTTGTTTTACCTTCTCCAATTTTAAATCCATTGTGGTAAACTTCTACTTTGTATTCGCCTTCAGTTAATTTATTGCTTTGCTTAATATCATAACTAACAGGCAATACAGCGTTTTGCTCATATTGAACCGTTACTTTATTAGAGTATGTTTTTTGACCATCCTCGCGTGTAGTTAAAGTACCTGCTTCACCAACTGTTTTACCATCTGGTGCAACTAAGCAAACATATAAATCCTGTGAACCACTAGGTGTGATTTTGTTTTTATCAATTTGGAAAGACAAACGAATAGTGTTTGCTCTTTTTGAATTATTTGTTTTTCTTTCACTGCCATCTTCTCTAATACGTAATGACTGAATATTAAAAGTAGAAGCGTGTAAAGTAGATCCAATGTCTTGTAATCTGTCTTTTTCCTTAGTGGTACTTGTTAGGTTGGTGTTTAAGGTTGTGTTTTGATTTGTTAAATCCTGATTTTGAGCAGTTAATTGCTTGTTTTCCGCTTGTGCTTTTGACAAATCAGTTAATAAGCCAGTTACTTTCCCGTTTAAATCAGCAATCATAGCTTTTGCTTCAGAAAGCTCTTTATCGGAAGCATCCTTTTTCTTTAAAATATTTCCAATATTAGATTTCAACTTTTGGATTTCGTTTGTTTTCTCTAACAAAGTACCAGTAAGTTGGGTGTTTTGTAAAGTTAGAGAGTCTACTTTTGCCGATGCAGCGATAAATTCGGCATTGATTACGTTTTTGCTACTATCAATGGCAGCAATCTTAGTGTCGCTTTCTTTAATAATTTCTGTTTTTGAACTATTGAAATAAATCCAAGAACCGATTAAGGCAACTACTAAAATAGCAATGATAATTTTGCTGCTGTTACCTGATGATTCGTTACTCATAAAAATTTGGGTTTGTTATTTGCCACTAAGTTATAAAAATTTTGTGACATATATAAGATTCAAGATTTTTGTAAAATTTTTAACGCTTGGGTAACATGAATCTTTATCTTTGAATATGCCAACTTCGAAAATTATAGCCAATTGGAAAAATAAGGTGTTTGATGCCGTTTATTGGCTAGAAGGGGAAGAGCCATTTTATATAGACCAAGTGGTGGAATATGCAGAGAAGTTTTTACTTCCCGAGGCAGAACAAGCATTTAATTTGTCTATTTTTTATGGGAAGGATGCCGACTGGGCCCAGGTAATAAATGCCTGTAAACGTTATCCGGTTTTTGCAGAAAAGCAAGTAGTTATTTTAAAAGAGGCCCAACATATGGGTCAATTGGAAAAGCTACTTTCTTATATCGAGCACCCTTTAAGTTCAACCATATTTATTGTTGCACACAAGGAAAAAAATGTAGATGGAAGAGGCGCTTTGGCCAAGGCACTAAAAAAACACACGGTGGTTGTTAGTACCAAGAAAATGTATGACAATAAATTACCCGAGTGGGTAATGGGATGGGTAAGTGCAAAAGGGTATCAAATTTCCCCCAAAGCGGTTCAAATAATTGTGGATCATATTGGAAACGATCTAAATAGAATTCAAAACGAGTTAGAAAAGTTAACGGTGAATTTAGGGGATCGAAAAAAAATAACCGAGGATGATATTGAGAAATATATTGGAATAAGTAAGGAGTACAATGCTTTTGAATTTCAGGATGCAGTGGCTCAAAGAAACTTTTCAAAAGCCATTAAAATGATTCAATATTTTGAATCCAATAATAAAGCAGCACCTATTCAGTTAATTCTCCCCACTTTATATAGCTTTTTTAGTAAGTTATATGCTGTTTATGGAATAGGTGTTTCAAATGAGCGAAGCATTGCAAGTGAAGTTGGAATTCCGCCATTTTTGGTAAAAAATTATACTGCCGCAACCAGGCATTATAGCTACGGGAAAGTTGAGCACATTTTACTCTTAATTCAGGAATATAACTTAAGGGTAATTGGTATTAACAATGGGGATAATTCCGATAGTGATTTACTAAAGGAATTGGTAATTAAGATAATGGATATTTAAGTAAAATACTTTTAGAAGTGTTTGCGTCTAAATTAAGTTGTGTTTTTAATGCTTCTAGTCCATTAAACTTTTCTTCACCTCTTATATAATCATATACCATTACAGTAATTGTTTGCTCATAAATATCTTCATTAAAATCAAAGATGTTTACCTCAATTACTTTTTTATGTCCATCTACAGTAGGGCGCACGCCAATATTCATCATGCCATCTAAAATTCCGTTACCAAAACAAGCGCCCTTTACACGCACTGCATAAACACCATTTGCAGGAATTAACTTTTCTTCGTCATTTATATGCAAATTTGCAGTTGGGAAACCTATAGTACGGCCTATTTGATTGCCTCTTACAATAAAGCCGTCAAAAAAATAATTATGCCCAAGTAGTTCCATTGCCTTAGGGATATTTTTTTCTGCCAAGTAATTTCTTATGTGCGTTGAACTAATAATTTCACCACCTACTAACTGCTCATTTATTTGCTCAACTTTAAATCCAAGTGCTTGGCCAATATTTTCAAGCATCGCAAAATCTCCAGTTCGGCCCTTGCCAAAACGGTGGTCATAACCAACTATAATGGTATGAGGGTGAAAATTGGCAACTAAAAATAATTTCACATAATCCGAAGCGCTCAAATTTGAAAAGTGATAGTCAAATGGGATTACTACTAGGTGATTTATTCCTGCATCCTCTAATAATTTGATACGTTCATTTAAACTAGTTAATTGCTTTATTTCGCCTGGTACCGAGGAGGTGATTTTTCTGGGATGAGGATGAAAAGTAATAATAATAGTTTCCCCTTGGATACGATTTGCAATTTCCTTCATTCTGGAAATGATTTGCCCATGCCCTCTATGCACTCCATCAAAAGCGCCAGTAGTCAAAACCCCGTTTTTAAACTGAGGTAATTGCTTCAGATCATAATAAACCTTCATACTAATTTGTCTAAATATGGCACAAATGTAAAACAATTGTACCTTTGTGCTTCAAATCAATTTAGTTCATGTCATTGTATGCTCAACGCGGTGTTTCGGCTCAAAAAGAAGAAGTACACGCTGCAATTCAAAAATTAGATCAAGGCCTTTATCCAAATGCCTTTTGTAAATTATATGCAGACTTTTTGGGGGGCAAGTCCGACTATATCAATATTATGCATGCCGATGGTGCTGGAACTAAAAGTATTCTAGCCTATATCTATTGGAAAGAAACCGGAGATGCTAGTGTTTGGAAAGGGATTGCTCAGGATGCTATTGCAATGAATTTGGACGATTTATTATGTGTTGGTATTTATGATCAAATTTTATTCTCATCTACCATAGACCGTAACAAGTCTGTAATTAGTGGGGAAGTTTTAAGTGAGGTCATAAATGGGACTCAGGACTTTTTTAATACCCTTAAAAACTTTGGGGTAAATATTGAATTTTTAGGAGGAGAAACCGCCGATGTTGGGGATGTGGTAAGAACCATTGCGGTAAATGGAACCATGACCGCTAGGTGGCCTAAATCAAAATTAATTACCAATGATTTAATTGCGCCTGGTCAGGTAATAGTTGGGTTCTCTAGCCACGGCAAGGCTAATTATGAAACCCAGTACAATAGCGGACTGGGAAGTAATGGTTTAACAAGTGCAAGACACGACGTTTTGAGTAAGGTGTATGCCACTAAATATCCAGAAACATTTGAGTCTACATTATCTGACGAGGTGGTATATATTGGGAAAAATAAGGTTACAGACCAAATTGATATTCCTGGTTTTGGGAATATTGCAGTAGGTAAATTATTATTAAGTCCTACCAGAACCTATGCGCCATTGGTTAAGGCTATTTTAACCGACCATTTTGATGCAGTAAAAGGGATGATTCACTGTAGTGGGGGTGGTCAAACTAAGTGTATGAAATACCTTCCAGGCAATATGCGTGTTGTAAAAGACAACTTTATGCCTATCCCTCCAATATTTAAATTAATTCAAGAGAACTCAGGAGCCAACGCGCGTGAAATGTACCAAGTATTTAACATGGGCCATAGGCTAGAAATATTCACAGAAGCCTCAAAAGCTGAAAATTTAATTTTAATTGCATCTATTTTAGGTATTGATGCTCAAGTAATTGGGCGTGTCGAAGCATCAGATGCTAAGGAATTGGTTTTAAAAGGCGATTTTGGTATTGAAACCTTTACCTACTAAATTTAACCTCAATTAAAGCACCGGCTACTTTAAAATTTATACTATGTCAGAAATTGTTGTCAACCTAGAAAACGTAAACATTTATCAAAGTGGGAACCTTATTTTACAGGATGTAAACCTAAAAGTAGAAAAAGGGGAGTTTGTATACTTGGTAGGTAAAACGGGTGCCGGCAAAAGTAGCTTGCTTAAGACCCTTTATGGTGAGCTAACTTTAACCGAAGGAAATGGAGATGTTGTTGGGTTTAATTTAAAGGATATGACCTGGAAAACCCTTCCATTTTTGAGACGCAATTTAGGGGTTGTTTTCCAAGACTTTCAATTATTAACCGACCGCAATGTGCATGAGAACTTAAGGTTTGTATTAAAGGCGACAGGCTGGGAGGATGAAAAATTAATTGAGCAAAAAATAAATGACGTATTGGCTAAAGTAGGCCTTCAAAATAAGGGTTTCAAAATGACCTACGAAATGAGTGGCGGAGAGCAACAAAGAGTAGATATTGCACGCGCTCTTTTAAACGCCCCTAAACTAATCCTTGCCGACGAGCCAACTGGTAGTTTAGACCCAGAAACCAGCGACGAAATCATGCAATTGCTATTCCAAATTGCCAAAGAGGATGGAACGGCAATTCTTATGGCAACCCACGATTTTATGGTGGTAAATAAGTTCCCTTCCAGGACTTTAACAACGGAAGGTGGCCGACTTGTTAGTAAGCTGTAATTTTCCCACAATTCCATATAAAGTGCCCTTTTTTGCTTGAATTATAATGTCTTTTTCTTATGTTCGCAGACATTTTAAAGAGCAATAATTGTGAGACTAAAGTCATTAGAAATCAAAGGGTTCAAGAGTTTTGCTGACAAAACCGTAGTTCGTTTTGACGAGGGTATAACTGGCATCATTGGACCAAACGGATGTGGTAAGAGTAATATCATTGATAGTATTAGATGGGTAATTGGAGAATCAAAAATTTCAGCACTTAGGTCTGAGAATTTAGATTCATTGGTTTTTAATGGTTCTAAAACTAGAAATGCGAGTAGTATGGCCGAAGTGAGCCTTACTTTTGAGAATACAAAAAATTTATTACCAACCGAGTTTAGCACAATTACAGTAACTCGTCGTTATTATAAAAACGGAGAAAGCGAGTATCGTTTAAATGATGTTGCATGTCGTTTAAAAGACATTCATAATTTATTTATGGATACTGGTGTAAGTACCGATAGTTACGCAATTATTGAATTAGGCATGGTGGACGATATTATCAAGGATAAAGACAATAGTCGTCGAAGAATGCTTGAGCAAGCTGCGGGAATTACAATTTACAAAACAAGAAAGAAGGAAGCCAAAAATAAACTAGATGCTACCGAGCAAGATTTGTCTAGAATTGAGGATTTATTATTTGAAATTAATAATCAATTAAAAACTTTAGAGAATCAGGCAAAGAAGGCCGAGAAGTATTTTGAAATTAAAAAAGACTACCAAGAAACAGCTATTGAACTTGCAATTGCAAGCCTTGAAGGTTTTAATGTTAGCTACAAAGAATTAACAGAACAACAGGAAACCGAAACCGACAAAAAGTTTCAACTAGAGGCACAAATTGCCTTAGAAGAAGCAGCACTTGAGCAAGAGCGTGTAGTATTTATTGAAAAAGAACGCGCTTTACAAAGCATGCAGCATGAGTTTAATGACAAGGTAGAAGTTTTAAGAAATAAACAAAACGAAAAAAACTTAGCTGCGCAGCGTTTAGATTATTTAAACGACAAAGAAACCAGCTTACAAGAATTTTTAGAACGTGCCGAAGGTCAATTAAAAACAATTGGGGATTCTATTGAGTATACAAAATTGCAAGTTGTTGATGAAGAAAAAATTTACAATGACTTTAAAAATAGAGTAGAAAATTCTCAAGCAGAATTAACCAATAAGAGAACACAATTTGATGATCAAAGATCTGTATTGGATGGATTGCGCCAACAATATGGTCAAATTCAAAGAAGTCAATTTGATGCAGAAAAAAAAGTAGCTGTATCGGATACATCTATTCAAAACGTACAAAGAAGCCAGGAGCAATTAACAACTGAGCAATCACATAGAGCTGCTCAAATAGAGGAACTTACCGCAACTTTAGCAACTAAGGAAGCGGATTTAGTAGCACGCAAAGCACATTTAGCCGAACTACAGGATCAGCATGAAAAAGCTAAAGCAAGTATTTTTGAAACACAAGCACAGCTGGAAGTTTTAAGATCAGATTTAGCAGACCAAACCAGAATTTTGGATGCTAAGAAAAACGAGTACGATTTATTAAAAAGCTTAGTAGACTCTATGGAAGGTTATCCTGAGAGTGTTAAGTTCTTACATAAAAATACAGGCTGGAATCATGAAGCACCTATTTTATCTGACATTTTATATGTTCAAGAGCAATACCGTACAGCAGTAGAAAATGTATTAGAACCTTATTTAAATTACTACGTTGTTAACGATTTAAAGGAAGGGATGCAAGCGGTTCAATTACTAGATGAAAACAAAAAAGGGAAAGCAAACTTTTTCTTATTGGATCAATTAAGTGGTGCGAAGTCCGAGTCTGCTCCAGCAAATACTATTGCGGCATTATCTGTCATTGAAATTGATTCAAAATATGCAGCTTTGGCCAATCATTTATTAGGCAATGTATTTATTGCTGAGAACGAAGCTGCTTTAGAGGCAAACCATGCTGGTGTAATTTTAGAAAAATCTGGAAAATACGTTAAAGGTAAATATACTTTAACAGGAGGTAGTGTAGGTTTGTTTGAAGGCAAGAAAATTGGGCGTGCCAAAAATTTGGAAAAATTACTTGAGGACATTCAGTCACAAGAAAAAGTGGTTAATGATTTAAAAGAAAAAATACAAACACAACATAATTCAGTTTTAGTTTTCAATGAGCAATTAAAAGAAAACGAAATTCGTTCCACTGAGCAATCTATCAATACTTTAATTAATGAAGTATTTGCAAATAAAAATCGCCTAGAAAACTTGCAAGCCGCACATGCCACTGCAATAGTAAAACTAGACGAATATGCGCAAAAGATAATTGAGGAACATGCGGCAATTGCGGATACGCGTGTTGCATTAGAAGCTTTAAATGTTTCTTTACATGAAACACAAGCTAAATTAGAGTCTATTGAGCTAGCATATCAAGCTGCAGAGCAGGCATACCATTTGGCTTCTGGCGAATTCAATGAAATGAATTTGCAGTTAACAAAACAACAAAGTAAAATTGAGGCACTTCAACAAGAAGTGGTTTTCAAAGAAAATCAATTAAACGATTTACATACTCAAATACAAAGCAATACTACTCAATTAACGGAGGCGTCAGCAGCAATTGTAGAGAGTAAAACACAATTGGTTCAAATTGAGGAAGCTTTAGTACAATTAGTTAAAAACAAGGACGAAGAAGAGCAAAAATTAAACGAGGCCGATCAAGCATATTATAATTTAAGAAACAATTTACAAGAAAAAGAAAGTGCAGTTAGAACTCAAATTAAGTCTAAAGAGCTTGTAGATCAGTTAATTAATGAGATTAAGGACAAATTGAACAATTTGAAATTGCAATTGTCTGGAATGAAAGAGCGTTTAAGTGTAGAATTTAAAGTGGAATTAGAAGAGGTATTGGACAAAGGTCGTCAAACCGAAGAAACTTTAGAGGAGCTACAACTTAGTGCCGAAAAAATGAAAAAACGTTTAGAGAATATGGGTGAAGTAAACCCAACTGCAATTGAGGCTTACACCGAAATGAAAAAACGTTACGACTTTATTTTAGAGCAAAAAAATGATCTTGTTTCTGCAAAGGACAGTTTATTATTAACCATTCAAGAAGTAGAAGCCACTGCCAACCAAGCATTCTTAGAAACCTACAATACTGCAAGAGAAAACTTCCAAAAAGTATTTAAGGCTTTATTTACCGAGGAAGATTCTTGTGACTTAGTATTGGTAGATCCAGATAATTTAGCAGAAACTGCAGTAGAAATTGTAGCGAAGCCTAAGGGTAAGCGCCCTTCTTCAATTACACAATTATCAGGAGGAGAGCGTACTTTAACAGCAACAGCAATGTTATTTGCGATTTACTTAATTAAGCCAGCACCGTTCTGTATCCTGGATGAGGTGGATGCTCCTTTGGATGATGCGAACGTAGGTAAATTCACACAAATGATTCAGAAGTTCTCTGACAACTCTCAGTTTATTATTGTTACGCACAATAAACAAACCATGAGTGCAGTGGATGTAATTTATGGCGTTACCATGCAAGAGCCTGGCGTAAGTAAGTTAGTACCTGTTGACTTTAGAAGTTTAAGTAATTAAAATTAATTTATAAATTAGCTTTAAGAGTCCTTGGTAGCAATACTAGGGGCTCTTTTTAATTAGGAACCAATTTAAAATGATTAAGTCTTCTATCATACTTTTTTTAACTTGTTACTTTTTATACCTGCCTTTTAGCAGGGAGCCAGATTATTTTGATAGCGAAACAGCGCCTGCAAAAATTACTTTAAAAGGAGATAGTGTTGTTGCATTGTATACTGAATTTGGTAAACCCTATGCATTAAAATTAAATAAGCAATTATATGCATCTAAAATAGGTCAACAAACCGAGGTGATTTATGAATTAAGGAATCCAGAAAAAGCAACCATTAATAAAGCTTGGGGTTATTGGTTTATTGCAAAGGAAATTGCCTGGTCCTTTGGTGTATTTGCAATATTACTTGGGGTTGCCTATGCAACAACCAATAAGCCGCATCCAGATGCATTAGCCGAACAGTTAAGCTATAAGCAAGAAAACAAAACAAAGTATCAGTAAAAAAATATTAACGTTTTAATAATCGTTTGATCTCTTTGTCAACATCGCGGTTTTTAATTGTCTCTCGCTTGTCAAATTCTTTCTTCCCCTTGCCAATGCCAATTTCAACTTTTGCTAAATGTTTTTCATTAAAGAAAATACGAAGTGGAACAATGGTAAATCCTTTTTCTTTAACCTTGGATTCAATTTTCTTAAGCTCTCTTTTTTGAAGTAATAGTTTTCGGTCGTGAACCTCAATATGGTTATTAGCGGAGCCATGGGTGTAGGCGTTAATATATAAACTGCGTACCCAAAGTTCTCCTCGGTCAAAGAAACAAAAGGAGTCATTAAAACTTACTTTGCCCTCTCTAATAGACTTTACCTCTGTTCCAAGCAATACCATACCAGCAACATATTTATCCTCTATGTTGTAATTAAAATAGGCTTGCCTATTGTTTAATTCTTTAACTGCTATTGCTTTTGTTTTGGCCATAAAAAATGTCCCGACCAAAAGACCGGGACAACAAAAGTAGTATAAGTATGCCTAGTTAAGAAATAGAAATGGTTAGTTTCTGAATAAGAAGGCTACTTCGGATAATTTATTTTTTAATACTTTACGATCTACAATAAAGTCTAGGAATCCGTGTTCTAATAAAAACTCACTTCTTTGGAATCCAGGTGGAAGGTCTTTTTTAATGGTTTCTTTAATGACTCTAGGTCCTGCAAAACCAATTAAAGCGCCTGGTTCGGCGATATTAATATCACCTAACATACCAAAGCTTGCAGAGATACCTCCAAAAGTAGGGTCGGTTAGTAGTGATATAAAAGGCAACTTGGCGTCACTTAATTGAGATAGTTTTCCGCTAGTTTTAGCCAATTGCATTAAGCTAAATGCACTTTCCATCATACGTGCACCACCGCTTTTGCTAATTACTAAAAATGGTAATTTATTTGTAATACAATAGTCAACAGCACGACTAAATTTTTCACCCATTACACTTCCAAGCGATCCTCCAATAAATTCAAAATCCATACAAGCAACTACATATCCTTCACCGTTCATTTTACCAACGCCAACACGCATAGAATCCTTTAAATCGGTCTTTGCATGTATTTCGTCTAAACGTTTTTGGTAATTTTTAAGATCCGTAAAATTTAATGCATCTTTACTTACGATATTATCATAGAGTACTTCATATTGCGCATCGTCAAATAGGATATCAAAATACTCTTCACTTCCAATTCTGTGATGATGATTACATTTATTACAGATGTATAAATTTTCCTTTAATTCAGTACTTGTGCAAATATGATTACAAGAAGGGCATTTAGTCCATAATCCTTCGGGTGTTTCTTTTTTGTCTGAGGTAGGAGTGGTAATACCTCTTTTGATTCTTTTAAACCATCTCGGTTTGCCAGTTTCATTACTGATTAATTCTTCGCCAGTTAAATTCACTTCAATATCTTCTTCTCTATTTCTCATAGTGGGGCATTTAAGTGAGCAATCGGGTATCTAATAAATGTATTAAAAAGATTTTTATGCGTTTCTGTTAATGCAATTTAAATCTTCAAAAGATTGTTCTAAGCGTTTGATAAAAGATTCTTCTCCTTTTCTTAACCAAACTCTTGGGTCATAATATTTTTTATTTGGCTTGTCTGCTCCCTCTGGATTGCCAAGCTGACTTTGCAAATAAGCCTCATTCTTTTTATAGTATCCTAAAATGCCTTCCCAGAAAGCCCATTGTAAATCGGTATCTAAATTCATTTTAATGGCACCATATCCAATGGCTTCTCTAATTTGATTTTGAGGAGAGCCAGAACCGCCATGGAAAACAAAGTATACTGGCTTTGGAGCAGTACCTAATGTTTTTTCAATATGTAATTGACTATTATGTAAAATTTCAGGTTTTAATTCAACATTACCTGGGCTATATACACCATGTACGTTTCCAAATGCAGCAGCAACGGTAAACAAGTTACCAACTTTGCCAAGTTCTGTATATGCATATGCAACATGCGCTGGTTGCGTATATAATTTATCGTTTTCAACACCGCTATTATCAACGCCATCTTCTTCACCTCCAGTCACGCCTAATTCTATTTCAATACCCATACCTAATGGTGCCATTCGCTTGAAAAATTCAACCGATGTTTGTATGTTCTCTTCAATAGGCTCTTCGGATAAATCCAACATATGGGAACTAAATAATGGCTGTCCATGAAGTTTATTGTACTTTTCGCTTTCATCTATTAAAGCACTTATCCATGGCAACCATTTTTTTGCAGCATGGTCGGTATGTAAAACTACTGGAACATCATAAAACTTAGCTACTTGATGTACATGTAAAGCACCTGCAATGGCACCCTGAATATTTGCTTGTAAATTATCGTTAGGCATGCCTTTACCTGCAATAAACTGTGCACCACCATTTGAAAATTGTATTATAATTGGAGACTTTACTTTTGCTGCAGTTTCAATAGCTGCATTAATGGTATCAGTTCCTGTTGTATTTACTGCTGGAATTGCAAAGTTATTTGCCTTTGCGTCGTTGTATAAAGTTTCTAATTCTTTACCAAATAATACCCCTGATCTGTACTTACTCATAGTTTAAATATTGAGTAACAAATATACAATTTATGGCCCAAACGAATGTTAGCCTTAGGGGGGTAATTCAGATTTAAGAGAAAATTATAAGTTCTCGAAATTGGTGGTAATAATTTGACAGAACTGAGTAGCCAGCATCTTTTCAGCAAGCTTAATCATGTTGCAAAAAGCTTTTGCATTGCTAATTCCATGTCCAATAATTACTGGAGCATTAACACCTAAAATAGGGGTACCTCCATAATGCTCAAAATGGTAACGGCTAAAAAAAGAATCGTTACCTAAGCCCTGATGAACTGCAGCTTCGTACATTGCCTCTGCTGCTTTTAAAATAATATTTCCTGTAAAACCATCACACACTATTACGTCTGCTTTGTCATTGAATACATCACGACCTTCCACATTTCCCATGAATTCAATTGCTGGATTTTCTTTAAGCAAAGGGTAGGTGGCTTGAGCTAATGCATTTCCTTTTCCTTCTTCTTCACCCACATTTAATAAACCTACTTTTGGATGCTCAATATTTAAAATATGTTTAGCGTATAAGTTACCTAAAATAGCAAATTGGTTTAATTGCTCTGGTTTGCAATCGGCATTTAATCCAACGTCTACTAAAATTCCAGTTTTGCCATTAAGTTTAGGAAGTAAACTTGCAATGGTTGGTCTTAAAACGCCTTTAATTGGTTTGATTGTAAACATAGCACCAACTAACATGGCACCTGTATTTCCTGCACTTAAAAAAGCGTCTAATTTACCAGAAGCAAGCAATTGAAAGCCCACTGCAATAGAGGAGTCTGGCTTTTCTTTTAATGCTTTTGTAGGATGTTCATGATAACCAACCACTTGAGATGCATGTACAATATGCAAAAAAGGTGAAGCAACCCCGTGTTCTTGAAATAAAGCTTTCAATTGGGTTTCTTCACCTATGCAAAATATATTATGTTCTGGATTAGAAAGATATTGTTGAACGCCTTTTACGGCTTCCAGTGGTGCAAAATCACCACCCATCATATCTAATCCGATATTCATTAATTATGCTTTTAAAGGCGCTTTTTCAGCTACTAATTTTCCTTTGTAGTACAATTTACCTTCTTGTACATGCGCACGGTGACGTACATGGATTTCTCCAGTAGTACCATCGGTGCTTAATGTAACTTCTTGTGCTACATAGTGAGTTCTTCTTTTTGCACTACGTTGTTGTGAGTGTCTGCGTTTAGGATTAGGCATCTCTTATGTTTTAAATTTTTACTTTTATTTTATTTCAAATCTATTATTACAACTTCTCTTAATTTCATATATCCAATGCTTTCGCATCTTCATTATCAAGTCCATCTTTAAATTTTTCCAAACCTTTCCAAAGTTGCTCGTTTCTTGTTTCAATGGGAGCAGACATTAGCTTTTGTAATTCAGCCAATGCTTTTTGGTTGCAGGTAGATTCGCCCTTTTCGTTTTCCGGACAAATATGTTGCAATGGAAAACTTAAAGTGATGAATTCGTAAATCCATGAAGCAACACTAATATGACTTTCGTTTCGGTCAATGTAGTAGATGTCAGGATCTTCCTCTTGGCCGTTCATTGTGTCTGGGTTTTCAACAAGTTTAACTATTAAATTAAACTCATCCCAAAGTTGGACATTAAGCGGGTTGCCACAACGATCACATTGGGTTTCCACTTTTCCGTCCACATCAAAATGTAATTGCATAAAGCCTTGATGCTTATCCAATTTCAATTTGATTTTAGTATCACAATTACTAAACTCCTGCGGTCCGAAATCTGTAAAGAACTTATCCTCAATATGGTATTCGAACTCATGTTCGCCGGCCGCTAAACCTACAAATGGTATTTCAAATGTTCTGTTCTGGCCCATAACCGTACTTTAAGGGTTGGCAAAGTTAGTAAAAACCTATCAAAAGACAAAGTTTATCCTAATTTTACGTTACAAATCTTATCATGTCTAACGCCACGAAATTAGGTCAAAAACTGCCTTGGAACTACGCCAGATACCTTTTAGGCCTATTTATTTTTGGGTTTAGTTGCTCAAGTGAGCTGGTTTCAAGGTATTATGCGCCTTATTTTTTTGATCCATTGAGCAATTTGCTTAGAATGGTGTTTGGCTGGCTTCAAAATGCTTTAGGGGAATGGGTATACCTTTTTATTCTTATTTCATTGATATACAATGCTTTAAAATGGTTACTGCGTAATAGTCCTCGGTTTAAAGTGATTCATTTCTGGAAACTATACCTGGTTAAAGGCTTTAATTCCTTGGTTAAAATTTATATCTTGTTTATGCTGTTATGGGGATTGAACTACCAAAGGCTGGGTCCAGAAAAGTATTTTAACATCCAACTCCCCTCAAATTATACCGAGGCTCAAATGGATAGCTTAAGTCTGGATTTAATAGGTACAATGAACGCAACTAGATTAAAAATTTCCGATTCGGACATATATCATCTCAAATTTGAACATTTAGCCAGCCTTTCAAAACAGGAATATGCCAAAATACAGGAGGTTTATCCTTTTTTAAATTACCATCACCCCTCCATAAAGCAGTCCGCATTTCCAATTTGGGGAGATTATTTTGGATACACCGCATTTTATCAACCAATTACTGGAGAAGCAATTATAAGAGGGGATCTTCCCGTATTAACAATGCCTTTTACTATTTGTCATGAAATGGCACATCAATTGGGATATGCTTCGGAATCCGAAGCAAACTTTATTGCCTACGTTATTGGAGTTGAAAGTAAAAATTCAATTTTTAATTACGCAACACAACTTCAACTTTTTACTTATGCACAAAAAGCGCATTTAAAAGCAATTGCCCAAAGAGGTGACCAAAAAATGTTTATTAAAATTATTGAAAGAAATAAAAAGTTGATTAGTCCAAAAGTACTTGCTGACAGAAAAATAATCAGAAATTTTTTTACAAGTAAACAAGCTTTACAGCTACCAGGGAGTGCGCAAGCATATGATCAATTCCTGCAATGGAATCATCAAAAAAATGGAATACAAAGTTATAACGATGTGCTACTGTGGGCACTAGCCTATAAGCGGATTAAAACTTATTCTTCCACATCATACTCTCAATAGGCTTTTCAGGCTGGCCACTGTATTTGGCATTGGACTTTTTGTTGTAAGCAACTTCAATTTCTCCGTCTACTGGGAAATAAATTAATTGTCCAATTGGCATGCCCTTATATACTCTAACAGGTTGCTTTACCGAAATTTCTAAAGTCCAATATCCGCAAAATCCTACATCACCTTTGCCGGCAGTTGCATGTATGTCAATACCTAAACGACCAGTGGATGATTTCCCTTCTAAAAAAGGAACATGTGCATGCGTTTCGGTGTATTCCAAAGTAACACCTAAATAAAAACCGGTAGGCTCTAGGACAAAACCTTCGTCGGGAATTTCAAAATAAGTAATAGTATTATGTGCCTTAGCGTCTAAAATATTATTGTCATAAGTAGCCAACCACTTTCCTAAATGTACATCGTAACTATTGCTTCCTAAATCCTTTCGGTCATAGGGCTCAATTTTAATTGTACCTTTTTCAATTTCTTGTAATATTCTAGAGTCGGATAAAATCATCTTAAATTTTTATATGTATTTATGTTTAATTTGCACCTCTAACGGCGCTGCAATCTAACTCAAAGCTTTTTTTTATGCCTTTCTTTTATCAACAAAATATTAACGAGACCAGACATTTGGCTATTTGGTCCATCACAGAGCCGGTATCTTTTTTTGAAACCGATGTTAAATTGGCGGTAGATATTCAAAATGAGGAAAGGAAAATCCAACATTTAGCGGTTAGGCTTTTGTTTAAGTTAATGATGCCCCAAGCCGATTTAAATAAAATGGTGATGGCGGATAATGGGAAACCTTATTTGCAGGGGGTGCCTTTTCACTTTTCTTTTTCCCATTGTAAAGGGTATGCTGCAGTAGCGGTTAGTGATACCGACCCTATTGGTATTGATATAGAAATAATACATCCTCGTATTTTAAAAGTGGCGCATAAGTTTTTAAATGAAGCCGAAAAAGGGATGATTGAAAATTTGCCCGAAACAGATAAGTTAAAGCAAATGGCATTTTTTTGGGCTGCAAAAGAAGCCATGTATAAACAACATGAGCAACTTGGGATTGATTTTGCAAAGGATTTTAATGTATTAGAAATAGCTGCAAAAGAATGCGGGCAAGTTTTTGCTCAAATTTCACATAAACAAATTGATAAACAAGTATGCTTAGATTATCACTTTGGCACCGACTATGTTTGCGTGACCTGTTTTACCAACTAACTAATTATCATAACCAATTATGAGTAATGTCATAATAATTGAATCCTAATTGTTGTCAATTTAGGGTACAATAAATGATGTGTTATGTTAAACGAAAATAAATATAAATACTTGGTATTATTACTAAGCGCAAAAGAAGTTCACTTATTCATTTACGATAAAGTAAACTTTGAAAAAATTAAGTTAAGTGGCGCCAATGCAATTGAGGCTTATGAAAGAGATATGCCAGGTAGAATGGGGCAGTTTACCGATGCTTCGGCACATAAGGAAGTAGTCCTAAATAATTTTTTACATCATATAGATTTAGCATTAGGCGTAGTATTAAACCAATATCCAAAAGTTCCACTATTTGTGTTGGGGGCTAAGAAAACAACGGGTCATTTTAATCAATTAACAAAATATGCAAAATTAGTTACAGCATATATAGATGGCAACTATAATGAAACCAATATGCATGATTTAAAAGCTGTGCTTGCGCATCATATAATAGCCTTGGATTTTGTGAAATAGATTTTTGCCTTTACAAAATGCTTCGCATTTTGTTGGCATTATTGTCTCTCATCTGTTTATGTAAGCAAGCTTACAACACAGCCTTTCAACTATACTTTTAATAGAGATCATCTCGCACTTCGTGCTCGCTGATCTCTGAGGGTGACGCGTACCCAAAGCCTTTACAAAATTCTTCGCATTTTGTTGGCATTATTGTCTCTCATCTGTTTATGTAAGCAAGCTTACAACACAGCCTCGAAACAATAATGCCCTGACACTTTTGTGTCAAGGCATTTGTGCGGAAGAGGAGATTCGAACTCCCACGCCCGGGTGTGGGCGCTACCACCTCAAGGTAGTGCGTCTACCAATTTCGCCACCTCCGCTAAGGGTCGCAAACCTACAAAAAAAATGAGTCTTCCCAAAGTATGAACCAAGGGAAGACTCACTATATATTTTAATAAAAATAATTCTAAAGTGACTCTAACAATGCTTTTCCAGATCTAACATAGTCCTGGTTATTAGCCTCCGTTGCAAGTTTAATACAAGCTTCTGCACTTGCCCTTGCACCTTTTTTATCACCCAATTCTTTTTGCACTTTTCCTTTTAATAAAAATAAATAATATGCTTTTGCGTTTGCAGCAATTGCTTTGTCAACATACACCAATGCATTATCATAATCCTTGTCTAAATCATAATAAAAATTAGCAGCAGATTGATACACATTTGGGTTTACATTCGCACCCGATGTTGCTTCTTTAATTTGCTTGCGAATTGCAGGTTTAATGTCGGTTGCTACAGGGATATTTACAAGTGTATTTGCCCATTTCAAAGAAATAGTTGCGTTTTCTGCATTGATATTATCTACATTAATTGTAAAAGTTTCTGTGCTGTTACTGGTTGTTTCCGACTTTACTTGAAAGCGCACCACATCCTCAGATTCTTTGTAACTAAAACTTCCCCAACCATTTGAATTGGTATTAAAAATTATAGTCCATTCCTTTTCGCCAGGAATTGTAAATAAACCATAAGCACCAGCAGCTAATGTTTTGCCACCAATAGTAACTAGATCAGAAAAAGTAACTTTAGTTGCACCATTTGCACCTGTTCTCCAAACTTGACCAATAGGCGCTAATAATGAACCATTTCCAAAAGCGGCACGGCCCTTTAAGCCAGGACGAGAATAAACTATTTCTATTTTACCTAAACCAAAATCCTGTGATAAGGTTTGAGTAGTACTTGCAGCGGGCATTTTAATTTGAGCCTGTGCACTTAATCCGATGATAGTTAAAATTGAAAAAATTATTTTTTTCATAATCTGTAATTTTTATTTTGAATAACAAACCTAAATGATTTTAGTTTATCAGAAGGTTATTTTTTTTGAAATGCAGGGTGAAAGCGGTCCAAAGTATCCCTTAGGAATTCTCTGTTAATATGGGTGTAAATTTCTGTGGTGGTAATACTTTCATGTCCTAACATTTCTTGAACCGCTCGCAGGTCCGCGCCACCCTCTACCAAATGGGTTGCAAATGAGTGTCTAAAACTATGTGGAGAGATAGACTTTTTAATCCCTGTTTTTAGAATGAGGTCTTTAATGATATAAAATATCATTACTCTGCTTAATCCCTTACCACGGTTGTTTAAAAATAGTATGTCCTCACAATCCTTGGCTGGGGTTTGATGTAACCTAATAGTATCTTTATATAATTTAATATACTTAATAGCGTCAGAACCAATAGGAACTAATCTTTCCTTGTCACCTTTGCCAATAACTCTTATAAATCCAACATCTAAGTATAGACATGAAATTTTTAAATTGATGGCTTCGGTAACACGAAGTCCCGAGCTATACATAGTTTCTAAAATTGCTTTATTTCGGCCACCTTCGGGTTTGCTTAGGTCTAATTGACCAATCATTTGCTCTATTTCTTCAAAGCTTAAAACATCCGGCAATTTACGTCTGGTTTTAGGGGTTGGTAGTAAAGTAGTTGGATTAGTGGTGCAAATTTGTTCTAGTATGCAGTACTTAAAAAATGATTTTACTCCAGATATGATCCTAGCTTGTGATGTAGCAGCCATTTCCATGGCACCAATGGTTTGAATAAAATTTTGTAAGTCGGGTAGGGCCACATCATTAGGGCCAATTTCCTTGCCAACACTTTCAAAATAATTGGTGAGTTTATCAATATCCCTAAGGTATGCTTCAACCGAATGGGCACTTAAGGACTTTTCTAATTGAAGAAAAGCTTTAAAACCTTTTTTGTAGATAGCCCAATTCATTTCTTAATATAAAAGATTTGATAGTTAATATAGAATGAGTTTATTTCGCAACAGATTTAATCAAAGATATGCAAGTAAATTTAAGGTCATTTAGGCAAAAAGCAACTAAGAACGCAAAACAATTCAGGTCCTTTCTAACTAAATTAGACAAGCGAGCACCCAAGGGTTTGGATAATTTAGCTGAAATATTAAGCCCGCAAGTTTGGGCCGAAACCGATTGTTTAAGTTGTGCAAATTGTTGTAAAACCATGAGCCCTACTTTTACTAAAACAGATATTAAAAGAATTGCTACCCATTTAAATACAACTCCAAAAGCTTTTACTGAAAAGTATTTAGAGTATGATAAGAAGGATAAGGATTGGTTAAATAAATTACAACCTTGTCAATTTTTAGATTTAAAAACAAACATGTGTAGTATCTATGAAGTAAGACCAGCGGATTGTGCAGGCTTCCCGCATTTAACTAAAAAGAAAATGACGGAGTATATACATGTGCATAAACAAAATATTGAGTTTTGTCCTGCTACCTATAAGATGGTTGAAAAAATGAAAGACTTAATAGGGTAAAATTTAAAAATATACGTCCTCGAAAAAATCTAAAACCCACTCACTAGTGGGTTTTTTTATAATAGCTATAAAATCAAATTGTAGCCATTTCCAATATGGATGTTGATATTGATAATGAGCAGCAGCATTTTTCAAAAACTGCATTTTAGTTTTTGAAATCATGGTTTCGGGATATCCAAAATCAATGGATGACCTAGTTTTTACCTCAATAATATGTAACCTATTGGCCTTGCTTGCTATTATGTCTATTTCTAAATGTTTATAACGCCAATTATTTTCTAAAATTTCAAAACCATTGCTTTCTAAATATTGGCTAGCTATGTTTTCGCCAAAAAACCCAGTATCTTTGTTTTTCATTTAACCAGTTTAAGTAAACATCGGGAAATTATTGATATGCAAAAAGCGTATAAGTTACATGGAGTTCATAGACATTATGATTGGGGAGGTACTCAATTTATACCTAGTTTAATGCAGGTTCAAAATTTGGATAATAAACCATTTGCAGAATACTGGATGGGGGCACATCCTTCGGCACCAGCACAAATTGAAACAAACAACGGCCTGCTTCCTATTAGTGAATTTGGGTCTATTCCATATTTATTTAAAGTATTGGATGTAGCTAAAATGTTAAGTATTCAAGTGCATCCTACCAAGGAAAATGCGGTTATTGGCTTTAATCATGAGGAGCTAATGGGGGTTGCAATAAATGCGCCCAACAGAAATTATAAAGACAATAATCATAAGCCAGAAGTTATGGTAGCGCTTAGTGAATTTTGGCTTTTACACGGATTTTTAGCACCTCATTTATTGGAAGAAAGATTAAAAACTTTGCCTTATTTAAATCCACTGTTGGAACATTTTAAGGATGCTAATTACAAAGGGCTTTATGCTTACTTTATGCAATTGTCTCCATCCAATGCAGATGTGTTTTTAAAACCTTTAATGCAGGATGCAATTACTTGTGTGCAAAATGGAACAGTAAATAAATCGCATCCACATTGGTGGGCCAATAAATATTACAATGGGGTATTGCCAGAAAATAATATTGATAAAGGCATTTTCTCTATTTATATTTTAAATATAGTTCAGGTAAATAAATCAGAAGGAGTTTTTCAGGGAGCAGGTTTATTACATGCCTACTTGGAGGGACAAAATATTGAGTTAATGGCAAATAGTGACAATGTACTTAGAGGGGGACTAACACCAAAGCATATAGACATAGAAGAATTAATGAAGCATGTATTGTTTGAGCCAACTTATCCCAATGTTTTAAAAGGGGATGTTCTTAATGCAATAGAGACCATTTATCCTTGTCCAGTTCCCGATTTTGGTTTAAGCAAAATAGCATTAATTACAGGGGAACATTACACAATAAATTCTAAGTCGCTAGAAATGTTGTTGGTTATAGAGGGGCAAATTATCATAGATACAATAACTTATAAAGCCGGTGAAGTAGCCCTGGTAGCTGCTTTTCAGCAAATTCACATGCAAGCTACCGAAGCTTCGGTTGTATTTAAAAGCTATGTCCCTTAGGTTATTCACATTTGAGGAAAATCTATATCATCAAATAAGGGGCTAAAGTCTTATTTTTGTTCTCGTTGTTATAAATAATACTTTATGAAATTAAATAAACAAATTACCCTTGCTTTAGTAATCATGGTTGCAACAAGTGCATTATACCGCGTAATGCCAGGTCGTCCTTTGGGATTTGCGCCACAAATTGCAATTGCATTATTCAGTGGTTCTTTGTTTGCAAGCAAAAAGCAATACTCATTTTTATTGCCAATTGTTTCTATGTTTATTTCTGATTTAATGTATCAGGTATTATTCAATTATGGTTTTTCAACAATACAGGGTTTTTATGCAGGTCAAATTGAAAACTACCTTTTAATTGCTGCAACTACTGTATTTGGATTTAGTTTACAATCGGCTAAGCCAGCTAAGTTTTTAATATCATTTTTTAGTGCGCCAACCGCATACTTTTTAGTTTCAAATTTTTTAGTATGGGCTCAAGGTGGAGGTTATCATCATGCATTTACAGCTACTGGCTTATTGCAAACAATGGCCGATGGGTTACCATTTTATCCATATAGCGTAGCAAGTACTGTAGTGTTTGGTGCAGTATTGTTTGGTAGCTTCAGACTATTAGTGCCTAAATTTAAGGCAGCTTAATAATTATCTTTTTTAGTTCATTTTTATTCCTGCGCGGTTTCAAAAGCTGTGTCAATTTCCCAAGGTCCATTATCGGCAGCTAAAGTAGCGAGCTCATCACATCTGTTATTGTAAGGATTATCTGCATGACCTTTAACCCAATTAAATTTTACTTTAAAAGGTTTTGCTAGTTCGTAATAAATTTTCCATAAATCTTTATTTTTCTTACCTCCCTTAAAGTCGGTCTTTATCCAATTGTCCAACCATTTTTTTTCCACCGAATCAACAACATATTTACTATCAGTGTAAATATTAATGGGTAAGTTTTTTGTTTTTAAAGCACTCATAGCCTGAATAACAGCCTGTAATTCCATTCTATTATTAGTTGTCTTTCTAAAGGCACCAGACATTTCTTTAACTTTTTCACCCCACATTAAAATGGCACCATATCCTCCTGGTCCAGGGTTTCCACGAGAGGATCCATCGGTATATATGACAATTTTATCCATTTAAGGGCGTAAACAATTGATAATTAATAATATACGTAAATATACCTTTTTTGAAATTAATATCAAAAGCAAAAATTGTTTAATGTGTGTTTTTTACACACTAATTTTTTATCTTTAGTCGCTTGTTTATTAATTCATTACGATTGCTACGAAATTCTCTTACTATGAAGTCTGTTAAAGTTAGTTTTCATCTAAAGTATAAGACACATTTTGGTCAGGGAATTTACATTTATGGGAACCACGCCTCACTTGGCAATAACAATATTGAACAAGCAGTTCCCTTAGTTTATTTAAACAATGACTACTGGGTTTTACATTTAAATTTTAATTCAAACGAGGTTGCAAATAAAATAGTATATCATTATTTTATTCAAAACCAAGATGGTACCAGATCCTTTGAGGCTGGTAATGATAAGTGCATTAATTTCTTAGATATTAAAACAAGCGAAATTGTAATTATAGATAGTTGGAATTTTACAGGTTATAAGGAAAATACTTTTTACACTGCTCCATTTGCTAATGTATTAATGAAAGGATCTGTAACAGAAAGTGAATCTTGTATTACCAATAAAACTACGCATGTTTTAAGGGTAAAAGCACCACTAATAGCACCAAATCATACGGTTTGTGTAATAGGGGAATCAAAAATTATTGGTGCCTGGGATTCAACTAAGGCAGTAGTTTTAAATAAAATCAAAGGAACTCAATATTTTGAACTGTGTTTTGATTCCTCAAAATGCAATTTCCCATTTGTATATAAATATGGCATTTATGATTTAGATAAAAAAGAGTTTGTTCAATTTGAGGAAGGGGACAATCGTGTTATTTATGAGCCTGTTGGAAATGATAAAATAGTAATTGTAAATGATGGTTTTTTACATTATAATGCTAATAATTGGAAAGGGGCAGGTGTTGCCATTCCTGTGTTTTCATTAAGATCCGAAAAAAGTGCTGGGGTGGGTGAATTTGCAGATATTAAATTACTGGTAGATTGGGCCAATAAAGTAGGGCTTAAATTAATTCAAATTTTACCTATTAACGATACCACTGCAACCCATACCTGGATGGACTCTTATCCCTATGCAGCTATCTCTGCCTTTGCATTGCATCCTATGTTTATACGACTAGAAAACATGCTGGAGGCTTCTCAAGAAAAATTATTACTACCTTATCAAAATAAAATTAAAGAATTAAACGCAGCAGAAAATGTAGATTATGAACAGGTCATGCAATTAAAATGGGAAGTATTGCATTTGTTGTATTCTAAAAACGGGAAAGCTACATTAGCTAGTAAAGCATTTGCAGCTTATTTTGAACAAAATAAAAACTGGTTGGTTTCTTATGCTACTTTTTCGTACCTAAGAGATTTACATGGCACCGTAGATTTTAATAATTGGCCCACCCATAACAAATACGAGGAAAAAGCAATTTCAAAATTATTAGATCCTAACGCTAAAACTTATGATGCTATTGCTTTTTTCTATTATGTTCAATTTCACTTACATCTTCAATTATTAGATGCTACTAATTATGCGCATGAAAAAGGAGTTATTGTAAAAGGGGATATTCCAATTGGGGTGTATCGTTTTGGAGCAGATGCTTGGCAAAGTCCTAATTTATTTCATATGGATATGCAAGCCGGTGCACCACCGGATGATTTTGCAGTAAGTGGTCAAAACTGGGGATTCCCCACTTACAATTGGGAGGTTATGTCGCGTGATGGTTTTGCTTGGTGGAAGTCTAGGTTTGATCAAATGAAGTTTTACTTTGAAGCATTTAGGATAGATCATATTTTAGGTTTCTTTAGAATTTGGAGTATTCCTATGCATGCCGTGGAAGGCATTTTAGGACATTTTGTTCCTGCCATTCCTGTTTCTATAAATGAATTAAATGCCAAAGGAATTAAATGCGATCATTACCGATTAACGCATCCTTATATTAATGAAACCGTTTTGTTTCAAACCTTTGGTTATGACAATGATTTAATTAAAAAAGAATATTTAAAACATATTGGGGACGGACATTACGAATTACTTCCTGCCTTTAAAACCCAAAGACAGGTGGAAACATTATTTAGTGCAATGCCTCAGGACCAATGGCATGAAAAAATAAAGCATGGTTTATTTAGCTTAATAAGTAATGTGATTTTAATGGACGCCGAAAAAGCAAATCATTTTCATTTTAGATTTAACATAGAGGCAACCAGTTCTTTTCAAAACTTGGATGCTACAACGCAGCATGCATTACGTGAACTGTATGTAGATTATTTCTTTAAACGTCAGGATGCAGCATGGGAAAAAGAAGCAATGCAAAAATTACCAATGCTTAAGCTTTCAACCAATATGTTAATTTGTGGAGAGGACTTAGGATTGGTGCCTTCCTGCGTTCCAAATGTAATGTATCAATTAGGAATTTTAAGCTTAGAAGTGCAACGTATGCCAAAGGCAAACCATAAAACTTTTTTCCATCCCAATGACGCTCCATATTTAAGTGTAGTAACTCCAAGTTCTCACGATACAAGCACTATTAGAGGATGGTGGGAAGAGGATAGGGAAAAAACACAACAATTTTACAACCATGAAATTGGACAATGGGGTGAAGCGCCAGTTCATTGTGAAGCTTGGATTAACAAAGCAATTTTGTTACAGCATTTATATTCGCCAGCTATGTGGGCAATTTTCCAATTACAAGATTATTTAGGTGTGGATGAAAGTATACGCCGAAGTGATCCAAACCAAGAGCGTATCAATGTTCCTGCCAATCCAAAACATTATTGGAGATACCGCATGCATTTAAGTTTGGAGCATTTAATTCAACAAACGGCATTTAACAGTGAGTGGAATAGTGCTATCAAATCTAGTGGTCGTTAATTATTTATTAGTAGTCATAGTTTTTAATATTGCTACTTGGTTTTGTATCTTCGTAAAAATTTAACAAGTGGAATTATCCTTTTGGGAACAAAAATTACCCTTTGAGTATCCCTTTACCATTTCCAATGGTAGGACCAAAACACATCAGCATAGTTTAATGGTGCGTTTTTCATTGGGCAATTGGGAAGGATTTGGCGAGGCGCCTGCCATTGTTTATTATAATGTTTCGGTGGAGGCTATGATGGAACAATTAGAAAAGCACCGAAAAGTAATTGAAAAATTTGCTTTAATAGATCCCGAACGTTTTTGGCATTTTTTACACCATTTATTTCCCAATGATCCTTTTTTAGTTTGCGCTTTGGATATGGCGGGATGGGATTTATGGGGACAAATGAAAAAGCAACCCCTACATAAATTATGGGGTACGCAATGGCCTACTACTCCTAATGAAAATAACCCGCAGCCACCCATTTGTGATTATACTTTAGGTATTGATCCTATTGAAAAAATGGTACAAAAAATGGAAGCCCATCCTTGGCCCATTTATAAAGTTAAAGTGGGAACCGAGTATGACATTGAAATGATTACTGAGCTACGTAAACATACCGATAATCCCATTAGAGTGGATGCCAATGCGGGTTGGACCACCGAGGAAGCATTGCTTAAAATTCCTGCCTTAGCTAAATTGGGTGTTGAATTGGTGGAGCAGCCTTTGGCCAAAGACAATTGGGAAGGTATGGCACAATTAAAGCAACAAGCATTACTTCCTTTATTTGCAGACGAAAGTTGTGTAATGGAAAAAGACGTTGCAACATGTGCCAATTATTTTAATGGCATTAATATTAAACTTACAAAGTGTAGCGGACTTACACCTGCATTAAGAATGATTAAGGAGGCAAGGACACTTGGTTTAAAAGTAATGATGGGGAGTATGAACGAGTCGGTGATTGGATCTGCTGCCATTGCTCAATTTTTACCTCAACTAGATTACGTAGATATGGATGGCCCGTTGTTAATGACTGAATTAAATGGGGCAGGTTTAAATTATAGTTTTGAAAATGAAAATGGATGTATTGAACCCCTAATGAATTATGGCCTAGGGGTGAAATATAAACCTCCGTTTGTAAAGTAAATAATGCTAGAAACTGATAGGGTATAAAATTTAGAATCATGACACCAGAGCGTACCGATAAATTAATTAAAGTATTAAGTAAGCGTCAAGCCAATTTAACTGTGGTAATGGAAAATGTACAGGATCCACATAATATTTCCGCGGTGTTAAGAACCTGTGATGCGGTGGGTATTCAGGATGTGTATATTTTAACTACCAAAATACCAAGGCATAAAAAGTTTGGATATAAAAGTAGTAGTAGTGCATTAAAATGGCTTACAATTCATGAGTTTGATAATTTAGAGGAGTGTATGAGTGCAGTACGAAAAAATTTTTCAAAAATATTAACCACGCATTTGTCCAGCGATGCAGTACAGTTATATGATATTAATTTTACCGAATCGGTAGCGTTGGTATTTGGCAACGAACATGCTGGCGTAACAGACGAGTGCAGAGCACTAGCCGATGGTAATTTTATTATACCTCAAATGGGGATTATACAAAGCTTAAATATTTCGGTGGCTTGTGCGGTAAGTATTTATGAAGCCATGAGACAAAAAATGGTGGCGGGTCATTACGATCATGCAAGTTTACCTAAACAGCAAATGGATGGATTGTTAACGCAGTGGGGTGTGGAGGAATTAACTCCTGAAACTTATGTGCCATATAAGCCTAAGCGCAAGTAATTGATTATTCTTTTTTAGCAATTACATTTGCTCGGGAACCTCAATACCTAAAGCGCGCATTCCTTTTTGTAAGGTTGCTGCAGTTAAAATACCTAACTGAATTCTTAAATTTTTCTTATCCTCCGATTCGGCATTGGCAATAGAAAGTTCATTGTAAAAACTATTAAATAGTTTAGCCAAGTTAAAGGTATAAATAGCCACTTTGGAAGGGTCTAATGTTTCGGCGGCCTCGTTAATAACAGCCTGAAAATTTGAAAGCTCAATTGCTAACCCTTTTTCCAATGGTAATAATTCCGAAACAGTTAAGCTTATATCAGTACCTGTTTTTCTTAATATACTTTTAATACGCGCGTGGGTGTATTGAATAAATGGACCCGTAAATCCGTGAAAATCTATACTTTCTTCGGGATTAAAAATCATTTTCTTTTTAGGGTCTACTCTTAATAAGAAAAACTTAAGGGCACCAAGTCCAATGGTATTATAAAGTGCTGTTAATTGTGCCTCTTTAAATTCGGATACCTTGCCAAGGGATTCGGTTTTTTCTTTTGAAATTTGAATCATGGCTTCCACTAAATCATCGGCGTCCACAACAGTTCCTTCACGGCTTTTCATTTTACCGGTAGGAAGTTCCACCATGCCATAACTTAAGTGATAAATACCATCGGCTGCAGGCAATTGTAGTTTTTGACAAATTAATTTAAGTACTTTGAAGTGATAATTTTGTTCGTCACCTACCACATATATACTTGCATCGGTATTAAACTCTTTTTGTTTTACTTGTGCAAGTCCAATGTCCTGCGTTATGTATACCGAGGTACCGTCCTTACGACGTACAATTTTTTCATCTAAACCGTCTCCAGTTAAATCAATCCAAACCGAGGAGTCCTCCTTTTGGTAAAATACTTTTTTATTTAAACCCTGCTCCACTAATTCCTTTCCTAATAAATAAGTATTGCTTTCGTAATAAGTTTTTACAAAATCGGATCCTATTTTTTTATAAGTGGTATCAAAGCCTTCGTACACCCAGCTATTCATGCGCTTCCATAAATCCATAGTGGCCGCGTCGCCTTGTTCCCATTTAAGCAACATTTCCTGTGCACCTTTTTGGATAGGGGCTTCTTTTTCGGCTTGCTCTTGAGTCATACCACCAGCAACTAGTTCGGCTACCTGGGCTTTGTAGGCGTCATTGTATTTTACATAATAGTCTCCCACAAAATGATCCCCTTTTTGATTGGTATCCGCGGGGGTAGCACCATTTGCAAATAATTGCCAAGCAATCATACTTTTACAAATATGAATGCCGCGGTCGTTTACAATACAAGTTTTAACTACTTCATTGCCTTGTAGTTTTAAAATTTCGGCAATGCTCCAACCTAAAAAGTTATTTCTTAAATGCCCTAGGTGTAATGGCTTATTGGTATTAGGGGAGGAGTACTCCACCATAATTTTTTTAGGAGTAGAAGTGGTAGATAATAAATTATTAGGAGTTGCATTTTTTATAAAGTCAAACCAAAATGCATTGCTAATAGTAAAATTTAAAAATCCTTTTACAATATTATAATTAGTAAGCACTCCTTGCATGTCCGCAATCATTGCAGCGCCTAATTCATTTCCTAAAGTATCGGGACTTTTACCTAATTGTTTTACAAAAGCAAAAAGCACAATGGTATAATCCCCCTCAAACTCGGGCTTAGTAGCATTTACTAATACTTGTTCGGGTTGTATTTGAACACCATATAATTGTTGTATACAATTAGCGGTGGACTGTTTTAAATTGGTTATCAAATTCATAAAAAAAGGTTGCGCAATGCAAAAGTAATTAATAAAGATTACCTTTGAGCTATTCATGTTGAAACTACACGATTTTATTAGTAAACTAATCCTTGATCTAATTGATTGGGTCTATCCGCTTTTTAGGAAGTTTATGCCACTACAAACCTTTAGGTACGCAGCTTGTGGCGGGGGTAATACAGTTTTAGATATCCTAGGTTTTTTCCTTTCTTATAATTACTTATTTCACAAAACACCTATCCACATTGGTTGGCTAACCATTAGCCCACATATTGCTTCATTTATGGTGAGTTTTTGTGTGACTTTCCCAATTGGCTTTTATTTAAGTAGATACGTGGTTTTTCAGGAAACGGCTGTTAAAAAAAGCGCTCAACTTTTAAAGTACTTTTTAGTAGTACTAGGGTGCATTTTATTAAACTATATATTTTTAAAATTCTTTGTGGATTATTTAGGATGGTATGCAACACCAGCTAAAATAGCTACCACCTTTTTTGTGGTTATTTTTAGCTATACCAGTCAAAAAAATTACACTTTTAAGTCCAATCAAGCCGGTGATATTGAGGCTATTTAACTGCCTATTCTGCCCCTTTTTTATAATCTTATGTCAATATTGATCCTTTTTTAAGGCACAATACTGCCAATTATGACATTTTAACACCTTGTATAGCCATAAGTCATTGTGGCATAATGATTGCGTATATACGAGTAATTAATCATTGAAAATCAATCTTTATGGCAAAAATAATAGGCATTGACTTAGGTACCACAAATAGTTGTGTATCGGTTATGGAAGGTGGCGAACCAGTAGTAATCGCAAACGACGAGGGACGTAGAACCACCCCTTCGGTAGTAGCTTTTTTAAAGAACGGAGAGCGTAAGGTGGGAGATCCTGCAAAGCGTCAAGCCATCACCAACCCAGAAAACACTATTTCAAGTGTGAAGCGTTTTATGGGTCGTCGTTTTAATGAAGTAACAGAAGAGAAATCTCATTGGAGTTACAAAATTGTACAAGGCGAAAATGATACTGTACGTGTAGATATTGATGGTCGTATGTACACACCTCAAGAAATTTCTGCAATGGTTTTACAAAAGATGAAAAAAACAGCAGAAGATTATTTAGGTCAAGAAGTAACAGAGGCCGTTATTACGGTGCCTGCATACTTTAATGATGCGCAAAGACAAGCAACTAAAGAAGCTGGTGAGATTGCTGGTTTAACTGTTCGCAGAATTGTGAACGAGCCAACAGCTGCTGCATTAGCTTATGGTTTAGATAAAAAGAATGTAGAACAAAAAATTGCTGTATTCGATTTAGGTGGTGGTACTTTCGATGTATCTATATTGGATTTAGGAGATGGTGTATTTGAAGTAAAATCAACTAATGGTGATACACACTTAGGTGGTGATGACTTTGATAAAGTAATCATGGACTTTTTAGCAGATGAATTTAAAAAACAAGAAGCAATTGATTTAAGAAAAGATCCAATGGCTTTACAACGTTTAAAAGAAGCTGCTGAAAAAGCAAAAGTGGAATTAAGTTCTTCTACCGAAACTGAAATTAACTTACCATATATCACAGCAGTGGACGGCGTTCCAAAGCACTTAGTTTTAAAATTAACAAGAGCGAAATTTGAATCACTTGCAGATAATTTATTTTCACGTTGTATTAAACCTTGTGAAATTGCATTAAAAGATGCAGGTTATTCCATTAGTCAAATTGACGAAGTAATTTTAGTAGGAGGATCTTCAAGAATTCCTAAAGTGCAAGAATTAGTAGAAAAGTTCTTTGGTAAAAAACCAAACCGTTCAGTGAATCCTGACGAGGTGGTTGCAATTGGTGCAGGAATTCAAGGGGCTGTATTAACAGGTGATGTAAAAGATGTTTTATTATTAGACGTTACACCTTTAAACTTAGGTATCGAAACAATGGGTGGTGTAATGACAACAATGATTGCCTCTAACACAACTATTCCTACTAAGAAAACTGAGGTGTATTCAACAGCTAGTGACAATCAACCAGGGGTACAAATTCATGTATTACAAGGGGAGCGTCCAATGGCGAATCAAAATAAAAGTTTAGGTATGTTTAACTTGGATGGTATTCCACCAGCACCAAGAGGCGTTCCTCAAATTGAAGTAACTTTTGACATTGATGCAAACGGTATCTTAAACGTAAGCGCAAAAGATAAAGGCACTGGTAAAGAACAAAAAATTAGAATTGAAGCGGGTAGTGGTTTGACTAAGGAAGAAATTGAAAAAATGAAAGCCGAAGCAAAAGCCAACGAAGCATCTGATAAAATTGAAAAAGAAAGAGTAGAAAAATTAAACGAAGCTGATAGCTTAATATTCCAAACCGAAAAGCAATTAAAAGAGTTTGGCGATAAAATTTCTGCAGATAAAAAAGCACCTATTGAGACTGCTTTAGCAAATTTAAAAGCGGCGCATCAAGCACAGGATGTTGCTCAAGTGAACACTGCTTTAGAAGCAATGAACACTGCTTGGACTGCTGCTAGCGAGGAAATTTACAAAGCGCAAGCCGAAGGCGCACAAGCAGGAGCTGCTCCAGGTGGGGACGCTGGTCAAGCAAACGGTGGAGCAAGTAACGATACAGTGGAAGATGCACAGTTTGAAGAAGTGAAATAAGCGAATAGGTTTAATGCCCAATTCATTTTAAGGTTATATAAGTCAAAGCCTCTTATTGAATAAATAGGGGGCTTTCTTATTACACAGATGGTTAAGCAAGGGGTATTTTTAATGCATATTATTGGTATATTTAAGAAAGATTTTTTTAAATGATTGCCTAATTATAATATATGAAACAAATATTATTTGCCATTTTAAGTTGTTTATTTTTCTTACAAATTGTTAATGCTCAAGTTTCAAAAGCGCCTGCTTATCCTTTAATAACGCATAGTCCTTATTTTAGTATTTGGTCATTTAATGATACTTTGGCAGGAAGTGACACCAAACATTGGACTGGGGCGACACAGGCTTTGGAAGCCTTGGTGCTAGTGGATGGGAAACAATACCGTTTAATGGGGAACCAAGTAATAACAGGGGAAAATAATATAATTAACGCTCAGCAGGTTGCCACAGAAATGAACGCCACCCAAACAATATATAAATTTAATTGTGCTGGATTGGATATTACTATGACTTTTACTTCCCCATTAATTATTACCGATCTAAATTTATTGTCAAGACCAATTTCCTACCTAAGTTTAAAAGCAGCTAGTAATGACAATAAGCCCCATAGTGTTAGGTTTAATATAGGTGTATCGGGTAGTTTTGCATCCAATACCAAGGACCAAAAATTAGAAGTTAAACAGTTTAATTTTAATGGGCTATCTATTTTAAAAGTGGGCACCATTGAGCAGCCTATATTAAAAAAATCAGGCGATGATTTAAGAGTAGACTGGGGATATGGTTATGTTGCTGCCTCAAAGCTGGATGCAAGTCAAACTATTTTAAACCAGGAAATAACTCCTAAATTAGTCACTGTTTTTAACGAAGAGCATATTACAGGTGAATCCAAAGAACATGTGTTAATGGTTGGGTATGATCAATTATATGAAGTGCAGTATTTTAAAGAAAACCTAAAACCATGGTGGAAATTAGAGCCTGGAATAAATATGGAAAAATTGTTGTTAAGGGCAAGTTCGGAATATGAAATGGTTTTAGAAAAGTGTAACCGAATTAATAATAAAATTTGGATTGACGCACTCACTGCAGGTGGAGAAAAATATGCCCAATTATGCGTGATGGCTTATAGACAGTCCTTGGCGGCACACAGTTTAGTAAAAAGTACTCAAAATGGAGATTTATTGTATTTGTCCAAGGAAAACTTTAGCAATGGTAGTATTAATACAGTAGATGTTACTTATCCTTCGGCTCCTTTGTTTTTAAACTATAATACCGAATTAATGAAGGGGATGCTTAATGGTATTTTTTATTTTAGTGAAAAAAGTGGTTTATATAATAAGCCTTATGCTGCACACGATTTAGGCACTTATCCAATTGCAAATGGTCAAACATATCCCGAGGGGATGCCAGTGGAGGAGTCAGGTAATATGATAATTTTAGCAGGTGCCATTTGTAAAATGGAGGGTAATGGCAATTATGCTAAAAAGCATTGGGAAAGTTTAACAACATGGGTAAATTTTTTGGAACAAGAAGGTTTGGATCCTGCGAATCAATTATGTACCGATGATTTTGCTGGGCATTTAGCACGCAATGCTAATTTGGCAATTAAGGCAATAGTAGGTATTAAATGTTATGCTATGATGGCCGAACTAATTGGTCAAAAACAAGTTGCTGTTAAATACAATACTATTGCAATAAACTATGCAAAAAAATGGCAGGTATTAGCAGATGCCGGTGATCACTATGCATTAACATACAACGATAAAAATACCTGGTCACAAAAATATAATTTAGTTTGGGATAAGCTTTTTGGTTTTAATTTATTCCCACAAAAAGTTTATGATAAAGAGGTTGCTTACTATTTAACAAAACAAAATCAATTTGGACTTCCCTTAGATAACCGTAAAACTTATACCAAGTCGGATTGGATTATGTGGACTGCAACACTTGCAAGTAGTGTATCTAATTTTAATGAATTAATAAATCCAATTTATAAATATGCTACCGAAACAACAACAAGAGTTCCTTTAAGTGACTGGCATGAAACTACAAATGGCAAGCAAATAGGATTTCAGGCAAGAAGTGTTGTTGGGGGCTATTTTATAAAAGTATTAGCTGAAAAATTAAAGCGTAATAACAAGCCAGGCATTACTGAAACTAGCTTTGGTTTAGTAAATGCGCAACCTGTTAGCCTTTTTGTTTTTAATAATATACAAGGTAATGAAGTTAAAATAACTAATTATGGTGGAACCGTTACTAGTTGGACCGGACCGGATAAATTTGGCAACAAAGCCTCGGTGGTAGTTGGGTTTGATAATATTGAAACCTACTTACAAAATCCACCTTATTTTGGGGCTTTAATTGGCAGGTATGGCAACCGTATTGCAAACGGTAAATTTACAATTGACAATAAAACCTATACTTTAGCAACTAATAATGGGGCGAATCATTTACATGGTGGTAAAATTGGTTTTGATAAAGTAATTTGGACACCTAAAATTTTAAACGATTCTACTTTACAATTAACCTATTTAAGTAAGGATGGGGAAGAGGGCTATCCAGGAAATTTAAATTGTAAAGTATGGTACACTTTTACTAGCAATGATGAATTAATAATTGAATATTTTGCAACTACCGATAAAAAAACACCTATTAATTTAACCAATCATAGTTATTTTAATTTATCAGGTGATTTTGGCAATACGATATTGGAACATCAATTACAAATTGCTGCAAATAATTATACCCCTGTTGATGACGGATTAATTCCTACAGGTGAAATTAAAACAGTAATAAATTCACCATTTGATTTCACAACGCCTAGGACTATTGGGGAGCGAATTGCAAAAGTAAACGGAGGATATGATCATAATTTTGTGCTCAATAAAAAGCCTACCGATTTTTTAAATGTTGCTAATTTATACGATCCCAATAGTGGAAGACTTATGGAGGTTAGTACTTCGGAAATTGGGATTCAGTTTTATTCTGGTAATTTTTTAGATGGTAGCTTTGTGAATGTGGATGGCAATAAGTTGCAAATACATAATGCCCTTTGCTTGGAGACGCAGCATTTCCCCAATGCCCCTAATGAGCCAAAATTTCCAACTACTATTTTAAAGCCAGGCCAAAAGTATCATAGTATTACTAAATATAAGTTAAGCGTTAAATAGCCTCTTTTAATTGCGATTAAGTTGTACTTTCGCGCCTTATAATTACATAAAATGAAGCGAATTGATCGCCATAGGGCAATTTTAGGGGTAGATATTAATTCAAGTTTAGAGGATCTTAAAAAAGTGTATCGTAAAATTATGATGCAGTGGCATCCCGATAAATTTCAACATAGTGAGGAAGCAAAACTTGAGGCCGAGCAAAAATCTACTAAATTAATTGCTTCCTATCATTTTTTAGTAAGTGTCCATCCCGAAACACACGCTGCAAGTTTTGATGCCTACAAATTAACAATTACCGAAGCCAGTATCAACGATTTTGAATTTAAATCTGAAATTTTAAGGGTTGTTTTTTCGGATGGCAATGAGTACGAATATTATGGGGTACCCAAAGCAATTTATGTTAAATTGATTAATTCGGATACCCCAGATAGATTTGCCCGAAGGCATATTTATGAAAATTATTTATACCGTAGTACTAGTAAAATAGTAAGTTAATTATAGTTTCATTACTTTTTGGATATACAATACTTTGTTGTCACTTGAGGTTATCACTACTACATAAGTGCCACTTGTTAAGTTACTTACATCCATAGTTGCTCCAGTTTGTGCGTCGGTTAGGTCAATTATTTTTCCGCCCGATGTTGAACTGTACACTCCAATATTTACTTTTTGGTATTTTCTTAAATTAAAGTTTACTTTCAAGTCATGCATCATTGGATTTGGAAAAATCTTTATGGACTCGTCTTTATTTAATTCTATAACATCTGTTACGGAATTAAAGTAATAGTAAGGATCGCTATAAGTACTTTGACAACTATTAACAGTTGCTTTTGCAGTATAATTTCCTTGTACAGTTGGCTTAATAATATTGCTAGTATCGGCAAGCAATGCTAAATCACGATACCAAACATTGCCATAAGTATAGGAAGAAATTAAATTATTGGCAGCGTCTCTACTAATAATAGGTGCTGCAGGGTAGGCATTAATGGTCACTGTAATTTTAGCCCTAGCGCTTTCGCAACCTAGTGGGGAAATTTGACTCACATAATAATTGCTTACGCCATTTACATTTGTTGGGGCCACCACAGCGGTTGTAGCACTTGTTCCTAAGGTTTCATTGGTACCATACCATAATAGGGTATTGCCAGTAGTAGCAGTTGCTGTTAAGGTAAGTGGTTTAGTGTCTTTACAAGCACTAAAACTATTTACTGCTGGTGAAATTGGCAATTCATTTTTATTTAAAGCAATTACATTACTCTTATTACTTGGACATCCTAATGCATAAATAACTGCAGCAAAGTTTCCAGTATTTTTAGCGTAGTAAATATTACTATTCTGTCCTGGAATTAAAATATCATCTTTATACCACTCAATATTATTGGATAAATTACTTGTTATTTTAATTGAATCTCCAGAGCAAAATTGAGTATTACGCGTGTAGCTAATCACTGGTGCAGTTGGAACTGGCAACATAGATACAGTTACTAAATTTCCTGCAGCTGCACTACAATTTCCATTAGTTGCTAAAACTCTAAAGTAGGTATTGCTAGTTAAGTTTCCAGTACTTATAGAAACCTGGCCAGTTGATCCAGCAATATTTGTCCAATTACCCGATCCAGAACTTGATTGTTGCCATACTATATCTCCAACACTACCAATTACCGATAATATTGTTTTTGTGCCAATGCAAATATCTGTATTTGCTGCAGAAGCAGTACCACCAGAACTTAATGCATCTACTTTTAAAAGTCCGTTTTTAGTTATAACGCCACATCCACCTGTTAGTGTAATTGTATAATTATAAGTGCCACCTACAGTAGGTCTTTCACTTATTGTAATTGCATTATTACTCCAAGTACCAGTTACGCCAACTGGTAAACCTGTAAATGTTGCACCAGTTGCGCCAGTTGTAGTATATGTAATGTTTCCAATAGTATTGTTTGCACATAGTGATTGCGCATCCGATCCCGCAGCCGATGTTAATGCAATAGTATTTGTGGCAGGAATAATAATACTTCCTGTTTGTGTTAACCCTAAGCATCCTCCAAGTAAGGTTACGGTATAATTAAAGGTTCCAAAATTTGGAGTTGGTGTTCCACTAATTGTTATAGTATTATTTGCCCAGTCGCCAATTACACCTGCAGGAAGTCCAGCAAATGTTGCTCCTGTAGAACCCGAAATGGCATAAGTAATATTTGCAATTGGAGTATTACTACAAACTGTTTGTGTTTGAGTTCCAGCAGCCGAGCTTAACACCATACTATTTTGCTGCATCATAGCAATTGACCCCGTTTTTGTTACGGTGCCACAACCACCATTTAATGTTATAGTAAAATTAAAGGTGCCAGAAGTTGGTGTTGGTGTTCCGCTAATGGTAATAATATTATTGGCCCAAGTACCAGTAACGCCTCCAGGCAGGCCGCTAAAACTAGCTCCAGTAGCACCTGTTGTAGTATAAGTAATATTGGTTATTGGTGCACCAATACATGCAATTTGAGTATCGGTTCCCGCTGCTGAACTTAAATTAATTGTATTTAAATTAGATACAATAGTTCCTGTTGCAGTAGTGCCTCCACAACCACCTGTTGTAGTTACTATATAATTAAATGTGCCAGCAACTGTTGGTGTACCAACAATGGTGACTAGATTATTGGCCCATGATCCTGTAACTCCAGTGGGCAGCCCTGTAAATGTAGCACCAGTTGCACCAGTGGTTGTATAGGTTATGGAAGCAATATTAATATTAATACAATGCGTTTGTGAATTGGTTCCAGCAGGGGAGCTTAAAGTAATTGTATTTGCTGGTGGAATATAAATAGATCCTGTTTTTGTAATAGTACCACAACCACCTGTTAAAGTAATAGTATAAGTAAATGTGCCATTGGTTGGAGTTGGAGTACCACTAATAGTTATGGTATTGGCAGCCCACGCACCACTTACGCCATTAGGAAGTCCTGCAAATGTTGCACCAGTTGCTCCAGTTGTTGTGTAAGTAATATTTGTTATTGGCACATTGCTACATGCAGTTTGAGCATCGGTTCCAGCATTTGAGCTTAAAGTTATAGTGTTTGGTGGTTGAATACCAATGCTTCCCGTTTTTGTAACCGTACCACAACCACCGGTAAGCGTTACAGTATAAGTAAATGTACCAGAGGTTTCAGTAATGGTACCACTTATGGTTACCACATTTGCAGACCATGATCCAGTAATACCTCCAGGTAATCCTGTGAATGTTGCTCCTGTTGCACCAGTTGTTGCATAGGTAATATTTGTAATTACACTATTGCTACAAACACGTTGGGCATCGGTGCCTGTAGTAGAACTTAATACAATGGTATTTATATTAGAAGTTATAGTTCCAGTTGCTGTAACAGAACCACAACCACCAATGCTACTAACTGTGTATGTATAAGTACCAGCTACAGTTGGTGTACCACTTATGGTTGCAATATTATTTGCCCAAGCTCCAGTGACACCAGTTGGTAGTCCACTAAATGTTGCACCCGTTGCACCCGTTGTGTTATAGGTAATATTTGTAATTGCACTATTAATACAAACAGTTTGTGTGCTTGATCCTGATGCTAAAGCAATTGTGTTTTGTTGTGGAATTGTTATGGTTCCTGTTGCTGTTACCGAACTACAACCGCCAGTTAATGTTACTGTGTAGCTAAAGGTGCCCGTTGTTGTTGGTGTACCACTAATTGTTGCAACACTTGCTGCCCAAGTTCCAGTAACCCCTGCTGGAAGTCCAGTAAATGTTGCGCCAGTTGCACCAGTAGTGTTGTATCTAATATTTGTTAAAACAGTATTTAAACAAACAGTTTGCGAGTTGGTTCCAGCAGCAGATGCTAATGTTACTGTATTTGCTGACGGGATCACAATTCTACCTGTTTGTGTAAATACACTACAGCCTCCACTTAATGTTATTGTATAATTAAATGTTCCAGAGGTTGGGGTAGGAGTACCACTAATAGTAATGGTAGTTCCAGACATGGTTCCTGTTACACCAGCAGGTAACCCACTAAATGAGGCGCTGGTTGGACCATTAGTGGTGTAAGTAATATCTGTAATTGCATTATTGGAACAAATAGTTTGTGCGTCGGTTCCTGTAGCAGAAGTTAAGGTGATAGCATTTAAAGAAACGGTTATCGTACCCGTTGCTGTTGTAGTTAAACAACCCGAAGTAAGTGTAAGTGTGTAATTAAAAGTTCCCGTATTTGTTGGTGTACCAGAAATTGTTACCAGATTTGAATTTAAACTAGCGGTCACACCAGCAGGAGCACCAGTAAGGGTCACACCCGTTACATTGGTGGTAGTATAAGTAATACTATTAATTGCAGTATTTTGACAAACGTTTTGAATATTTGAATTTACTCCAGAGCTTAAGCTTACAGCAGGTGTTGCACAATAAGTAAAGCCTGGGCTAATTGCTTGACCATCCGCATTTGTAACAGCTACATTACCACTTGCTCCATTTGCTACAATAGCTGTTATGGAAGTAGAGGAAGTTGCTGTATAGGATGCTGCTGCAACGTTCCCAAAACTTACCGCAGTTACTCCTGTAAAATTAGTTCCCGTAATAGTTACACTGGTACCACTTGTTGCAGTTGTTGGCGTAAATGAAGTGATAGTAGGTGCTACATTAAATCCATTGGATGAAAATAAGCCTCTACCAAATGTGGCAGCAATAACTTGTTTATCAGAAGGTCGGTATTGTAACATATCCGTTCTAACATTGGTAAAACCATTATTCATTTGTGACCAACTTGGGTTGGCAGCACTAAAATTAGTAGTGCCATAAATACCAAGCTCAGTAGCTAGTAATACATCATTGGTTCGGTTACTTGGATTAAACATAGCCCATCTTACTGGGATGTTTGGAAACTTGCTTCCGCCATTTCCCATTTTATTGGACCAGTTTACTCCACCATCATTTGTATACCATATTCTGTCAATTCCATAGTTAAAAAAGGTAACAAGTAATTCGTTTTCATTAGCTCCTATATCTATGCATGAAATAGATGCATTTGCTGGCAAAGTAGAAGTATTTATGACAGTCACACCAGGAGTGCCATCTGCATTAGTTACTTTTAAAATTTTACTTTTTGAAGTTCCAATAAATAATGTAGTTGAATTTGTGGTATATGGTGAAACTTTAAAAGCAGTAATGGAAGCTGTTAATCCTGTGATAGAAACATCTGACGCACTTGGTGTTCCATTAATTCCAGTTATTCTTTTGATTAATCCATTTGTGCCATCAGAGCTTTTATAAGAGTAATAAATATGCAAATTATTATCGTAAGTAGCTGGATTAATAAAAGATCCTGAGCTTTGTTCATTTAATATTGTACTAAAATTTGCTCCTCCATTGGTTGAAAGATATATTGTATTTTGAGTATAAGCAGTTATTTGGTAATTAGGATTGGTTTGGTCAATAAAACAATATGCGCCATCACCGCCACTTGCTTCAGAAGTAGAGCTAAGTCCTGCACTTGTAAATTTTTGTGTTCCATTATCCTGCGCTCCTGCTAAATAGTAATCAGTTGCAGTTGTTGGATGTATTGCAGCTGCATAAAACTGTGTAACATTATAATTTTTATTCCTTTGATTAATAGTAATACTTGATATAGCATTATTTAAATTATTGCTATAAAAAACACCGCCATCATTGCCAAACATAGCAGTTGTAGACGAGCCTGGTTTAAACTCTAATGTATGTTGATCGGCATGTATAAGTGGAATATTTAAAGTATTTAAACTTGGATTATTTGACCATTTGCTTAATTGTGTCCAAGTAGATCCTGCGTCGGTGCTCTTAAATAAATCAACACCCCCTACATAAACAGCTGAGGCGTTAAGTGGATCTACCTTTAAAACTTGATCATACCATGCCTGTCCTCTTGTAAAATCGTTATTTTGATGCATTTTAGTTTCAGCATCATCTGGAAGTGCAAGATCTGACCATGTTGTTCCATTATCAGTTGTTTTAATCAATGAAATTGTTGAAATACCGTTACTAGTATTTTTTTCAATATATCCATAAATATAATTTGCATTACTTGGAGCTGCTGCAACAGTTACTCTACCTTGTAAAAAAGTTACAGGAGTTGAATAAGCATTTGTCCATGTTGTTCCATTGTCTGAGTAAAATATATTTCCACCGCCCAATGTTGCAGGTGGCACAACATAATATGGATTTGATTTTGTTCCAATCCAAATTCTATTATTTGCTCCAAATGAAATTGAAGATGGAGTATAAGGAATATAGTTTAATCCAGTACCTAAATTAAATGGTAAAACTTGTGTCCAACTTGTGCCACCATCTGTAGAACGATAAAGTCCAGTATATTGGTAAATTGACCATGTTCCATTATACGAATTTCCATCAACAGCAGCATAAACCACACCAGTTGTTGTGCCAGATATTGTTTCACTTCTTACTCCTAAATCATTAATATAAGTCATCCCAGTAGTTGAACTTAGTTGTGTCCAAGTTGCACCATCATCTGTTGATTTCCAAATGCCTGCACCTTGTGAACTGTTCGCCTGGTATCCTTCGCCAGTAGATACATATATAGTGGTAGTGGTTACTGGATCAAATACAATTTTAGTAATTGATAAATTGGACCATACATCTCCCACATTCACCCAAGCCGAGTTTGCATCTGTTATATCATTGTTGTACCAAAGTCCTCCTGAAACTCCACCAGCCCAAACTTTTTTACCTGTGCCGTCATTTGGATCCCATGCAAGTGCTCTAGTTCTTCCTCCAACATTATTGGGACCACGTTGTGACCAGGAAGTATTATTGCCAGATCCAGGTAAACCTAATAATGCACCAGATAAACTACTAACTGCATTATTAATCATAATGCCAGGAAGTACCTCTGGTGTTGGTCTATTTAAAGCAGGATCTTTTGTTCTTTCAAAATCTTGTTGAAAAGCAAGCTCAGGAGCATCCTCATTTTCTGCTTCACCTTCAAGTTCTTCTCTTTCTTTTTCTTCACGTTCCTCTAATGCTTCTTTTTCATTTTTTTCGTCTTTTTCTAAAACAGATTGTTTCTTATTGGATGATTTTAAAGAAGGCGCAGTATTTGTAAATGCAATATTATTTTGTTCAACTATTTTTTTAGAAACTGAGTTATTTTCTGAAACACTATTTTTAAGCTCCGTTTTATGATTTAACATTAAACTAGTGAAATACAAAATAGTAGATCCTAAAATAGTTATAAGGGCTATCTTAATTTTATTCATTTTACGGGTATGTGATTATTTGTAAAACAAGGGCAAAGCAGCCCTATTTACACCTTGTAAGATAAGGAAACTTGCTAAAAATATAGCATATGTTCTATGGTTTTATGTTGAAAATTGTTGGGGTTTGTGCTTCTCATCTGTTTACAAAAGCAAGCTTTTGACACAGCTTCGAAACAAAAAACCCTGTCACGAAAGTGACAGGGTTTGTGCCCAGAACAGGAATCGAACCTGCACTACCTTGCGATAACCAGATTTTGAGTCTAGCGCGTCTACCAGTTCCGCCATCTGGGCATTATTATTTGGATATACAAGCTATCCAGGCGGGATGCAATATTACGTTAATGGTGGAAATCTTCCAAAATACGGTCTAGGTATTTTTTCTTGTAATAGTAGTCCTTTATTTGCAGCATGCCTTCCTGTGGAATACTAAGCGCAGTAGGCGCTTCCAAATAGGATTTAATTGGAGTGAGTATTTCATTTTTTATTGCATTTATTTGATCAATAATTACCTTCTTTTCCTGGTCAGTTTCGGCATCCATCCAAGCCTCATTAAACTCCATCATTTCCATTAAAAAGTCGGGAGCTAAATTGTATTTTTCATCGGGTAAAATAGTGCTTGTAATTTCTAAAACATAGGGGAGTAATAAATCCTTGTTGTTTAATAAACTAAATGCTTTATTTGCAATGGCCGATTGCTCTAAAGCCAATTCCTGTTCCATTTGTGTTCCTTGTACAAATTTATCTGGATGCGAAGCACGTTGAATTTGCATAAATGCACTGCGAAGCTGATTAGAATCAGTAGTAAAAGCAACTGGTATATTAAATAATTCAAAATAGTTCATATCCTAAAATTGTATATTGTGTAAAATTAACAAAATGCCATTACTTGGACTTATTAAAGAAGGAAAAGTTCCTAGTGACAATAGGGTGGCTATGACACCTAAACAGTGTAAATGGTTTAAAGTAAACTACCCCAATTGGGATGTTATTGTAGAAGCCTCATTGCACCGTTGTTATTCCGATAACGAATATACACGTGAAGGCATTAAAATAGTGCATGATATAAGTAGTGCAGACATTTTATTAGGTATTAAGGAAGTGCCAGTTAGTCAATTAATTGCCAATAAAACTTATTTATTTTTCTCTCATACTAAAAAGGCGCAGCCCTATAACCAAGCATTGTTTCACGCAATGATGGATAAACAAATTACCTTAATTGATTATGAATGTTTAGAGCACGAAGACGGTCAGCGATTAATTGGCTTTGGATTTTTTGCTGGCATTGTTGGTGCACATAATGGGATTATGGCTTTTGGAAAACGCACAAAAGTATATCAATTAGGAAGAGTAAAGGATGTAAAAGATTATATGGAACTAGTGCACACTTATTTTGGATTAAAACTTCCCAATATAAAAATTGCAGTAACTGGCTCGGGAAGAGTAGCACATGGCATTTTAGAAATCATGAATTTATTGGATGTGCAACAAGTAGAACCCGAAGATTATATTAAACGTACTTATGCATACCCCGTGTATGTACATTTAAAAGGACGTGATTTATATGCGCATAAATTAAATAATACCTATATCAGGGAGGACTTTCATCAAAATCCAACTAACTATAATTGTTTATTTAATAAGTATTTAAAGCAAACGCATATTTTAATGAATGGGGTGTATTGGGAAAAAGATATTCCACCATTATTTACTTTAGACGATTTAAAAGACGATGATTATGCATTAACAACCATTGCTGATATCACCGACGATATGAATGGAAGTATTCCTCTAAATATTGGGGATGCAAGCACCGAAGAGCCTGTTTATGGTGTTAATTTAACAACACTTCAAAAAACAATTCCATATTTACATAATAGTATTGATATTATGGCAGTTGGTAATTTACCCAACGAACTTCCAAGGGATGCAAGCCGGTTTTTTGGCGAGCAATTGTTAAAATATGTGATTCCCGATTTAATAGGAGCCGGCAGTGCTATAATTACAAAAGCAACTATTTTAGATAAAGGAAAATTGACAAATGCATTTGATTATTTAAAATCTTATGCGCAACATTAGTTTACAAATGCAAATAATAAGGGGATAGTAAATTAATAAAGCTTTGAGTGTATTTGTTTTCAGCATCCTTAATGATGAAATTGGTGCGTTTTATTTTTGCTGCTACTTTATCCGATTTTATAAATTTTTGTAAGGCCCTAAATGGTTTTTGCTTGTCAGCATTGTAAACCATTACTTCTTCTAATAATTGCATTCCTTTTTCAGTGGCTAATTTTTGCATGGTATAAGCACGCAATGCAGGCACCATTACAAAATAATGTCCGTTGGGTTTAAGTAACCTATCTACTTCATTTATAAGTGTTGTCCATGGCAAAGCAATACTATGTGTTGCTAAGTTTTTGTTTTCAGAAATAGATTGCAAATCACCTTCAAAAAATGGGGGGTTGCTTATAATACAATCGTAGCTTATGTTTTGGGTAGATGCGCTATAATTTTGCAATGCATTATTTATTAAATGTAAATGCCCACTCCAAGGGCTTGCTATAAAATTTTGGGTAGCCTGCTTCGCAGCACCTGGCTCAATTTCTATGGAAGTAATATTAGCTTTTGTATTTGCTTGTGCAACCATTAAACTTAAAAGTCCAGTACCAGTGCCAATATCAAGAATAGAAGATGCTTTCTTTATTATTTCATCTTCTGCCATCCAAGCCCCAAACAAACATGCATCAGTACATACCTTCATTGCGGTATGTTCCTGATGCACGATAAATTTTTTAAACTGAAAATAAGTGTTGGCCACTATTCAACAGTTAAACCCGCTCTTAAATACTCTTTATTTAAACGAGCAATATTTGCGATAGAAATTTCTTTAGGACAAGCTGCTTCACAAGCACCAGTATTGGTACAAGATCCAAAACCTTCTTTGTCCATTTGAGCCACCATATTTAATACGCGTGATTTTCTTTCAGGATCGCCTTGTGGTAATAAGGCTAAGTGAGAAACCTTTGCACTTAAAAATAACATAGCTGAACTATTTTTACAAGCAGCAACACAAGCGCCACATCCAATACACATGGCAGCAGCAAATGCAGCGTCGGCTTTGTCTTTTTCAATTGGTAAACTGTTTCCGTCTACTGCATTACCTGTATTTACGCTAACGTATCCACCTGCTTGAATGATTCTATCAAATGCACCTCTGTCTACTGTTAAATCTTTTACAATAGGGAAAGCGTTAGATCTCCATGGTTCAATGGTAATGGTGTCGCCATCCTTAAATGCACGCATATGCAACTGGCAAGTTGTATTAGCCTGCCAAGGACCGTGTGGTTTTCCATCAATGTATAAGGAACACATGCCACAAATTCCCTCTCTACAATCATGATCAAATGCAATTGGCTCGTCACCAGTTACAATTAATTTTTCATTTAAAACATCTAACATTTCTAAGAAAGACATCTCGTCTGAGATATCATTTACTTCGTATGTTTTAAATGCTCCAGCAGTGTTGGCGTTTTTTTGACGCCATACTTTTAATTTTAAATTCATAGTATTATGTGACATATGATATAAGTTATACTTGTATTAATTAGTTTTATTTGTAGTTACGTTGAGAAGGTTTAATTACCTCGTACTTTAATTCCTCTTTATGTAATTGCCACTGATGTTCACCTGTTGTTTCCCATGCTGCTACATACATAAAGTTTTCGTCGTCTCTTAAAGCTTCACCGTCTGGTGTTTGGTATTCTTCTCTAAAGTGACCACCACAGCTTTCATTTCTATTTAAAGCATCTACACACATTAACTCTCCTAATTCAATAAAGTCTGCAACTCGATTTGCTTTATCTAGTTCTGGGTTGTATTCATTAATTTCTCCTGGAATTCTAACATCACTCCAGAATTCTTTTTTCAATGCTTGAACATCTGCGATTGCCTTTTTTAATCCAGCTTCACTTCGGGACATACCACACTCATTCCAGATAATTTTCCCTAAACGTTTATGGAAACTTTCAACAGATTGTTTGCCATTAATATTTTTCAAAGTTTGAATTCTTTCTGCAACTGCTTTTTCTGCTTCATCAAATGCAGGATGTGAAGTTGGGATAGGTGCGTTGTAAATTTCATCCGCTAAATTGTTTCCTATAGTGTAAGGAACTACAAAATATCCATCCGCTAAACCTTGCATTAAAGCACTCGCACCTAAACGGTTTGCACCGTGGTCACTAAAGTTTGCTTCACCTAATGCATATAAACCAGGTACAGTAGTTTGTAATTCATAGTCTACCCATAAACCACCCATGGTATAATGTACCGCAGGATAAATACGCATTGGCACTTCGTATGGATTTTCTCCAGTGATTTTTGCGTACATATCAAATAAGTTACCATATTTCTCTTTTACTACTTCTTTACCTAATGCAATGATTTCCTCATGAGGCACATTAGATAAACCTTTTTTCCCCACTTCGGTTTTACCATAACGTTCTATAGCTGCAGCATAATCTAAATACACTGCTTGCTTAGAAGTACCAACGCCATAACCAGCATCACATCTTTCTTTAGCAGCACGAGAAGCTACGTCACGTGGCACTAAGTTTCCAAAAGCAGGGTAGCGACGCTCTAAATAATAATCTCTTTCTTCTTCGGGGATTTCGTTTGCTTTTCTGGTATCGTTTTGTTTTTTAGGAACCCAAATTCTTCCATCGTTTCTTAAGGACTCTGACATCAACGTTAATTTAGATTGATGGTCGCCAGAAACTGGAATACAAGTTGGGTGAATTTGTGTGAAGCACGGATTTGCAAAATAAGCACCTTGCTTATGCGCCTTCCATGCAGCTGTTACATTTGATCCCATTGCATTTGTAGACAAATAAAATACATTACCATATCCACCAGTACATAATAATACTGCGTATCCAAAATGTCTTTCTAATTCACCGGAAACTAAATTACGTGCAATAATTCCTTTTGCTTTTCCGTCTATTTTCACCACATCTAACATCTCATGTCGAGAATACATAGTCACATTTCCTAAAGCTACTTGACGCTCTAATGCTTGGTAGGCACCAATTAATAATTGTTGACCTGTTTGACCTGCTGCATAAAAAGTTCTTTGCACTTGTGTACCACCAAAACTACGGTTGCTTAATAATCCACCATACTCACGTGCAAAAGGAACACCTTGTGCAACGCACTGGTCAATAATATTTGCACTCACCTCTGCTAAGCGGTGTACGTTTGCTTCACGAGCACGGTAGTCACCACCTTTAATGGTATCATAAAATAAACGAAACACGCTATCACCATCGTTCTGATAATTTTTAGCTGCGTTAATACCACCTTGTGCAGCAATACTATGCGCACGACGTGGACTATCTTGAAAGCAAAAAGCTTTTACTTTATATCCTAATTCACCAAGTGAAGCAGCAGCACTAGCACCAGCTAAGCCTGTACCTACTACAATCACTTCCATTTTTCTTTTGTTGGCAGGGTTCACTAATTTACAGTGACCTTTATAATCCACCCATTTATCGTCTAAGTTTCCGGCAGGTATTTTTGCGTTTAACATAATTGAATCTTTTATCTAAAGTGTAGAATGTTTGTTGGTTATTTTATTAAGTTAAAATAAAAACTTATTGGCATCATTGCAAAAGCCAATGGAATGATAATAGCAAAGCCATATCCAATTGTGCTAATAATTGCATGATATCTTTTATTATGAATACCAATGGTTTTAAATGCACTTTGAAAACCATGTGCTAAGTGATAGCCTAAAGAACCACATGCTAACACATACAATACAACTACAAATGGGCTTTGAAAAACAGCTTGCATCTCTGCATATAAATTATGGTATTCGGTACCATTTAATTCAAAAGTTTTAAGTCCTTGAATTGCGCCAATGCCACCTAAACGGCTAGGAGTCCAAAAATGGTAAATATGCATAATCAAAAACATCAAAAGCAATGTGCCTAATAAAGCCATACTTCGGCTATACCATTTACTTCCTTTTGAATAACTCACTGCATATCCTACAGCTCTTTTACTTTTATTTTCTAAGGTTAGCATATAGCCTTGAATAATATGTAAGAAGATTCCTACAAACAATCCAATTTCTAAAACACGAGGAATTACAAAACTTCCCATAAAGTGAGCTGCTTTGTTAAACATAAGTCCATTGTCATTTGCCCAAATACAAGCGTTTAAGCCTGCATGCACAACTAGAAAAAGAACTAAGAAGATTCCCGTGAAAGCCATTACTAATTTTTTCCCCACAGAGGAAGTAAACATGTTTTTAGAACTCATAAGTATATGATTTTAAAATCGGTGCAAAAGTAAGCAGGATTTTAATACATTTTAACAAACGTTTGAACGAATTTAAGACCAGCTACTAAATACCTTAACAATTTGTGCATTTAAATAAGTTATGGACCTTTTGCATAAAATAATTTACACAAAAACTATTTGGCCTATTTTTACCTTATGATTAAAGTGTTGGGCATATTATGGAATAGCTTTAAAATGGCTCTACAAGAGTTAAAAGTGAACAAATTAAGGACTTTTCTGTCTTTATTTGGCATCACCATAGGCATTTTTTGCATCATTGGGGTACTTGCTACCATTGATAGTTTAAAGACAAAAATCAGCAATGACCTTTCAGGTCTTGGCAATAACTCTATTTTCATTGATAAATGGGATTATAATGGAGGCCCTGAATACCCATGGTGGAAGTTTGTAAAACGCCCATCCATGAAAATTAGTGAAATGGAATTTATACAAAAGAGAGCTTCACTTGCCTCAAATATTGCCTTTTTTGTTTCTACAAGTGCTACATTTTCCTATGAAGAGAACAATCTTAAAGGGGTTAATTTATATGGGGTCACCAGCGATTTTAATAAAATTCAAACCTTTAATATAGCTACTGGTAGGTATTTTAATGAAACCGATTTTAACCGAGGTGTACCTTATTGTGTAATTGGAAATAAGGTAGCAGAAGAATTATATGGTAAAACCGAGAAAGCTTTGGGTAAAACAATTTCATATAGCGGGCGCAGATTATTAATTGTAGGTATTGTTGAAAAGCAGGGAAGCTCTATGATTGGAGGTTTTGATTACGATAAAGCAGTTATTGTGCCGTATGGTTATTATGCTTCCATTTTTAATCCAGACAACAACAATCCATATATTATGGTGCAAGCAAAACCAGGCATTCCATCCAAGGCTTTGCAGGACGAGTTAAATGGAATTATGCGTCAATTAAGAAAGTTAAGTCCTACCCAAGAGGACAATTTTACTTGTAACGACGTTGCACAATTTAAGGATCAAATTGAAAGTGTATTTGGAGCTATAAACCAAGGTGGGTGGGCTATTGCTGGCTTATCGCTTTTAGTAGGAGCGTTTGGCGTTGCCAATATTATGTTTGTTACTGTAAGAGAAAGAACAAGTCAAATTGGGCTTAAAAAAGCCATAGGTGCTAAGAGCAGCACTATATTATACGAGTTTCTTTTAGAAAGTGCCTTTTTATGTATTATAGGCGGATTAGTAGGTTTATTTTTAGTTTGGCTACTCACAGTAGCACTGGGAGCCGTGCTTCCTTTCCCAATATTTATTGCACCTAGTATTGTATTTCTTGCTTTAAGTATTTGTATCATTTTAGGTGTAATTTCTGGTATTATTCCAGCTTCTATTGCTGCAAAAATGAATCCAGTGGAAGCCATTAGAACCAAGTAATTTTTTAATTTTTATTGAAATTATTTAAACTACTAGTTTTAATTAACTTCGTGCCGTGTCTTTACAATCTACCACCATATTAGCTATTGAATCTTCTTGTGACGAGACCGCTGCATCCATTATAATTGACGGTAAAATATATTCCAATTTTATTGCCAATCAAGTAGTGCATGAAAAATATGGAGGGGTGGTACCAGAACTTGCAAGTAGGGCACACATGGAAAATATAGTACCTGTGGTGGACCAATCTTTAAAAACCGCTTTTCCTAATTTATCTCATTTTGAAAGACTAAATAAATTGGATGCTATTGCATTTACACAAGCACCTGGGTTAATTGGATCCTTACTTGTTGGTGCTCAGTTTGCAAAATCTTTAGCGCTTACTCTTGGCAAACCATTAATAGCAGTGCATCACATGCAAGCGCATGTTTTAGCAAATTTAATTGATGAACATAAACCAAGCTTCCCTTTTTTATGTTTAACAGTGAGTGGAGGACATACTCAAATTGTGAAGTGTAATAGTCCTGCAGAACTTATTATTTTAGGAGAAACCATTGACGATGCAGCAGGAGAAGCCTTTGATAAAATTTCAAAAATACTAGGACTACCTTATCCTGGCGGCCCTGTTTTAGATAAATTGGCTCAACAAGGAAATCCTAAGGCATTTGAATTTGCAAAGCCTCAGGTGCCCGATTTAAACTATTCTTTTAGTGGTTTAAAAACAAGCGTGCTATATTTTTTGCAAAAACAGGAACCTGAATTTATAGCTGCTAACTTAAATGATTTATGTGCGTCGGTGCAGTATACGATTGTGGAAATTTTAATGAAAAAATTAAAAAAAGCCATTTTGGAAACAGGCATCAAAGAAATTTGTATAGCCGGGGGTGTTAGTGCCAATTCTGGGTTAAGAACGGGTGTTCAGGAGCTAGGTAAAAAGCATCAATGTAAAGTGTATTTGCCCAAATTTGAGTATTGTACCGATAATGCTGCTATGATTGCAATTTCAGCACATTACAAGTATTTGGCAGGTGCTTTTGAGGACTTATCAGTTTCGGCAACAGCACGTTCTAATTGGTAAGCTTAAATAGCTTAACTTTGCGACCTCAAATTATTGTACTTATATGATTAGCGCAAGAAACATTACTTTATCTTTTGGTAAAAGGGTTTTATTTGATGAAGTAAATATCAGCTTCACCAAAGGGAATTGCTATGGTATTATTGGTGCCAATGGTGCTGGTAAATCAACTTTTTTAAAAATTTTAAGTGGCGAAATTGAGCCTACTAAAGGTTCTGTAGAAATTACGCCAGGTGAGCGTATGTCGTTTTTGAAACAAAACCAATTTGAGTTTGACGAGCAAACTGTTTTAAACACAGTTATGCAAGGTCACAAGCGCATGTGGGATGTGATGCATGCAAAAGATGCTTTATATGCTAAGGAGGATTTTACAGAGGAGGATGGATTAAAAGCAGGTGAGTTAGAAGCAGAATTCGGTGAAATGGGAGGATATGAAGCAGAGAGTAATGCGGCAAGTTTATTAAGTGATTTAGGTGTGAAAGAGGACATGCATCAATCCTTAATGAAGGACATTCCAAGTAACTTTAAATTGCGTGTTTTGTTAGCGCAGTCTTTATTTGGGAACCCAGATATACTGTTATTGGATGAGCCTACCAACGGATTGGACATTGAAACTATTGGTTGGTTAGAAAACTTTTTAGCCGACTATGAAAATATTGTATTGGTAGTAAGTCACGACCGTCACTTTTTAGATACGGTATGTACACATGTTTCAGACGTGGACCGTTCAAAGATTAAAACATTTAGTGGTAACTATTCATTCTGGTATGAGTCTTCAACTTTGATGGCGCGTCAAATGAGTGATAAGAACAAAAAGAACGAGGAAAAGCGTGCTGCTTTATTGGATTTTATTGCACGTTTCTCTGCCAATGCAAGTAAAAGTAAGCAAGCTACTTCACGTAAAAAAGCATTAGAAAAATTAACTATTGAGGAAATTGAGCCTTCGAACAGAAAGTACCCTGGTATTATCTTTCAGCCACTCCGTGAAGTTGGAAATCAAATTTTAAATGTAGATCGTTTACAAAAAAATGTAGATGGAAGAACTTTATTTAAAGACGTTACATTCTCGGTTAGTAAAAATGATAAAATTGCATTTTTAAGTAAGGATCCTTTAGCAGTTACCTATTTCTTTGAAATTATCAACGAAGCAGGAAAAGCAGATAGCGGTACTTACGAATGGGGGACTACTATTACCAAGGCATACTTACCAATGGAACATAATGAGGAATTTATTAAGCCATTAACTTTAATGGATTGGTTAAGACAATTTGTACCAGCTCATGTAACCGATGCAGACGAACCTTTTATTAGGGGTTTCTTAGGTAAAATGTTATTTAGTGGCGACGATGTAATGAAAAAAACCGACGTATTAAGTGGAGGTGAAAAAGTGAGATGTATGGTGAGTAAAATGATGCTTCAAAACCCAAATGTGGTGGTATTAGACCAGCCTACCAATCACTTAGACTTGGAAAGTATCCAAAGTTTTAACGAGGGTTGTCAAAACTATCCTGGAATTGTATTAATGACTTCCCATGACCACACTTTTATGCAAACAGTTGCTAATAGGGTAATTGAATTAACCCCAAAAGGCATCATTGATAGGTTAATGACTTTTGATGAATATATGGAAGATAAGCGCGTGCAAGAATTAAGGGCTGAAATGTACGCTTAGGGCAAAATTTAATAATATAAAGCTAAGATTTTCAATGTTTTAGCAATATTTAGACCATTTTGTGCGTTTAGAATAAAAAAACTTAAAAAATACTGGGATAGTAAGGGTTATTTACTTACCTTTGCCGTCCGTAAAAAATTATTTCTCATGGCTAGAGTATGTCAGATAACAGGAAAGAAACCGATGACTGGAAACAGCGTATCGCATTCTAATATTAAAACTAAACGTCGTTTTCTTCCAAATTTGCAAAAGAAGCGTTTCTTCTATGCAGAAGAAGATCGTTGGATTACCTTAAAAGTATCAACCGATGCTTTAAGAACAATCAACAAAAATGGTTTAGGTGCAGTTGTTAAAGAATTAAGAGCAGCTGGAGAAAAAATCTAACTAGAAACAAAGTAATTAAGTATAATAATATACCATCATGGCACGTAAAGGAAACAGAGTTCAAGTAATATTAGAATGCACAGAGCATAAGACTTCTGGCATGGCTGGAACTAGTCGTTATATTACCACTAAGAACAAAAAAAATACTCCAGACCGTTTGGAGTTTAAAAAGTACAACCCAATTTTGAAAAAAGTAACTCTTCACAAAGAAATTAAATAATCATGGCAAAAGCAGCATCTAAAAACGCGAAAGTAAAGGATCTTAAGGCTTCTGCTGAAGCTAAAAACTGGACAAAAGTGATCAAAGCTATCCGTAGCCCAAAAACAGGCGCGTATACTTTTAAAGAAAACATTGTGCACAAGGATAAAGTAACTGAATTCTTAGCAGCTAAGTAATTCTAAACCTTACTTTTCGTTTATGAAAATATTTAAAGCCTCACTAGTTGAGGCTTTTTTATGTACACAATTGTCCCTCCATGGACTTTGTTTTTTTTGTAACTTTGTGTTATGAGTTTTTTAGGCAAATTATTTGGGAAAAAAGAGAAAGAAACCTTGGACCAAGGTTTAGAAAAAACAAAGCAAAGTTTTTTAGAACGTATCTCAAAAGTGATTGTTGGTAAAACTTCAGTAGACGACGAAGTATTGGATCAATTAGAGGAAGCATTAATTGGGGCTGATGTTGGTGTGGATACTACACTTGCAATCATTGATCAAATACAAGCTCGTGTTAAAAAGGATAAGTATTTATCTACCTCCGAATTAAATAATATTCTTCAGGCCGAGATTGCAAATATTTTAGTAGATGCACCAACGGATCAAATGGGTTTTGTCCCTCCTGCAAATAAAAAGCCTTATGTGATTTTAGTAGTGGGTGTAAATGGAGTTGGAAAAACTACAACTATTGGGAAATTAGCACATCATTATAAAGCTGCTGGAAATCAAGTGGTACTAGGTGCTGCTGATACTTTTAGAGCAGCTGCTGTGGACCAATTAACTATTTGGAGTGAACGAGTTGGGGTAGCAATTGTAAAACAAAACATGGGCTCCGACCCTAGTGCTGTTGCGTTTGATACCATACAGTCTGCTATTGCCAAAAATGCCGATGTAGTTTTAATTGATACTGCTGGTCGTTTGCATAATAAAGCACATTTAATGGATGAGTTAAATAAAATTAAACGTGTTATTCAAAAATTATTACCCAATGCGCCACATGAAGTTATGTTGGTATTAGATGGGTCAACCGGTCAAAATGCATTAGAGCAAGCAAAACAATTTATGGCTGTTACCAATGTAAATGCGTTGGCAATTACTAAGTTGGATGGTACAGCAAAAGGGGGTGTAGTTTTAGCAATTGCGCATCAATGTAAAATCCCTGTAAAATACATAGGAGTAGGAGAACAAATAAATGATTTACTTTTATTTGATAAAACAGAATTTGTAGATTCCTTATTTAGTTTGAATAAATAATTTTATCGTCTTTTTTTAATTGCAAATACTAAAAGGTATACCTAATTCCAATACCACCGGCATTGCTAAAATAAGCTTGTATAATACTAAAGGAAGGTTGCCAATCTAAACTAATATTTAAAGGGCTGTTTTTGATTTTATAGTCAAGCCCTATAACACCATCAAATCCTACAGCAATATTTGAGTTGCTAGTGCCAAGATTGGTTCTTTTAAATTCCTCACTCCATATTCCTAAATGTCCTCCAAATCCATAATACCAAGTAAGTTGGTCTACGTCATTAATGGGTGCATAAAATTCTTTTAAAACGGCCAAGCTAAGACCGTCTAAGGTTACATACCCAATGGCTTCAATTGCTTTATTTTGCTGGGTAAATGTTTTATAGGACAATGCGCCAGGGAACATTTTTACACCAATTGCCTTTTTATAGGGCTCGGCATATAAATGAATTTGTCTATTAACAGTAGTGTCTAGGGTAAATTGTTGTGCAAAAATAGTAGTTGTGAATAGGCAGCAAAAAAGGCCTATTATTAAATGCTTACATGTCATAATGATATCATTGGGGGTAATACAAATTTAAGGGTTTTACAAAAAATCACTGTTTATTAAATGCTAAAATTTGGTTAGGTTTGTAGTATGTTAAGTTTTCAAGAATTATCGGCAAATTTTAATAAACAATTTGACACGGAACATTTTCCATCAAGCCCGGCTACCTTATATGAGCCAGGTGATTATTTCTTAAAAATTGGTGGTAAAAGAATTCGTCCTGTAATGTGTTTATTAGGAAATGAATTATTTAGTGAAATTCATTCCGATGCTTATTTAGTTGCAAAAGCAGTAGAGTTGTTTCATAATTTTTCGCTAGTGCACGATGACATGATGGACGAAGCAAATTTAAGAAGAGGTATGCCAACAGTTCATACCAAATATGATTCAAACACTGCCTTACTAGTAGGGGATGTTATGCTCATTAGAGCATATGAATTTATACAAGATATTCAGCCAAGTTATTTGCCCAAAATTTTAAAAATATTTAATAGAACTGCAAGAGAGGTTTGTGAAGGTCAACAACTAGATATGGATTATTCTAAATCTAGTGTTGTTACAATGGATCAATACATTCATATGATTACTTTAAAAACTTCGGTATTGCTTGCTGCAAGTTTAGAAGTAGGAGCTATTATTGGAGGAGCTAGTGAAAACAATTGTCATCACTTATATGAGTTTGGTAAAAAAATTGGCATTGCTTTTCAAATTCAGGACGACTATTTGGATGCCTTTGGAGATGCTGCAGAATTTGGTAAAGAAGTAGGTGGCGATATTAAACAAAATAAAAAAACATTCTTATTACTACACGCGTTATCTGTTGCAAATCAAAACCAACTTGCACAGTTAAATGAACTTATGCAAACCAATAGTTCGGATAAGGTTGAGAAAGTATTATCTATTTTTAATGAATGTGGTGTAGGTGCTTGGGCAGAAAATTTAAAAGCCAAATACATGCAGGAAGCTTTTGAACATTTGGAGGCTATTGCAGTAGTTTCAAATCGCAAACAACCTTTAATTGAGTTGGCGAACTATTTAATGAATCGTAATAAATAACCCAAATTCATAATGAGTTTATTCAGAAAAAAATCAATTGATAAAATTGTACAGGAAGCGGCTGCAGGCATGACCGACGGACATAGTGCAAATGGGTTAAAAAAAGAATTAGGGGTTAAGGATTTAACTTTTATGGGCATTGCTGCTGTGGTAGGCGCGGGAATTTTTTCAACAATTGGTACTGCTGCTTTTCATGGCGGACCTGGTATTTCCTTATTATTTGTTATTACCGCAGTAACCTGTGGATTTAGTGCACTTTGTTATGCCGAGTTTGCAAGTAGAGTACCAATTGCTGGTAGCGCATACACTTATGCATATGTTACTTTTGGTGAATTAATAGCATGGATTATTGGGTGGGCTTTAATTTTAGAATATGCCATTGGTAATATTGTAGTAGCTATTAGTTGGAGTGGTTACTTTGTAAATTTGTTGGAAGGATTTCATATACATTTACCAGGTTGGTTATCTACTAACTATGAGCAAGCCGAGCAGGGGTATAGCGAAGCCCTTTTACATTTAAAAGGTGGCGGAACTCCAGCAACTTTTAGCAAACTAGCGCGTATTGGATACGATGCAATGACCAATGCACCCATGATAGGAAATTGGAGAGTAATTTTAAATTTCCCAGCACTAATTATTGTGGTACTAATTACTGCATTAGTTTACCGAGGTATTAAAGAAAGTAAGAAAAGCACCAATGCAATGGTGATTTTTAAAATATGTATTATTATTGGTGTTATAATTTTAGGCGCATTTTATGTGGATACTTCTAACTGGGCTCCATTTATGCCCAATGGCTTTAAAGGCGTATTAGCTGGGGTATCTGCTGTGTTTTATGCATATATAGGCTTTGATGCAATTTCAACCACTGCCGAAGAATGTAAGGACCCACAACGTGATCTACCTCGTGGTATGATTTACTCTTTAATTATTTGTACTGTTTTGTATATTTTAATTGCATTGGTTTTAACCGGTATGGTGAACTATTCGGAGTTAAAGGTGGACGATCCTTTAGCTTTTGTATTTGAAAAAATTGGTTTGCATAAAATAGGTTATCTAATTTCTATTAGTGCAGTTGTAGCAACTACAAGTGTACTATTGGTTTTCCAATTAGGACAACCCCGTATTTGGATGAGTATGAGTAGGGATGGGTTGCTTCCAAAAAAGTTTTCTAATGTGCATCCAAAATTTGGAACCCCTGCATTTGCAACAATCATAACAGGCATATTTGTTGGAATCCCTTCCTTATTTATGTCTATTAGTCGTATGACCGACCTCACAAGTATAGGAACCTTATTTGCTTTTGTTTTGGTTTGTTTTGGAGTATTGGTACTTCCCAAATTGTCTGAAGGAACTAAAAAACAAGCTTTCCGATTACCTTATATTAATGGTCAGTATATCATTCCAGTTTTGGCTGCGATATTTATTTATTTTGGAATTGGTCGCATAAAAAATGCTTTTAGCGCTTCAGGAGCCGATAGTTATCAAGAAATCCTTTATTTAGTATTTGTGTTTATACTTATTATTGTTGCTTTATTAAGTTTCATACGCAAGTATTCTGTAATACCTATTATTGGTGCTTTGTGTTGCTTGTATTTAATGATTGAAATTCCTCCAGTGAGTTGGTTGTGGTTTTTTATATGGATGGCATTAGGTCTTGTACTTTATTCAGTATATGGACGTAAACATTCCAAGTTAAGCGATCAATAAAACATTGACATTTACTTAAGATTTAAAAGAGAAATTGTGAAGTATCAGATTGGCGACGAAATTTTAGTTTTACATAGCAATGAGGAAGGACGAATTATTGAAATCATGAATGATAAAATGGTCATGATTGAAGTGCGTGGGGTTAAGTTCCCAGCCTATATGGATCAAATTGATTTCCCTTATTTCAAACGCTTTACCGAAAAAAAATTATTCCCACAAAAAGCGGCTCCTCAGAAAATATATGTGGATCAAATACCCAAAGAAAAAGTTATTAAAAACGATAGCAAGGTGGAAGAAGGTGTTTGGTTAAATATTATACCCAAGTTTAGCTTGGATGATTTTAATGATGAAGTAGTGGATAACTTAAAAATATTCTTATCCAATAGAAATAGGGTTAGTTACAATTTTATTTATGACCAATCCTTTGGAAATGAAAGTAATTTTTCCATAGAATCTACTATAGCGCCTTTTACCGATTTTTACATTCATGATATTTCTTTTGCCGAAGTAAATGATAGTCCTAGTTTTTCAGTAGATTTTTCATTAACCGAACCACATAAAAAAAAGGCCGATCATTTTGAAGCTATAGTTAAAATAAAGCCAAAACAATTCTTTCAAAAAATTGAAATTTTAAAAGATAATGAACAAGCACAAATACGTTACCCCTTATTTGAAACTTATCCGGATAAAGAAGAAGACAACCATATTGCAATTGATGTTTTAAGAAACGCGGGGTATAAAGTTTATGACGCTTCTAAAATCAAACAAAATATTCAACAAGCTAGGTCGGTGATTGATTTGCATATTGAAAAAATAATGGATAGGCATAGCCATTTAAGTAATGCTGAAATTTTACATTTTCAATTACAGGAATTTGAAAAATGGTTTGAACTGGCACGTCTTAATCATTTACCTTCTATGATTATTATTCATGGTGTTGGTAAGGGCAAATTAAAGGCCGAGATACATGATTTATTAAAAGTAAAGCCTGGAGTTAAAAGCTTTATCAATCAATACTCCGATTTTTACGGATATGGCGCTACAGAAGTATTTTTTGAATACTAAGCCGTACCTTTGCATTACTACAAACCCGAGCTATCGTGGTAAGCAATTACCAAGGAAAGTCCGGACAGCATAGGGTAACCCACCGGTGAATAGCCGGCGTTCTCGCAAGAGGGCAGAGAAAGTGCCACAGAAAATAACTACCTCGCAAGGGGAAAAGGTGAAAACGTGAGGTAAGAGCTCACGAACAAGACAAGTAATTGTTTTGTAGGGTAAACCTTGGGTGCTGTAATGCCACGTAAAGGAACGTTTGAGAGCGACTCGTTCAAGTTCCAGGGTAGGCAGCAAGACTTCATCAGTAATGGTGAGGCTAGATAAATGATAGTTTAGAAACAGAATCCGGCTTACGAGGCTTGTAGTACTTTTTTAAAATTAAAAACTGATCATGACGATAGAGCAAATTAAACGCATGAAGGACCAGGTCACTGTCCTAAGGAGGTTTCTTTGACGTTGATAATCGAATTCAAAAAGTAGATCAAGACAAACAAATGTCTTTGTCTCCCGGTTTTTGGGATGACAATACCCGCGCTACGGGCATCATGAAAGAAATTAAGGTAAATGAATATTGGATACATCTATTCCAGGATGTAGCAACCAGTGTAGAGGATTTTTCCGTTTTATTTGAATTTTGGAAAGGCGGTGATGCAACAGAGCAGGAAACAAAAGAAGCTTTTGATAAAGCAGTATTATTAATTGAGGATGCTGAATTTAAAAGTACTTTAAATAAACCCGAGGATGAGTTGCCAGGTATTATGCAAATTAATCCCGGAGCTGGTGGAACCGAAAGTCAGGATTGGGCGGAGATGCTTTTAAGAATGTATAGCATGTATGGTGATAAACAAGGTTGGACCGTTACAAGTTTGGATTATCAGGAAGGTGATGGCGCCGGAATTAAATCAGCAACCATTCAATTTGATGGCCCATTTGCTTATGGTTTTTTAAAAGCAGAATCGGGGGTACATCGTTTAGTTAGAATTTCCCCTTTTGATAGTAATGCACGCAGGCATACAAGTTTTGCTTCGGTGTATGTATATCCTTTAATAGACGATAGTATAGAAATTACAGTAAGTCCTGCCGACATTGAATGGGAGTTTTATCGAAGTGGTGGTAAGGGCGGACAAAACGTAAATAAAGTGGAAACAGCAGTACGTTTAAAACACATTCCTTCGGGTATTATTGTGGAGTGTCAACAGTCCCGAACGCAAGGGGAGAACAGAGAAATTGCCATGAAAATGCTTAAGAGCCGGTTGTATGAGGAGGAAATGCGCAAAAAGCAAGAAGCATTAAATGCAACTAATTCAACTAAGAAAAAAATAGAGTGGGGTAGTCAAATTCGTTCCTATGTTTTCCACCCCTATAAAATGATTAAGGATCACCGAACCGATTATGAAGTTGGAAATGTTGGCCCCGTAATGGATGGAGAAATTGACGGTTTTATTAAAGCTTACTTAATGTCAGAAAAAGCAGACTCAAATAGTTAGTGTTTATTTACTATTTATTGGAGGAAAGAATTTCGAATTTATTTTTTGGACGTAAATTATCCAACCATTTAAATCCTTTTAATTTCATTTCTTCTTTTTTGGTTTGTCCCAATGGGGACATTTTTCCAACTAGTTGATTCACAAATACAACTTTTGAAACCTCCTCTGCTTCAAAATCTATTTCAATGGATTGTGCTGATGTATGATTTATGCCAATAAACTTTTTATGATCATCTAATGCGAAATAAATATTTTCAGCTGCTCCCTTGGTTTTCATTTTAGATAAACTTCCATTTTCAAACCAAGCGGTTAATTTATTCCCTTTTAATTGATTATAATATTGAGTGGTATCTACTTTGTTTATTGCAAATGCGTTATTAAATACCAATAGCTGCTCTGGCTTTTTATTATTGATAAACATAAAAATAGTATCACCTGTAATTTGATTATTATTAGACCATACTATTGGGTTTGTTAATAATCTTATGGTAGAGTCACTTAAGGCATAAAATAAACTATCGCATTTAGCTTGTAAGGAATCTGAATAAATTTTCACATTGTGAAAAGCTTCAAAGTATTTATTTAAAGTAGTATCAGCTAATTTACCTACACTGTCCCTAGCTTTTGTAATGGGCCTATTTAAGTCACTTACCTTAGCGGAGTATAGTGTATCAGCAGTAACATATAAGGTGTCCTTTTTTTGCTTTAGCATTAAAATTGGAAGTTCAGTTGCAAGCAAAATATTTTTTAGCCTATTGGTTTTAATATTATTTGCTATTAAATCGTAACTCAAACTATCTTTTGAGCGGTATACGGCGTTTCCTCTAAATTCACCCAATCCAAGTGAGTCATCCACAGCCATTTCGTCGGCAATAAAAGTATAGGTGCTATCGTCAATAGAGGATCGGTCATATAAGTAACCCTTTCTTGAACCTAAATTATAATTACCATTTTTAGTCCTAATAATTCTTGACTTTGAAATTATTTTTGTTGGGCTAATGAAATTGGTTAACTGAGAGTAGGTGTTGTACTCTAAAGTGTCAGTAAAAATATTACTATCAGGGTCTTTAAGCTCCACTTTTTTTCTAAAAATTACATCGCGTGTAATGCCGTAATAAAAACCTTCGGTACTGGTTAAAGTAGTTTTATTTCTTACTAATTTCCCGCCTTTTTTAAAACTTCCTATTTTTATAGATACATCATAATCCAAGGAGTCGGTTGTTAAAACACCTTTGCCGTCGGTTAGTTTAACATGCTTTCTTAAAAATGCTTTTTTGGTATTTCCTAAATATTTTAAATAATCCGCATAGGTATGCACGCTGTCCGCATCATTAATATGAACGTTACCAAATCCCTCCAATGAATTTAAAGTGGTATTTAATATTAAGCTATCACCGTAAAGTAAAGTTTTACCTTGTTTAATTTTCACATGACCTACTAGAATAAGAAAGTCCATGCTGTCTTTCTTTTTTACGTTGTAAGTTTCGGCCGATAAAAATTCAATTAATTTAGCATTGCTATCAATAGGAGCGTTGGTGCCCCCCAGTGTATTTTGAGCATTGCTTCCGCCAAAATTGTTTTGAGCTTTACTTATTTGGGTAAAACAAAATAAAATTAAAAAGGTATAGCCAAGCTTTTTCATTAGTTAACGGTGTCCGATAAGGGCTTGGTTAATGGTGCTGATTTGTCTTGCTTTCCAAAAACAGAAATATTTATATAACGCTTTGGATGTGTTTTTATATCATCAATTAATGTATTAACACTATTAATAGTGCCTTGTAATTGTGTATATACTGCAGGATCGTTTAATAATTTTGCAGCGGATCCATTTCCAGTATTTAATTTATGCAAGGTAATCCCCAATTCATTTACGGCAACTTGAATAGTTTGTATGGTCTTAAATAAATCGGCATCCTTAATTTGTTTTGTTGTTGTATCCAGGTTGCTAATGATATTATTTATTTTCTTATTATTATCGCTTAAGTTTTTTGTAATACTATTTAAATTATCAGCAGTTTGTGCAATAGATCCATTTTGCTTTTGAAGCATTAACTCTATGGACACCATGGATTTATTTAAACTTTCCGTGGTAGCTGTTAAGTTTTTTAATACCAAGTCAAAATTGGCTTTGTTTTGATCATTCAAAACTTTATTAATATTTGTTAATACTTTTTGTAATTCTGAAATGGTTTGTTTTGTTTGTTCTCCTAAAGGCGAAAGTGTATTCATTAAATCACCTAATAAACTAGCAGCTGGTGCAGTTTTTATAGTATCCTCGGATTTTAAAAAAACTTTAGCATCGCCAAGAACAATACTAATGCTATTGGTTCCAAGTGGGTTATCCTGAATGGTAGCAATGGAATTATTGGGTATTTTATATGCTTCGTTTAATTTAATGGAAACAATAATTTGCGAAAGATCGGCCGATTTGTTTTCAATTTCAAAAACAGTACCAACTTGAAATCCGTTTACAAAAACAGGGTTTGAAACAATTAAGCCTTTAGTATCAGTGTATTTAGCATATAAAAAGTTACCAGACTTGAAGATAGTCTTGCCTCTTAAAAAATTAAATCCCAAAATAATTAAGGTTATTGCAATAATAGTTAATGCACCTACCTTGGTTTCGTTACTTACCTTCATTTTTTAAATATTGTCTGCCCTACAAAATTACCTAAAATAATTGGCTAATTGGCGTTGGACTTTTTTTGATTTTCTAGTGAGTTTTTATATCTAATTAGCGATTTTGTAATTACCTCACAAATTTGACTTTGCCCTTCATCGCTATTTAAGTAATCCTCATCTTCGGGATTTGAAATAAATCCTGTTTCAATTAATACTGCTGGCATTTGTACGGCAGCTAGCACCCAAATTCCTTTTTGTCTTTGTTTTGCTTCTCTGCTAATTCGCCCCGAATTTTTGAATTCTTCTTCTATTGTTAATGCTAGGCTAGCTGCTCTTTGAAAGTATTGTTGTGTTAGTAAGCTTGTCATCATAGACCTGGTAGGGTCGGCAGCATTTAATTCATTAATTTGTCTTTCTGAGACCGAATCCAGCTTCTCTACAATATCATCCACTGCTTCACTGGCCATTTCTTTTCTTTGATCAGACTTTACTACATTGTAAATAAAGGTCTCCGTACCTCTAGCAGTACTTGGAGTATAGGTGATTTTATATAAAGGGACTTCTACACTAACTTTTCTTTTTTTGCCATTCTTTTTTACCATTTTAGTTTTGGTAGTATGTCCTACAATTTCTCTATTTCTACTTGGATCGGCCGAGTTGGTATGAATACATATAAATAGATCCCCCTTAGCTGCGTTTGCAATTTTAGCTTTTTCTACCACCGAATTAAAGATATCTGTGGTTCTTGTTAAAACTACCTCTACATCTGGGATTGATTCTCTAATGTAGTCGGCTAATTTTGTAGAAATAGCTAAAGAAACTGCGGCTTCGGTTGAATATCTTCCATTTGCACCAGGATCGGTACCGCCATGACCAGGATCAATAACAATACGTTTTAAGGTTTTTGCTTGGTTTTGTGCGTTTATACTGCCATTTGGGATCGATAAAATCGTTAAAATACCAAAAGTAATTGCTAAAATCAGTCTATTTTGCTTCATAATCAGTTCCTTAATGCTGTTTTAGTTTATTTTTGCGTCAGTGATACATTCAGGATACAAATTTAACGTAAAATACAGGCCTTGTATTGTAAAAATGGCATTTTTACTATTATTAACAATAGTTTTTACTCCATTTATATCAAATGCACAGGGTTCCGTAACTAAAAACGCTAAATCCAAGGTTTTAATTGGGGTTAAAAAGGACAGTATTGCTACAAAGACGGACACTTTAAAAAAGGATTCCTCTAATATCCAGTCGCTTAGAATGTCCAAAGATAGTTTAGATGGCATTGTGGATTATAATGCTGCCGACTCGGGTGTGATGATTATGAAAACAAAGGAATTTTTCCTTTATGGGAATGCTAAAACTGTTTACAAGACTTCGCAACTCGAAGCTGCAAATATTATTTTTGATCAAAAAAGTCAAAATATAAGGGCTTACGGCGCTAGGGATACCACTGGGAGTATCATGAGTAATCCTAAGTTTAAGGAAGGTGAAATGGTGTCCGTAAATGATTCTATTTTTTATAATTTAAAATCTGGGAAGGGACTTACAAAAAACACTAATTTTCAACAAGGCGAAATTTATGTGAATGCTAAAACCATGAAAAAAGTGAGTAAGGATGAAGCATATGCCTGGAAAGCCAAATTCACTACCTGCAATTTAGACGAGCCCCATTTTGCTTTTGTAACAAATAAATTGAAAATTATCACAGATAAAGTGGGCATGTCTGGGCCAATTTATCCCGAATTTGAAGGAGTGCCAATTCCTATTGAAATTCCTTTTGCTATCTTCCCTTTAACAAGAGGAAGACATTCTGGTTTTATGGCACCAGCATTTAATACTAGTGAAGACTTTGGAATTGGATTAGAAGGACTTGGATACTATAAAATTTTATCTCCAACTGTAGACGCAACAGTTAGAGCAAATATTTATTCTTATGGAGGTTGGAATACCAATTTAAATACCAAATATATTAAGCGTTACAAATATTTAGGCAACTTTAATTTAGCGTTACAGAATACAAAAATTTTAAATCGAAACACTTCTATTGGTGACGAGTATACAGGTGGGCAAACCTTTATGCTTAATTGGTCGCATCAAATGGATAATAGGGCATTGCCAGGAACAAATTTTTCGGCCAATGTGAATTTTGGTAGTTCAAAGTACAATTCCTACTTATTAAATAATCCATATCAAAACTATCAGAATAGGCTGAGCTCATCTATTTCCTATTCTAAGTCTTGGAATAATTTATATAATTTATCGGTTAACTTAAATCATAGTCAAAATACAAATCAAAGAACAGTTAGTTTAAGTTTACCTAATATTAACTTTAACGCGCTTACAATTTATCCATTCCAAAAGAAAGATCAAATTGGAGCAGGGAAGTGGTATGAAAAAATTGGAATTGGATATAATGGATCATTTCAAAATCAGGTAAGTTTTTATGACTCCTCCATGAATTTGAGAAGATTATTGGATACCATGCAATGGGGTGCTATACATAGTATTCCTATTTCCTTATCACTTCCTAGTTTGGGAGCCATAAGTATTTCGCCCTCTGTTGGATTTGAGGATAAGTGGTTTGGACAGTCAAACTTTTTATCTTGGAATTCAAAATTAAAGAAAGTGGATACTGCAATTACAAGAGGATTTTATAATGCACCACATGTAACATTTGGTGTTGGTACATCCACAAGAATTTTTGGTACTTATAAAATAAAAGGAGAAAATATAGAAGCAATAAGGCATGAAATAAGGCCAACAGTAAGCTTTAATTATACACCTGACCTTGCTGCCTCTTATCATTATACGGCACAAGTTGATTCCACGGGTCGTAGGTATCGTTTTTCAAAATTTGATGGACTTGGAACAGGAGGTGCTTATTCCGAAGGTACATTTGGTGGACTAGGATTTGGAGTAGATAATTTATTGGAAATGAAAGTGAAAGACAAGGCCGATAGCACAGGCGAAACTTTTAAGAAAGTAAAATTAATTGAAGGCTTTGGGGTAAATTCTAATTATAATTTCTTGGCGGATAGTTTTGCATTAGGAAACTTTACTTTTTATGCAAGGACTTTATTATTCAATCAAATAAACATAAGTTCTAGTTTTAGCTTAGATCCTTATGCAACAGACAAGCAAGGGTTTAGGGTAAATAAATTAGATATTGATCCTACTAAGTTTAAGTTTGGTAATATCACAAATGGTGGAATTTCTTTTTCTACTTCTTTTAAAAGTAAAAACACAAAGGATGATGCAAATAAGAAAAAAGATATTCCATTGGATCCTTTTATGACACCAGACGAACAGCAAAGGCAATTGCAATATGTTAAAGCAAATCCAGCCGAGTTTACCGATTTTAATATTCCATGGACTTTAACTGTATCTTATACTTTTAATTTTAGTAGAACTTTAAGACCAGATTTTTCCGGGTATAATATTTCAACCTTCTCCTCCTTAAATTTTAATGGCGATTTTAGTTTAACGCCTAAATGGAAAATTGGAGGTACGGGATACATAGACGTTGCGAAAGCTAGTATTCAGCAAATGAGTTTATTTATTACGCGTGAAATGCACTGCTGGCAATTGGCCATTAACTTAACCCCAATTGGATTGTATAAATCATTTAGTATTACGGTGAATCCTAAGTCGGGCATTTTAAGAGATTTGAAAATAAATAGAAGCCGAACTTTCTCAAATAGTACTTATTAGTCCTTGTTATTGGCTAAGTAATAATTAGCCATGATATCGTAAACTTCTTTTTTTAATATTTCACTTGTTTTTCCTTGAGGATATACTGCAGGTAAAATATGCATTTCTATTTTCCCTAAAGTCAAATACATAGAAGGCTTAGCAGGAAGCATTTTTTTTGTATTTAATAATACAACGGGTACTATAGGCTTTTGAGTATCAAAAGACAATTTAAATGCACCATCGTAAAAGGATTTTAGTGGAGCGGAGGTTTTGTTTCTGGTACCTTCGGGATAAATAAGCATGTCCAAACCGTGGTTTAAAACATGTTTCATTTGTTCATAACTTTCTTGTCTACTTTTGTTGCTTTTGCGGTCTACAAGTACGGTGCCATAAGAGTAAATCCAGCCAAATATTGGAATGTATGAAAATGATTTTTTTGCAATTGTTTTATTAGCTCTTGGTAAAAAAGGAAAGCTAACAGGGATGTCTAACAAGCTATTGTGATTACAAACAACAATTGCATTTTCAAGACCATTAAATACTTCCTTGCCAGTTACTTTAAATCTGATACCTGAAAGTATCATAAATAGGCCCATCCATAATTGTGAAAGCCTACGGTGCCACCTTGTTTTATAAGGATCGGGCAATACAATACAAATAAAGTAAAACCATAAAAATATAAACATGGTAGACGCAAACATGAGCAAAGCCCAAAAGGCTAAGGCTCTAGCAATAATATTTTTTATCAATTTCATATTTCAATTTCTATTATTATGGCATCCAGTTTATTGGATGTTTATTGTTTTGAGTTAAATATAAATTAGTACTACTAAAATGTTTGCATCCAAAAAATCCATTGTGAGCACTTAATGGGGAAGGATGTGCGGCTTTTAGTATTTTATGCTTTGTAGCATCAATTAAAACTTGTTTTTGTTGTGCAAAGTTACCCCATAATAAAAAAACTACTCCTTTTTTTTCTTCAGAAATTAATCTAATCACATCGTTTGTAAAATCCATCCAACCAATTTTACTATGACTTGCTGGCTCGTTTGCCCTAACTGTTAACGCTGCATTTAATAATAAAACTCCTTGTTGCGCCCACTTTGTTAAATTTCCAGTATTAGGTATTGGCATGCCAATATCTTTATTTAGTTCCTTGTAAATATTTACAAGCGAGGGAGGTGGTTTTACGCCATCAGGTACCGAAAAGCTTAATCCCATTGCTTGTCCAGGGTTATGGTAGGGGTCTTGGCCTAAAATAACTACTTTAACTTCATCAAATGGAGTTTGTTCAAATGCGTTAAAAATTAAATTTCCTTTTGGATAAATGATACTATTTAAAGCTTTCTCCGTTTTTAAGTGTGCAGTTATTTGAGAAAAATAAGGCTTTGCAAATAGGGGTGCTAATATTTTTTTCCAACTTTCTTCAATTTTTACATCCATGATTTTTCAATTTTGTATGCAAAACCAATGAGCTTAAAAATATTACGTGGCTTTTCCATGTCAATGATTAAGGACTTTCTTAGGTATTCATTAAATTTTTTAAAATTGCCGTTTTCGTCTTGTAATTTTTTTAAGTTGTCCAAAGCTAAGTATCCAAAAGCCGGTATAAAACTTAATTGAGTAATTAATTTATTTTTATCTGCAGTTTTAAAAGGTAATTTTTGGATTGCAATTTTCAAATCACTTACAATTATAAAAAAAGTGTATTCTAATTCATTATAGGAATTTGCCATGTTTGGAAAGGTATGGACTCCTTCCTGTAAGTCGTTGTAAATATCATACATGTCGTCCATAAACTGAAGTAAAGCTCCAATTTGATACCAGCTATCATCCATTTGTTTTGAAATGGGCAAGTCTAAATATAAACTACACATTAAAAAACTAAAGCCTCCTTTTCGTAATGTAATATCTAAAATTTCGGGTGAAGTTATTTGAGCATTAAATTGTGTAAGTGAATCCTTTTGCGCTTTATGAATAGCTTGTAAAACAAGTTTGTATTTTTCGGGTTGTTTTGTTCTTTGTAATAATTGAAGGTGGACATCTACTAAAACTTTTGCCTCAAAAATAGTATGTTGGTTATTTAAGGGGTTTTCTAAAAGCTGGTTTAAATCTGCTTCACTTAGTAAGTTTTGATCCATAATATCGTCATACAAAAAAGTTAAAATAAAAAATAACTTATTAGATATTTGTTCATATGGAGTAGTGCCTCTTCCTGTAAGTTTTGTAAAAGCATCATTTATTACAATTTGCTGAATTGCCTCGTATCTGCTTGTTTTATCTATTAATGATTTTGTAAACTTACCATGATATTGTTCTTCCAATGCTGACATTAAAGCAATAGTTTGCCTAGTTGTTTTTTTGAATTTAAACAAGGCCTTGAAAAGAAGTCTTAATATTTTAATAATGAACTTGAACATGCGGTTAAATTTACTCAATTTTTGGATTACCTCGCTCTTCGAGCTCGGTGATCCATACACCTCAAGTTTACCCAAAGCCTTTTAAAAGATGGATAGATATAGCTCGCTTCGCTCGTTAAATCCATCCACCTTTTGCTTTTGCGGTTTCGTTGTCACATTAAAGCAAGCTTTATGTGCCTCCTTAAACGCAAAAGCCTGTCACTTTCGTGACAGGCTTTGTGATTCGGATTGGATTCGAACCAATGGCCCTCATCTTAGAAGGATGACGCTCTATCCAGCTGAGCTACCGAACCCTTTTGCATCCATTTGGAGCTGCAAAATAAGGATAAAATAACCTTAATTCAAAGAAATTTGGTGTATAAATCAATCAGTTGTCATTAAATCCCTGATAACCACACTAGCTACAGTACACCCAAATATGGCAGGCATATAGCTTAATGTTCCAATGATTGATTTTTTAGGGAAAGCTTTTTCGGTTACAATAATTTTATCCTGATCGGCTTTTTCTGGACTAAAAACAACTTTTAGCCCTTTTTTAATTCCTAAACTTTGCAGCCTTTTTCTTACGTACCTGGCCAAATTACATACATAGGTTTTTGAAATATCGGTAACCATAATTTGTGAAGGATCCACCTTTCCGCCAGCTCCCATAGAACTCACAATGGGAAGTTTCATATCTAAACATTTCTTAATTAAAAAAACTTTACAGGAGAGCGTATCAATACAATCCACAACATAATCCCATTTAGCAGATGATAATAGTTCCGTTGTAATTTCATCCTTAATATACATTTCATGTACAGTTAAATTTAATGCTGGATTAATCTCAAGTAAACGTTTGGACAATACCTGTGCTTTAGGTAAACCCACTGTGGTTTGCAGCGCTTGAATTTGCCTGTTTACATTACTAGCGTCAACCTTATCATTGTCTACTATAGTAATATTGCCAACACCTGCTCGCACAATCATTTCGGCACAAATAGCCCCAACACCACCAAGCCCAATCACCAATACTTTTTTTTGCATTAGTCGCTCCATATTTTCGTCTCCTAACATTAATTGTGTTCTACTCATCCAATAAGGTATCATATTGTATCTTTATTTGAAAATGTATATGTTATGCGAATTTTAAAAATAGTTTTATTAATTCTTTTGGTGAATCAATTGGTTGCGCAAAATACCATTAAAATATTAACAGAAAAAAAAGGAGTTAGTTTAAGAGGTTTATCCCTGCCCACCCAAAATGTAATTTGGGCAAGCGGAAGTAAAGGAACGGTTGTAAAATCTGTGAATGGAGGACTGGATTTTGAATGGCTACAAGTAAAAGGTTACGAAAACAGAGATTTTCGCTCAATACATGCATGGGACCAAAATGAGGCTGTAATAGTTGCTATTGCTTCGCCTGCAGTTATTTTAAAAACTACAGATGGCGGAATTAATTGGAATTTAGTAACTGAAATTTTAGACTCCAATATGTTTTTAGATGCTATTCATTTTAAAGATGATTTAAATGGATGGATCGTAGGCGACCCAATTAATAATAACATTTTTTTACTTAACACAAAGGATAAAGGCAATACTTGGCAGGAGGTTTCGGTGGAATATTTCAAGGGAAGGGTAATACCAGGAGAGGCTTTTTTTGCATCCAGTTCCACTAATATGACACATTCCAAGGATGTCCTATTTATGGTAAGCGGAGGAATAGCAAGTAGGCTTTGGATAAATGGAAGTCCAACCAATATTCCTATTATACAAGGAGCAAAATCTACTGGTGCCAATAGCATTGCAATATCGCCAGATCAAAATAAAATTTTAATTGTAGGAGGTGACTTTACAAAAGACACAGTAAAAAATGATAATTTTTTATGCTTAATAAAAAAGGTATATAAAAACAAAAACCCGCAATGGCAGCAAGCAAAAAAATATCAAAATCCAAATGGCTATCGTTCCTGCATTGAATTTGTTGATAATGATAAAGTCATAACCTGTGGTACTTCTGGAGTAGACATTTCAGAAAATGGTGGACAAAATTGGAATTTAATTTCTAGTCAAAGCTTTCATGTAGTTCAGCATCAACCTGGTAAGCAAGCTGCATTTTTCGCAGGAGCTGGGGGTAAAATTGGGTATTTAAGTTTGGATTAAGTCCAAAATTTTCGATACTAGAAATATTATAGTATTCCATTTTTTATATTGTATCACATACCTTAACTTAGTATCATATGAAAAAGTTTCAAGCAATCATTTCATTTGACATGGACGAGGAGTTTATGACCTTGGTGCCTCCGCACAGAACTTATATTAATTTCCTTCTAAACAAGGGGGTAATTGATAGTTATGCAGTAAGTATGGAAACTCAAAATTCTTGGATTACTATAAATGCCAATACCAAAAAAGAGGTAAAAGATATATTGGATAAGTCCCCTTTGGCTAAATACTGGACCTATGAAATAGTGGAATTATTTGTTTATGATAGCCAATCTACTAGGCTTCCAGCAGTTCAATTAAATTAATTCATCTTTTTTTTGGGTATTTAAGATTTGACCCTTATTTTTGCACTCCTCAAAAGGGAAAAGGGAGCATAGCTCAGTTGGTTCAGAGCATCTCGTTTACACCGAGAGGGTCCGCGGTTCGAGCCCGTGTGCTCCCACAACAAAATCACTTAAAATCCTCAACATTACTCAAAAAAGTGTTGAGGATTTTTGCTTTATAGACTTCTGCTTTTTTGAACTAATTTTATAACTATGTCAGTATTTACCACGCAAAATAAAATAATCATTACCTGTAATAAATGGTTGGCCCCTGTATTAAGATCAGAGGTAATTGGTTTAGGTTTTGATGTGGACAGGGTGTTCCAAACTGGTGTAGAATTAACTGGAACAGTAAATGATTGTATTAGGTTGAACTTGAACCTAAGATGCGCAAGTCAGGTGATGTATTCACTTAAATCATTTATTTGTAATGACCCCGATGAATTGTATAAAATTGCGATTTCCATTCATTGGGAAAAAATGATTAAACCTGATGGTTATTTTTCAGTAATAAGCAATGTTTTTAACGATACTATTTCTACAAATTTATTTGCCAATTTGAGAGTGAAAGATGCGATAGTAGATAGGATGCGAGATGTTGCTGGTAAAAGACCAAGTACAGGTTCGGAACTATCTGGTGCAGTAGTTTACTTATTTTGGAAAAATGACGAAGCAGAATTATTCTTAGATACCTCGGGTGATTCATTGGCAAGACATGGTTATAGGAAACTACCAGGAAAGGCGCCTATGTTGGAAGCACTAGCTGCTGCAACCATTTTATCTACAAAGTGGAACAAGTTTGGAGCCTTTGTAAATCCTATGTGCGGATCAGGAACTTTAGCCATAGAAGCTGCATTGATTGCAACTAAACGTGCACCTGGTTTATTTAGAAATAATTATGCATTTATGCATTTGATAGGATATGATAATGCAGTGTATGAAAAAGAAAGAACTATTATTGAGGAGCAGGTAAGGCATTTGCCAAATTTGGTGATTATTGCCTCTGATATAAGTAGAGATGCCATTAAAGTAGCCAAGATAAATGCAGGTGTCGCAGGTGTGGAGGATTTAATAAATTTTCAGGTTTGTGATTTTGAAGCAACTCAAATGCCTGAGCCAGAGGAAGGTGCCATAGTAATGATTAATCCAGAATATGGGGAAAGGTTAGGAGAGGAGTTGGAATTAGAAGCCACCTATGCACGGATAGGAGATTACATGAAAAATAAATGCAAGGGCATGACTGGCTATATTTTTACTGGCAATTTAGAGCTTGCAAAAAAAATAAGATTAAAGCCAAGTAGGCGCATAGAATTTTTAAATGCAAAAATAGATTGCAGGTTGCTTGAATATGAATTATATGCAGGCACTAAAAGAACAGATAAACCAAAAGATACTTTAGTTGATCCAACAGAAGTAGCTTAATAAATATTGAATTTCTTATTATCACAAATTTCTATAATTTTTCCAGGAAATTTTAGCATGGCTCCTTCTCCAGTAATAACCCACAGCATATTTAAGTCATGATAGTTTTCAGAAACTTTAATTAAAATATCAGATCCAATAGATCCTTTATTTCTAAATTGTTTTTGAAAGTACCCATTAGAAATGTGTAAGGTTTGCTCAAATTTGTGCAGAGAAATAACTTTAAAATTTAAATACTCCGAGATTCTTTCAATTGCTTTCATGATGTTAATTTATTATTTAATAGTTGAAATTCCTCCAGTTAAAAACCAACGATTATCTGTAAATACTGCTGTAACTAAAGTGTTTGTTGGTTGTTTATCAGTAAATGGAGTCCAAATTACTGGTTGCTCTCGATTACTTGTTACTAATTGCTTATCAATCCATATAGTGGCATTATCAATCCTAATTGTGATATCGTCTACAGTTGTTCGATTACCAAATGGTAATAAATAAATTACTTGTCCTTCATGACCATCATTTAAGATATAATCATGACCACCAAGCCCACTTAATTTATGAACTGAAATGGTTAAGTCAATTTCCTCCCTTTGTTCTTCTGGCTTATTACTAGAAAGTAATAATTTATTCAAATTTCCTGTGACAACTAATGAACTAGATCCAATTTTGGCAGATGCTCCTAAACTTTCTAAAGTGGGTAATACTTGATCGCCAGTATTTATTCCTATTAAGTGTGATACCGCGGTATTTGCAATCATGCTGTTAGTAATTGTACCACTTGCTATATTGGTCACTGTTCCTATGCTGGTTACAATACCGGTTAAGTTTGCATTTGCAATTACAATATTGTTACTTCCATCAAAAGCAACCCCATTAATAGTTCTTGCGGTTTCAAGTTTACTAGCAGTACTTGCATTGCCAGTTAAGGTACTTATAATTCTTGGTGCAATAAATGCTTGATTATTACCCACTAATTTTAATCCACCTGCAGAAATTTCTAAATTTCCTCTTACATTACTTAATACTGCTGGTGGTACGTTTTGTCCTAAAGTATCACTTGCAATAGATAAGGATCCCGATGAAATAAAAAGTCCTTTAAATGGCTTTTCCAATGTACCTAAAGTAGAGGTAGCGCCAGAGGATTCAATATTTCCTCCCACTGTCACATTTTTAGAAGCAATAAGGTTTCCATTGATTTTTATATCAAAACTATCTGTGCCTTCTAAGGATATAGAGGAAACAAATTTTCCTACTTTTTGATAGCCTAATATTAAGGCATTAAAATCTACCGAACTTATTTTACTATTCAGTGTGTCTAAATTATTTTTAATATTATTAGTGTTCAATTGGATATTATTTAAATTAACCTCAATTTGCGTTGAATTTGCTATTATCCTATCTATATTAGTTTGAATATTATTTTTATTTATAATTGCTTGTTTTTGCAAGTCAACTATACTATTATGAATATTAGTGGTATCAATACTAGCATTTGAATTTGCTGCATATAAAGCATAAGGAACACTTAAAAGTTCCGAGACACCAGTTATTCTGTAATCATATCCGCCATCGGGATCGGTTTCGGTTAAAACAAAGTAGGGCCCTTTTGACCAATCTATATCGGAAAATTTGCCCATTACAACAAAGCCAGTTCCAATTTGTAAGCTAGTAAGTCCGTTTAAATTGGTTTTAGATTTTTGAGTTTCTATATAAGTGGGTAAACCATTACTTGAACCTTTTAATATACTTATTCGTATTCCAATATCTTTTAAAGACAATAAATTATTATAAGGGTCTCTAATAACTGCTTGATAGCTCATCTTTAAAGGTGATTGTGAAAATGTGTTATTGTAAAATATTAATAGCACTATTATTATAAAATATTTCATTTAGTTTACTTTTAAAATTTGATAGGAAACTTCCTCCCTTGCGTTTCGATATATTTTTATAAAGTAGGCCCCTGCTGGATAAGGAAGCAATGAAATAAAGGTTTGTGGATTTTCTATTTTACTTTGTAAAATTAATTTCCCGTCTTCGGACAATAAATTAAATTGCAAATGCTCAAAGTTTAAGTTTTCTACTTTTAAATAAATATAGTCTTTTGTTGGATTTGGGTATATAGTTGCATTTAATTTTATTTTTGGAGATTTTGAATAATTTCCATTTCCATTTTGAATCCCTTCAAATAAACTATATCCATTTCCATTTCCATTTCCCTTATTAGTATAAAACACTTCCCCAATACTAAAGGCTACAATTCCAAATTTTGATATAACAGTATTGCCTAATGCATTCATTGTTATTTGAGCTATAACAATTTTACATACAAATAATAAATTAAATAATAGTATGAACCTTTTCATAGCATGAAGTTCGACTCATGACTAAATTAAATTGTTACACATTTAATTTAAAAACTTGCACATATTGCATATTTGCCATAAAACATGATTCTTATCATTGTATCATTTTTTTTAAATGTTAATAATCATAAATTATTTTTTATAAATAAGACCTAATAGCTTTTTTATAAGTGTAGCTTTGGTATAAGCGCTTTAAAAATGTTTAAAAAATTAAAATGTTACTTAACTACAATTCCAAAGAACTTGAAAAATTAAAACCTCAAGTAATTGTACAAATTATTCAATATGTACCTAATGCAGTTGTTAGTAAAACAATACTAAAACGTATAACAGGTAATGTAACCTTATCCTCGTTTGATGAAGGAGAAGAGTTGCCGGAAAAATTATCCCCCTTTGATACTTTTATACAAATCATTGATGGCAAGGCCGAAATTACTATTGACAATAAATTATTTAGCTTAAAATTAGGGGAAGGCATGATTATTCCATCACATGCTTTGCATCATTTTCATGCCAATGAACAATTTAAAATGATAGCTACTGTAATTAAAAGCGGTTATGAGGATTAAATGTAGTTTTAAACTAATAAATAATTAAAATTGAGGATTTATATAAAATATATGGTAAGCCTTAGGTGCAAGAATATTGTAAAATCAAAGCTTGAAAAATTAGCTATTCCATATAATAATGTTGAGTTAGGTTATGCAGAACTGCCTATTGAATTAGATGAGTTAACTATTGATAAATTTAATACAGAACTTAAAGCAAATGGCTTATTAATTTTAGAAAATCATAATGCTATTTTAATTGAAAGAATTAAAAATATTATTGTAGAACTAGTTCATTATGACGAGTCTAACCCGTTGGTAAATTTATCCAATTACATTTCAGATAAGCTTGGATATGATTATGGGTATTTAACTAATTTATTTACAAAAGTAAAAGGGGAAACAATACAACAGTATTATCTAAAACATAAAATTGAAAGAGCTAAGGAGCTTATTATTTACGATGAAAAATCCTTTACTCAAATTGCTGATATTTTACACTATAGTTCCATTGCGCATTTTTCAAATCAGTTTAAAAAAGTAACAGGTGTTTCGCCATCTGTATTTAAGAATATGAAAATTGAAAGAAAAACAAATATTGAAAATTTGTAAGGCTTTAATTTTAATTTTTTATACATATAGCAAATACGGCTCAATATTTTTTCTCCAATCGTCTACCTTAAATAACCTTGTCATTTGTTGTAGCCAAGTTTGTAGTGGCAATTCAAAAATAGCTTCTGCATTGGGTATGCCTAATAGTAAGGATAAGTGATTGGTGCCTGCAGGATTTGCATTTGTGGGATAAGGCATCCATTTAAAATCTTTGGTATGGATGTCTTTAATAAGTTTAAGCAATAAAAGGCCATTTAATACAGCGTCATAATGGTATGGGTTAATTACTTTAATTCTTATGCCATTTACATGGGTTAATATAGTATTTTCAGTTACAGATAATTTTAAATGGTCTATTTTAATATCCTCGCTTAAAATATTATTGAAAATCATAGTAATAGCAGTCATGTTAAACCAACTAGCTCCAATCCACTCAAAGGAATATGGAGTGCCGCGCCCAACGCTAACATTGGTTGCTTCAAAAAAACATAATCCTGGATATAAAATCACAGCTTCGCTGTTTTGCAATGCTGGTGAAGGATTTACCCAAGGTAAGCTCCAGTCAAAAAACAAGTAATCTCTTTTCCATCCCTCGCATTTTATAACTTGTAAGTGGGCATTCCAATTTTTAGTGGCATTAAAAAATAAGGCAAGTTCTCCAAAGGTGGTTTGGTGCTTTATTGGAATATTAAACCTGCCAATAAAACTAGAAATACTTTCACTTAACATAGGGCCCTCGCAATGTGATATATTTCCTCCAATGGGGTTGGGGCGATCTAAAATTATTATTTGCTTATTATTTAAAGCAGCAGCTTGTATAAAATAAGTCATTGTCCATAAATAGGTATAAAACCTTGTACCAGCATCGGGGATGTCAAATATTAATATGGAGATCTCTTTTACATCCGCTGGTGTTGGCATATACTTTTCACCATATAAACTAATTATGGGAAGTCCTGTAATTGTATCCTTGCCATTGTGCATATAAGCACCATCCTCACCTACAGCACTAATGCCATGTTCGGGAGAGAAAAGGGTAGTTATATTAAAGCCAGCCTCGATTAATGCTTGTCTAGTATATATGCCTTTATTGGTTTTTGCTGCATCATTGGTGAGTAAACCAATAGGCTTATTTTTCCAATCAGGATTTTGTTTTAATAAAATATCTATACCAAATTGTAAAGGCATATTCCAAGTTTATGAGTATTGATATTAAATTTACAATTCGTTTTTAAATCCAGATTCTATTTTTAATGTTTCCATCACATTAAAAATAATAGGACACCTGTCATAATGCATGTAGGTGGTAAAAAGTCTTTTATTAAAATCGGGGACATGAAAAGCAGGGAATTCCTTGCAACCAGCAAACCTATGTTCATATACACTACAACTATTCCCTACTAAAAAATGACAGGGTATTGCGTTCACCACCATTCGACCCGATTCGCCTTTGTCCAAGTATTTCTCATCAAATTCGGCCCTGGTTTGTCCCAGGTGTGCAGATAAGTTATTTGCTTCCTCCTCGTTAATATTTACCATTAAACTTTTACAACAATTGCCACACTGAGTACATTCAATTTTAGGAGAAATTGCTTCGGAAAGCTCAAAAACAGCTTTATCTAGGCTTAAACTGTCCAAATTCCTTAAAAAATCCTGGAATTTTAGGTTTTCTGATTCAAGCTCAATAGCCTTGTTTTTGATAATTTCCAGGTCAGTTATTGGATATGTTGCTTCGTTTTTGATGGGATAAAGATAATGTATAAATCCTTTTATCCACATTTGCCCATTTTTGCTAATTTTTAGATTGTAAAACTTACTTGGAGCATTAGATTTGCAGCTAGACCAGGGCATTTTATGCTCATAAAGTATTGATAATTATGGCAGAAGCAAAAATAGGAGCAGAATATAACGAAGACTCCATTAGGTCACTGGATTGGAAAGAACATATTAGGTTAAGACCAGGTATGTATATAGGTAAATTAGGTGACGGTACTGCACCCGATGATGGAATTTACGTATTAATTAAAGAGGTAATTGATAACTGTATCGATGAACATACCATGGGGTATGGTAAGCAGGTTGAAATTTCTATTCAAGATAAAACAGTTACTATTCGTGACTACGGTCGTGGAATTCCTTTAGGTAAAATTGTAGACGTAGTTAGTAAAATAAATACAGGTGCAAAATACGATAGTAAGGCTTTCCAAAAATCGGTTGGTTTAAATGGAGTAGGTACTAAAGCAGTGAATGCATTAAGTGAGGATTTCACAGTGATTGCTTTTAGAGAAGGTAAGTGTCGCTCTGCCACTTTTCAGAAAGGTCAATTAATTAACGAGACAAAGGAAACAAAAACCACGGAGCAAAATGGAACTTTAGTAAGTTTTACACCTGATGCAACAGTGTTTAAAAATTATCATTTCATATACGAATATATTGAAAGCCAACTTTGGAACTATTGTTATTTGAATGCGGGTTTAATTATTCATTTTAACGATAAAAAGTTTGTTAGTAAAAATGGCTTATTGGATTTATTAGAACGTAAAACCAATCCTGATGAGTTGCGATATCCAATCATGCACTTAACTGGAGAGGACATAGAAGTAGCCATTTCACATAACAATGATTATGGTGAAGATATTTTTTCTTTTGTGAATGGTCAGTATACTACACAAGGTGGTACGCATCAGCAAGCATTTAGAGAAGCATACGTAAAAGTGATTCGTGATTTTTATAAAAAGGATTATGAGGCTTCAGATATTAGAACCAGTATTGTGGCTGCGGTTTCGGTACGTGTGCAAGAGCCTGTTTTTGAAAGTCAAACCAAAACTAAGTTAGGTTCTCAGAATGTGGCAGACGGCGGACCAAGCATGAAGAATTTTGTCACTGAATTTTTAGCTAAAGAACTTGATAATTTTTTACATCGTAATACAAGCGTAGCGGAGGCGCTTAAAAAACGCATTGAACAAAACGAACGTGAGCGTAAAGAGTTAGCGGGTATTAAAAAATTGGCAAATGAGCGCGCTAAAAAAGCAAACCTGCACAATAAAAAATTAAGAGACTGTCGCGTGCATTTAAATGATGACTTGCCTTCTAAGAATAAAGAAATGTTTATTGCCACACAAAAAGCAAGTACTTTGTTTATTACAGAAGGGGACTCTGCTAGTGGTAGTATTACCAAGTCCCGTAATGTAGATACGCAAGCAGTATTTAGTTTAAGGGGTAAGCCTTTGAATGCTTTTGGCTTAACTAAGAAAGTGGTTTACGAAAATGAAGAGTTTAACTTATTGCAACATGCGTTGAATATTGAGGAAGGTTTAGAAGGGTTACGTTATAACAATATTGTAATTGCTACAGATGCCGACGTGGACGGAATGCACATTCGTTTATTGATGCTTACTTTCTTTTTACAATTCTTCCCTGATTTGGTAAAGAGAGGTCATGTATTTGTTTTAGAAACACCACTTTTTAGAGTACGTAATAAGCAAAAAACTATTTATTGTTACGATGAAGCTGAAAAGCAAAAAGCAATTAGTGAGTTAGGCAGTAAACCCGAAATTACAAGGTTCAAAGGATTGGGCGAGATTAGTCCCGAAGAGTTTGGTAAGTTTATCAATGCCGATATAAAATTGGCCCCCGTTATTTTAGAACAAGGGGATCATATACAACATTTGTTGGAATATTATATGGGTAAAAACTCCCCAGAGCGACAAGATTTTATTATCAATAATTTAAAAGTAGAACTAGACAAAGCGCATGATACACTTAGTGTTTAACACAGCAGATATTGCTGCATTAGAAGCTGCCATTGAGTTGGACGAAACCCTTGCAGGTAAAGTAATTGAAGTTAAGGACGACTATGCAGTTGGCCCCTTGCTTGATATTTATGAAACTGAAGGTTATCAAGCACGTCGTGATTGGTGGAAAAATATTTTGCAGTGTTCTCCGTATGAAGAGCAGTTGGATATTGTAGATGATAAATTAACTGTACATCAATTAATCAATGCATTAAACCATGATGAAAACGAAGTAATATGGATTTGGATGGGACAAAATGCACACGATGTTTCGGGATATTACTGGTTAATGAGTCAGTTTAAAGAATACCAAGGTCGTATTCAAGTTTTGTATTTAAATAATTTGCCATTCTTAAATGAAAAGGGGCAATTGTTTTACCCAACTTATTTAAGTCAAATTCAACCCAAGGAATTTTTGAAGGCAAAAAAATTAGCTAGACCTATTACTTTAAGTGAGTTTGAATTAGATCCAGATGAGTGGAAGAAACTTTGTATGGAAAATGAAGGCATACGTTTCTTAGAAGGTGGCAAAAAGTTAGTAAGCATGAACATAGGTTGCTATGATAAAGAAATATTGTCCTTGCTTACTAAAAATGCGCAAAAATTGCCTAGTGCTTTAAATAATATCATGGCTAAATTAAAAGTGAAACTGGGTGATGCATTTATTGTTTTTCGTTTAAAAGCTTTAGAAGAAGCGGGCAAGCTTGTTTTTGTGGGAGATTGGGCTAAAGGTTGGAAAGACATGGTGGTTCAAATGCCTGGTGGATCTAATGTAGTTGTTGAAGCAGAAGCCGAATAAAAATTAAATAATGAGTGTAACCATCAACCCAATAGATGTTAAAGCAGTGGATGAGCGCGGTGCATTACATTATTTTAGTACAGATAGAACGGGGGAATTTTTATTAGTGTATCGAAA
>CANGQJ010000002.1 GCA_947456625.1 Bacteroidota bacterium
GGCATTTTAGACTAGAAAGGCTCACTGTTGGTTTAAGATATCAAATTGAATTACGTGAACAAGGAGAAGCTTTATTAAAATTAATAGAACCAAAATATAAACATTAAAAAAATAAATATGGAAGTGCATCATCCTCACCACCCTACACATAAAAAGAAATGGGGCGAATATTTTTTAGAATTCTTTATGCTATTCTTTGCTGTAACATTAGGTTTTTTTGCAGAGAATAAAAGAGAAGAGTTAGCAGAAGGTCATAGAGAACATCAGTACATGCAAAGCTTATATGAAGACTTGAAAAAAGATACTTCAATGTTTAATTCATTAAAAAGCTTTGATTTAAATCAAGTCAAAAAAATAGACACAGCAAATACATTGATTGTAAACAATGTATGGAATGATAGTACAATCAAATTAATATATAGAGTAAACTTAAAGACACTTGGAAATGTTAGATTAAGTTTAAATGAAAGAACTTCTTCTCAATTAAAAAATTCAGGTGGGATGCGCTTAATTGAGCATCAAGAAATAAGTAATAAAATTTCTGAATATTGGGAGCTGTCGGATGTAATTAAAAACTTAGGATTAACACTAGAAGAGCTAAAATTGAGAGCAAGAGAAAAATCCTATTCAATTTTTGATCAGAAATATTACATTGATGTAACGAATGGCATAGTTGAAAATAAGGCAAAATTGATGACTTACGATAAGTTTGTATTAACAGAGTACTCCAACAGATTAAATCACATTAAAAATTCAATGAAAAATGTAAGAATGCCATTGATTGAGAAATTAAATCAAAAAGCAGTCGAATTATTAGTTGGGTTAAAAAAGGAATACGATCTTAATGATAAGGCCGAAGTGAATTCAATATTTGATAAGAAATAATGAAACTGTCAAAAATTTATATAAATTTATATAACTAAAAATTTTAAATATGAAAAAAGTGCTTTTTTTATCCGTAATTGTTATGTCTTTTTTTGCTTGTAAAACAGAAAACAAAGAAGTAAGTAATACATCTAATCCTAATCAAGATGGGATTACTATTAATAAATCATCTAATATAGATGTAGTAAAAGAGATTAATGAAGATTTAGTAGTTTATGATTTTGCTAAACTTAGATCTCATTATTCAGATAGCACTAAAGTACATGACAATCAAAATATTCAACTAATAGATTCTAATTTAGCTACTTTTATTCCATTAAAGAACGCTGGTGTAAAATTCTCAATTGAAGGAAAGCCATTAGTATTTGAAATTATTAATTCAAAAGCGGACTCTGTAACTGGCTATACTAATTATGTTGATACTTACTATACTATTGGAATTTCAAAAGGAAATGTAAAAAAGTCATTTATTCTTAATCAAGTTTTTGCAATTAAAGACGGTGTAATTCTTGAAGAATGGGATACTTATGATACTGCACCAATGATGGCGTTAATGAAATAAAATAAATTCCATGCCCAGAGGCAATATTAATAAGGGTTTATGTTGAAAAGCATAGACCCTTATTTTTTTGCTTGAAACATGACCCAAGGATATGATTTCATATTTTTTAAATATTTTTCCTGCCATTTATATTCAGGATGTGCGGCAAAAAAAGTTTCTCCTATGAAATCTTTACCACAAGGATGTCCTAAATGAGCCCACAATTTCATGTCTTTAGCCATGTCTGCAGTTGTAATCTTACCCTGAACAGACCCCATTGGATAAAAAGGTCCCATATCAAATTCTTTACAACCTGCTGCATCTTCATCAACATGCCCACATACAACACAACGGTTATTATTTAATTTATTTTGGACTGCATCAAAATGATCTGCCTCAAGTACTTTACCAGTTTCTGCATCCAATTTTCCTTTCAATTCAATTACTAACTTTTCCATTCTCAATTTTCTAGCATTAGGACTATTGTTAATGTCAGCAGTATTAAATGTAGTTTCTTCTTTAATTAATTTTTCATCACTAGCAAAATTAGATCCAATAATTGCAGTGTCTTTACTTCTCCACACTCTGTAGTTTTTTAATCCTAATTCGATTCTTGCTACTTCATTGGTTTTTGTATCACCAATTAGCCAATCATTTGCATATCCGCCATTATTTCCAGTGGTAAATATTTTAACAGCGTCGTCAATATTATTTGCATATTGAGCAACTTTTCTTGCTCTTTGAAATTCAGGTATACCAGTAGTGTCAAAACCTAAAAATTGAGTAATGGTAGTTTCAGTTATAAGCAGTCCATTTGAAGAAATAACAAAGTCATCTCCACTATGAATAAAACCTGGCATGCAATCCATGATGATATGATTGCCCTTTTCAGGTACTATATCTGCAACCACATTCCAATATTGACCTAATAGATAATTAGTCCAGTTATTATGCCCAATTACAATTTTTCCATCTTTTGTAAAACTACCTGTTGCAATAAATGCACTGCAATTTCCTGGAGCTTTATTGTTACCAGAATTTGGTTTTACTTTATTCATTAATTGAGGCACATAATAGTATGCCAACTCTTGTGTTGCATTATAAGCAGTGATGTCTAAACTATCATACTTTATTCCTTTAGCTGCTAAACCTTCTACAATACCATTTATTTCATTTTTATATTCTCTATCAAGTTTATCCCACAGAAAATTTTTCGCACATGCTCTGTAAAAATTCCAATCATGTTTTGTTTCGTGTTCTAAAAAAAAGCCAGTGGCTTTAATTGCAGTATCAATTTGACTTGATAATAAATAACCATTTTGAAAACCAATATCAGAAGGTGAACCTTCTAAGTGTATATTAAACCAGCCATTTTTATATTCTAATGATGATTTTGCTAAACGACTTTTATTATCTTGATTTTTGCAAGAACATAAATAAAGTATGCATACCAATAAAACAATTGCTTTTTTCATTTTTTATATTATAATTTTTAAAGATTGAAACGCCCTACCAATTTATTTCTTTTTAAGTAAACTTTTTGCAGATGATTTAAAATACAGGGGGTCCCAGGATCATGCCCTGGTGGGCCCACAGCCCAAAGGCAACATTATCAAGGGTTTATGCTGTCTGCAATAAAAAATAATACCCTACTTATTTTTTTGATATACATAAATTTAATCGTTGCCCCTGATGCCATTTGCATAATTTTTTATTTAAAATATTTTTGAGCATAATCTAAAAAGAATGGCCAGTTAGGAGTAGGCGTATGTCCAGATGTATGCTGCCTAAAGGCAATTTCACCAGTGAAAAAACCAGTTTCGACAGCTGGAAATTCAGTTGTCCCTAGATCTTTTTTACCTAATAATTTATAGACTGGGCCTGCATTAACTGCTGCTAAAAACATTCCCTTCGCATCTACCCATCCATCCCCTTTTTCGCCTGCACTAATAAATATGGGCCTTGGAGCACATAAGCCAATTAGTTCGTGTGCATCTACAGGTAGATCATTCCAATTAAGTGTACTTGCGTATTTAATAAAATTACCTGCCATCCAATGATATTCTCCAGAACTGGCTACATTTTCTACTATCTCCCCAGCATTACGACGGTGTAATTTTGCACCCCCTTCGCCCGATGAACTAATAAAACCAGTAGCGAATCTTGTATCGTATGCCATGGTAACTAAGGCCGCTTTTCCATAACGGGAATGTCCTTCAATAGCAACTTTTTTAGCATCTATAGCTGGATCTGTTTCAAAATAATCAAGTGCTTTGCTTGCCCCCCAGGCCCAAGCCCTTAGCGTTCCCCAGTCGTCTGGTTTTCTGTTTGCTCCTTTATTCATTAATCCTATAATTCCTTGTCTTAAACCAGCTCCATTGTCTGCCTGAATAGAAACTGGTACAATTATAGCAAACCCCCAACCTCTATTGATTACCTTTTGTTGCCAACTTATTTCTGGCTTAGCATTTGGATTGAGATTCATCATTGGCATTCTCATACCCGGAGGAAATACAAAACCAAATTCCATAATAATTGGTACCGGTTTTGAAGTAGCCGCAGGAACAGTAACATTTAACTGAATATCAACTTTAATGGAAGGATAAGAACTATTGTCTACATGCCCAATTAATTTTTTAGCAATCACTTCAACGCCTTCCATTTTTTCATTTGTTGAACTCAATACTTCCCATTTAATATTTGGTAATTTACTTGGCATACGGCCGTAAATTTCACGATCAAAATCCTCTAAAATTTCTCCTCTTCTTTGTGTTAACCATGCCTTTTTAGAATTTACTTCTTTCCCATTTTTTAGTAGCAATGGATTAGGTAAATTTGGATATGGATTTGCTAATGCCTCATCATAATTCGCTGCATTGGGCGCCTTAGGATTATTGCCATTTGCCCCTGGACGAACTGTTTTTATGTTTAACTGCTGAAGTATATTTTGATAGTCTATTTCTGTTGCCATCTTAATACTATCAGCTATTTCTTTTCTTCTAATGCTGTCTTGAATTCTATTAGGGTTAGCATTTTGGGCAAAGGAAAAGGTGACTAAGAAAAAAAAGAATGCCACTAACGTATAAAAATTAACTAATTTTTTTTGCATATTTTTAATCTAATTTAATACTTTACATTCACTTTTATTTAAAAGTGAATGTAAATTCAAAAAAGATTACCTCATTCTTTGTAAGTCCAATTTACTATAAGGTGAAACAATCATTGGGAATTCCTCTATAACAATATCGCTTTTCTCTAGTCCAAAGGCCTTCGCATCACTTTGCCCCAAATGTTTTAGTTTAAAGTAACCTTGTAATAAAAGTCCATCTCTTAATGTAAATTCATTTTCAATGGACAAAAACTTTTCAATAACCACAAATTTAAAATCTGGTTCTGCATTGTATTTTGTACTGCCATCGGGTCTAATATGCAAATTCAGTTCCTGATTTGCAACCAGCTCTTGAACAATACGTTTAAAATATATTTCAGTTTTTGGTTGAATCCTAAAACCTATATTAATATTTACCTTAATTACTTTGTCATCTACTAATTCGGAAACATCATAATTCATGGTAAAGGGTTCTTCGGTTCGGTTTATATGTACAAACCAATATACATCGGCTCTTTTTGGTTTTTTCGCAAATATGGATTTGATAATTTTTTCTTCGATTTGATTTCTGCTATTTGCCTTTGAAAGATAAATTAAATGTGTTGAGAATTTTGGAATTTCATCATCTTGACTTAACTCAATTAGCTGAGAAACATACTTTCCTATATCAACAAATTTCACAAATTTGTTTTGAATTTTTCTTGCATAATACCAAACATACATAGTTAGGAATATAAATAATTCAAAGAAAAGAAACATCCACCTTTCTTTAATTTTAGCAACGTTGGCAATGAAGAAAGAAATTTCCACAATGGCAAATAACCCAATTACTAGCGTCACGTAAATCTGATCCCATTTTAATCTGAATTTTAAATAATAATTAAGTAAAATAGTTGTCATCATCATTGCTACAGTAATTGAGAACCCATAAGCGGCTTGCATTGCAGTAGATGTTTTAAAATAAACCATCATTAAAATACACCCAAACCATAAAATGGTATTTACACTGGGTATATAAATTTGCCCCTTGATATCAGAGGGTTGTCTTACAGTAACTCTAGGCCAAAAATTTAAGTTCATGGCTTCGCTAACTAAGGTAAAGGATCCACTAATTAATGCCTGCGATGCAATGATGGTGGCTGCTGTTGCAATTATAATACTGGGTAATAAAAACCAATGTGGCACCATTTCAAAAAAAGGATTGAGCCCATTTAAATGCGTATGAGCAATGTCTGTGTTTTTATACTGCATAATCCATGCAGCCTGACCTATATAATTAATAGTTAAACTAATTTTTACAAAAATCCATGTTAGGCGAATATTTTTTACACCACAATGCCCAAGATCACTATACAAAGCTTCGGCTCCTGTTGTAGCTAAAAATACGGCACCCAGCAACCAAAAGCCTTTTGGATATTTTACTAAAAGTTCATACCCATAGTAAGGATTTAATATTTTAATAATTGTGGGATTTTTTAAAACATAGGATGCCCCTAAAATAAGTATCATAGAAAACCAAACAAACATAACAGGTCCAAAAGCGTTACCCATTTTATTAGTACCAAAACGTTGAAAGAAAAACAAGGCAGAAATAATAGCAATAGTTATACCAACAGTTAATCCATTACCTGGAACAATTATTTTTTCAAGTCCATTTACAGTATTTAATCCCTCAATAGCAGATGAAACCGAAATTGGAGGTGTAATAATGCCGTCTGCAAGTAATGTAGTTGCTCCTAAAATGGTTATGATAGCCAAGCTTTTACTATATCTTTTTACTAAAGCAAACAGTGAAAAAACACCACCTTCGCCATGGTTATCTGCTCTTAAAGTAAGCCATACATATTTTATAGTTGTTTGAAAAAAAAGTGTCCAAAAAATTAAACATACTCCACCAAAGACTAGCACTTCGTCAATTTTTCGTTCACCCACAATAGCACTTAAAACATACAAGGGGCTGGTTCCAATATCTCCATAAATAATCCCTAATGCTACTAAAAGTGTTGCAACTGTTACTTTATTTGATACATGCTTGTTGTCCATTGATATAATAATTTGGAACACAAAGTTGTACCTAATTTTAGGGGTATTTTATAAATAAAAGGTAGCAGGTATAAAGAAAATATAAAGAAATTAATTAAACCTATATCCTACACCACTTTCCGTAATGATATGTGTTGGCTTATTAGGATTTAGTTCAATTTTTTTTCTTAATGTCCCAACAAAGACTCTCAAATATTGTGTATCGTTTTGGTAGCCTACTCCCCAAATTTCTTTTAAAATATATTGATGTGTTAAAACCCTACCCTGATTTTGTGCAAATAAAATTAATAACTTATACTCGGTTGTTGTTAACTTAATTATTTCATAATTGTTTTTTACTGTTCGCGCTATTAAATCAATTTGGATATTATCAAATTTTAAAGCCGTGTGATGATCAACAGTTTTATTTCTGTTTAAACATGATCTTATACGTGCTAAAAGTTCATTTGCTCTAAAAGGCTTTGTAACATAATCGCTTGCGCCGTTATCAAGACCTTGAACAATACTTTCCTCGTCATCCATCACAGATAAAATAATAATAGAATGATTAAACCAAGCTCTTAATTCTTTTAAAACCTCAAGCCCATTCTTATCTGGTAAACCTATATCCAATAAAATTAAATCCGGAGGATGACTTGCAGCTAATTTAATTCCCATTGAGGCGTCACTTGCTTGTGTCACTTTGTATCCATTACTCTCTAAATTAATTTCAAGTAACTTTCTTATTTGAGGTTCATCATCTATTATTAATATCTCTTCTTTAGTCATTATTTATTTTATTTAAATAGGAAGCTTCAACAGGAAGTTTTATTATAAATTTAGCGCCATTACCTTCCTCAGAAATTAAATGGATGCTTCCATTATGCGCTTCTATAAACCCTTTAACAATAGATAGTCCAAGTCCAGAACCTCCTGTTTTATGTATTGGTAATCGGTAAAACATATCAAATACTTTTGCCTGTTCACTTTTAGGAAACCCTTGACCATTATCGTTAATAGTTATAATACAATCATCCTTGTCCATTTGAAATTGAATTGTTATGATAGTACCATTGGGTGTATATTGAATTGCATTATGTATTAAATTAAATAGCGAATGCTGTATTAAAAGACTATCTAATTTCACTAATGGCATATGCTCATTTTGTTGAAAAGTAATAATGTGTCCTTTTAAATCGTCTTCCAATTTATTAATAACAATATTAACTAGTTCGTTTAAATCACACCAATCATAATTTAATTTTAGAACTCCGGACTCAAGTCTACTGATACTTAATAAGTTTTCCACTTCCTTATTCAATCTTAAACCTGCTATGCCAATTTGAGTAATTAGTTCTTTTTTATTATTTTCATTAATTGTGTCATTATCTTTTAAAGTATCTACCGCTCCTATAATTGCAGCAATGGGTGTTTTTAATTCGTGAGATAAGGAGTTTAATAAAGTATTGTATAGTTTAATGGTATTTTCTTTTTCTTCTTTATCTCTAACTTTTTTTTCTGTTTCTCTAATTTTATAAGTTAAAATTGCATTTACAAGTGCAACAACAAAGTACATTAAAAACAAAAAAGCATCCTCGGCTTTCGCAATATGAAAAGTATAAATGGGGGGAATAAAAAAGAAATTCCATATAATGGCACTTAAACAAGCAGCCAATAAAACAGGCATAATATCAAACAACATTGCCAAAACGGAAACTACTAGTAATAAAACAAGTGCTGTTACTTGATAACCAATTAAATTTACACTGAAAAAACAAAGTAGAGATATAAGTAAAACAGACAGAACACTAATGATGGATTGTGTCTTTTTGGGTATTGTATGTAAACCAAGTATTTTCAAGGATGAAGTATTGAGCAAAAATAAAGTCAATTCTATAAAGATTTTATAATGAATCGGCCACGTATAACTCGGCCAGGTTCCAGGCCAGATTTTCACTAAAAGAGCGTTAATAGAGCAGAATTATCTGCCATTTTCAATATTTTGTTTAACTATTTTATGATATTATTAAACAAAATAATAGCTTTCTTTGTTATAATGGTTATAAAATCTATAATTATGAATGACTGGGAAATGTTTACCAACGAACTAGAATTTGAATAAAGTTTTTTCCAAATTTTGACCCAATTTACTGCATCGGATATCTTTATAGCTATTTATGAATATTAGGAGTTAAAAAATTAACCTCCTTAGTTTTTAGTTTTTCTTAAAACTTTCCATACAACTTGGTATTTATCAATATAGTTGACAATTATATTTGAAATAATATAGCAAAAAGCGTGATATTAGCTTACCAAATACGCACACATTTTAAATACACCCATTATGATAAAACTATTCATCCGCAGTTTGTTTTTATTATTAGCTTTTGCAACTATCGCAAACGCTCAAACCAATTCAGATACCAGTGATTTGAATAAAACATTTAAACAAGTTAAATGGAGAAGTATTGGCCCCTTTAGAGGTGGAAGGTCTAATATAGCAGTGGGAGTTGCTAGTAACCCAATGGTTTATTATATGGGTACTACGGGTGGTGGTCTTTGGAAAACCGAAGACATGGGACTAAGTTGGAATAATATTTCCGATGGATTTTTTAAAACTAGCACGGTGGGTGGTATTGCGGTTGCAGAAAGTGATCCAAATATTGTGTATGTAGGTATGGGCGAACATGCAGTAAGGGGTGTGATGTCACATCATGGTGATGGTATGTATAAAAGTACAGACGCGGGAAAAACTTGGAAAAAAATGGGATTGGATGCAACACATCATATTGCACGTGTGGTAGTGGATCCTAAAAATCCAAATATAGTTTTTGTAGCAGCGCAAGGTTCATTATACAGTACGTCAAACGATCGTGGAATTTATAAATCAAACGATGGTGGTGTTACTTGGAATAAAGTTTTATTTGTGGATGAAAAAACAGGATGTGCCGAGTTGTCAATGGATATGAATAACCCTAGCATATTATATGCTGCAATGTGGGAGCATGGCCGTACTCCTTGGAAAGTGACTAGTGGTGGGCCTGGTAGTGGTTTGTATAAATCAACCGACGGTGGTGCTACTTGGAATAAAATGCAAAATGGCTTGCCAAAAGAAATGGGTAAAATGGCTATTGCAGTTAGTCGTGCAAACTCGGAAAAAGTATACGCACTTATCGAAAGTGATTTTACAAAGGAGGCAGGTGGTATGTACGTTTCAAGTGATGCTGGAAAAACTTGGAGCCAAGCTAGCAGTGATCACCGTATTATTGGAAGAGCTTGGTATTACATAGAGGTTTTTGCAGATCCAATTATTGAGAACACTTTATATGTTATGAATGCACCTGCATTAAAATCAACCGATGGCGGAAAAACTTGGGAAAACATTTCAGCTACACATGGTGATTATCATAACTTATGGATCAACCCTAGCAATAGTAATAACATGATTATTGCAAATGATGGCGGAGCTGCCATTACTTTTAATGGTGGAAAATCTTTGAGTAGTGAGGATGTTTATGCAACAGCGCAGTTTTATCGAATTAATGTAGACAATGAATTTCCTTATAATATTTATGGAGGACAACAAGATAACACCTCGGTAAAAATAGCAAGCAGATCATTTAGTGGCGGCATTAATACTACCAACTGGAGCGCATCAGCAGGTGGTGAGAGTGCATTTTTAGCATTTGACCCTAATGATCCGCGTTATGTTTTAGGTGGAAGCTATCAAGGAACCATAGAAGTATTTGATAGCAAATCAAAAGCAAGTACTAATATCATGGCGGCACCTATTCAGTATTTAGGAAAGGATGCAAAAGATGATAAATATAGGTTTAACTGGAATGCGCCAATAATTTGGAGCAAACACGAACCAAATACTTTTTATCATGGCGGTCAATTGTTACTTCGTACAACCGATATGGGAAAAACTTGGAGCGAAGCCTCTCCCGATTTAACAAGAAATGAAAAAAGCAAACAAGGAAAACCAGGAGGACCATTTACTAATGAAGCAGTAGGTGCCGAAAATTATGGTACATTAAGTTACATTATGGAATCCCCTAACGAAAAAGGAGTTATTTATACTGGTAGCGATGATGGTTATGTTTATTTAACTAAAGATGGTTGTAAAACTTGGAAAAATGTAACTCCAGCAGGGCTTGCAGAGTGTTTAATTAATTCCATTGAGGTATCCCCTTTTGATAATGCAACAGCTTATATTGCAACAACAAGATATAAATTTGATGACCATACACCAGGTTTATACAAAACAACCGACTATGGAAAAACTTGGACAAAAATTAACAACGGAATTGCAGCAAATGCATTTACACGGGTTATAAGAGAGGATACTAAAGTTAAAGATTTATTATTTGCAGGTACTGAGTTTGGCGTTTACATGTCGCAAAATGGTGGTAAAAACTGGGTGCCTTTTCAATTAAATTTACCCAATACTCCAATTACCGATTTACGCATACATCAAGACAATTTAATAGCAAGTACTTCGGGTAGATCATTTTGGATTTTAGATGACTTGAGTTTATTTAGGCAATATAAAAAAGATACTGCTGCCATTAAACTATATCAACCAACTGCAGCATATTTAGTAAATGGGAATAGTGAATTAAACCAAAACAATGAAGCATTTAAAGGAAGTAGCTTGTATGAAGGTGTTAATCCTGCAAATGGAGTTGTAGTATATTATCAACTTCCTGCTTTAAAAGAAAACGAACTGGTAACAATAGAAATAAAAGATGCTTCTGGAAATATAGTTAGAAAATTTAGTTCTAATACCCAAGTAGATACTAAAGCTGTGGGACGTCGCGGTGCAAAAGAACCAAAATTATCTTCAGATAAGGGTATTAACCGTTTTGTATGGGATATGCGATATCCAAGCATACCAAGCATTCCAGGTGTTTTTATTGAAAGTAGTTTTAGAGGGCACAAAGCAATTCCTGGAAATTATAACATAACATTAAAAGTAGGTGAACAAACTAGTACTACTACTGCTAGCATATTAGCAAATCCATTAAATCAAGTTGGTGCAAATGATTATAAAGAATTTGACGCTTTAATGAAACAAATGGAAACAGAAGTTACTACCATGCACAATATGATCCTTGATTTATATGAAAGTAAAAATCAATTAGAAACAGTTTTGAAAAATTTACCAAACGATGATAAATACACTGCAGTAAAAACTAAATGTGAAGAAGTAGTTAAACTATTAAAGGCTTGGGATGAAGATATGATTCAACGAAAATCAACTGCATATGACGACGTTGAAAATTTCCCAAACAAGTTTACAGCAAACTATATGTTTATGATGAACCAAGCCGAAAGTGAAATTCCAAGAGTTAACCAACCGGTACTTGATTTATTAAAAGAGTATACACCTATTTGGGAGACATTAAAAGCCAGAGGTATTGATCTTAAAAATAATATACTACCTGCTATAAATAAACAATTGTGGGAGGCTGGTATTGGTGCAGTTATGATAAAATAAAAAAGTTGAAATTATTAAATAATGAATTTAAGGCTAGCTAATAATTCAGAGGTAGCTATTATTTGGGATATTTTACAAGATGCTATTGCACAAAGAAAAAAAGACGGAAGCGATCAATGGCAAAATGGATATCCCAATAAGCAAACCATTAAAAATGACATTGCAAATAGTCATGGCTATGTGTTGGTAGAAAACAATATTATAATGGCCTATGCTGCAATTATTTTTGGCATAGAGCCAACTTATCAAGAAATTACAGGCAGTTGGCTTTCCGAGGATCCTTATTTGGTTGTGCACCGCGTAGCCACTTCTGAAATGCATAAAGGCAAAGGAATTGCTACTAAACTGTTTATTTTATTAGAGGGATTAGCACTATCAAAAAATACATTTAGTATTAAAGTTGATACCAATTTTGATAACAAACAAATGCTAAAAATTCTTGAAAAGTTAAATTATACTTTTTGCGGAACTATATATGTTAGTGGCGCACCCAGAATGGCTTACCAAAAATTATTATAAGCAAATACAATTACTTAGCTAGCTGGATTAACTTAATCATTCCCAACTTGTCAAAAAATTTAATTACAGGATAAACCGGATCAAATTCCCACCATTTTGCGGCAAAATTTGGTCTTGCACCTGCATGATGATGATTGTTTTGAAATAATTCTCCTAACATTAAAAAGTCAATAATTAAAGTATTTTTTGACTGATCTTTTTCATCAGGAAAATTACGATACCCATATTTATGCCCAGCCCAATTTACAATGGCACCTTGTATTGGACCAATTAAAAAATGAATTGGCAATAATAAAAACATCCACCAATGCGTTGCAAAAACAACATAAAATAAAACATACAAAGCTGCAAAAAGTAGTCTTGTTGCATTGTTGTCCGCTATTTTGTCTATGGTTGGATACACCGGGAAGTTTTTATCAAACTTAGGTTCCACTTGCAAAGATCCAGTTAACACTCCATTATAAATTTTTCGGGTATGCATCATCATTGTAAATGCTTCTTTAAAAAAATGTGGAGTATGTGGATCCTGTTCCGTATCGCTATAAGCGTGATGCATTCTATGAAGAATTGCATAAGCACGTGCATTTAAGTATGAGGACCCTTGTGTTAACCAAGTGAAAATATACCAGAACTTTTCCCAAAAAGGAGACATCGTAAACATTTTATGTGCCGAATACCTATGTAAATAAAAGGTTTGTCCAAAAAGTGATAAGTACCAATGTAATAACAGAAAAATTAAAATTGCCATTTATATAATTAAGAGATGAAGTTAACACCCACCTTTTAAAATAAGTGATATTGTTTAATAAATCATGCCAACAACTATAAAAGACTAAGCATGAAATTTTGCAATTTTTTCATCTCCGGTCATATCCCCCAATGATCTTAATTGAATTTGTAAATTACATACCCACTATCTCTTGGTATTTACCTTCAAGTTCGGTTGCAAAAGGACGCACTTCATATTTTAAATTGGAGGCTTGAATAATGGAAATAGCTTCGTCTACCCACTCATAGGGATGCTTATCTTGAACAATGGGTAGTATTTGAATAGTGGCGTTGACTAAATAACTGTGCATGGTAATTTTTATTAAAATAAAGTTAATTTGAATTTATAACAAATATTAAAAAAATTAGTATTTTAATAGCCTAAATCAAAACTAAAAAAAATGAAAAAAATCATCTTTTTATTAATGTTAAGTGCCATTGGATTTAACATATCTGCCACTGCTCAAAAAGCAATTACTTCTGTGCATTTTTATGATGTTAAAAATGCAGATATGGAAAAAGCATACGTTACTAGTTTAAAGGAAGTAAATGCAATTATGGCTGAAATTGGTTTCCCTAAAAACTATTATAGCTATATGAAAGTAGCAGCAACCGATACTACTAAAACTTATAGGAATTGTACTATTGGACATTGGACTTCAGAGCAAGACTATAAAACAATTCACGATCACCCAAAATTCAAGGCATGGGCAGATAAAAACAAAAATACCAATGCTGTATTTATTACAGGTCAATTGTATAGAAAGTTTTATGACGCTCAATAAATTAGATACCCACCTGCTATCTTAAAGTCAGAGGAGTTCTAATAATAAAAAAGGGTGTATGAAAATTATTTCATACACCCTTTTTTATTTGTAATTATATTGAAAAAATGTAAAATAATTAATGACGTAATTTAGTTAAAGAATTTTTTAAAAAATAAAATTTGAAAGTCAATACTATTATTCCAGTAAATAGCATTGTGCACACCTGGTCGCTCAATATAATCGTGGTTAATTTTTTGCAATAATAATTTTTCGTGTAATGCTCTATTCACGGTAATGAAAAAATCATCAATACCACAGTCTATAATAATTGCTAACTTATTATTTTCTAATTTTTCAACTTGATGTAATACGGTACTTTGTTCCCATCTATCTTTATTTTCTTCATAATTACCCAATGCCAATTTAATATCCCAATTATTTGGGAATGGCCTAAAGTCTACACCACCCGAAGTACTACCTGCTGCACCAAATAAATTAGGGTGTCTAATAGCTAAATACAATGCCCCGTGTCCTCCCATACTTAGTCCGGTTATAGCCCTGAATTTAGATTCTGGCTTAGTAGGAAAATTAGCGTCTATATATGGTATTAATTCTTTGGTAATATATGATTCATACTTAATACTACTATCTATCGGGCTATCAAAATACCAGCTTCCTTTTCCTCCATCGGGACATACAAAAATAATTTTAAGCTCATTGGCCGTTTTGGATAACTGAGGTGCAATTTTACTCCACTGTGCATAATTGCCTCCATAACCATGTAATAAATAAATAACAGGAAACTTTTCGTCATTGGAGTTGTCGCTATTTGGTTTAACAATAACTACTTTGGTTTGCTTATTTAATTGTACACTATTTAACAGTAAAGTATCAATGGATCCTGCAAAAGTATTAATGCTAACAATAAGCAAAAACAGAAAAATATATTTTTTAAAAATCATTGTTTCTTATTGAATTAAATTTGGAACTACAAATTTTAATGGGATAAATACAAAAATTGTTGGTCACTTTTTAAATAAATTTATTATTTAGTAGGAGCTGGAGGTGTTGGAGCGTGATGCTCTTCTAAAACAACCTTGTCGGCTGGCTTTGCTACTCCTCTGTGGCAAGTATTACAAGTTATTGCTTGTAAAGGCTCGGTATTGGTATGTGCCAACTTTGTCATATATTTTTCGTTTAAATCACGTGTCATTCTTATCATATCACGTGCAATTTCCTTTTTTGGATTATCATCACTTGACATGTCTAACTTAGGAGCACTCTCCTTGGTTTGTGCATGACAATAATTACATTTTACACCTAATGCTACTTTAAAAATATCCATTTCGTGGTCTACTTCCTTGTATGTCATAGTAGACGGAAAAGCTTTAATATTTTTTAATACCCCAGGTGGCTTTTGAAGTACATAGCTAAAAGATTGGGAAGCAAATGCTACAACTAATGTTAGCAAGCCAACCACTATAAATTTTTTATTTTTCATTTTTTTATTTTTTAATTTTTTAATTAAATATTAGTCTTTTTAATTTTTGCTACGATGATGTCTGCGCCACATTATTATTACTATTGCAAAAATGCCAAATAGAATTGGGAAAGTCATAAAAATATTTTGTTCTTGTAAGATAAGAAATTGTATTTAAACTTTTTATTATTTTTAATACTAATTTTTAATAAGGCAGCATTCCTATTATATTGCCTGCTGGAAAATAATTAGCAACAACAATAATACTTCCGTCGGTCCCCTTGGCAATACCAACACCCATTTGTTTAGTGGTATTCCACATCATTTGACTGTAATGACCTGATTCATGAAAATTAGTATTACTTACGGGCTCGTATACATAAATTTCTTTTTCATCATACCATGCTTTAGAAGCATCTAGTACAGTATAATAATTAAAATCTGAGCCCCAAAAAAGATTCTCTCCATATGGCTTAATGTTTTTTCCCAATGTAAACCGATGATCAATATTATTATGGTTTTTATCTACCAAATAATTGGCCCACTCTTGAGCATACCCTGCAATTGCTGTATCCCATTCTAAAGGCGGTGATCCCTTGGTAGCACGTACCGTATTATGATGATTTAAAATTATTTTAGCGTCAGCTACACTTAAACTACTCCCTGTATATTTTAAACTGTCTTGCGCATTAATTTGTATTTGTAAAAAAATAATTAAGGTGAATAAATAAAATTTGATTTTCATTGCGTATAAGATTATGGGAACCTAATTTAATGATTTTTATTTGACAGTTTTTATTTTTTCAATTTTGCCATTCATTAAAACATTTACAAATGGTTCTGTTGCGGATTTTATTTTAACAGCTTTAACTTTACTATTACTCCATTGCATATCAATTTCATAATTACCTATGGCTTTTAAGCCACGCACTTCACCTTCACTCCAAGCTTTAGGTATTGCTGGCAACAAAGCAATATATTCAGCATTAGACTGCACAAGCATTTCGGCAACAGCTGCTGCACCTCCAAAATTTCCATCTATTTGAAAAGGAGGATGTGCGTCTAATAAATTAGGATAAGTGCCGCCACCGCCGCTATATTGCTCTCTTATTGCATCGGGTGGAACATATTTTAAAAGTTCGCGGTACATTTTATACGCATGTTCACCATCCTTTAATCGGGCCCATAAATTAATACGCCATCCCTTAGACCACCCCGTTGTTTCGTCTCCTTTAATTTCTAAGGTTTTTTGAGCAGCAGCTGCCAAATTGGGTGTTTTATCAACTGTAATATGTGTTCCAGGGAATAAGCCAAATAAATGACTTTGGTGTCTATGCTTAGGATCAGAATCCTCCCAATCATAATACCACTCTTGTAAATTTCCTTTTTTCCCAACTTGATATGGATGTAAATTATTTAAAGCAGCATTTACTTTATCTGAAAAAGAGATATCGTTATTTAATATTTTTTGTGCTGCTACAATACTTAAAAATAATTCTCTAATCATTGCAAGGTCGGCAGTGCCACCATACATAGTAGCACCCACAAAACCAGTTGGAGTTTTATACGTATTCTCTGGCGAAGTGGAAGGTGAGGTGATAAATTTCCCACTACTGTCCGTTACAAGCCATGCTAAACAAAATTCTGCAGCTCCTTTCATTAATGGGTAAGCTTGCTTTTCTAAAAATGTTTTATCATGGGTATACAAATAATGTTGCCATAAATGAGTAGATGCCCAAGTCCCTCCCATAGTCCAATTAGCCCATGCAGGGTCGCCATTACCAAAATTTCCTACAGGGTTTGACATAGCCCAAATATCAGAATTGTGATGCGCTACCCATCCTGGCATATTATAAAATGTTTTTGCAGTTACTTTTCCAGTAGTTGCCAAATTTGAAATGAACTGCAAAAAAGGAGTATGCATTTCAGATAAATTTGTGTTTTCGGCAAGCCAATAATTTTCTTCGGCATTTATATTCATGGTGTAATTACTAGACCATGGTGGTTGTAAATAGGCATTCCATAAACCTTGTAAATTAGCTGGTACAAAAGGCGTACGTGAACTTGATATTAATAAGTAACGACCGTATTGAAAATATAAAGTTTCCAAATAAGGATCTGCAGCACCAGTGGCATACCTCATTAAGCGTTGATCAGTAGGTAAATTAACGGTGTCTTTATTATTTAACTTTAATTGTACTCTATTAAAATAATTTTGATAATCTTTGATATGTCGTTTTTTTAACTCTGTCCAACCCACTTGCTTTGCATTATTTAATTGGTTATTTGCAATTGCTACATGATTTACGCCCTTACTTACTGGGTCCTTATCATATCCATTAAAACTCGTTGCCATAGACACATAAATAGTAGCTTCGGTTGCATCGGATAAACTAATGGTAGAGTCGGTTTTTGATAATTTTCCATTGACATTTTGAATATTAATGATAGTTGAAAACCTAGTACCTCTTTTGTTATCAAATACAATTGCATTTCTGTTTTTTTGTAAATAGCTGGGGTCGGCTTTTACAGGAGCATAGCCTTGCACAGTAATATTATTCACACCAACTTGTTTTTCAAACTTTAAAAGGGATTCAAATTTTATTGTAAACCCTAATGCACCTGCTTTTTTACTAGTTAAATGAATAGCAAATATTTTATCGGGATTTGAAACCAAATATTCTCTTTCAATCACATTACTATTAGAAGTAGTTTTCACTTTAGCAATAGCATGATCCAAGTCTAGCTCTCTAATATAATCGGTAATATATGGATCGTCATTAATTTCTAATAAAAGCGTACCTAATGGCGCATAGGATTCTGAAAACTTACCCTGTAATTTTTTGATTAGTTGCTCGGCTTTTTTATAATTATTTTCTTGTAATGCTTTTCTTACATCTGGTAAATATTTGTAAGCCTGTGGATTCATGTTTGTATTAACAGGTTCACCAGACCAAAGTGTTAAATCGTTTAAGTATATTTTATCAATTGAAATTCCACCAAATACAGTAGCACCCTGCATCCCATTACCAAGCAATAGTGATTCTTCAAAATATCTTGCAGGGCTTTCATACCAAAGACGCATTGGCATTTGTATGGGCGCATTTACAATTGTAGTTGGAGTAACTGTTGTTGGTTTTTTATTAGATTTTTTTTGAGTAAACCCGAATTGAGGCATTAAAGTAATAAACCCTATCATTAAATACTTAACCATATAATTAGTTATATTTTAAGTAAAAATATGAGGATTATGCCAAATTTTACTTGGCTAATTGGGACTTTTCCAAATATGCATTATTGGGTGCGTATATAAACATGCATGAGCCACCTTGTATAGTGGTCACTATTTCCTTTACTTTATTAATTGGCACTGCTGGACAACCAAAACTTCTTCCAATGATACCTGACTCTTTTGCCATTTTATTGCTTACATAGTTGGCACCATGAATGACAATAGCCCTACTTTTAACCTGATCATTGATCCCTAATTCCAAACCTTCTAATTCAAGAGAAGTGCCGTGTTTCCCAATATAAGGACTCCTTGTAATATAAAAACCCAAACTACTTTTTAACGATGCATTTTTATTTGAAAAATTATTTGCAAATAAAGCTCCGGAGTTTTTACCATGTGCAACTAGTGTTTTTATAATTAGTTGTTTAGTTAGCATGTCAATAACATAAAATCTTTCAATATTACTTGGTTTGCTAAAATCAACTATGGTTAAAAACTGTACATTACTTATTAGTCCTAAGGATTTTAATTTTTCATACCCTTTTAATGCTAAGTTAAAAGCCTCGCTATTTATGTTAAACTTCTCTGATAAAGATGATAATTTGTTTTCAGTTTCACTGATAGCAATAAAATATTTATTACTGTATAATTTTACAGTAATAAATAAAAATAAAAATAATATTTTAAAATACTTACTCATTGCTAAAAGACAGCAAAGGTACTACAAGTATTTTTGTAAAAATGTTAAAAGAAGCAATTGTAAATTTTATATGGTACAATGGCTTGAAACTCAAGTATAAAATAAACTAAAATAAATCCTTAATTATAAACTTATTCATTTTCATAAAGGCCTCACGCGCTTTATTAGCAGTTTCGGGATTACTCATTAATTGGTTTAATTGTATAGGAATAATTTGCCAAGAAACACCAAATTTGTCCTTTAACCAGCCACATTGCCCTTCAAATCCTTCACTTGAAAGTGCATCCCAATAATAATCTATTTGTTCCTGAGTATCGCATTCCAAAATATAGGAGACTCCTTCATTAAATTGAAATGCATGATTATTACCTGGCCCATCCATTGCTGCAAATTGCTGATTATTTAATTGAAAGCTTCCAAATTTTAATTTGCCAGTATTGGGTTGTTCTTGGGAAGTATAGTTATCTATAAAATTTATTTTACTGTTTGTAAATACCTGTGTATAAAAATTAACAGCCTCTTGTGCGCGACCAAATACATTGTTTGTAAACAACATATTAGGAATAATTTTTTGTTCACTAGCTTGCAAATTACCTTCAAAAAATTGCCAGGTCATTCCATATTTGTCTTGAATCCAACCATAATATGAACTCCACGGATAGGTATTTAAAGCCATCATAACCTTTCCACCATCAAGCATAGCATTCCAGATTTTATCAATTTCAGCTTTAGTTGTACACTTTACAAAAAAAGAAATACTTGGATTAATATTAAACAAGGCCCCACCGTTTAATAATTTCACAGTTGTGCCCTCAATTTCAAACTTTGAAATGATATTATTTTGTGCATGCACTTTTGAATTTTCAAACAAGGAACAGTAAAAATGAGTGGCTTCTGAAAGTTTTCCATCAAACCAAAGACAAGGATATAAATTATTAGACATATGTTATTGTTTTTGCAAATCTAATTATTAACGAGAAAATAAACTACCTTTAAGTAGCTTCAAAACCGCTACAGAGAATACTTTCTACGCAATTCTGCTTCTCTTCCCTGATTTTAAAGAACACAATATATGGCAAATATGCCATATTAAATGATGGCATATTTGCCATTGAAAAGGCGAGCTTATTAATACAAATTTGTAAATGTCTTATGATAAAGAAATGGTAGTTAAGCTAATTGGAGAAAGAATTCGAAAATTAAGAACTGATAATGAACTTACACTGGAGACATTGGCATTTAAAGCCGACATGGACTATACACAATTAAGTCGTATAGAGCTAGGTAAAATAAATACTAGTTTATTTCAAATTCATAAAATTGCAAATGCACTAAAAATTTCTGCAAGCGAAATTTTAATAGCCTTAGATTAATTATGAACAACAGGGAATTACAAAACTTTAATAGTGAATGTGAAAATGCAATCATTGACAAACCTTTTCACGATAATATGGCCACTTGGGTTAAAGCACATCATGGATTATACACCAAAAGTTTATTATTAATACAAAATGGGCATTATTTAAATGCATTACAAGAAAAAATAAATTTTATTGTAGCATTTAATAAGCTGTATACCTTGAGTTTTAACTTAGTTTAAGTTATATACGTTTTTATAAAACTTCAAAGTTCCATTTTTATCAAAATCAATTAAGCTATACCAAATAATTATTTGTGTAGGAATTGTAACGGGTATAGGTATTGGCCTTGAGTATTTTTCGGGCTTTTTAAAATCAAATGTATCAATAGCAATTTTGTTATTTGCTAATAACCATTTCCCAATTTCTATTGGTTTTTCCATTCTTACACATCCATGGCTATAAAACCTATTCGTGTTTGCAAATAATTTTTTATTAGGGGTGTCATGTAAGTAAATGGAGGCTGGACTTTCAAAATCAATTTTTAATAAACCCAAGGAATTATCAAGACCCGTATTTTGTCTAACTGTAAATGGAAAATTATCTGGAGCATATTTATCAAAATCAATAGTGCTAACAGCTACTATTTTGTTTTTGGTATCTAATAATTCATAATCGTTTTTTATGAAAAAGTCTTTGTCGGAAGCAAACTTTTCAAACATTTCGTTTTTTATAATGCTCTTTGGTACCGTCCAATATGGATTAAGTAATATGCTATTTACTTGCGCCGATAGCGTATTTGTTTTAGTTTTTTTATTGCCTACAATAACACGCATATTTAGCACTAACTTATTGCTATCATAAGCTTTTAGTTGCGTGGACGGAATATTTACAATTATGACCCTATTTTTTTGTTTAATTGCATTAAACCATCTAAAGTCATTTGCAGCTTTACTTAATATAGTTGCTTTATTTATATTTGGGATTGCTTGGTAAAATTTTAATGAATCCAAAATAACACTAACCTCTTTTGAGCAATATGTAAAATATTTAACCAGCTCCAATAAGGTTTTGTTGTTGGCATACCATTTAACTAAACCAGAAACATCATATGCGTTGGTTTTGAATTTAGCATTTTGATATTCTAATAATGGCGCATGATTTCCATATGCTAAATGAGTAAAAAACTTATTAGCCACTAATATTAATAAGGAGTCGGCGTTATTGTTGTCTGTAATGGCATTATAAAATTCCTTTTTATAATCATTTACATCTAAAGCCAAACTAGAAGCGTTTTCTATAAGGCTATCCAAAGTTTGTGTTCGGTTGGCATGGCCAATAAAAACGGTGCTTTTAAAGTTTGTATTAGTTTGTGCAGAAAGTGTTAAACTATAAAAAAATAATATTATTAATATTGTGTAAATTTGTTTCATATTGCGCCTAAAGGTAAAATAAAACAAGAACACTTTTTATAATATATATCATGCTTGCAAGAATTTTAAATTTAATATTAATTTGTTTTTTTAGTATCGGTACTTTTGCACAATCTGCAAATAAGGAATCGGGATTTAAAGTAATCCCATTAGGCGTCAAGGGCGGCTTAGACGAATCCAATTTGTCGGCTTATTTAGTAGCAGCAAGTGGTACCAATAATTATATATGCTTAGATGCTGGAACAATTAATGCAGGCATTCAAAAAACTGATATTAATCAGCTATTTGAAAATATAAGTGCAGAGGAGGTTCAGAAAAAATTTATCAAGGCTTATTTTATTTCACATGGTCATTTGGACCATTTAGCTGGTTTAGTATTAAATGCACCAAATGATATTTCAAAACCTATTTATGCATTTCCTTCAGTAATTGATGTTTTAAAAAACAATTACTTTACCTGGAAGAGCTGGGCCAATTTTGCAAGTGAAGGAGATAAACCCATTTTAAATAAATATACTTATCAGCCTTTAATTGCAGGTAATGAAATTATAATACCAAACACAACACTTCAAGTAACAGCATATTCCTTAAGCCACGTTAATCCTTACGAGAGTAGTGCCTTTTTGGTAAAAAACAATGAATTATACTTATTATACTTAGGTGACACTGGTGCCGATACAGTTGAAAAAAGCAGCAAACTATATGAACTATGGAATGCTGTAGCTCCAGTAGTTAAAGCTGGTAAATTAACAAGTATTTTTATAGAAGTTAGTTTTGATAATAGCATGCCTGACAAGGCCTTATTTGGTCATTTAACACCAAAGCTTTTAATGGAAGAATTAGATAAATTAAACCATTTATCTAATGGCCAATTAGTAAAAACAAATATTGTAGTTACACATTTAAAACCATGTGATGGCTGTGAGGTACTTATTAAAAAACAAATTAGTGAAGCTAATAAAAATAAACTTCCAATTGTTTATCCAGAACAAGGCAAACAACTAATATTTAAGTAAACGCTTGTTAACGCTATTTACTTTTATTTAAGAAATAATACACTGGTAATCCAGTTGCTATTAAAATAATTCCCCAAATGGCTTCATAGGGCTGATTAATGATGGTACTTATAAAAAGGCTTACACAAAAAATACAAAATATGGCTGGGACAATTGGATATCCTATTACCTTGTATTTTCTTTCAATTTCTGGATGCTTAATTCTCATAATAATAACACCCAAAGCCGAACTTCCATAAAATAAAAACGAGGCAAACACCAACATATTGGTTAACTGATCAAAGGTTCCAGAAAACACTAACATAATTGCCCAAAAACCTTGAATAAATAAAGCATAGTCTGGGGTGTTATATGTTGGATGCACGCTTGCTGCTTTAGCAAAAAACATTTTGTCCCTTGCCATTGCATACATAATACGTGCCGACATTAAAATGGTGCTATTGGTTGAATTTAACGTAGTGACAACTATTAAGCTAGCAATTAATGTCATTCCAATAGTCCCACTAATTTGTCCAGCAACCTCTACAGCTGCAATTTTGTTAGGGGTTGCATTTAAACCAATAAAATAATCAATAGGCATGATGTATACAAACAACACATTTAATAAGACATACGAAACAATTACAATTATAGTTCCTACCCCTAAGGCCAATGGTAAATTCTTTTTTGGATTTTTTACCTCCTCTCCAATATATGCAATATTATTCCAGCCTTCATAACCCCAAAATGCACCTAAACTTGCTATAAATAAAGCCTTTATTAAATTCCATCCCTGCGGTGCTATATGACTTGTAGCACTACTATGATTTGTTAAATTATGATAGGAGCCTTTTTCAGAAAAAAAACCAACTAATAAAAAAATGACAATTCCTGCAAGCATTAAATAGGTGAGCACAATACTTAGTTTTTCGGCAAAATTTACTCCACGATAATTTAATAAAGTAAGTAGTATAATTAATAAACTGGCAAGCAGTTTAATAGAAAGATTTTGGAAAAAAGCAATGCTTAAAAAGCTGGCATTAGTTCCAATTTCAGGCAATGGGAATATGCTATATAAAGACTGCGCAAAAATATAAGCAAGTGCCGAAATAGCCGCTGTTTTAATTACGGTGAAACTTGCCCACCCATATAAAAAAGAAAAAAACTTACCATACACTTTTTGAAAATAAAAATATTCTCCGCCAGAATTAGGAAACATACTTACCATTTCCGCAGTAGATAAGGCCCCAGCTAAACTTATTAAGCCCGCTAATATCCAACAAAAAATAATAAGCCAAGGGCTTCCCAATTCCTGCGCCATAGGCGCAATTTTTTTAAAAACGCCGGAACCAATAATTACACTTACCACTAAAAAAGTTGCAGCCCTTAGTCCAATTTTTGGTTTTAGTATTTCCATGATTTTTGTTTGAAAAAAGTTAAATAAGGTCAAAACCAAAGCCTGGTTTATTAGTAATGCGCATTTCCCCATTGACAATTTCAAAACCACCACGCACTAAATCTTCTGCTAAATCCAAGCTCCCATCAAGATCTATGTATTTGGTATTAGAACAAGCATAGGCAACATGAAGTGCGGCCGTAATACTAATAATACTTTCGTCGTTACAACCCCAAAATAAATCAATCCCAGCATTGTTTGCAATATTAGCAATGTCCAAGGCACCTGATATTCCTCCACACTTCATTAATTTAATATTATAAATACCAAATGGTTTTTTATTAGAAGCCAATTGTAATGCTGCCTGTGGATCCTTAAGGGATTCGTCTGCAGCAATTAAAGACCTGTCGGAATCACTTAAGCTTAATAATTCATTTTCAGTTCCAACGGGCATTGGCTGTTCAATAAGTTCTAAATCCTTTCCTTTAGTCGCATTTATAAATTTTGTTAAATCCTGAATGGTATATCCTTGATTGGCGTCAACTCTTATTTTAAAAAGTGTGCCAAATTTTTCTTTTAATTGCAATACCCTGTCAATATCAGCATCTACGTCAATTCCTGTTTTAACTTTTAAAATTTTAAACCCTAATTCCTTGTACCCTTGTGCTTCTTGTAAAGCTTCATGTGTTGTTTTAATCCCAATAGTAACTGAGGTTGGTAAGCTATTCATTTTTTGTCCATAAAACTCGGAAATACTAATGCCTATTAATTTACAAAAAGCATCATGAAGTGCAATATCAATGGCAGCTTGTGTCCCAGGCAAATGAGGAAACTGTTTAAAAGTTTCAAAAACAATTTGTTGAAACTGTCTAATATCTCTACCTACAAAATTTTGAACAAATTCGGTATTTAAGTTATGTGCAGTTTGCTGAGTTGTTTCACCAACTACATCTTCGGCAGGACTACCCGATCCGTAACCTATGATTCCATTTTCAAGTTCTACTTCAAAAAATGCCAAACTAACATCGGAAAAAGTATTATAAGCAATGGTGTATGGCTTAGTTAAGGCCATGTTTTTTAAATAAGATCGTACTGCAACAATTTTCATTTTCTTTATTTTTTAAATTCTTTTACTTTATGTTATTTTATCAAATCCTTTAATGTGGGTATGATTTTGTCAACCCCTTCTTGTATTGGAAGCAATACTGGTATGTTTAATTTTTGTTCATATTGTTTTTGGTATGCATACGCTTCTTCGTTGGTACATAATTCGGTATTAATAGCAACTGCTATAACCTTTGATCCTAATTTTTCAATAATTTCAATTTCAGTTTCTACAGGAGGTATAACCCCCCAGTGTTCATCATTGTCAAAATATTTTCTTTTTGGTGCAAATAATAAAACAACATGTTTGGCATTTCCGGAAATTAGTAATTCAATGCCACAAGGCCCACTTGGATTCCGTAGCGAGGATTGACCTTCTAAAAAAATAATATCCGTTAAAGTATCTTTCCAGCAAGTCACAATTGCATTTTCTAATTCTCCGGAAACAAAATCATTTAATGTTGAATCAAAAACAAAGCCGTACTTGCCACCTTGCAACCAACCTGTTTGTCCGGTATATATCATTTGGCCATTAATGCCATTTGCCTCACAACTTTGTTTTAACATCCTTGCTGTAGTTCGTTTTCCCATTGCACAGTCCATGCCAATTACTGCTACTATAGGTGCTGTAACCTTAAATATTTCACCTGTCCAAAAATGTAATTGTTCTCTGGTTTTTGGTTTTCTTACGTCAATTAATTCAACTCCTTTTGTTTTTGCAAGTGCAACTACTTCTGGTTTTTCATTTAAATATTCATGTAAGCCATTTACTATATTTAGTCCAGCATTAATTGCCTTAATAACCACCTCTAACATATTGCCAGGTAGCCTTCCTCCAACAGTAGCAACGCCTATTACTAAATAATTGGCGTTACTTAGTTGGGCAATAGCGGTTTCAAAATTTTCAAAAACTGGAATAGCTCTTTTTTTTCCATCTAATAATTCACCGGCATCTTTGCCAGCAGTTTGAGCACAGTCTACCACACCTATAATAGTAAATCGTTCAGTACCTCTTATTAAACCATGTGCTGTTTTAGCATCTGGCGAAGTAAGTAGTCCGTTGGTAAGTACAATTGCATTATTCATTGTTAGCGTTATTATAATTTATCTTTTAATTAATTCGCCAGGACGATTTCCTGTTGCTTTTTTATTTTTGTATACTACTTGTCCATTAACCCATAACATACTAATACCATCCGACAAAGCATGGCTGTTCCCTATTACAGCATGATCCATTACTGTATTTGGATCAAATAATACTAAATCAGCTTTTTTGCCAATTTCAATAATGCCTCTATCTTTAATGCCTAAATAATTTGCAGTTTGCCCAGTCATTTTATAAATTGCTTTTTCTAAGGGTATTAATTTTTCATCTCTAACATATTTCCCTAGCACCCTTGTAAAGGAGCCATATCCTCTGGGATGCCCACCACCATTGCCATCGGAACAAATTACGGCATTTTCCCAGGCAATAAATTTTGAAACATCTTTTTCTTCCATCGACTTTGCAGCAATGGCTTCAATGCTTCCCTTATAGCCTGGATTTTTTTCTTTAAAATCTGCAGCTATTGCTACTAAGCTTATTAAACATTGTGCATTGCTTTGCTTTCTAATGCTTGCAATTTCAGCAAGTGTTTTACCAACATAAGCAGTATTTGGTGCGTACTGAACTATATAAGATGCAGTAGGATCAAATAATTGCGTAACTGCTAATTGTGCACTTGCTAAATTAGTATAATCACGTGCAGGAAATAAAACCCTTAATGTTGAATTCCAAAAAGTATACGGATAAACGTCCGCAGTAATTTGTACGCCTTGGGTGCGGGCTTGTTCAAGTTGACGTATCATTTTATCCGCAGTTCCCCAGTCCGATTTTTTAGCCAATTTAATATGTGAAATTTGAACTGGCATTTTTGTAATTTTTCCTATTTGTATGATTTCATCTAAAGCGTCTGCCATGGTTACGTCCTCGCTTCTAATATGGCTAATATAACGTGTATTGGCATTTGCTGCCACCTTTGCTAATTGCAGCACCTCGTCTCGGTTAGAATAAAACGCCTGCTCGTACTCTAGTCCTGTAGATAAACCCAATGCCCCTTTGTTTAATTCAGATTGTAAAATTACTTTCATTTTATCTATCTCGGATTGGGTTGCATTTCTAAATAAATTCTTTTCTCCCATCACCTCCTCTCTTAAGCTTGAGTGGCCTACATAACTTGCAACATTTGCCACAACAGGTTTTAATTTCATATCAGCGGCTAAAGAATCCATGGGATAACTACCACCATCTTGTCCAATTACAATAGTAGAAATGCCTTGATTGGCTGTTGATAGGCCATTTATATTTTTTTGTAAATCCCCTAAATGATGACTGTGCGCATCAATGAAACCGGGCGCTAATACATAACCATGGCCATTAACAACATGATCACTGGCATTGGCCTTTAAATTTCCAACTTCTACTATTCTATCATTTTTAATTCTTACAGCTCCCTTAAAAGCCTTAGCGCCAGTTCCATTAATAATTTGCACATTAGTAATTAAGGTAGTTGCATTTTGTGCAAATCCTTTTAATTGTAATAAAATAATTACAACCATTAAAGTACATTTACTTAATTTATTCATAAATAATTATTTCTAAATTTTTTGACCAAGAAGGAATTTATGCTTTGGCTAATTTTATTCCTAAATTTAAGGCATATCCCTTAATAAAATACAGCTAACAAATCAAAAAGGCACTCTTGCGAGTGCCTTTTCTTCATCAAAACATCAAACCTCTGTTGTTCTACTCAACCCCCAATTTTTTAATGTTTTTTATTTGTATCAATAAATAGATAATTACAAGCCAAACTGCCACCACAATAGTATATGCTAGTAATTCTAACCAAATAGGTGAATGGCCTCTTCGTGCAAATAAAGAACGATGGTCAAAATTTGTGGTATATATCATTTTTTTACCCCAAGGAACTGTCATTTCAGTAGATAAATTTCCATAAATATCATTGTCTACTATTGTTGCTACTAAAACAATGTTCCCTTTTTGATCTCCAGGTATACTGTCACGTTTAAATTCAGCACTTATGCCACCAGTAGTTGAATCGGTTGTAAAAGATTGTGTTTCGTTTACATTTAATAATCCACCTAATCTTTTAATACCTACCATTACATCAACACCTGCAATGGGTTTCCATTGATCATCTACTAATGCCACTAATTTTGCAATAATTATTTTACCTTCCAAAGTATCTAATTTCAATTTTGCTTTTGTTATTGCTAAATCACCCCTGCTTTCATCGAATTGCTTTGTAGTATTTGAAATAACTACAAAATTTTGATTCGTTGACTTTACCCAAGAGTCCTTTGCAGCAGGAGGGATTTCAAGTATAGCCTCTCCTTTTTCATTGGTAACACCTTTGCCTAACAAATTTTCTTTGGTTACATCGGAGTTAATATAAAAAGTAACTGGTATGTTAGGTATGAGCTGGAACTTGCCGTTGATTTTTGACTTTGCTTGCACTAATAAATGATGTGTAATATTATTGTCGTTATAATATTTCAAATTTAATGATAGGCTATTTTTTTCAACACTTTGCGCCATTAATAAACATGGTACAATGGTAAAAAATAAAAACAAGTTTACTATTTTATAATTTCTCATGGTTGTCAATTTCAATAATAGTTTCATGAATAGGAATAATAGGAAATATTCTTGCAAAAAAAGTAATAACAAGAAGTGCCCCTGCTAGTGAGCCACCAGCAATTGCCCACTCTTCCCAAGTTGGGAAATAATGCATATAACTTTTTGGGACATCATGCATTGGTAAAAATGGATGTAGTAACGTTGGCGTAACAATTAAAAATCTTTTGAACCAGGATCCAACTACAACCAGAATTCCAGCAGTAAATGCCCATTTTGGTTTTCGACCATTTTTGAAAATTAAAATAAGAATTGGAACCAACATGGAAGCCGAAATCGCAAACCAAAATATAGGAGAAAATTCACCTGTGAATAAACCCATTAAATGTTCTTCCTCCGATTTTTTCATTTTAAATGCAGGCACTAAAAACTCGTTAATGTTAAAATATAAATAGATCAATGCAAGTAACACCACTACTTTCCCCATTTTGTCAAAATGTTCATTGGTAATGTATTTTTCCAAATTATAATGTGTTCTAAATATATACATGGCGATAAGTACGCCGCCAGCCCCAACTAAAAATGCACCAGAAATAAAATATGCGCCAAAATTAGTACTATCCCAACCAGGCCTATAGGTTGTTGCAAATAACCAGGAAGTTACCGTGTGAATTGCAAATGCAACTGGTATGATTGTGATGGATAAAATATTAACTGCTTTTTCGGTTATCTTAAATTGAGCTGGTTTGTTTTTCCAAAAGGAGCCCAAGAATTCATAAAGTTTTTGAAGCCATTTACCGTTTCTTTCTTTAAACCCAATTAATATTTTAAGATCTGGTAACAGCGGAAAATACAATAACAATAAACTTATAAATAAATAGGTTGTGATCACAATAACATCCCAAATGATGGGTGATTGTAAGCGACCATGGGTAAATAAATTATAAAAACGGTCGGGACGTCCCATATCCACTATTATTATAAGACCAGCAAATGCAATTGCAGAAACAGCAATGATTTCTGCAATTCTTGTTAAAGGGGTACTCCAATGAACATTCGTTAAACGCAGTACTGCCGTAATTAAAGATCCTACTAAACTAATTGCAACAAAAAATACAAAATTGGAAATATAAATACCCCAAGAAACATAATCTCTTAATGCAGTTACTTCTAATCCATAATACAATTGCCTACAATAAGCATAAAAACCAAATGCAAAAACTATTAGTAAACTTATAACCCATATTTGACCTTGTTTACCAAATTTCTGTGGCAATAACTCTTCTATAATTTTATTTTCTGCTAACTTTTCCACGTTATAATATTTTAGTTAACGATTATTTCTTTTCCTCAATTGGCTCCGAATTTTCAAAAGGAAAATTCCTATTTACGGGTGGGAGGTAATAAACACTTGGCTTAGTTCCTAGATCTTCCATAAGACGGTATCCCGATTTGTCTTTTATTAATTCACTAAATCTAAAAGTTTCTGAACCATTTGTTACCGTGTCTTCTAGGATATCCCCAAAAAAGAATACCCCATTTGGACATGCCGATACACAATGTGGTAAACTTCCTTTACGAATCATATCTGGACAAAAATCACATTTTCCTACAGTACCTTTTTTTTGTGGTATACTGGTTTCACAGGAATAGGGTTGGTCTGCAATTTCTTTTTCAATTTTTGGCTCTTCCCAATTAAATACCCTTGATGAATAAGGGCAAGCAGCCATACAAAAACGACAGCCAACACAACGATCACTATCAATTAACACAATGCCATCCTTTCTTTTAAATGTAGCGTCTACTGGGCAAACTTTGACACAAGGAGGTTCATCACAATGCATACAAGTAGTAGGCTGCCAATAGGGGGCTGTTCTTTCAGACTCCTGCATTGGATAAACTTTAATCCAATTTTGACCAGGATGTATATGATGCATATGGTTACAAGCCGACTGACATTTTTTTACACTCTTGCATCTAGACAGATCAATAACCATCGCGAATTTTTTTCCCTGTATACCCACCCTTGCTTCGGCATTTAGGACAGGTGGCATTTCTGGTACTGGTTTTAAAAATGCTTTGTCAACCTCAATGATATCACCGTCCACAGAAAGTAGTTTTACCATTTCGCCAGAAGGTTTTGTATTTGTGATCTCTTCGGGTGTAAATGGATTACTACTACAACCTGCAAATGCCGCACCTGCTAGTAAAGTAGTGGCTAAGAATTCTCTTCTAGAATTTTCATTTGTTTTCATTAAAATATAATTTTTAATTACAATTCTTTTTTAATCCAGTTTTGTAATTGTTTATTTGATATTTTTTCTTTTGCTCCATTAATTTTAGATATACTCACTTCCACTAATCTTCCATCTTGTGTTAACATTTTCATAGTTTGATTTTTTGCCTCTGGAGCACATGCAATTATGTTACTCTTTTTTGCAAAAAAACTAAATTTCAAAATTGGAAATAAACTAAGTGCACCAATCCCGGCAAGTATTTTTCTACGGATATTAACGGGTGCTTGATTATTTATATTTATATTATTCATGTTATAAATTAAAAGAAATTAAAAAACAATAAGCCTCTTTTTAGAGGCTTATTGTAAATGAATAGAATTACTTTTTTAAACTGCGCATATAATTTACCAAATTCCAAATATCTTCCTGATCTGCAATTTTCTTTTTAAAACTAGGCATGTCATCACGACCTTCTGATGTTTTAAAAAATAATGCACCGTCGCTTTGACTTTGAAAAATGGCTTTACTAAAATCAGGAGGAGTTGTATTTAATGTAGTTGCTTTAGCTCCATCACCCAATCCTGCTTTTCCATGACATGATGCACAATGAGTGCTCCACAATGCTTTACCGTCTGCTATAGAAGCTGCACTTGTTTTTACGGGATTGGCAACTTTAGCTTTATCTGCTGGCACATTCCATGGTTTATTTTGTAATAATGTAAAGCTTGCACTAGTAATAAAAATTACGATAAGCGCCAATAAAGATAATTTTTTCATTGTTATTATATTTTGATGCACAAAGGTTAAATAAGCATGGTATTTATAATAATGATGGTAGTCATCAAAATTGATGAGTTTTATCAGTTTTGAAATTCATGACATTTTAATGACAATACTCATAACTTTTTCTGACTAGCATCATAAATAGGACTAAATACCAAGGGTAGATTTGCGTGTTGAAAAAGGCAATTGTCTTTAGTTAACAGAGGAAAGAAGATGTCTAAGTAAGCGTATAATGAAATTTTTCCTCCTAATAATTTCTTTAACAAGCTAAAAAATATTTATTTATGAGAAAAGTTTCATTAGTTAAACTGATTACAGTTTTTCTTGTTGGCGTAACTATTACTACTTTTTCTATTCAATGTAAAAAGGAAGATAGTAATGCAGTAATAGCTGGTCTTGATAGATCCTTTAAGGGCAATGCCGATAGTACGGTATATGCATCATTTTACAGTAACAATATTTTTGCAATGGCAAGTGTAAAGCCCATGATTAATGATAGTATTAGTTTTAGAGGAGTGCAAGCTATTATTACCGATGACTGTGCAACAGCGAATTGTCATGGCGGTGCTATTAATCCTAAATTAAATACTTACAGTGACATTATGAAATATGTGTCTGTTGGGAATCCATCAACAAGTAAATTATGGACCAGTATTACTACCAACGATTTTAATAAAGCAATGCCTCCAGTTAGTACAAACAATAATGTTTCAGAAAACGATAAGGCCATTATTTACAATTGGATTTTAAATGGGGCAAAAGAAAAACCAGATGTAAATGATTTTAGACCAGCAGCGGTTGCCCTTATTAGTTCTGGTTGTACTTCTGGCAATTGTCATAACGAAGCAACAAGTACTGGTGTTTGGGCAAGAAAAGGTTTGATCCCCGGATTAAGCAGTTCAGATACAGCAGTATGGTCTACTTCAAATTTAACAACTGGTGCAGTTAGTACCTATTTACAACTTAATAATACAAGTTTAAGAAATACAATTTTACAAGCCTATAAAGACAGTGTAAGAAAGTTTTACTCAGACACTTTAGTTAATGCAAGTTACAGACCTTATAAAACTTTTTCAACTCCTATTGCTGCAGCAAGTGTTAGAGGGCCTTTAAATAATTATGATGATATTGTATTTGATATTTGTTATCCTAAAGGTGTAAGAAGTAATACAACAGTAGCTTACATCGATCCTACTTCAAAAAAATCCTACTATGTTAAAGGTGATTTTCTTAATGGCACAAGTGCCATTGTATTAAGGGTGGATTCAACTATTTTAATGGCAAACCCTAGAACAGGTATATGGGGCACTACCAATACAGGGGGAATGGCAAACCAAGACGGAGGATTAAAGCCAAATGAAATTGCCTTAATTAAGGCTTGGTATTTTTCAGATCCTAACATTCCAGATGTGTGGAAATATGGTATGGGAAATACTGGAATTTTTAAATACAAAGTGTCAGGTAAAATTTTAACAAAGTAACCTAATTCAATTAATACAAACTTTAGAGACATGAAAATAAAATTTATAAAAATGGCAGGTATAGCAACAATAATGATAAGTTTATCAACTTCTTGCTATAAAAATAAGGCCGATATAGAAACATTACCAACAGTTTCATTTAGAAGCGAAGTAGTGCCAATTGTTACTGCCGGTGGTTGTGGTTGTCATAACAATGCACAAGGAAATACAGCAGTACAATTTTCACATTTAGATACTGTTTTTTATCCGACTATTTTGGCAAGGGTTAGCTACTTTAAAGACATGGTGAACGATGCTACTAAACACCCAGGGGATGGAAATGTAAGTTTGACTGCTACTCAAAAAGTAATTATGACAAATTGGATAGCACAAGGTGCAAAGGATGATGGAGGAGGTTGTGTGGTATCAGGAACTATTAATTATAATGCCAATTTTTTACCAATTTACAATTCAACTTGTAAAAGTGCAACATGTCATGGAACAGTTTCTCCAATATTAACTTACAGCCTATTGCTATCGGACAAAGCGATATTAACAGCTATGATGAAAAGTGGTGGTGCAGTTGGTCATCCTGGACCAGTATTAAGTTTAAATAGTTGTACTACCAATACCATTTTAACATGGATTGCACAAGGTCAACCTCAATAATTAAATCACATTAGTCTTTGCTATTAATTGTATTAAAAACAATAAATTATGAAAAAAATATTCTCACTTAGTATATTTTGCCTTGCTTTATTTACTTATTCATTTGCACAAACCGATTCTACAGCAAGTGAAGTGAAAGTGAAACCAAAACAAAAAATTACAAAAAATGTATTTAGCACTTCGAAGCTAATAAACATGCAAACCACAGAAATGGGAAACAAAGGAGAACTTCAGTTTATGATCTCACACCATTTTAGTGAAATTTATAATAAAAATGCGGGGTCGCAAATTGGAGCTCAATTATTTGGCATTAATTCTGGCGTAGCATATACTTATTTGTCATTTGACTATACACCAATTCGTTGGTTGAATTTAGGTGTAGCAGCAGCAGGAAGCTCTAAGTATGAGGGCTTTTCTAAAATTAAATTATTACGCCAACAAACAGGTGCAAAATTAATTCCTGTTTCAATTGCATTGTATTCATTGGTTAATGTAAATACTGCACCAGACAAAACAATTACTTTTGCAGGCGACCGTTATAATTATGTAAATCAGTTATTAATTTCCAGGAAATTTAATGATAAATTATCCTTACAATTAATGCCAACCGTAGTTCACTTTAACAAAGTGCCATACGGCATAAATAACCAAAACGAGGTTTATTCTATTGGTTTTGGAGGCAAGTATAAAGTATCTGACTTAGTAAATATTGATATTGAATATTCAAGGCAGTTAAATATGTTTGAAAATGTATTAACTAGTACAGGAAATATCATGAATTACGAACCAGATTTGCTTTCAGTAGGCGTTGAATTAAATTCTGGAGGTCATCAATTTAGATTTTTTGTTGGAAACACCAGCTTTAGTTCAAATATTGATCAACTTTCTAGAAATAGTATGGGTATCGCCAACGGCAGCTTTGCTTTTGGATTTACAATTAACAGAAGTACTTTTTTGGGAAAATAAAATAAGTGTCTAACCCGTCTTTAAAGCACCAGCATTTGTTGGTGCTTTTTTTATTGTATAATTATGCGCAGTAATTTGTAATTTTATTGACAATCATTAAAAATGAAAAAAACGTTTGAAGCTTTTGTTGCTAAAATTAGTTCCCCTATTCAATTTGGATTTTTTCTAGCAACTAAATTGCCGGCCGCATTTTTTGTTGGCCTAAAATTAAAAAGTATTAATGAGGAAACTTGTGTAATCACTGTTAAGCATACCTGGTTTAGTAAAAATCCTTTTAATTCCATGTATTTTGCAGCGGAGGCCATGGCTGCAGAAATGAGTATTGGCTTATTGGCTTTTGGACATATTTTTAAGCAAGATAAAAAAGTAAGTATGCTGGTAATAAAAATGGAAGCTAATTATTATAAAAAAGCAACAGGAAAAATTTCATTTATTTGCAACCACGGTGCCTTAATTTACAACAGTATAAATGAGGCTATTGCTACTGGCCAAGGTAAAACAGTGACATGTAAGGCTATAGGTGAAAATGAAAAAGGAGAAATGGTAGCTGATTTTAATTTTACTTGGAGTTTTAAATCAAAATAAAAATAAATAATAATATGAAAAAGTATATCATAAGTACTTTCACTTTTTTTGTAAGCATTTTTGCAATAGCTCAAAAAAATAATCCTCCAGGTTTGGAGCTTATAAAAGAATCAGACTTAAAAAAAGATTTGTACGCGTTTGCCGATCCGCATTTTAAAGGAAGATCTGCAGGCACATTGGATGAATTAAAAGCTTCTATGTGGCTAGTAGAAAAATACAGGGAAATAGGGCTTTTGCCTGCAGGCGATGATGGCACTTATTTACAATTTTTTACCATGTGGCGCAATCAAATATCAGATAACGCTAACATTCGTATTAATGGAATAAAATTAAATCTGTGGAAGGATGTTAGTGTTGCACAAATGGCCAACAAAGAAATTAGCGAACAACCCATTGTGTATTTTTCAGATATTACTAAAATAGACACCAATAATATTGATGTAAAAAATAAAGTAGTTGCATTTATAGCAGCTGCTAATGGAATAAATTTAAATGTTTCTCTTCCAACATGGCGTTATAGCCGCAGTGTATTGTCAAAATACGGAATGCCGCTTATAAGAAAAGGAGCTGCTGCTATTATTATAATTGCCGATGATATAGCAGAAAAAGCATGGGAAGATGCCAATGAAAACTTTAAAAGAGGAACTTATGACATTGAGGGTGGGCCTAATGCACAAGTAAATACAACTACCCCTGTCCTTTGGTTACATCAAAATGCAAAATCTTATTTTAGTAGTAATCAAACTAGTTTTTACGCAAATATCATTGTAGAAAAATATCCTTACCCTTCGGTAAATATTGTTGGAAAAATTAATGGAACAGATCCAAAATTAAAATCGGAATACCTATTGTACAGTGGACATCAGGACGCACATGGTATTCGTAATGCCATAAATAACGATTCTACTTTTTATGGCGCGGACGACAATGGTAGCGTAGACGTAGCCATGCTTGCTAATGCAAGAGCGTTTATAAAACATCCAGCAAAACGTTCTATTCTTTTTGTAATTCAAGGTGCTGAGGAAAGAGGATTATTAGGTTCAAGATATTATGCTTCACACACTACTGTGCCAATTAATAAAATTGTAGCAGTATTAAATGGGGATATGATTGGAAGAAATCATATTGATAGTGCTGCTGTTCTTGGTACACAGCCTCCGCATCGCAATTCATTGGACCTAGTTAAAATGGTGATGGATGCCAATAACGAAGGGCCTAAATTTAAATTAGATACCAGTTATGATAAAGTTACACATGTAGAAGGATGGTATTTTAGAAGCGACCATGTACCTTATGCAAGACTTGGTATTCCAGCATTAATGTATACCTCACTTTTGCATGAGGACTATCACACGCCATTAGATAATGCTCAAAATATTAATTACCCTAAACTTAAAAAAATGGCTGACTGGATGTACCGAACAGGATATAAAGTAGCCAATGCACCTGTAAGACCAGCTACTGACAAGGACTTTAAGTTAGAGCGATAAAATTTATCGTAAAATTGTATAATAAATAAGGGACCCAATTGGGTCCCTTATTTATTTGGGGGAAAGAACCGTATCTACTAAAACGTTTTTGATCCATTGGGTTGATAAGCAAATCTGAAAGTGTAATAACGTTGTTTATTTAATTTATCTGCGTCACTTGCCGAAGCAGGTAAGGTTACACCTCCTTTGTAGTAACTAATAATTTCAATTTTAGCATACTTACCTGAAGCTGTTTTAATAACCAATACTCTACCAGCTAATGGAGTAATTAAATTATTTAATCCATCATAGGTATACCATCCTTTTCCACTACCAGTTGTAATTGCATAGGATGTAGGTGCGTTATCGGTTTTAAAAACCGAGTCGGTAGGGATTGTTTTTAAACCATCAAATAAACCAGTGTACACAAATGCGCCACCAAGTCCAGTTCCACTTGTACCTCCATTGGTTAAAATACGTGTTGCCATAAATGCAATATCCCATTTGGTACTTGCACTATCGGTATTTGGTACGATTGCATTTTTTTCTAAACTATAAAATGTGTACTTGCCATTTGTAATTGGAATACCTTGCGCGCTTAGTCCAACCACTGTATCGGCAGGAATGTCATTCACTGTAATTGCGGTAATCGGTAAAACTGTTGCGGTAGTGTCCTTTGAACAGGCAACAACACTTGTTAAAATAACTACTAGTAACGTAAATGATTGTAATGCTTTTTTCATGCTTTTGATGTTATATTATTTATTAAAAATTTGATATTTAATGGTGCCAAAAAAAGTTCTACCTGGCAGGTTTGGCAGGTTAGATGCGTCTATGTAATTGGTAATATTATCACATCCAACTTGTAAATAAATTCCATTTTTATACTCCTTCCCAAACGAAGTATGTAAGGATAAATAACCTTTTGCAAAATCATCGCCATTGTCAAACACTTCATTTCCGTTAGTGTTGTTTACTGCCCACTTACTGCGGTATAAAATTCTGAAATTTGCAAAAAATCCGTTGCTGGTGTAATAATTTAATTTTAATTGTGCTTTATGCTTGCTATTATTGGGAAGTCCCACGTAATCACTTAAACTTAATAATTTACTATACCCATTGGCACCCCTTGTATAAACCTTACCAGACTTTATTTGATCTATTTGATCCTTATCACCTGTTTCTAAATATTGATAGCCTCCGCTAAGTAAAAGTTTTTTATTTAATTTTTGTTTTGCCTCTAATTCAAATCCCTGTGTATAAGCACGGCCAATATTTAAATAACTAAAAATTTGAGCTCCTGTAATATATGCACCCACCTGTTGCACTTGAATTAAATTGCTAATGTCATTTCTAAATAATTGGAAACTATAAAAGCTATTTGCATTTGGTTCGTAATCCCATGAAAGGTGCACTCCTGTTGAATATTCAGGACTTAAAGCTTTTAATTTAAAATAACTATCATACAAAGCTCCAATTTGTCCTTTTTGACTTAATTGATTAATTACTTCCTGTGCTTGAGCGGTTCCAAAAACACTGTATCCACCAGCAGCAGCGTTGGTAAAGTCTAAATATATTTGTCTAAAGTCGGGCGCTTTAAATCCTTGCCCAATACTTAACTTAATTTTATTTTTAGTATTTACCTTATACAATGCCGAAAGTTTTGGGCTAAACGCCGATGCATAGGATTCGTTTTTATCAAACCTAACACCACCAATTAAAATTAATTTATCTAATGGGGACCACTCTAGTTGCGTAAACCCATATTGTATTGCATTGTTTTTTCTAATTTTCTCGCTATCATATCTAGTACTTTTTACGCCTTCCCAAACCGCACCTGCACCAAATAAAACATTTACTTTTTTATTTACGTTCCAATCGGTTTGATTTTCTACTCTTTGGAATAAATGATTTAATAAATCATAATAAGGATCACCGGATACTGTTACTAAGTCCTGCTTTGAATTGTACTGTGTTAAGTAGCCTCTAAAACTTGTTTTTAAACTATTATTATACCTGTGATTTAAACTTATATTGTAATTTTGATCGGTATTATTTTCATTTCCACTTGATGTTATTGTAGTTCCTCCATTATTTACGGAAATGTCGTTTTTTATTTTCTCATCTGTTATTCTTACCCCAAAGGAAACATTGGTATTGTCGGTTAAATTTATCTTTAACTGTTGGTTAATTGTATATCGTGTAATTGGTGTGGTAACCCTACTTGAACTATTTGGACGTATGCTGTAACCATCGGTATTATAATAATTATAAAACCCTTGATAAAAAACCAATTTTGTTGCAATGGCATTATTAATGCCCATGTCCATTGTTTGATAAGTGCCATATCTTAATGATGCTTGTAAAGGAATGCTTGTGCCTGCCTCGGTAATAATGTTTATAACGCCCGCCATGGCTTCGCTACCATACAAACTAGAGGAGGGCCCTTTTACAATTTCTATTTTCTTAATATTTCCAAGTGCAATTCTATTTAAGTCTAACACTCCTGCTGTTCTTCCAACTAGTGGCTCCCCATTTATTAATATAATAGTATAGTCGGGATTTAGGCCTTGTAATTGAACACCAGCACCAAAACCACTTGTCATGGTTAAACCAGGTTGCTCCTTTAAAATATCGGTTAATCGTAGGGATCCAGTTTGTTGTATTTGCTTTGCATTAATGATGTTAACTGGAACGGTAACATTACTTAATTTTCGTTCCATTCTGTTTGCAGTAATTACAACACTGTCGCCCTGCATTTGTAATGTGTCGTTAACTAATTTTAACTGAGCTGGAACCAGCGCTGGTAAAAGAAAAAATATAGTAATAAATAATGCCTTCATTTTAATACAAAATTCAGTACAAATGAAGAAAAGCTTGCGTTTTGAAGGCTTTAATTAACTCAATGAGGTCATAATTTGACAGTTTTATGACAATTGAAATTATTGTTTAATTTTTTCGATAATTCTTTGAATTGTGCTCAACTCAGAAGGGGTTATAAAATACTCATAAAAACGTTTGTCATCTAATTTTCTACTACTTCCTATAAGACTAATATTAGTTTGTGTAATAAATTCATATTTATCATTAATGGATTTGATCACGTCACTTCTTACCTTTTTTTGTAGTCCTACATTTTTATCTTTTAATCCTAAAACATGATTTATATGATGTATTTCTAATGGCTCATTTTTTTTACTAGCGTTTAGTAACATTTTGATAAGCGCAATCTCGATTACTGTAAAGGCTTGTGTGATTGATTTGTTTCTTAAGATTTTTAATTGTTCAATTTGTAATTTTCGTTTTACACTTCTGTTAAAAAACCAAATTGAAAATATAATCACCGATGTTATCACTATAACTCCTAATAATAAATAATAAAACATGAGTTCCGATCCCCATATACTTGTTCTTAAAAGTTCAAAGTCATTTAGTTTTAATGGATAGGTTATAAATTCTTTTTTTCCAGACTGATAGCTATAAATTTGGTCTTTGTAAATAAACATATCTAAAATTTTTGCTCTTCTAATTAAGAACTGATTTAGATCTGCATTTTTAGATTTGTAAACTTTATTATGAACATAGTCAAATAAGTAAGCGTCATCATTTACCAAATGAAGCAAGCCTTCACTGTAAGCTAAATATTCGCTAATGGTATTATCGTTTTTAACAATTTCAATTACACTTTTTTCTAAGTTGCCCAGTTTTTCCCATTTGTTGGTTTTCAAATCCAGATAATAACTTGTGTAAATGGGAACCCCTGCTATGTTTTCGGGTCCAGCAATTCCGGCATTTACTATTTTTTGATATGGTAAATACAACCTGCCTTGTTTTTCTGAAAACCATAAATAATAGGTGGAGATCACTTCCTTATTTAATGGAATAATATCCCATTCACTATCCTGGCTATTAAATTTTCTTAAGCAACCATTGGTTTTCCAAAATCCATAACCACCATAACTATATAGCTCGTTATTATAAATGAAATTTTTACAATTAATATTATAGTTCAAATTAACAGTATGGTCTAGCCGTTTAAATTCACAACTATTTAAATCAAAACGCATTAGTTTATAAACAATCCCAGTTTGCTCAATTAATACATAAATATTATTTCCATTTTTAATTAATAATTGAGCATTTGAAACCAGTATGGTATTATTTAAAGGAATAATTTTAGACGCTTCCGACAGGTTAATACTGGTGTTTAAATCAACAAGTGAAATAATTTTGGCCAAAAAAGGCGTATTGGGTACTTTATATAAAGTGTCGGCACCCTGGCCAAATGATACAATACCTTTAAAGAGGCAGAGTAGTAATATTAAAAGCCTTATAGTTGATTTTTTACAACTCATTGAAAAACAATTAATTAATAGGAAAGTAACTTATATTTTTTTACTCATATTGTAATTAAAGGTAAGTAATAACTTATAATTTTAAAGGGGCCTAGTTTCACCCTAATTTGTTAACAATTTAGTAATATAGGATTGGGGTTATTTGTAGGGAAAATGTGAATTTAGCCTCCACAATTAATCACAAAACACTTATTTATGGACTTTAATTCTATCATGAAGATTTTCTTACCTAAAGACAGGGTATTTTTTCAATTATTTGAGGATGTAGCGCAACATGTTTTCGAAATGGGAGAAAAACTTAAGGAAATGGTGAATGAGCCAGACGCAGATATTAGAGCAAATATTTTAGCGCAAATTGAAAACTTGGAACATAAAAATGACGATCTAACACATAATATTTTTACCGAATTAGGCAGAAATTTTATAACTCCATTTGATAGAGAAGATATTCACTATTTAGCAACTTCTCTTGATGATATTGCTGATTATATTTATGCTTCAGCAAAGAAAATTAACTTTTATAAAGTAAATCCAAATGATACTGGTATTCACAAGCTAGCTGAACTTATTTTACAAGGAACTTCAGAAACCAAAAAAGCAGTTTTAGGTTTACGTAATATGAAAAATATTAAAGAAATGACTGAGGCTATGATAAAAGTGAATAGTATTGAAAATCAGGCCGATGATGTATTTGATATGAGTATTGAAAAATTATTTGAACAAGAAAACGACTTTAAAGAAGTAATTAAGAAAAGAGAGATTTATCAAGTGTTAGAAATTGCAACTGATAAAATTGAAGACGTTTCAAACGTGATTGAATCAATTATTATCAAGTACGCTTAATATCTTATACGATGACCTTATTAATTATAATTATAGCGCTTGCGCTTATATTTGACTATATCAACGGATTTCATGATGCCGCAAACTCCATTGCTACAGTTGTTTCTACTAAAGTTTTAACTCCATTTCAAGCGGTTTTATGGGCGGCATTATTTAACTCAGTAGCTTTTTGGATTTTCAAAGACCATGCTGTTGCCAACTCAATTAGCAAAACAGTTTACAAGGACTTTATCACTTTACCAGTTATTTTTTCTGGACTACTTGCTGCTATTTTTTGGAACCTATTGACATGGTGGTATGGAATTCCTTCCTCCTCTTCGCATACTTTAATTGGAGGATTTGCTGGTGCAGCTATTACACATGCATTGCTACAAAAGGGATGGGATTTTTCTTGGGCAAAAGTAGTAGATGCTGATACCATTATTAAAACCATTCTATTTATTTTTCTTGCCCCTATTATTGGTATGGCTATTTCCATGTTTATTACCGTAGTAACCATTATGCGTAATATTTGGTGGAGACTTGCAATTATATCTTTAGCCACATTTTTAACAATAGTTGTTTTTGATCGTTTTGAAGATCAAAAAATTCACGAAAATGTTCAAAAGTTTTACGGAATTGACAAATACAGCAAAGAAGTAAAAAATATAAAAGAGGAACTAACTCTTAAACAAGGTGATACTTTATTAATTGCTAGCTTAAAATTAAATGAAGAAAAATTAGCAAAAGCAAATGACACTTATGAGCACATTAGTCCTTATTTAAAAAATTACGATAAATTAGGGGCTGTTACTATTGCAAAAGTGGCAACCGATAGTGGATGGTTAAAAAATGCTGCAGCAAGTAAAATAAAAGATGTAACAAGGAATGCAAATGACTTTTTAGTACTAGAGGCAAAAGCGCCAGAAAACAAAGATGCTAAAGCCCAATATGATATTGCAAAAGTTAAAACCGAAGGTTATAAAGAGCCCTTAAAACATTACTTAGCAAAAGAAATTTCTGTCGATTCAGCAATTATTGCAATGAACGCTATTTATCCAATAGAATCTAAAAATATTGATAAAGTAAAAGCTAAAATTGAAAAATTTAATATTGAAAAGTCTTTTGCCGAAGAAATTGAAAAGGCCGATAATAGTATCATAGAATACGGTATTATTGGAACGGCTATTTTATTTATGCTGATTTATGTTTATGTTGAAAAAATAAAAACACCTACCGCATATACAGTAGCTAATATGTTTAAGAAATTACAATTATTTAGTTCGGCTGCTTTTAGTATTGGACATGGAGGAAATGATGCTCAAAAGGTAATGGGTATTATAGGAGCCGCTTTAATTGCCAATGGAAGTATACAAGATTTTGGACAATTGCCTGGATGGGTTCCTGTTGCTTGTTATGTTGCCATTGGACTAGGAACTATGAGTGGTGGTTGGAAAATTGTAAAAACAATGGGTTCTAAAATTACCAAAGTAACGCCATTAGAAGGAGTAGCAGCTGAAACTGCAGGTGCATTTACACTTTTCTTTACAGGTCAAATGGGTATTCCTGTTTCAACTACACATACTATTACTGGTTCTATAATTGGTGTAGGTGCCACTAAGCGATTAAGTGCAGTAAGATGGGGGGTTACCACTAATTTACTTTGGGCTTGGATAATGACCATCCCAGTAAGTGGTATTCTTGCTTCAATTATATTTTATATTGTACAATATTTTATGAAGTAAGCAACTTCAGAATAAATAAAAAAAGTCCCAATAATTAATGGGACTTTTTTTATGGTCCTTTTTGCAAACGTTTGATACTTTGCAAAATGTAATATCGTTTGTTAGTTTAAATTAATTTAATGGCATCATGGGTTACTTTTTATTTGTAATCGTATTAAGGTTATTACTTAAATACTCAAAGCTATGATTGAAAAAAAATATTTTAAGACTAAGGACTATGTTAAAGTTAAATTCACTTTAAATGCAGAAGCTAAAAAAGTGGAATTATTGGGATTAAACAACGAGTGGAAAAAAGGTGTTGCAATGACAAAAAAGAAAGAAGGGATTTTTTCTGCTGAAGTAAATTTGCCTAAGGAAACAACACATGAATTTAAATACTTTGTAGACAAAAAAGTATGGCTTAATGACGATGCTGCAGAAGCACAAACAGCAAATGTTTTTGGAACTACCAATAGTATTGTAACTGTATAAAAAATCTGGTTTTAAATAAATGCATAAAAAAGCCGTTCCTAATTTTGGAACGGTTTTTTTATGTTAATATGAAATATCCCTTACTGTGGCAGTATGGTATGAATATTTAATTGTCGTCCTTGAATATAACTAAAGTCCTTGCCATTAAACAAACCATTTTGCTCTAAAGCTACGCGAACTGGCTTGTCCCATCCATTTAAATTATGCAATGCATTAAGCTCTATAGAGTAACAAGTATTGGCATGCATTTTATAATCCCCCGATCCTGGAACTCCAGTTTGCATATCCCACATCCCAATGGTTGTACCCGCTGCATGGCCATGAAAACCAATTGGATGCGTATATATACTTGGTGTAATGCCTTCCAACTTTGCTTGTTGTAAAGAACTTGCTAAAATTTCATTTCCTGTTACGCCCATTTTAAAGTGACTGGTTAATATATCTTGTAAACGATTGGTTTTTGTAAAAGCTGCTTGTAAATCTTTAGGTACATTTTTTTCGGAGGGAAGTAAAACATAAGCTTGTTCTTGTACATCCGAATTTAAACGCAAATAACTAATACCAAAATCACAATGTAAAAAATCACCAGGTCGTATTACATCATCTTTTTCATTACTTACCCGTCTTTGAATTTCAACCGATGGATGAAACCAAGTACCAAGGCCCATATCACTTAGTTTTTGTCTAAACCACCAAACTAGGTCCTCGGTTGTTGTTTTGTTTACCTTAATTACTTTATTACTAAAACCTTCCTTAATAATTGCATGTGTAATATTTAGTAAAGTAGGATAATAACTCATTTCTTTTTCGGTTCTTGTTTCTAGCCATGCTACTGCTAATGGTTCCGATGAAATTATTTTTTGCTTTTCAGCATCATTTAAATAACTCGTAAACTCCTTATACTCTGTAAGGTCTAATCCATCGGCATGACCAAAGTCTGCAGCATAATTAAGTGCAATTTTTTTTGGATTTATTTTTCTTAATAAACTTACTAAGGCATCCCACTGATTTGGTGTTTTAGAAGGATCCCATGCCGCCTCAATTTGTTTGCCAACTGCATATCTGGCTACCGCATATTTTTTAATAGTATTGTTAGTCGCATCTCGATAAAAAACTAAAATTGTTCTTCTGCGTGCGTTAAGCCACTCGGCAGGTAAAAATGTTTTTACAATAGGATCCTCATTATATTCTCTTGTCATCATTACCCAACAATCAATATTTGTAGCGTCCATTAATTTGGGAAGCAAGTTTTGTATTCGGTCATCTAACAATTCATTAATAATATTTGCTTGTAATCGCATAGAAACAACTTGGGCTTTAGAAACAAACGCGCCAGTAAAAAATAAAATAACAAGAATAAATTTTTTCATAAATCATTAATAGTAAATCAAGCCAAAATAGGCTTTGACTAAATTAACTACTAAATTTGCAAATATGAAGTTTTCTGGTTCTCTTTTTACAATAGTTGCAATGCTATGGGTAGCAAATGTCCAAGGACAAGACAGCACAATAAACCCATTACAAACTGTCATAGTAACAGGTAGTAAAATGGCTCAAAAACGAACCGAATTGCCTGTATCTATTGCTGTTATAAATGCCAAGGAAATAAATTTTACTAAAGCACCTAGAATTGATTTTTTATTAAATAAGGTAGCTGGTGTAAATATGCCAAGTATTGGAAACGAACAACATATGATGGCCATACGTCAACCCATTTCATTAAAAGGGCTTTATTTGTATTTAGAGGATGGGCTCCCTATACGAACCAGTGGATTATTTAGCAATAATGCACTTATTGAAATATTAAGTGCCAATATTAACTCCATTGAAATTATAAAAGGTCCAGCTTCGGCCATGTATGGTGCAGAAGCCATTGGTGGTGTAGTTAATATTTTATCAAAGCCGGCAGATACAATTTTTAATTTTAATATAGGATACCAAACCACAAGCCTAGGATTGCAAAAAATAGATATGAAATCTAATATACCCAAAGTATATGGTACTTGGCAAATTAATGCAAGTTGGGCGGAACAAAAAAGGGGGCCTATAGATTTTAGCGATTACATTAAAAAGGGAATAAGTATAAGACATGATTTTACATGGACTAAAAAATTAACAGGATACCAAACATTAAATGTAATTAATTATGATGCTCAAATGACCGGATCGGTAGACAGCCTGCACTTTTTTCAAAAAAACTTTTCATCACAACAAACTTTTACATTTAGAAAAATAAATGCTTTACGTTTTAGACAAAATTTTCAATACAACTGGTCTAATCAATCTAGCACTATTTTAAATTTTATGATGCGTAATAATAAAATGGATCAAAACCCAACTTACACTATTGCTTCTACTAGTAACCCTACAAAATTTAAAGGGCAAACCAATAGCAATGAATTTAATTCCTATGTTTTAGATTTTCAACACATTTGGAACCTTCCAAATTTAAATAGCAAGTTTATGTTAGGGAGTTATATGGACATTACAAATCAAAACCTAATTGCTCATTTTATTAATATATTAAAAGACACTGTCTTTGGTAAGTATACTTCATTTTCTTATCCTACAAAGGACTCTCTGCTTACAAATTATAATACTGTTATTTTAAATAAAGCCATGTACTTAAATTATTTTGCCAAGTTTAATAATAGGCTATCCGCTAATGCTACTATACGTTACGACGTATTTGATTATACTTTTAATAATCAATTAAATACAGGAACCCCTTCGGCTAAAAATGTTTTCACCAACTGGACGCCTAAAATAGGACTTACTTATAATTTGCAAAACATTGGCGGCTTTATAAACTATAGTGAAGGTTTTGTACCTCCTCAAATAACAGAAATTTACAATGCAGTTAGAGTGCCATATTTGCTTCCTCAAAAATTTTATAATAATGAAATTGGCTTTTGGTTTGCCTACAAAAAATGGCAGGGTGAAATAACAATATATCAATTAATTGGAAACAATGAAATAGTGTCTGTTAGACAACCTGATGGGGTTAACCTAAATCAAAACACTGGTAATACTTCCCATAAAGGAATTGAATATCAATTTAAATATCAATTAACTAAAAATGTTTTAATTGGTATAAATGCAACCAATGCAATACATCAATATATTAATACAAATATTAAAGGGACCGATGTAAGTGGCAACCAAATGAACGCTGCTCCAAACTATTTTGGTAATACTTATTTACAATGGAATATAAATAATAAAATTGCCATACAAACCGAATGGATGTATCAGTCTGCATATTTTATGGATGAGATCAATGCTACAAAGTATGCTGGATACAACTTGGGTAATTTTCGTGTAAACTATAAATTAAAACATAGTCAAATTTGGTTGCATGCTTTAAATTTCACCAATACTTATTATTCCACTATGGCAACTAAAAATTTTAGTGTAAAAGGAAATGCTGCGTACTCCTTTTATATAGGGGAGCCACGCAGCATTCATATTGGTTATAGTTGGTCTATAAAACCTTAAGGTTAATTGTTCATTCTCATTCTCATTCCTCCCATACCACCACCTCTTTGCATATCTTCCATTAGTTTTTTCATAGCATCTTGGAATTGGGCTCTATTCATTTTATCACCCTTTGTTGGCTGAACTAAATCTTTTTTTGGATACTTAGTAGTTACTTCGGTTGCAGTAGTAACGTTGGAACCATTATCAACATCTACTTCTAAAATTGCACCTGGAAGTCCAGTATAATTATCAGGGCCAACCGATGCCGAAATATCCTCAGTATACCATACCGAAACTGATGTTTCCTTTGGCGTTATTGGGGAATTGGTTCTAGCAGAATCTGTACTATTTCTACCATTCCTTTGACCGCCACCGCCACCAAATCTTATGTTTTGTGCAATTATACTTGTAGTTGCTTTTTTACATAAATGCTTTGCAATAGTTTTTGTTTCTTCAGAAATTTTCCATTTTAATGGTTTTAAAGAATCTACTACTAAAAATGTTTTTTCAAACATGGGTCTAGACTCATATTGCATTTGTCCACTTATGTCGGTATAAGTAGTGGTTTCGGGCATACGAAAATTAAAACGTTGGCCGCCTCTGTCACCGCCATTGTTTGCAAAAGGATCTGGTGCTTCGTCGTCTGGAACGGCTCTAAATAAACTTGATTGATCATTAAATAACAACTCAAATTGAGAAGTTCTAAATTCAGGAATTCTTGTTCTCATTTCCGGATCGGTAATCATACGCCACATATTTATTTTACGCTCGTATACAATTTTACCTTCTTTTATTTGTGCAAATGTGGATGTAGCAAATAAAACTACTAAACCCAATGCAATCATTATTTTTTTCATGTCTATAATTATTAAAAATATTTTGTTTTGTAAATATAATACTTTGTTGATATTTACATTCTAATTGTCATTCTTGGAGCACCGCCACCTCCATTATTTCTAGTAAGCCCTGATTTTTGAAGGCTATAAGTAAAGCCAATTAAGAAATACTGATTAATTACATTGTAGGATTGATCCACAATTTGGTTTTGAGATACATTTCTGGAAACACCTACATTTCTATTTAAAATGTCAAATGCACTTATTTTTAATTCAGCTCGCTTGTTTTTCATGAAAAACTTGGAAATACTTCCATTCCAAATAGGCACTGCTGTATTATAACCAGCTGCTCTACCTTCATTTATAGTATAGTTTAAAGACTGATTTAAAACCAGTCCAAGCGGTAAATAGTTAGTAATATCGGCACCATAAACGCGCGTTAAATAGTTGGTATTAAGTGCAGCATTTAAAGCATTGTTGGTATTACTATAAGTATGTCTTGCCGTTAAATTAACATCCATCACCTCGTCTAAAGAATAGGTATACGTAAAACTTGGCCCAGCCGACTTTATTAAAGTAGTGTTTAATAAGCCATTGGAATAAGAGATATTATTGCTAATACTTCCATTAATACCAAAATTAAACCTAGAGTATATTTGTTTCACTCCAAAACCATAATTCATGGTACCATTAATTCGATATGCTCCATTTACGTTTACTGGTTTTGATAAAATAACCCTACTTGGTAATACGCTATCATAATTAACAATTGAATTATTTATTACTTGCGCATTTAATAAAGCAAAAAAGTTACGTTGTGATAATATCTTAGATGAGAAGTAACTTAAGTTAAAGTTATTAGTATAACTCCTTTTAAGATCTGGGTTACCAATTGTTTGATTGTTAATATTACTTTGATCTAATACCGGTTGTAATTGAGTTAAAGAAGGTTGGTTGGTTGAAGTTCGATAATTAAATCTTAAATTTTGCGTTTGTGAAAAATTATAAACAAAATTAGCACTTGGCAAGATGTCTTTAAAATCGTGTTTAATTTTTGTATTTGCAGAAGTATTTTCACCATTTAAATAAGCGTCTTGCAAAGAAACTCCGGTAGAAAAATTATATTTTCTATCATTGAATCGGTAGTTCATTCCTGCTCCAGAATAAGTATACTCACTACTGTATTCGTTGGTAAGTCTTGTATTTAATAGGTCGTAGCTATTATTGGTGCTATTTTTATCATATACTTTTTTACTTGTAGCACCTATATTTATATTCATAAAGGTGTTTAACTCTAATAAAGATTTTTTACCTAAGGGCTCGGTATACACCAAGTTTGCAGAATAGGTTTGTGTTAAACCACTTCTTTTATTTTGTTGATCCAATAACGAGTCCTTTGTTTTTACACCTAATGTATAAAATAATTGATCCGTGTACTGACTGCCATTGGACAATGAATTATTATACCCTTGCGTAATGGTAGAAGAAATAGTACGGCCTTTTTTAACTAATTTTTTTCTTAGTAATAAGGTATTAGAAACATTAAATGCATCTGTTAAACTAGAAGAATTAGTTGTAGAAGCATTGGTAAGCGTGCCGTCTGGAAGCATAGTTAAAGTATTTGAAATTCCTCCAGAAGTATTGTGCTGAGAAGAAATAGACGGAGTGTACTTATATGAAAAACTCTCAGAAACTTTATTATCAATTGTCATTCCAATTCTTAACTGTTGATTTCTTGTTGTGTTATTTGAATAACTGCTTCGGTTAAACAAATTGCCCGGTGTTAAATTTTGAGTATACGAATTACTAATATTATTTCGTTCAATGTCACTTACATTGGCATTGGTATTAAAATCCATTTTTTTATCATTCAATACATTGGAGTAATTGCCACCCAAAGAATAAGTATTAGCAACTCCTTGTGAATTGGCATCATTGCCGCCTCCACCGCCAAAATTTAAAACCATTCCTCCACCACCTCTTCCGCCGCCACCACCACCGCCGCCAAAATTTGACATGTCGTTATTTGAAAACGCTTGCCTGTTGGTATTATTAGCAGTTGCTATCACTGAAAATTGTTCGTCATTATTAATTCTATTTACATTGCCTTGACCATCAAAACGTCCAGGGACACCAGCACTTGCATTTACTTTACCAAATGTAGATTGCTTACGGTCTTTTTTAGTTTTAATATTTATTGCAGTTTCTTCGTTACCATCATCAATTCCTGTAAACATAGCCTGATCGGATTTACGATCATATACTTGAATTTTATCCACTGCATCGGCAGGTAAATTTTTAGTAGCCATTTTAGGATCGCCTGTAAAAAATTCTTTTCCGTTTACGTATACTTTAGTAACCGATTTTCCATTAACCGTTATGGCGCCAGCTTTATCTACTTCAATTCCGGGCATTTTTTTAAGCATGTCCTCAACCACTGCATTTGGAACGGTTTTAAAATTTTCAGAATTAAATTCTATGGAGTCACCATTAATAACCACAGGTGGTCTACGCGCGGTAACTGTTACAGTAGACATAGAACTAGCATCTGCTAAATAAATATTACCTAGCGATAATTTTGAAGTAGCTCCCACTTTAATACCTAACCATAGGTGCTGATATCCAACATAGGAAACCGATAATAAGTATTTACCTGGTTCCACATTTTTAATTTGAAAATATCCATCTTCGTTGGCCCTCGTAAAATTAATTAAAGAGGAATCCTTGGCCCTTGCCAAAGAAACCGTAGCCGAGGTTAATGTTTTTTTAATAACACTGTCCATAATGGTACCCTCTATTAAAACGGTTTGGGATTTAGCTTGTATTGCAAAAAGTAAATTAATGGCAATAAATAATCTAAGCAGCAGTTTTTTAATCATAGGTTTAAAATTACGACTCAATTCGTAAAAGATTTGTTTTTAGGGGTAAATGGGGGTCTATTTTACACCAATTATTACATGAGTGGATGAACGGCAAATTTGCTATTTGACCTTTTCTAGGGGCATTGGTTTAATAAGGGGAATGGGGTGGTTTTAAGCTTAAAAAGGCTAATATTAAAGATTATTTGTAAGTTTAGTTACTAAACAATTGCTTATGAAAAATTCAAGAAGGTCTTTTCTAAAAAATAGCACTATGGCCATGATGGCTGCCGGGTTTGTTCCAAAAGTATTAAGCGCAGCTGTTAGTGACATTGCTAAAGGAAAATCAATTATAGGTATTCAATTGTATTCTGTTAGAGAGGATATGTTTAAAAAGCCTTTTGAAACATTAAAAGCATTATCCGAAATGGGCTACCAGTATGTGGAACATGCTAATTATGTGAACCGAAAATTTTATGGCTATACCGCTACTGAATTTAAAAAAGTATTAGTTGATTTAGGATTGTCTATGCCTAGCGGTCACACCGAATTAAAAGCAATTCACTTTGATAAATCAAAAAATGATTTTACAGATGCTTGGAAATACACTGTTGACGATGCTGCAGAATTGGGCCAAACCTTTGTAATAAGTCCAGGCTTAGATGAAAATTTAAGACATAGTTATGATGGCTTAATGCATTTAATGGAAGTATTTAATAAGTCTGGAGAACTTTGTAAAAAACAAGGGATGCAATATGGATATCATAATCATGAATTTGAATTCACAGAAAAAATTAACGGCACCCCTATTTATGAATTAATTATAAAAAATACCAATCCAGATTTAGTAATACAACAGTTGGATTTTGGCAATATGTATGGTAGTGGTGGTCGAGCAAAAGAGTGGATTGATAAATTTCATGGACGTTTCCCTTCACTTCATATTAAAGACGAAATAAAGTCGGCAGGAAAAGGCGAAATGAATGATGGTTATGAAAGTACCATTTTAGGAGATGGGCTTATAGATCCAAAAATGCTTTGTGTACTTGCAAAAAAAGTAAGCGGTGCTAAACATTTTATTATAGAGCAAGAGTCTTACCAAGCTCGCACTCCACTTGAGTGTGCTAAAATTAATTTAGCTCGAGTAAAAACCTGGGGGTTAGTTTAAATGTAAATTAATTAAGTTCAATTTTACATTACTTTTAAAAAGTAGATTTATGAAAAACGCTATTAAAATTTTAATTAGCATATGGTTCAGTTTTTTTATGCTAAATAGTTTTGGGCAAAAAAATATTAAAGCAAGTAATAAATTAAATGCTATAAGTGAACAGGAACGTTGGGAACAGCATGTAAACAATACTACAATTATTAGAGACGAATGGGGCATTCCTCATATTTATGGGAAAACCGATGCCGATGCGGTGTTTGGATTAATGTATGCGCAATGTGAGGAAAATTTTTCACAAATAGAAGACAACTATTTGGAAATGCTTGGCAGAACAAGTGAGGTGGAATTTGTCTGGCTAATACAAAACCAAGGAGACATTTATGATAATTTAATGATGAAATTAATTCAGGACAGTGCTGCTGCAATTAATGATTTTAATAAAAGTCCCAATTGGTTTAAAAAATTATTAATTGCACACGCCGACGGTATTAATTATTATTTATCAAAACATCCCAATGCACACACTAAAGTAATTAAGTATTATAAGCCTTGGTATCATTTAATGTGGACCGATGGAAGTGTTTCCCCTACAAGGTATGGCGGCATTAAAAGAAAAGATGTATTAAATTTTTATAAAACGCAGGATCCTGATTTTTCGAATAAAAATGATAGTGTAAAAAAAACAACCACTTTTTTAATACAAAATAAAAATGCCTGGGCAGCAAATGATGGTTATACTGTTGATGATTATGCGGTGGAAGAAAAAACCTTAAAAGGCTCTAATGGATTTGCTATTGCACCCAAGCATAGTAAAAATGGTAATGCACTTTTATATATTAACCCGCATGTTCCTTTTTATTTTAGATCAGAAATGCATATGGTAAGTGAAGAAGGGTTAAATGTATATGGAGCTGTGACCTGGGGTCAAATGTTTATATACCAAGGGTTTAATGAGCATGCAGGTTGGATGCACACAAGTAGTTACGCCGATGTGGCCGATGTTTATTCAGAAACAGTAAAACAAGAAAATGGAAAATGGTTTTATTTATATGATAATAAATGGCTGCCAGTAAAGGAGCGAAAAATTACCATTGACCTTCCAAAAAAATTAAGTTCCGACTTTACATTTAAGCAAAATAATATCACATTTACTACCTATCAAACACATCATGGGCCTGTCATGGGGAGTAAGGATGGCAAATGGTTAAGCCTTCGCGAAAACAATCGTTCCTTAAATGCATTGCTAGAATGTTGGACAAGGACAAAGGCAAAAAATTTAAAGCAGTACAAAACTGCCTTAAACTTACTAGCTAATAATAGTAATAATACCGTGTATGCCGATGGGGATGGAAATATTGCCTACTGGCATGGAAATTTTATGCCAAAAAGAAATAATAAATTTGATTTTACAAGACCTGTGGATGGTAGCATTAAAGCAACCGAGTGGCAGGGTGTACATACTTTAAATGAAATTGTACAAAGCGTTAATCCAATAAACGGTTGGCTTCAAAATTGTAACGCTACCCCTTATAATGTTGCAGGAATAAATAGTCCTAAGGAAGTTAATTTTCCAAAGTATATGGCTCCCGATGGACAAAATGCAAGAGGTATAAATGCCCAACGCTTACTGGAAAAAATTGATAAAATAAGTTTGGACGAACTCATTCAACTTGGATACAATAAACATTTAAGTGCTTTTGATATTTTGCTGCCTCCTTTTATTGCTTATGCTAAAAATGCATCCTTAACTGCAGATCAACAAAAAGCAATTAACTACTTAGCAAGTTGGAACCATGACGCGGACACAAACTCTATAGCGCAAACAATAGCTATTGAGTGGGGAACAAAATTAATGGCAAGTATGCCTGCTGCCCAAACCGAGGAGGAGGCTACACAGTATATTAATAAATTTAATAAAATAGTGCATGATATTAGTAACGAAAAAAAGCTTACAATACTAGACACTGCGCTTAATTTAATTAAAACTACTTATAGCACCCTGCCTTTTAAAAGTCGTAGTTGGGAAATTCCTTGGGGCCAAGTTAACAGGTATCAACGTAAACTTTATAATACCGAATTCCCGGTTTTAGATAGCAGACCAAGTATTGCTGTTGCACAAACCTCAAGTAAGTTTGGGCAGTTACCTGCATTTGAAAGCAATGCAATTAATACAAAAAAGCGCTATGGGTATTCGGGTAATAGTTTTATAGCAGCGGTAAGTTTTGGAAAAAAATTAGAGGCTAAAACAATTATTACGGGTGGTCAAAGTTTGGATCCAAATAGTCCTCACTTTTCCGACCAAGCGCAAAGGTATATTGATGGAAATTTTAAAAATATTCATTTTTATAAAGAAGACGTTTTAGCACATAAAGTAATATCGTATAAGCCAGGATTAGAAAGATAGTTTTCATATAGTTTGGAAGTACATGCAATTTTTACAAGACCTGCAACATTTTTAACATCAAAGAGTTGCATCATTTTGGTTCTATGTCCCTCAATGGTTCGCTTACTATGTCCAAGTTCAAAAGCTATTTGTTTACTAGGTGCTTCCTGACAAATTCGTATTAAAATATATTTATCATAAAGTGTTAAGTGATTTACTTTATCTAATAATTGCAAATCATCCATATTATGCATTAGTGCATCTACTTTAATGGAAATGGCTTCACTAAAAAAAACCTTATCCTCCCTAGTCATTTCAAGCCCCTTAAGCCATTCGGCCCTAGTGGCGGTTCTGGATATGATTACCGAAAACCCATATTCTATAAGCTGGTAAAGAATAAGGGTGTCGTCATCGTTTAAGACAACCATAATGGGTGTTCGTTTTTTTAATTTTATAATGCGTTCAATAAATAAAGGATCCGAAAAGTTAACCATTCCACTATCAATCACTAAAATGCCAGGCGTATTTGGCATTAAGGTGTCTGTTAAGCTATTTAGGTTAGGAATGATTTGAGGCGACAAATACAATGGATGTTGCTGTAGTATTAAAGCACTTCCCATTGCATAGATGGCTTGTTGATCGCATATTATAACTTGACTTTGCATAGGATAATTGTTTTATAATCTAAAACAAGTCATTATTTCATAATAAACTGATTAACAAGTTTTAACATATTTAAATGGTTTTTTTTAAAGGGGTATTTACCCTCTTATATTGTATGCTAAAGTCTAATTATATGAATTATATACTAAGCATAATGACTTATTAAATAAAGCAATAAATGTGTGTTGATTATATAATATTTAATAACTTCAAACAATCAATTACTAATTCATTTTTATAGCGTTGTCAGTACTTAGAAAACATTTTTATCCCTTCATTCCCATTGGACATTTAAAGGTTTGGGTGTTGGCTCCATCCATCAATAATCCAGATCCTAATTTGGATTATTACTACGACTTTACCCAAAGTATTGAAGAGTATACGCGTGTATTTAAAGAACTAGACTTGCCCTGGAAATGGCAGCCAGTAACTTTAGAGAACTATAAATTTATTGTTCAAGAAATATACGGTGAATTACAAAAAGGGGTCCATTACCCCGTAGTATTAAACCTATGTGATGGTGACGAATTAAATGGCGCACCAGGTGTATCGGTTATTAAAGAATTAGATAAAAAAAATATAGTATATACAGGTGCAAATCATTTGTTTTATGAAATCACTACTTCAAAAGTGCCAATGAAAAAGGCTTTTGATGAAGCTAAAGTACCTACTCCAAAATGGGAACACATTATCCATGGTGAAAATGTAAATAATTCAATTTTTGAAAATTTAGGGAAACCAGTTATTGTAAAACCTGCAGTATCGGGTGGAAGTTTAGGGGTAGGCATTAAAAACGTAGTAGAAAAAGAAGAAGAATTAAAGCAGCAAGTTCAAAAAATGTTTGAGGGATATAGGGGCTGGAACCTTTCTGCAGAAGGGATTGTAGCAGAATCATTTATTGATGGACCAGAATATACCGTTATGATTGTAGGTAGTTATATGCAACCAGAATTTGCAAAAATTTATCCTCCAGTAGAAAGAGTATTTCATAAATCACTTCCTGCAAAAGAAAAGTTTTTATCCTTTGATAGGCTTTGGGAAATTTATGAAGATGAATCACCAATGCCTGAAAACGAAAATTTTTATGAATATGCAATAGGTGATGAAAACACGCAAATGGAAATTCAAAAAATTGCTTGGGATGCCTATGTTGCTGTGGGAGGTACGGGATATACAAGGGTGGATGTGAGAGTAGATCAAAAAAATAATATCCCTTATGTATTAGAAGTGAATGCGCAATGCGGAATTAGTGAGGATGAAAACTTTACTTCTATAGGTGCCATTTTAAAGTTTGCTAATCAAAGTTTTAGCGAACTTATAGTTCATATTATTAATGACGCATTTGCAAGAAGAAGAAAAATTTAAACACATGCACCCCCTTCCTATTTTAGGTCAATCAAAAAGTTTTAGCCATTTAAAAATTTGTGTACTACAACCGGATTATTCTACTTCGGGCGTAGATTATCAATATTATGACCCTAAAAGAAATTTATCGGCTATTCTACCAGAGGCAAGTTTTGACCATGCTTTTTTAAATAAATTAACCACCTATCAACAACTAAAGGAACTCAAAAATCACAATTACGACCTATATATAAACCTTTGCGAGGGTTATTTAGAGTGGAAAGTCCCTTCTATTGACGTAATTACAAGTTTAGAACTATTAGCGCTTCCTTATACTGGGCCTACAGTAAATTTATATGATCCTCCAAAAGCCTTAATGAAATACCTGGCTTTTTGTGAGGATATCAAAACACCAGCACATGCTTTAATTGAGTCGCCTGAAGAAATTAAAACGCTTCCGGGTGTTTTACAATTTCCCTTATTTGTAAAACCAGCTAAGGCAGGTGATAGTCTTGGTGTAGACGATGCAAGTAAGGTAAACAATGTAAATGAGCTTAGTAAAAAAGTAAATGCAATTATAGAAGAATTTGGGTCGGCATTGGTGGAGGAATATATTGAGGGTCGAGAATTCACTGTACTTGTTTGTGCCAATGCAGACGGCAAAACTTGTAAAAGTTTTTTACCCGTTGAATATATTTTTCCCGAGGGCTTTAGTTTTAAAACTTACGCATTAAAAACTTCCGAACTACACCCTAATGCAAATATTCCAGTTTCAGATAAACAGCTGGCAACAAGATTGCAAAATATTGCATCACAAATTTTTACTTCTTTTAATGGCGTGGGTTATGGAAGAATGGATTTTAGAATGAATTCAAAAGGAGAAATATTTTTCCTTGAAATTAATTTTACTTGTTCTGTTTTTTATGCAGAAGGTTATGAAGGTTCAGCAGACTACATTTTACAACATGATGGTGCGGGTCAAAGAGGTTTTTTAGAACATATTATTATTGAAGGCCTTGCAAGATATATGCGCAAACAAAAAAAACATGTCATAAAAGGCAATGCCATTTCGGGTTATGGTATTTATGCAAAATTTGATTTGCCAAAAGGAACACTCATTTTTAAAGGCGAGGAAAAGGCGCAGCGAATTGTTACCAAAAAATATGTAGATGAACATTGGAACGAAAATGAAAAATTAAGTTTCAGAAGATATGCATATCCTATAAGCAAGGATGTATATATATTATGGGCGTTGGAGCCGGAGGAATGGTCACCTCAAAACCACAGCTGTGATGCCAATTGCAACTATGAAGGTTTAAATGTCTATACCAACAGATCCATTAAAAAAGGAGAAGAACTTACATTAGACTACGCTAGTTTTTTAGACGATACTATGGAGCCTTTTACTTGTAGTTGTAATGCACCAAACTGTAGGGGCCTTATTAAAGGAAGTCCACGCTCGTAAAATAGATAGTTCAGAAATTTTAATTTCAAAATATTGGGCTTAAATTGTTATTCCATAAACAATGTCCATATGAAAAAAATTGTCTTTACTATTTTTGCTTTTATTAGCTTCTCCTTTATTGCCAATGCGCAAGCAAAATATAAAAATTTTCAAGATAGCATTGCAGCCGAAGCTGCAAAATTAGAAGTATGGACAACGGTACCTGAAGTAACAGCAGGCAGGTATATAAACGAAGCACCTTCGGATGCCATTATATTATACAATGGAAAAGACTTTTCATCATTTCATGGCAGGAACGGAAAAAAAATTGGATGGACCATTGATCCAGATGGTGCTTTAACCGATGTGAAAGGTGCGGGTGATTTAATTACCAATGAATCTTTTGGAGATTGTCAATTGCATGTAGAGTTTAGAACACCAGCAATTGTAAAAGGGTCGGGGCAGTCAAGAGGAAATAGTGGAATATATTTAATGGGTTTGTATGAAATTCAAGTTTTAGACTCCTATAAAAATCCCACCTACTCTAACGGCCAAGCTGCTGCAGTTTATAAGCAACATATCCCTTTAGTTAACGCAAGTCGCCAACCAGGCATGTGGCAGGCTTATGACATTATATTTAAAGCTCCAGTATTTAAAACCAACGGAGAATTGGATAAGCCAGCAACTGTCACAGTTTTACACAATGGCGTTTTAGTACAAAACAATGTGAGCATTTTAGGCCCCACCGATTGGGTGACCAAACCGGTATACAAAAAACACGATGCCAAACTTCCAATGTTTTTTCAGGATCACGGAGATGATGGCAATCCAATAAGTTATCAAAACATTTGGATTAGACCGCTATAATTAAAGCTCCTCTATTCGTTTGGCTTTATCATCTATCACTAAATCAAAATTAGGTTTAGTGGGTCCGCCATTTGGACAATAGCCCGTTATGAGGTCATTAAATTTACACCCCCATTTTGTAAGCTGCTCTAGTGTTAAAGCTTTTAGGTCACGTTTTGAACTTTCGCCTCTACCTGTCCAATAAGTAATATGCCAACCCTCATCAAACAATTTATTTATTTTAGCAATATTGTCAAAATTAGGCTCGGCTAACTCATAAACACGTTTACCTGAATAAAAGCAAATTGTTTCATCAATATCAATTAATGCTTTTTTAGACCCAAACCTTTTAGACTCAATCATTGTTATATATTTAATAAGTTCCTCAAATTTAGATATAATCTATAAATTACAGTTCCAAATTTTAAAATACAAATATGAAAAAAATAACTGCTCTTTTAAGCTTTGTTATATTTTGTTTACTCCTAACAAATTTAGCTCATGCACAGCAGGTTCCTGATCCCATTATCAATTCACAAAACATTACCATTGCAAGGGACCATTACGGTGTGCCTCATATTTTTGCACCTACCGATCCCGAGGTTGCTTACGGACTTGCTTGGGCACATAGCGAAGATGATTTTACAACCATACAAACATTGCTTTTAACTGGTAAGGGGAAAATTTCTACCTATTTAGGTAAAAAAGGAGCGCCCATTGATTTTGTTGTTGGCTTATTAAATACTAGGGCTATTGTAGATGCTCAAATTGCTTCACTTGACCCTAAGTTTTTACAACTTGTCAAAGGATATTTAATGGGACTAGAGGCTTATGGAAAAGCACATCCAAGTGAGGTGCTTAATAAAAATGTATTCCCAATTTCTGTAGAAGAATATTTATCTAGTACTGTTTTTTCAGTGGCCGTTTTTTGTGGTGTAGATAAAACATTGCCCAAAATACTTAATGGATCTATAGCGCATTTAACTGGTTTTACAGGAGAAGGAAGTAATGCATTTGCAATACATTCTAGTAAATCTGCAACAGGTGAAAATATGTTAGTTATAAATGCACACCAACCCATAGAAGGAGCCACTGCATTTTACGAAGCACATTTACAAAGTGAACAAGGCTGGAATATTTTAGGTGGTTTATTTCCTGGTGCTCCATTAATTTTTCATGGCGTTACGCCAACACTTGCTTGGGCGCATACTGTAAACTTTCAGGACAAAATTGATGTATATCAATTACAAACAAGTAAAGCGCACCCTAATGAATATATGGTAGATGGCAAATGGTTGCCACTTGAAAAAAGAAAAATAAAATTAAATATTAAAGGTATTCCTTTTCCAATTTATAAAACGGTTTATACTTCCATTTATGGGCCTACTGTAGCAACCCCTCAGGGAAATTATTTTTCTATGAGGTTGCCTTCTTTAATGGATGCAGGTGCGTTACAACAGTGGTATGCCATGAATAAATCTAAAAATTTTACAGACTTTAAACAAGCCTTAACACAAAACCATTTGGCAATGTTTAATATCATGTATGCCGATAATAAAGATACCATTTTTTATATTTCAAATGGTAAGATGCCATATCGAAATCCAGACACAGCTTATCATTGGAGCAGCACCTTACCTGGTAATACCATGGCAACACTTTGGACAAAGTTTAAACCTTTAAGTGAGCTACCTCAGTTATTGAATCCTGCTAGTGGTTATTTATTTAACACCAACCATTCTCCATTTTTAGCATCCGATGTTAAAGATAATTTAGATCCTTCAAAATATGATCCAAATGATGGTTATGAATTATACCACAATAATAGAAGTCGCAGAGCAAAGGACCTCATTGATCCTTTAAATAAAATAAGTTACGACGACTTGAAAAAAATAAAATTTGATAGAAGCCTACCTAGTCAAATTTTATACCCTTATGGTTTTAATGCAGATAGCTTGTTTTTAGTAAATGAAAAGGACTATCCTCAATTGGCAACCATAATTACAAGTTTAAAAAACTGGGATCATGCAGCTGTTGCAAATAGTAACGGTGCCGCGTTATATAATTTGGCATATTATATGGTGCCAAAAATAATGAAAAGTGGGAGCAATGATAAACTAGCGCGTAAAGTTGATAAGCTCACTTTAAATGAAGCAGTAATTGTTTATGAAAAAATATATGAGTACTTAATTAAGAATTTTGGAAGAACCGATATTGTATTAGGTGATTTACAAAAATTAGTAAGAGGCGATGAAAGTTGGCCACAAGGCGGTATGCCCGATGTATTAGCAGCAGTAATGTCAGAGCCTTATATTAATGGTACCCGAAAAATGAATAGTGGTGATGCCTATATTAATATTGTAAAATTTCCAAAGGACGGAAGTTTACCTCATATAGAAACCGTAAATACATTTGGTGCTAGTATGCATGAGGAAAGTCCACATTTTGCAGACCAAAGAGCATTGTATCAAGCACAAACTTTAAAGCCAATGACACTAGATAAGAATGAGGTTTTAAAAAATGCGGAAAAAATTTATCACCCTTTTTAAAAATGTAAAGTTACTTTTAAATAGTTACAGCCTAGCTGTAACTATTTTTTTGTCTAGTATAGACTTCGTATCAAATAGTACACTATCCTTTGTGCGCATTAATTTACCATAGTCAAGCGTTTTGAAAAAGTCATGCGCTACTGTTAATACAATACCATCGTATTGTTCAATGCTTGTGATAAGGGCAATGCCGTGTTTAGCAAACACTTCGGATGCATTTGCAAATGGATCAAATACATGTACCTCAAATCCCATTTGAGAAAGTATATTGTAAATATCAAAAACTTTTGAATTTCTTATATCTGGACAGTTTTCTTTAAATGTAACGCCTAATAAAATTATTTTAGTGCCTTTAATGGGCAGCCCCTTTTCATTTATTAATCTTGCAAGTTTATTTGAAATAAATGCACTCATGTTGTCATTTACTGCTCTTCCTGATAATATTACTTGCGGGTTGTGTCCAAGTTGCTTTGCTTTATATGCAAGGTAGTAAGGATCAACGCCAATACAGTGTCCGCCAACAAGTCCTGGCTTAAAAGGTAAAAAATTCCATTTTGTAGCAGCCGCATCTAATACTTCCTGCGTATCAATATTCATTTTATCAAATATTAATGCAAGTTCATTTACAAAAGAAATATTAATATCTCTTTGGGCATTTTCAATGGACTTAGAAGCCTCTGCTACTTTAATACTAGACGCTTTATGTGTGCCTGCAGTAATAATACTTGCATACAAATCATCCACCTCCTGGGCTACTTGTGGCGTGGAACCCGAAGTTACTTTTTTAATTTTTGTAATTGTATTTACTTTATCTCCAGGATTAATTCGTTCAGGGGAATAGCCGCAATAAAAATCTGTATTAAAAATTAAGCCGCTTGATTTTTCTAATACTGGAACACAATCCTCTTCGGTGCAACCAGGATAAACCGTGCTCTCATAAATAACAATATCTCCTTTTTTCAAAATAGTGCCTATCATTGCGCTCGCATCCAGTAATGGTTTTAAATCAGGAAGTTTATTTTGATCAACAGGAGTTGGAACTGTAATTATAAATACGTTGCAATGTTTAATGGAATGTATCGCATCACTTATTTTAAGCCCTTTTGAATTACTAATTTCGGCTGGCGTAGTTTGCAAAGTATCATCTTGTCCATTTTGAATAGCAATTACCCTTTTGGAATTTATATCAAACCCAACTACCTGATATTTTTTTCCAAATTCAATAGCCAAAGGAAGGCCCACATAGCCAAGCCCAATGATAGCAATGGAATAATTTGAATTAAGGGAATGATTCATTCAGCCAAAGTTAATGGACTGATTAATGATGTCCATAATTTTTTTCTCCAGCCTCAATATTTAGTGCTAAACGGTTTTGTTTAGGGGGCAAAGGACAGGTAGCATAAGCTGTAAAAGCGCAAGGTGGATTATACGCTTTATTAAAGTCAATAACTGTATTCCCCTCCTTGTCAGGCTTTGGAATATCTAAAAACCTTCCAGCACCATAAGTAGTTACACCAGAACTTTGATCCGCAAAAACTAAAAATAAATTAGAACCGCCTTCATCTATTACATCCAAAGTATAGGTTTGACCATTTTTCTGAAATTCTAATTTACCCGCATTTTTAGTGGGCGTAGTTTGACCAAGTACGTTTGTAATCATTAAATAATCCTGTGCTGGCTGAACTAGTTTAGCATTCACTTTCCAATTTTCAGTTATTGGGAATCTTTCAATTCCTTTAAATTCTAATAAAGTTTTAGCTTTTAAATTTCTAAATCTAACACCCACTTTATCTTCTCTTTTGATTATAACCCAGGAAAATGGACCATAATCCATTACCGCCTCTTTGGTATTGGGTCCAAAAACAGCATATTTACTATTTTGTTGGGTGACTTTTTTATTTATAGTAATATTAAAGTTTTTATTATTTTCCCATAATACCGAATCCCCTTTAAAATCAAATCTACCAAGGGTATCAGGAAATTTAGTATTGGCATAATGACAATCCAAATTATTTGCACTTCCAAAATAGTTCACTCCTGTATGTAACCAAAATAAGCCTTCTAAATTTAACCAACCATTGTCTTGCTTTAAACTTTGTATTCTTTTAGCATGCCATTGATTAATACTATCCGCATATTTTAAATTTTGGGAAAAAAGGGGACTAAAAAATGCAGTTAATAATAAACTTAATAAGATTGTTTTTTTCATGTTGCGCTATTTGTGCATATAAGATAGCACAAATATAAGTATTTCTTTTTGTCTACCAAATTAGTAGGCTTCTAATTATTTGTGTTATAATTTGTATCTTAGAACTACCAAAAAATTAAAAATGAAAATTGCTTGTCTCATTACTTTTTTAAGCCTTGGGACTTTGGTCTCAGCACAAAAAACCAATTCAAAAGTTCATATCAACCATACTGCTATATTTGTAATGAATCTGGCAGAAACAGGAAAATTTTACAGCAATGTAATTGGGCTGGATACCGTTCCAGAACCATTTCATGATGGTAGACATATATGGTACAAAACCGGTGAGCATACTATGCTTCATGTAATTCAAGGTGCCAATCAAAAAAAGGAGTATTATAAAAATCAGCATACTTGTTTTACGGTTTCTAATTTTAATGAGTTCACAAATAAATTAACGACGCTTAATTGGCCCTATGAGGACGTAGCGGGTAATAAAAATAAAGTTACTACACGCGTGGATGGCATACATCAAATTTGGGTTCAAGACCCAGATGGTTATTGGATTGAAATTAACGACGATACATTTTAATTAAGATGCATACAGGAATTAAAGTATTTATTACAGGTGGTACTTTTGATAAAGAATATAACGAACTTAATGGTAGTTTATATTTTAAAGAAACACATTTGTTTGAAATGTTGGAATTAGGACGAAGTAAGCTTAACTTATCCATTCATACCTTAATGATGAAGGATAGTCTTGAATTTGAACAAAAGGATAGAGACACTATTGCCCATGCTTGTAACAATTCAACAGAAAATAAAATTCTCATTACACATGGTACCGACACCATGACCGTCACTGCCGAATATTTATTAGCACAATGCCCCAATAAAACCATTGTACTTACTGGTGCCATGGTACCTTATAAATTTGGAAGTAGCGACGGATTATTTAATTTAGGAAGTGCGCTTGCTTTTGTACAAGTTTTAAAACCAGGAGTGTATATTGCTATGAATGGAAAAGTATTTGAAGCAGGTAAGGTTAAAAAAAATACCACTAAAGGCGAATTTGAATCTTTTTAATTTTTTAAAAATAAAACACATGAAATCAACAAAAATTATTTATTGGATTAGTACAGGTATTATTTCTTTATTTGCATTAAGTGCAATTCAAATGAATTCTCAAGCAGCCATTGACGGTGCAAAACACTTATCTATTCCAAGGTATTTGGGACTTGAAGTAAGTATAGGACAATTAGTTGGGGCTGTTTTATTAGCCGTTCCAGCTGTGCCTGCTCGTTTTAAAGAGTGGGCCTATGTTGGCTTTGGTATTATGTATTTAACCGCTTTAAATGCGCATATAGCCGTTGGCGATTCCTTTATTCCATTTGGGATGATGGCAGTTATATTTTTTGCATTATTATTAACTTCCTACCTTAGCTTTCATAAATTACAAAATGCAAAATCATAGCATTCATAAAATATGAGTTAATAAAAAAGGCTTCCAAAATTTTGGAAGCCTTTTTTATTTTCAAGAAATTAATTACTTGGTTGGCAATGCGCTCAATAAAATTTTTAAGAAGCCATCTATTTGCTTGTCTTCAATCCATCTTAGTACTACTACCATATCATTTTCAGGATCTACATAAATTGCATTGGTACCATTTCCAATATGCGCATACGCTGTTGCTGGCGCCGATGGATACATTTTTTTATCCGTGTTTAAAAAATAGTTCATAAAGCCATAACCTGTATTAGCTTTTGTTGGGGTGCGAGATTTGTTTATCCAATCCTCCGAGATAATTTGTTTACCATTCCAATTTCCTTTTCTTAATGTTAATAATCCAAACCTAGCCATATCATAGGTATTAATATATAAGCCCCCGCCAAAATGGCCACCACCACTAACCGACTGTACCATTTTTCCATCTAAAACTATCCAAGCATTGTGATACCCTGTCCAAGCCCATGTATTTGAAGCACCAATTGGGTTCATCACTTCCTCTCTTAATACCTGAGGAAGTGGCTTGCGCCAAACAGTAGTAGCCGCTAAAGCTAGCGCGTTTACTCTTGTATCATTGTATTTGTAAACTGTACCGGGTTCAAATCTTTTACGAGTAGTCCATTCATCCGATTTTTCAGATGGACGGTCGGCCCAATCTGGTTTACCCCACAATACGCCTTCCCAGTCGCTGGTTTGTCTTAATAAGTGATCCCAATTAATTTTTCTATTATGTTCGGTTTCAAAAGGATAAATAAAAGATGTTTTTGCAATTGGATTTTGATCTGCAGTAATGCCTTCCCCATTTACAATTTCTATAGGGGGTAAATAAGTATAAACTGGCTCTTGTATATTTTTTATTAAACCTTTATCAACCGCTAAACCAACTACAGTTGACACCATGCTTTTTGTAACACTATTCACCGATTCTACCGAAGTTGGATTTCCCCAACTTGCAATAATATACCCTTTGAAAATAATAATGCCTGCTGCAGGACCCCTTGTGGCCATGGGTCCTATAGGATCCGAAAAAGGTTCCTTGCCATATTGCATTGCCTGTGAAAGCCATAAATTTTTGGGTAATTTAGTTTCGTTTTCCTTTGCAAATTCAATGGCTTGATTTATTTTATTACTGTCTATGTTAAAAAAAGCCGGCAACTTGGTTTCCCAATTATTTTGACTAGGAAAATATAATTTGCTTTGAGCATTTGTTATGATTGTAACAAATAAAAATAAACTTAGTAATGATTTATACATTGTAGTTTTTTATTTAATTTATTTTAATTGAGAAGCGTCTACTCTAGTAGGGGTTTCTTTACCGGAAACAATGGTTCTTGAACTTAATGCAATTGCCTTTATAATTTCATTCATATTATCCATGTCCAGGGTTTGAAATTCATCACTTGGTTTGTGGTAGTTTGGTTCATTATCCATTTTTGAAGTTGAAATGGTATGCGCTGGAACGCCCAGTCTTGCAAGTGTTGCATTATCAGATCTATAAAATAAATTTTGATCGGTATATGGATCTGGATAAAACTTAAATGCAGAGCCTTCTAAATTTCTTTGCAAAATTTCACCCATATTTGTTTTTTCATAACCAGTAATATAGGCACTGTTTTTCCCCCATTTACTTTCGGTCCCAATCATTTCTAAGTTAAACATTGCTTTTACAGTAATTGGATCAAATTGTTTTGAAAAATATTGTGCTCCAAATCCGCCCATTTCCTCGGCTGTAAATGCAACGAATATTAATGTTCTTTCATTATTATTTAATTTTTTAAAATACTTTGAAAGCATAATCATAGCAGTAGTTCCAGCAGCATCGTCGTTAGCACCATTATACACCGAATCTCCGTTTACTGCTTTTGCACTATTCATCCCTAAGTGATCATAATGTCCAGAAAAAATAACGTATTCATTGGCAAGTGACTTACCTGGTATGACACCTACTACATTAGCTAAATTTAAAGTTTCTATTTTATGTGTTGCTTGAATATTAAATTTTACAGGAGTAGTATTGGTTAATATAAAAATGATGCTTTTTTGCTTTTCTGTAATATTTGACTTTAATGAAATAAGTCTGTTAAAGCTTGCAGCAAAACTTTCATCTACTAAAACAATTTGATTTTTGTTAGCAGTCAAAATTTTACGTGCAGCAAGTCCCATGTTGTCTTCTTTGTTAATTTTAACTAGTTCATAGCCACTGGCTTCGGTTACGGTTAAGTTTGTTTCTGCAGTAACAACAATTATATTTTTGCTATCCATGGTATTGCCATCTAAACTTGCAGATGCATTTATAAACTTGGCACTTAATCTTGAAAATTTTTGCAAATAAGAACCACTATTATTAAATGTAGCTAAACCAGTTTGATTGAATTCGTTTGCTATAAAATCGGCAGCTTTGTCTATAGATTTTGTAAAGGTTCTACGGCCTTCAAGTTCATCAGAAGACAAATACTTCTCAATACGCTCGGTCTCGGATTTATTAATAAGATTTGTGCTTTGTTGGGCATTTGCATTAAAGCAAATAATAGCAATAAAAAAACCAGAAATTAATGTGCTCTTTTTCATTTTACTATGATTTATAAATAGATATTAAAGATAAAGCATTAAACCTTTAAAGGAAAGGTTTGTCTAAATTTGTATATATGCAAAATGATCAAAACTTAATTATTCAAATCCAGCACAGCAATAATAAGGATGCTGCTTTTACTGAATTGGTTAAAAGGCATCAGCAAAAAATGTATTATCAAATAAAACGAATGGTAAATGAGCATGCCGACGCCGACGATATTTCGCAACAGGTATGGATTAAGGTTTGGAATAAATTAGATGGATTTAAAATGGAGAGTGAATTTAGTACCTGGCTTTTTAGAGTGGCCTATAACGAAACAATTAATTTTTTAAAAAAACAAAAAAGGGATTTAAACCATAATCAAAGCGAAGCATTTTTGGACTATGAAAATGCCTCCTCCTCAAGTAACGGGCCTAAATCAACACAAATTCAGATTGCATTGGAACAAGCCATTAAGCAACTCCCTGAAAAACAACAATTTGTATTTATGCTTAGGTATTACGAGGAGTTAAATTATGAAAAAATAGCTAAAATTACAGGCACTACCATAGGAGGCGCTAAGGCTAATTTTCACCAAGCATTAAAAAAAATGGAAGAAATTTTAAAAAACACTTAAACCATTAACACCATTTCAAGTCAAACAATAACAATGAGCACAAATAACAATAATAACATTTTTGAAGATAAGCAGTTAGTGCATTCTTTATTTTCTAGCGAGGCCTTAAAGCAAATTGCAGAAAAAAATAATGAGGTGCCAGTTGGCTATTTTGAAAATTACGAGTCTAAACTATTAGCCCAAATAAAAAGCACTCAAAACAAACCTAAGCGTTTTGTATACTCAAAATGGGGACAAATGGCAATTGCGGCCTGTTTTTTTTCTGTTATAACTGGAACTTATTTATTCATTGAAAATCGCATTAACAACAACCTTATTACCGCCAATGTAAGATTACAAGAAATAACTACATCTGAAATAAACGCATATGTAAACGCCAACGAGGAATTAGCAGAAATAGACTGGCAGTCCGAAATTACTAAAGAGGCAAGTAGCCTAGAGTTAATTAACACGCATTTAATGAAGGATACTAATAACGCACAATAAAATTTAAAATAGCAATTATGAAAAAGTATTATTTAGTAGCAAGCTTACTTATTTTAACATCAGTAACATTTGCACAACAAAATCCACCGCCACCACCAAGACCCAACATGGGTGAAGGTCCTAGAGGAGGTCGATTTTTTGAGAGAGGCCCTAAAGGTGGTCCTAACAGAGAAAAAATTGAACTATTTAAAGTTCAATTTATAACCGAAAAGTTGGGTTTAACCACGTCGGAAGCCGAACTATTTTGGCCAGTTTATGAAAGTCATAAAAAAGCAATGAAGGAAATTATTGAAAATAAAACCAATGACGAAATTCAAATGCAAGAAGCAATGCTAATTGCCAGAAAAAAATATAAGGCCGAATTAAAACCAGTCCTGAAATCGGAAGAAAGGGTAAACGAGGCTTTAAAAATTGATAGAGAATTTTTACAAAAAGTGAGAAATGAATTAATGCGAAGAAAAGGTTTTCAATCATAAAATAGGCTAGGTTTAAAACGCCCCCAAGCAATTGGGGGCGTTTTTATTTGTGGTAACCCTTTCGTATCTTACAGTACAAATAATTTTAAATGAAAAATATTTTAAAGGTTCTAGCAGTTATAATTGCAGCTATTATGATAGTTGTTATAGTAAAAACAATGAATAACAAGCCGGTAAATAATCAAAAAGAGGTTGTACTGGAGGCAATTCCTCAAAATGCATTGGAGCATATGAGTGCGGCTATAAAAATTAAAACCGAAACACCTAATGACGATTATCAATTTGATACTGCAACATTTATGAGTTATCGTAAATTTTTAGAAAACAGTTACCCATTAATTCATAAAAATTTACCAAGAACTATTATTGATAGTTTTAATTATATCTATGAATGGAAGGGTTCCGATACTTCCATACTTCCAATGGTACTTATGGCGCATTATGATGTAGTACCCGTGGAGCAATCTGCAGTTAAACTTTGGCATGCAGCACCATATGGCGGTGAAATAAAGGAAAATTATATTTGGGGAAGGGGCGTACTAGATGATAAATCTAGTATGATTAGTATTTTAGAAGCTGCCGAAGCGCAACTTGCAAAAGGTTTCCAACCTAAACAAACTATTTTATTATGTTTTGGTGCCGATGAAGAATCAAGCGGCAAAGGTGCAACTGCAATGGTTAAATATTTTGCTAGTCAAAATAAAAAATTTGATTTAGTAGTGGATGAAGGTGGGGAAATTTCAACAGAAAATAATAAATCGGTTAAAGCGCCAATTGCCTCTATTGGTGTAGGTGAAAAAGGATATGTTACCCTAGTGCTTACTGCACAAAAAGCAGGTGGTCACTCCTCTATACCGGCTTCACATACTGCTATTGATATCCTTAGTACAGCAATTGCTAAAGTAAGTGAAAATCCAATGCCTACTAAATTAACGCCTCCTATTGAAGCGTATCTTAAAAGCGTAAGTGCCTATAACGAAAATTTTATAGACAAAATGGTACTTTCTAATTTATGGTTATTTAAAAGTAATGTAATAAATAAAATGGCCGAAGAACCAACTAGTAATGCTTTAATTCGTACCACACTAGTGCCTACTGTCTTTAATAGTGGTGTAAGGGATAATGTAATTCCAACCTTTGCAACTGCATATATTAATAGTAGAATATTACCAGGCGAAACAACAAAAGATGTTTATGATTATGTAACAAAAATTGTAAATGATACTAATATCAAAATTACTTATTATAAAAACTACATGACCGAAGCATCGCCAACAACAAATGTAGAAAGCAAGTATTACAAGCGTGTAGAAAAAATTATTAGATCTGTTGTAAAAGACGTGGTTGTGGCGCCCATGTTAATGGTGGGTGCTACCGATTCTAGGAACTATAGAACCTTAAGTGAAGGGGTGGTAAACTTTACACCTTTAACCAACGCAAAGGGTTATCATGGTATTGACGAAAGAATGCAAATTTCGGATTTCCAAAAATGCGTAAATTTTTATACCTTATTAATTAAAGGCGAATAAACCAATCAAAAAATATATTTATGAAAAACATATTACTTATACTTAGCATTTTTTTAATTCATTTTTCGTATGCACAAAAATCAACTTTAATAAAATGCGGTAAATTATTAGATACCAAAGAGGGTAAGGTTTTAGAGAATCAATATATATTACTAAGTGGCAACACCATTGTATCGGTATCTAATACTGCTAGTAAAGCCGATACTACTATTGACTTAAGTAACTATTTTGTAATGCCCGGCATGATTGATGCGCATACGCATGTGTTATTACAGGGGGATATTACTTCTGAGGATTATGACGTACAAATATTAAAAGAATCTATCCCATACAGAACATTAAGGGCAAGTAAAAGTGCAGAAAAAAGTATTTTAAATGGATTTACTACTATTCGTGATTTAGGAACCGAAGGTGCTGGCTATGCCGATGTTGATATTAAAAAAGCAATTAATAAAGGAGTAATAACGGGTCCAAGAATGCAAATTGCAACGCTTGCCATGAATACTACAGGCCATTATCCAATTAAAGCTTCGGACTATGCTTGGGAAATAAAATTACCAAAAGGAGTTATTGAAATTACTGGCGCCGACGAGGCGCGTAGAGCGGTGCGTACTCAAATTGAGCAAGGCGCCGACTGGATTAAAATATATGCAGACCGTGGTTATTACCGTTTAGCCGATGGCTCTTTTAGAGCACTTCCAAACTTTACAACCGAAGAAATAAATGCAATTGGGGATGAAACCTTAAGAAGCAGGAAAAAATTAGCAGCACATGCCATGACAAGAGATGGAATTTTAGCCGCAATTAATGCAGGTGCTATTAGCATTGAGCATGGTTCAGGCATGGATGAAGCTTGTATGAAATTAATGGCTGAAAAAGGAGTGTATTGGTGTCCAACTTTATTTGTAAATGAATTTGTTGCCGAGGGAAGAGCAAAAATGGGTAGCCCAATTAATTTATACTTTCAACAATCTATAGAAGCTACATTTAAAAAGGCAATTAAAATGGGCGTAAAACTAACCTATGGTACCGATATAGGTGGGTATGACTGGAATCTAGCACAGGCCAAGGACTTCACTTATTTTGTAAAATGGGGATTAACGCCAATTCAGGCAATACAAACAGCCACTACCACAGCTGCCGAATTATTAGGCATGCAAGATAAAATAGGTGAAATTAAAGCAGGTGCCTTTGCTGACATTATTGCAATAAAAAAAGATCCTATTAAAGATATTAGTGTATTACAAAATATTGACTGGGTAATGAAGGATGGTAAAATTTATAAAAATTAATTGCTGTTTTTTATAACCGATCCTTTGTATCCAAAATAGGCAACTACTACAAAACAAAATAAAGGAACAAAATATCCTAATTGAATATTTCCTGTAGCATCGCTAATTAAACCAAATACCCTTGGAAGAACAGCGCCGCCTACAATTGCCATTACTATTAAACTACTTGCCATTTCGGTATCAGGTCCCAGGTCCTTTATGCCCAATGAAAAAATGGTTGGAAACATAATAGACATAAAAAAGCAAATTCCAATTAAGGCATATACTGTAAGCATTCCAGCGCCAAATATGGCAACTAAACAAAGAAAAATGCAGGCTAAGGAATAGGCAGTCAATAAAATATTAGGGGCAATTTTTTTCATTAAAGCAGTTCCCAAAAATCGTCCAATTAAAAATGCGAGTCCTGCGATACCTAAATATCCTGCAGCTGCTACTTCTGAAATTTGAGCAACTGGTTTTGCAAATAAAATAAATAAACTAAACACACATACTTGAGCACCTACATAAAAAAATTGTGCAGCCACTGCCCAACTTAAATGTTTATGTCTAAATGTATTCAATAGGCCTTTATTATTTCCTGCTTCGGTGTTACGTATGTCTGGAATTTTTATAAAATAAAATAATACTGCAATTGCAAGTAAAACAAACCCTAAAATAGTATAAGGTGTTTTTACACTATACGCTTCTGTTGCAAGTGCAACCTTTCTTACACTATCACTCATCTGTGCCAATTGTGCATCGGTATATCCTTTTGTTAAAATAACACGCGCGCCTATAACGGGTGCTAATGCAACTGCTAAACCATTAAAGGACTGTGCTAGGTTTAGCCTTTGGGTAGCGGTATTTGGATCACCCAATGCTGTAGCAAAGGGGTTTGCAGCAGTTTCCAAAATGGTTAAGCCACAGGCAATCACAAATAAAGCAATTAAAAAATAATTATAGGATTGATGATTGGCTGCAGGAACAAATAAAAATGCACCAAAGGAAAATAAAAGTAAGCCAGTAATAATACCCATTTTGTACCCCCAATGTTTCATAATAATACCTGCTGGAATGGCCATAAAAAAATATGCAATAAAAACAGCCGAGTCTACCAGTGTAGCCTGTGTTGTAGTTAAAGTAAAGGACTTTTTAAGGTGTGGAATTAATATGGGATCTAAATTATGAGCAAAGCCCCATAAGAAAAATAAACAAGTAAGTAATATGAATGGAACTAAGCCAGTATCAGTTTTTTGCATATAAATAATATTATGAATACTTAAATATAATAAATAATTAGTTTAGGCTATATAATCCCTACATTTGGTATCTAAAATAACTAAGAAATGAAAAAAAAGTTTTTCCCCTATGTAGCACTATTTCTTTTTACAATTGTATTTTCTTTAAATGCAAAGGCAAGTCCAACGCCGCGTGAATTTTATTTGATTCAAATTTATCATTGTAGTACCAATGCACAAGTTAATGGAGTAGATACATACCTAAAAGACGTTTATTTACCATATATGCATAAAGCGGGTATTCAAAAAATTGGCGTGTTTGCACCTGTTGTAAATGACACGGCAGCTGATAAAAAAGTTTATGTTTGGTTACCTATGAAATCATTGGAGGTGTTAGACCAATTAGATCAAGCAATTGAAAAATTAGACCCAATGGGTAAAAATGCAATTGTAGATTTAGAAAATGCAGATAGCAGTTTACCTTATACTAGACTAGAAAAAATAGTGAGTAAATCTTTTAAGTTGCAGGGCCAATATGAAAAAAAATCCGGTTTGATAAAATCTCCAAATAGAATATATGAATTCAGAAGCTATGAGAGCCCAACCGAGAATGCACATTTAAGGAAAGTACATATGTTTAACGAAGGGGGTGAAATTGATTTATTTAAGCGCCTTAACTTTAACGCTGTATTTTATTCAAAGGTGATTATTGGTAGTCGTGTACCCAATTTGATTTATATGACCAGCTTTAATGATATGGCCGACCGTGATGCACATTGGAAAGCATTTAGCAGTTCCCCAGAATGGAAAGACATTTCCACTATGCCTAAATATTTAAAAGCTATAAACAGAAATGAAACAGTATTAATGACTGCAAGAGATTACGCTGATTTTTAAAAAGCTAATTAATTGACAAGTTCAATACCCATTATCTTAAGCAATTCAATTTGCGCATTACATAACTGGAATTGATACTGTAATTGATTTAAAAGTGCTTTTTGATAATCCGCATTGGTACTGGTAATTTCTAATGGAGTAGTGGTTCCATTCTTTAACTTAGTTGCGCTTAACTTTTGCGCTAATGCAGCTTGCTCAATTTGAGTGGCTGCATTTTTTATTCTGTTTTGACTACTATTAATATCAATGAGTGCAGCTTGAATGTCTTTTTCGGTTTCGTGTACTAAGGAAGCAACATTAATTTCACTTAATTCAAGTCCCTTTTCTTGAATTTTAACCAATTGCTTTATTTTTCCTCCATTAAATAAAGGAATAGATAAACCAATACCTGCATTGTAATTAAATTTAGGATCGTTAATTGTAGGTAAATAGCCATTTTTAGAACCCATTGAAGCTTTAGCACCAATAAATGGCTTGTCTGCTAATTTACTAATAGCTACATCGGATTTTGCAATGCTAGTTTTGTCTCTTGCTATTGCTAAAGAAGGGTTATGATCAATTGCAAATTGCAAAGCTTCATCGTAAGTGTAATTTTTAATATTCAAAACCAGGTCACCTTGCTTTACCGTTTCAACACCTGTAGCATATTTTAATAAATTTAATAGTTTTTTCAAATTGGTTTCTAAATCAATTTTACGATTGTTTTCATTGTCAATTTTAGATTGCATGGTTAATGCATCCAATTGAATTGCACTGCCGTTAGCCAATTGCGCATCAACTACTTTTTTGTTTTCATTTAATAAGCCAATAATTTGATCTTGAATTTGTATGGCTTTTTGAGCATAAATAATTTGAAAATACAGCTGACTAATTTGCGTAAACAAAGTGTTCTGTAATTGAGCAGCAACATGATGTGCCGACTGAAGCTCTAATTTTGATTTTTCAATACTTGCTTTTAATCTGCCAAAATCAATTAAAGCATAGGTTCCGTTTACTGCGCCAGAAACATTGTGAATAGGCGCAAATTGAAAAGTGTTTTCACCAAATGGAACCTCTATTTTTGGTCGCACATATGCGTAACTAGCATCAATAGTAAAGTCGGGGTATTTATTTAACTCTGTTAATTTTAGTTTATTCTCTGCTAGCTGTACCGAAGCTTCAACTTCTTTTACTTTAGGAAAATAAGTTAAAGATTTTTCAAGTAAGCCTTTAAGTTCACCATTTACAATAGTTTGAGCGTTTGTTATTAAGCTAACACACAAAATTAAAAAGGTTGTTGTAAATATTTTTTTCATTTTCATATTTATTTTAATGCGCTTCGGCCGCAGCCTCCATCGCAGCTTTATCTAATTTTTTTCTAGTTCTTAAAAAGAAAACTAAGGGTATTACTACTAAAAAGAAAATACCAACTAATCTGAAAGTATCTAAATAAGAAAGATAGTAAGCCTGTCTGTCCACAGACAAATCAACCAATTTATATGCACGCTGAGTGGCACCATGGAAATCACCGGTTTTACTTACAATACCTTGCGATACAGCACCTACTCGTTCTTGCCACTGTGCTCCATCGGATGGAAGATTTGCAATTAAATTGGTACGATGTTTAAAATATTGTTGAGCTACATAGTTATTAGCAATGGCAATTCCAAAAGCCCCACCTAATTGACGTATCATATTATTTAATGAAATGCCTGAAGCATAATCTTTGGATTCAAGACCCACTACAGCCTGATTAATTAACGGCAACTGGCTCATTGAAATACCAAAAGCCCTTATTAACAGTGGCCAGAAAAAATCCCATTTCCCAGCATCTGGTGGCATTGTAGCACTATAAAATGCATACACCGAAAACAAAGTGAACCCTACAATTACAAATGGAATAGGTGTAACCCCTTTACTCATTAACTTGCCAATGATAGGCATCATAATAACTCCTGCAAGTGTGGGAGGTAATAAGGAAATTCCGGTTTCAAATGCCGTAAATCCCATTACTCTTTGTGCAAGCACAGGATATACAAATACCGAAGTAAATAAACCAAAGCCTGCTACAAATGTAAAAATAGTAGTAAATGCAAGGTTTCGATTGCCAAGCACTCTTAGGTTTACGGCAGGTTGTTTAATGCTTAATTCATACCAAATAAATAAGCCCAAACCTACCACTGCAATGGTAGAACAGTATCGGATGGTTTCACTAGAAAACCACTCTTCCGATTCGCCACGCTCTAATACATATTGTAGACAACCAATTCCAACTGCCAGTAGCATAATACCGGTGTAGTCAATTTTAATATCTTTTTTGGTTTTGCCTTCACCCGGTTTTTTATCTATAAAAGTGAATGCTAAAAAGGTAGCAATAATACCTATAGGAATATTAATCATGAAAATAAGGGGCCAACTATTATGCTCAATAATCCAACCTCCTAAAGTAGGGCCCAATGTGGGACCTAATACAATGCCCATTCCAAATAAACCTGCCGCCATTGGCCTTTCCTTGGGCTCAAAAGCATCAAATAAAATAGCCTGTGAGGTGGAAAGTAAGGCACCGCCCCCAACTCCTTGAACAAATCTCCAAATAATAAGCTCAATTAAACTATCCGACTGCCCACACAAATAGGAAGCGGCCGTAAAAATAATCATGGAGACGATGTAATAATTTTTTCGTCCAAAGTATTCGGCTAAAAAACCAGTTAATGGTATGATAATTACATTGGCAATGGCATAGGAAGTAATTACCCAACTAATATCCTCAATGCTTACGCCTAGGCTACCAGAAATATCTGTTAGTGCCACGTTTACAATTGAGGTATCTATCAACTCCATAATGGCAGCTGATACCGTTGTAATTACAATAATTGCTTTTGCTATTCCTTTTGGCGTTGCCATTAAACTATTTGTCAACGGTGATAAATACACTCATACCCGCTCTTAAAGAACCTTTAAAAGCTGCCTGATTGTCTATAGAAATTTTTACTGGAATTCTTTGTGTTACTTTAATAAAGTTACCGCTAGAATTGTCTGGAGGAAGTAATGAAAATTTAGCACCAGTTGCATCACTTAAACTTAAAATTGTTCCTTGAACATTTAAATCCGGGTAAGCATCTATGCGAATGTTTACTTTTTTTCCTTCATGCAATGACTCTAATTGGCTTTCTTTAAAATTGGCTACAATCCAATATGAGCTGTCGTTTACAATGGAGAACAAAGGGGTTCCGGCTTGTACAAACTGCCCAATATTAATATTTTTCTTTCCAATTTTTCCTGTACTAGGTGTAGTTACTTTGGTGTAGGAAAGTTTCAATTCGGTTTCTTTTATCTTAGCTTGCTTCATTTGAATTAAGGCATTTGCTTTATTCAAACTTTCTCTTAAAATTGATATTCTATTATTGGCAATTGTAAATTCGGTTTGTGCATTACTTGCTTCTTGATTAGCGGCAGCTAATTGATAATCACTTTCGTCTAATTGCTTTTTTGTGATGGCTTGTTCCTTATATAAGTTTTGGTCTCTTACTAAATCGTTAGCAGCCTTTTTTTGACGTATTGTTTTTAATTCAATAGCACCTTTATTATTTTTTAAAGAAAGGATAGCGTTTTCAAGTTGTGCTTTTGCGTTTGAAACGTCGGCTGTGGATTGTAATAAATCGGCTTTTTGTTCCTCTAAAATTGCTTGTAATTCTGCATCATCTAACTCCACTACTAATTGGCTTTGTTTTACAGAATCGTAATCCTTAATAGCAATTGTTTTTACATACCCCGACGTTCTAGCAAGCACTGGTACTATAGAAGTCTCAATTTGTGCATTGTCGGTAGTTTCGTGTGTTAATGAAAAAGCTACTTTTTTAACCCCAAAGTAAAGTGCAACGGCTAGTAATAAACCTATAACTACTTTACGAATTTTAGCCTGTTTTTCCTTTTTTTGCTGCTCCATGATATTATTTATAATGATGGTATTAATTAGATTTGATTTGCAAATTTATATAATAATAACAGAAGGAAAGTAGAAATGGTTTAATAAGTAGTACTAAATAGGAAAACTTAACATAAACTCGTTTAAATTGCCCTGAATGGCAGTGTATTGAATTGTGGCCTTGTGCAAGTGTAATATGCGTTCCACAATTCGTAATCCCAAACCAAATCCTGAAATTCCAGATGCATTTTCGCCTCGCATAAATGGCTCAAATAACCTTTTTTGATCCAATTCCGAGATAGTTTTGCCACTATTTAGCACCTGGCATTGTAATTCATGCTTTTTTTGTAAAATTTTGATATGCACTTCCTTGTTATCGCTATAACTGTATGCATTTTTTAAGAGGTTAATAAACACAATTTCCAAAAGCGTTCTGGTTCCCCTTAATTCAAAAATTTCATCATATTCGTTTTCAATTTCAATATCAAAATAAACTTTGCAATCGGGATAAATGGAATTTATTTTTTCAATGCAATCATAAATTATTTCATCCAAACGATTTGACTCCTCTTTAGCTGAAATTGTTTTATCGTTTTTAGATAAGATAAGTAAGGAATGAATAAGTTCAGAAATTTGACTTGCGTCAGAAACTAATTTTTGTAAAAAAAATTTATCCGAATTATGAACTGTAGGATCATTTATTTTATTTTCCAATTGTGCAATAATGCGTGCAATAGGTGTTCTAAGTTCATGTGATGCATTGGCTGTGAATTCCGATTGATGCTTTAAGGAATCGTCAATACGCTTTAGCATTAAATTAAACTCTTGTGCTAAAATAATAATTTCGGTATTACTGGATTTTACCTCTACTTTTTCACCTAAATTATTTTCGTTAATTGATTTTATTTTTAATAAAAAATGGTCAAGGGGCTTTAACAATCTTGCTACCGTAGTTCTTGTTAAAAACCAAGCAAGTAACGTGAAAAATAAAAAGGAAAAAGACAAAATGTATATTAAGTAATTTAATTTTCTAAAACCAGAAATGTCTTTAGCAGAAACTAAAATAAAAAAATCTTCGTTTTTGTAATTATACTTGATGCCAAAGGTTTCCAGCTCACCAGTGCGTTTAAAAAATTCTTTTTTATTTTGTAAACTAATTAAGGATTGTCTATCCTTTTCAATTACAGTATCATACAGGCTGGTATACAATAAATTAAAATCTTTATTGTAAACAAGCGTTTTTTCATCTATTAAATTATCAGCCTTTTGTTTATCAATATTTTTTATGATATCTTGATTTGCTTGTTTTATTTCAATTAAAAGCTCTAATGTAGATATGGCTTTTTGCCTTAACCTATCTTGAAATTCTTCTGATCTAAATTCTGAAAATAAAAACACCACAGAACCTGCCACAATTAAGTACAATACCAAAAATAAAGTGGTAACAAAAATGGAGATTCTGGATTTTAATGTCATTTATCTGCTTTTAAAAAATAGCCATAGCCTACTTTAGTGTGTATTAACTTAACCTCACTATTTTTATCTATTTTTTTCCTAAGAGAATTAATATAAACCTCTATTGTATTTTGATTGGTTATTATTTGATAGTCCCAAAGCTTTTCGCTAATTGTATTTTTAGATACTATGCGCCCATTTGCTATTGCTAAAATAGACAAAAGCTTAAATTCTTTTGGAGTTAATATTACTTCTTTGTTGGCTCTAAAAACCTTCATTTCGGTATTAGATATTACTAAATCAGCCACTACAATATCTGCTTCAACAGTTTCAGGATGTTTTCTTTTTAACAACGCGTTTACCCTAGCATTTAATTCTTCAAAATGAAACGGTTTTATTAAATAATCATCTGCCCCTTTATTAAACGCAGAAAGTTTGTCGGTAATTTCACCAAATGCAGTTAGCATTAGTATAGGTATATTTTGGTCTATTGTTCTTATTGCCTCACAAACCTCAACCCCCTTTTTGCCTGGCACATTAATATCTAAAATGACCAAATCATATAAATCTTTTTTATAATTTTTTTCTGCAGTATCGCCATCATGTACACAATGACAATTTATATTTTTAGAATTAAAATATTTTTCAATTTCAACAGACAGGGTAGCATCATCCTCTAATAAAAGTATTTTCATGTTTTAACTGTTGGCACAAAGTTACAAATAATGAAACAGCAAATACTTAAAATTGCCTTAAGAACTATTAATCCGTCTATAAGAATAATATTGGCATGTATTGATTTTATATGCACTACAACCCTAGAAACAATATATGTTAACACTAAAACTATTAATTCTGAAAGTACATAAAGGACGCTAAGCTTTGAAATACAAAATAGCGATAAAACAAGAATAGCATTAATTATTAATAAGGGTACAATAATGCGATTTATAGTTTTTAGAATACCAAGTTTTACAACAAGGGTATTTACATTTTCATTACTGTCTTTATAAATGTCTTTAATATCAAATAATATGGCTAAAACTAGTATAAATAAAAAAACTTGTGCACTATAAATTAAAAGGATATCTGAGATAAATAAGCTGCCTTTTTTTGTTTCTGTACTAAACCAAACTGGTATAAAACATGTTGTTATGGTCCAAACCCAAGCAATTGAAAAACTTTTAAATATGCCATTGTTCCTTAATAGGTTTGGTATTTTTTGATTCAAAGTTGGTAAATAATACACAAAAGAAAGTAGCAGTGTAATTATTAAATAAATTTTGAATTCAAGCCTTGTGCTGTAGACTACTTTTAAAATGTTTAATTTAAATACCCCAATATATATACATAAAAAAGTAAAGGCCAACTGCCTATAACGCAAATAAATTTTATGTTTTTGATACCAAACACTTCTATCATTATAAATTCCCTCCTTGAATTCAACTAAGTAAGCATGGGTATAATAAAGTACAGTTGTTAAATGAATAAAAAGCAGTATAAAAATATCAGGTACAGTATGAAGCACTAATAAATTAGAAGCTAACGCTAACAATACAGCACATATTCCGTAGCACTGGTTGCTCCACAATAAAATACCTTTCCAATCAATGTTCACTTAGTAATGGATACTTTTAATTATTAGAAGATGGATTATAAAAATAACTTCTTATTCTTTAGTTAAATGATATTCTTGTATTAAAGCAGGATTTTCGGGCGACAAAGTAAATGACATATTTAAATTTCCCTTTTCACATTCCAATATACAATACCCCCTTAATTGATTTTCTGCAATCATGGTATTTACTTTTTTAATTTTCCCAACACTACTGAATAATGTTAAAGATTCTTTTTTAAGCATGTCAATAGGGTAATCATCAAAAAAGTTTTCAGCAAAAACGGGTTGTATATTTTCCCATTTTTCAATCATTGCAACAAGCGCCATTTGACGTTTAGCAAGTATGGGGGAAACACTTGTCTGCCTTGGTTTTAATTGAGCCATTTGTACTAAGGTATCCAACACAACGGTATTAATATAGGCTGTTGGTGCGTAGGTAACATTTGCAAATAAAATTACGCCAACTCCATAATCTGGCAAGAACTGCCAGTTACTTCCAAATCCGGGCAGGCCGCCTGTATGTCCAATATTTTTTTTATGCTCCGCATCGATCATCCATCTTAAACCAAAATTATATGCACTAGAGACTGCTAGTTTTTTACCATTAGGAAATGTATAATTAGGATTTAAAGCAACAAAACGTGCGGGTTGATGCATTTCTCTAAGGGTAGCTCTTTTAATGGGCAGTGTCTCGGGATTGTTACGTTCTGGCCAAGCAGCTTCATGCATAGCTACGTATTTTCCAAACATATCAATAGAGGTTATCATACCACCCATGGCTCCATAAATACCATCTTTTAAAGGTTGCTCCCTACGCCACTTATCATTAATATACCTGTATCCAAAAGCAAATTTATCCTTAGGTATTTGAGTATACTCATAAGTAGTACTATTCATTCCAAGTGGGTCTAAAATATTTTTTTTAATATACACGTCATAAGTCAGGCCCGAAACTTTATGAATAATATATCCAAGCATTGCAAAACCTAGGTTACTATATTCATACTCCACCCCCGATACATTTGAAAATGAAAGTTTTCCTTTTATTAAATCCAGTAAGTCCTTTTCTGTGTCGGCTAACTGCCTATCGCCCCAGGGGTTATCCTCCGGAAATCCAGCACTATGGCTCATTAACTGTCTAATAGTAATAGGAGCTGCGTCCTTGGTTAAACCCTGGCCCCTTAATTGTGGAATATACATTGCTACAGGATCATCTAATTTTAATTTACCTGCATCTCGTAATTTTAATATCGCCAAGGAGGTGAAACTTTTTGACATGGACGCTATGCGAAACATGGAACTAGTAGTAGCAGGAATTTTTTCCTCTAAGTTGGCATAACCACTTGCCCCTTTATACAGTAATTGACCATCTACTACAATGCCATAGGCATAACCAGGAAAATGATTTTCAAGTGCATATTGCGCATATATTTTTTCAATTACAGGAATTGCTTTTTTTATGCGTTCTAGACGTGTATTGTCGTTAAAAGCAGCTGGCGTAAAACTTCTTGGGTTTTGAGCATGCGCAAAAAATGGAAGCGCTAATACTACCATTATTATTTTTCTCATTTTTTAAATTTTCTATTGATAAATTCAAAAGTATGCTCGTCTACCATTAACCAACTTTTGTACATTAAAAATCCATGGATTTCGTCGGGTAATATTTTTTCTTCTACTTCCACACCTTGTTTTCTTAATTGATGTATCATGTGAATGGTTTCTGTAAAAGGTACATTTCGGTCATCGTCACCATGAATAAACAAGGTAGGATTTTTCCAATTTTTTGCATAATACACCGGAGAGGATTTGTAAGCCCTTTGTGCATATGCGGTAACCAATAAGCTATCATACCAAGGAGTGAAAGTAGGTTCTTCATCGTTCCAATTATGTACCCCATGAATGTCCACGCCCGTTGCAAACAAATCTCCTCTTTGTGCTAATCCGTGTGCAGTAAGGTATCCGCCATAACTGCCACCCCATAAACCAATACGCTTAGCGTCTACATCTTTTCTGGATTTTAAATATTCACCAGCACCAATAAGATCTCTTACCTCGGATGCACCAGTCATACCATAGTTTTTAGCTTCTCTAAAATCAAGTCCATACCCAATACCACTTCGGTAGTTTAATGCCATTACAATATACCCTTGACTAGCAAAATATTCGTTTAATGCATAGGCATTGGAGTAATAAGAACTGTAATTAAAGCCCTCTAACATTTGACGACGACTACCTCCATGTAAAAATATTACTGCTGGATATTTTTTTGTTGGGTCGTAATTATTAGGTAAAAATAATTGAGCCGGCGCTAAATTGCCGTCGGTAGCTTTAACCATAATGGTTTTAGGCGTTACTAAATTGGAAGGGAAATTTTTTGGAAATAAATCAGCACCCAACACAACAGTTTCTGTTCCATTTGTAAAGCTAGGCCAAGAAGGCTTGGTGGCGGATGCACTTAAATAAGCAACTCCAGTTTTTAAGCTTGCAGGGTTGTAATCAATATGAGCACCTGGAGTAACTAAAACTGGACTACCACCATTTGAATTTACAGTCCAAATATGGCGTCTGTTAATGTCTGAAATATTAGTCACATAAATAATGGTTTCTTTATCCTGTTGCAATTGCATTGTTTCTACTTCCCCGTTGCCTGGTGTAAGTTCTTTCACTTTTTTATTATCTAACTCAATGCTATATAAATGCACCCAACCTGTTTTTTCCCAAGGAAAAACAATTGTATTATTTTTGGTCCATGCTATTTTATTACCCCCTGCTGGTAAATCATTTACCCATACCGATCCTTTTCCTAAGTCGGCTGTAAATAAGTTAGTTGCTTTTCCGGAAGCCACATCTACCACCATTAATTGCCAAGGCTGTTGGCTACTAGGCTTAGGATCAAACAAAACTTCATGTCTAATGTTTGGACGTCTTATAAAAGCAATTTGCGTGCCTTGTGTATTCCATACTGGGTCTGAATCTACATAGGTCGAAGGGTCTAGATATTTTACCGTATTGGATTCTAAATTATAAACTCCAATAAAGCTATGCTCTTCACGAGCAGATACAAATGAAATATAATTTCCATTGCTATTAAAATGTAGTCCACTCACTGCTCCCCTTGCTAAAAATAGAGGCTCCGCATTCAATGGCTCTTTGGTTAAATTCACCTTCCAAGCTTTACCGCCCTGGGTAAACACCAATAATTTTCCGTCAGGGCTTATAGCAAATCCACTTCCCTTTGTTATTTTTTTAACTTCTTTGGTTGCGATAGTTAGAACATAAATATTTTGCTCTGTAGTAGTTTGTAATTGTGCAGGATTAGCGGGTTCCCCTTTGGTATTAACCGTATTGCCTTTTACAAAAAATAGTTGTTCGTTATTGGGTGAAAATTGTAAACTATTAATTTCAACGCCATCGTCCATTGTAAAATTAGTTAGCACTTGCACTGCTTTTTCCTGAGGCACACTATAATATATGTTACGTATTCCTTTTTCATTAAACACCCAAGCAACAGCATTTCCAGCATGGTTAGCTACTAAGTCCGAAGGGAATGCGGGTGCTAAATAGTCTTGAATTTTTTGTGCATTAACATGAATGCAGGCAATCATAAACAATAAGGCAAATAATTTTTTCATGGCAATAATTATAAAGTAAGTGTAGAATTGTACTTCTAATTTAATCAAATTTTAAGCAAGAACTTATTATTTTAAACTCATTATTAAGTTTAGAAAATAAAAATGGCCTCCAAATTGGAGGCCATTTTTGTAAATATGCTAATTTAAAATATTAGTATCCAGGATTTTGAGCAATGTTTGGATTTACTAAGATTTCATCGTTAGGAATTGGGAAAATTCTGTTGATGTTACCTGGAGCAACTGCAGTATAAGTGTAGTTGTTACTTGCATCCTGAGTTTGAGGCTTATTAAACGTTAAGTTTAAACGCATTAAATCCCAAAAACGGTAACCTTCAAAAGCAAACTCTTTTGCACGCTCATTTAAGATATCAGTTAACACTTGAGTACCAGTGCTAGCGTACACAACGTTTGGATCTCTTTTAGTAGCAAAAGTATTTAATGTAGCATTTGCACCTGCAATATCACCTAAGTTGTATTGCGCTTCAGCTAAAATTAAATAAGCTTCAGAGAAACGTAAAATTTTCACGTCATCGTAGTTAATAACATCTATAGGATATTTAATTACATAATTAGCAGTTCCAGCTTGACCAGAACGAGTGCTTGGTGTAATTAAACCTTTTCTTGTATCTGTTGCAGTGAAAGAATCATAGAAACCTTTAGTGGCTAAAATGTCGCCATAAGAACCGCCATTGGTTTTTGGAACATATAAGTTAGCTAAAGTACCATCACCAACACTGTTGTTTGCGTCAGAAGTAACTTCAAACATAGTTTCAGTTTTGCTTACCAACGGAGAAGCACCAATCCAATAAGACATTACGCCTGAAGCACTCACTAATGAGAAACCGCTATTAGCAATTACATCAGTTGCAGTAGCTTTAGCATTTGCCCAATCACCTTTGTTTTGATAAACTCTTGCAGTTAATAATTTAATTGCGAATTTGCTCATGAATGATGAGTTTACCGCTCTTGTTTTATTAGTTGCAGCAAAGGTCATTGTTTCACCTTGATTGTATTTAGCTAAAGAAGTTGCTTTTGCTAAATCTGATAATACTTGCGTATAAACAGCAGCTACGGAAGCTCTTGAAGGCTTAATAGTAGCGTCAAAGCTATTTACAATAGGCACACCTGGGTTTGAATTTGGATCACCTACAGTATATGGTAAACCATAGTTACGTACTAAGTCAAAGTAAATCATACCTCTAATAGCATATGCTTCAGAAAGTAATTGGCTTACGTTAGCACTTTTTGCAGGATCTAAACCAGCATTGATTACTAAGTTCGCATTTTTAATAGCAGAATAGGCATTAATCCATACTGCAGAAGCGTAACCATCAGTTTTAGTTAAATTGTAGTTGTTAAAGCTTAAATATCTACCAGAGTTTTGGTTAGATAAGAAAACGTTGTCCGCCATTAAATCGCCTTTAACCGCATAAGTACGACCATAAAAATCGGTAGCTCTTAACGAAGCGTATAAACCGTTTACAGCAGTGTTCATATCGTCTTCGCTATTAATAGCTTGGGCTAATACTACTGAACTGTAAGGTTTTGCATCCAAAAACGACTTTGAGCAACCGAACATAATAACTGCGGCTCCGACTGCTAAGAACATTTTTGAAATGTTGTTGAAATTATTTTTCATATAAAAATATTATAAGTAGTGATGAATAATTAGAAAGTAACATTCAATCCAAACGTAAATGATTTAGAAGCAAATACTTGTTGGTTGTTTATACCAGTAATACCTTGCTCAGGATCACTTAACAAATTATCATCAAATGTTTTTGTCCATAAATTGGTACCTCTAGCATAAATATTCACACCATTAACGTGGAATTTATCAAGTACTTTTTTATCGTTGTATTTATAAGATAATTGTACGTTTCTTAAACGGATATAATCACCTTTTGACAATAAACGATCAGAACCTGAAGCAGATACTACCGATGAACTTGCTACGTATTTAGGCACATTGGTAATGTCGCCTGGCTTTTGCCAACGTAATAAGTTAATTGCGTATTTACCACGAGTAGAGTAAGTACCGTCTAAGAAATACTGTGCGTAAGCTTCTTGGATGTAGTTACCAAAGTTGTAGTAAAAGTCAAAGTTTAATGAGAATCCTTTGTAAGTAAATGTGTTACCCAAATTACCATAATACTTAGGATCTGCTTGCTTGCCTACTAAGAATAAAGGAGCAGCTGTTCTGTTAGTAGTAGTGTTTGTTCTTGTACTATCAGTATAGTAAAGTGCAGCACCATTAGCAGGATCAACACCAGCCCAACCTCTGTTATAGAAGCTATAGAATGGTTGTCCAACTCTTAATAAATAAGAACCGTTTAATTGATCCCCTGTTGGTAAGCTAGTTACTTTATTTTGGTTATGTGTATAGCTCATATTTACTTCCCATTGGAAATCTTTCATTCTAATTGGAACTAAATTTAATGTAAGTTCAATACCCTCGTTTTGTAAGCTACCTACGTTATTAATATAACCAGTGAAACCTGTTGTACGAGATAAGTTTTGGTTTAACAATGAACCTTCGGTTTTACGAATGTAATAATCCACTGTTGCATTAATTCTGCTATCTAAGAAACCAATGTTAGTACCAATGTCAAATTGGTTGTTCTTTTCCCAAGTTAATGCAGTGTTACCAATGTTGCTAAATGTACCACCCGCAACACCGTTGTAGTTTGCACCAAATGAGTAAGAAGGTCTCCATGTGTAGTTACCAATTTCGGCGTTACCGTTGGTACCATAACTAGAGTGTAATTTAAATGCAGACAATGCTTTCACATCTTTAAATGCTGCCTCAGAAAGTAAATTCCAAGAAGCACCTACTGACCAGAAATTACCATAAGGATTTTCAATACCAAAACGAGAAGATCCATCACGACGGAAAGATCCGTATAATGTATACTTATCTAATAATGATAAAGTTGTATTTGCGAAGTAACCTTCAAAAGTATAATCGTTCGCGTAAACCTTACCGTTGGTAGAAGTTGCCGCGTTAGAGTTAATGTATAAATCAGAACGTGGAGGGAAACCAGTCACGTCACCAATTTGTTGGAATTGTTGGCTCTTAATAGCCTCTTGACCCACTTTCATATCGGCATAAAAACGCTTAACCTTATTGATATCTAAGTGATAGTCTAATTGGTTAATGATGTCATATAAGAAAGTACGCGTAATAATAGAGATACCTTCACCATTTGCACCAGAACCATCACCATGGAATGGGTTGTTGAATTGATACTCTTCGTTATTTGTATATTGTAAGTTAACAGTAGTTGAATACTTTAAACCTGGAGCTAATTTGTACTCTACGTTTTGGTTCATGATACCGTTTAAACTTTTTATCCATCTTTTATCGTTAGCCGCTACATACAAAGGATTATAGTGTGCAGGGAAACCTAAGTTATCACCAGCAATATTATAAGAACCATCTGGACGGAAAGGATTTTGTGTTGGTCTTAATACTAAAGACACATACGCTGGGTTACCAAAATAACCACCACCACCTGAAGGACCTGAAGAAGCTAATGCAGAATTTTGAACTACACTACCCGCAGATACTTTAGTTGTAAATGATAATTTATCTGTAGCGTTATGGGTAACTTTTACGTTACCAGTCACTCTTGTTAAGTCAGTACCAATAGTAGTACCCTCTTGCTTAAAGTAACCGCCCGATGCAAAGAATTTAGTTTTTGCATCACCACCACTCACGCTTAAGTTATATTGTTTTTGCTCACCTGGTCTTGTGATTAAACCAAACCAGTCAACGTCTACACCATTACCAAAACCATAACCATTAACAGTAGATGCAATGGTTGCTGCAGAAGAACCGTTATTGGCTAAACCTTCTTTTAATAATTCCATCCAGTCGTTTGTTCTTAAAGGACGACCCGCTGGAGGAGGTAAAATAACATTATTTTGACCTACTTCAGTATCAAAACGGAATTGAGTTTTTCCTGTTCTACCACTTTTAGTAGTAATTACAATTACACCATTCGCACCACGAGAACCGTAGATAGAAGTTGCTGCCGCATCTTTTAATACAGTTACGTTTTCGATATCATCAGAGTTAATTGTAGATAATACGTTTGTAGAAGGGTTGATGTTAAATCCACCACCGTTACCGTTTGAAAGGTCACCGTCGTTAATTTGAGCACCATCCACAATGTACAAAGGACGCGCACCAGAGTAAGAGAATGAACCCACACCTCTAATACGTATTGGAGTCACCGCACCAGGTTGACCTGTTGAAGATGTTGCCTGTAAACCAGGAGCAGCACCTTGTAACATTTGATCTAATGATGCAAAAGGTTTGTTTTCAATCTTACTTGCATCAATTTTAGAAATAGAAGCAGTTACGTTTGATCTCTTTTGAGTACCGTAACCTACTACCACAACTTCTTCTAATTGAGAAGAGGTAGCTTCTAATTTAATTGTAAAATTTGTGTTATTACCGATTGTCACCTGTGCCTCTTCAAAGTTAATTGACTTAACTACAAGGGCTTTAGCTGTTGCTGGAACTGCTAATTTAAAAGATCCGTCTTCACTTGTATTAGCACCAATTTTTGTGCCTTTTACAATCACTGAAGCATTTGCTACAGGGACGCCTTTTTGATCGGTTACTCTACCAGTTAACTGACGTGTTTGTGCAAAAACTGACACAACAGTTAGTAAACTTAGAGTCAACATCAACATAAGTTTTCTCATATAAAAAATTTAGAAAGCAAATTTAACAATTATTAGCAGATATTAATGAAATGTTAAAGTTATTCTAAGTAAATTTTCAAATGATTAAGCATTGTTTCTAAGTATTTGTTAAACAGTGACTTAAACAATAAATATTTATTTTATAATAAATATTACTTATGTATAATATATTGTATTATAATCTATTTTGAAATAATCGTTTGCTCAACTGCCACAGTTTTAATTTTTCTTTTTGTGAAATATACGGGGAAGTAGCTGTCATTTGCCCATAATTTTAGCAAATTTCCATAGAAAGGGCTCTGAGGATTGCCCGACTGTCCAGGTGTATTAATCATTAATGTTTGATCCCAGTCCTTGGTATCCATTAAAACTCTAAAGCTTGCTCCACTTTGTTGATTTTCGGCACTACCTGTTGAACCTACCGTATACCCATTCCCACCTCTTGGATAAGTTGGTAGATTTAATTTTTGTTGATTTTGGGCATTGGTTAATTTGGAAAGTGGGTGTTCAAATAAAATATGTTTGTAATTGTCTTGGCCATATACCCATTTTGAAAAATCAATTTCACTTGCATTGGTTTGTTTAAACTTGGTTTGCATTTTTGAAAAAGCTTGCTCAAAACATTTTTTTAAAAATAAATCTCTTTGTTCCTTATATGGTGATGCAAATTGTGCAGTTGGATTTTGAATTTGTTCAATTACTTTTTTTAATTGCATGCTTACTAGCCCTTTTATATTTTCTGGAATAAAAATTTTATTTGCTTCATTTAAAATTTCTTTTTCCCACATCACATAAAAACCAGCTGCAATACTTTGTTTTGTTAATTTAAAATCCCAATTCAATAAATAATTTTTTATAAAATTGTTTATTGCACTATCAGTGAAATTTATTTTTTGTACATAAGGAATTAATTCACTTGCTGGTACCGAAAAATAATCGGTTTGTAATGCAGCCATGTCACTTAAAGTAATATTATTTTTTGCATCTAAAACTGAATTTATTCTTTCTGCTCTAAACGGATCTGCCCAAGTATATCCCACTGCATCCCAGTGGGAGTAATCGTTTGGTGTAACATTGTTATTTGCAGTTGCAAAAAAACCTTTGCTTGGATTTATTAAATGTGGTCTTTCTTTAATAGGTAAATAACCACTCCACTCATACCTGCCGTCGCCAGGGACAGGAACATATCCACTAAAGTTTTTTCTAATAGGAATAATACCAACAGCTTGCCATCCTATATTGCCTTTTTTATCGGCCCAAATCATATTTTCACCAGGGATGTGACTATAACTACAAGCGTTTCTAAAGTCTTCCCAATTTTTTGATTGGTCAATTCTAAGCGAAGCTAAATAAGGTGCGCCACCTGGTTCCATCCATGCACACTTCATGGCATATGCTTTGTGATATATACTATCAATGTACATCACAGGACCATGCACCGAATATTGTAAATTTACAGTTTGTGCTTTTTTATTTTTTATAGCAATGGTTTCCTTGATACTTTGAAAATTTTTCCAAGCACCTTTGTACCAATATTCGTTGTGGTTTTTAGGATTTAAATTATAAACAAAAATATCCTCCCCATCGGTCTCAAAAATAGTTAAGCCCCAAGCACCATATTGGTTGTGACCAATGGAAACGCCCGGTATAGTTGGCTCTCCACCCCCTATGACATTCCAACCCGGTGCATTTAAGTGTACTATATACCTAAGGGATGGAAGTGCAATTTTGCGATGCGGGTCATTGGCTAGTAAAGGAAAACCGCTTTGAGATTTTTTTCCACTCACAATCCAATTATTACTACCCTCCGTTTCTTGATCTGACAAATAAGGTTCTAAAATTTTTCTTTTATTTTTTATGGGTAACGCGTTAGCATCGTCTTCGTCGTGTTCTGTCAAATCACTTTTTGAAAACTCAAACTCATTTCTGTAAGCATTATATAGTTCTAAAATATTTGCATTTAATAATTTACCATCAATAGCTGTATCCAATTTTATATTTGGATCCTTTGGATGAAACCACATAATGTCTTTTACTTTTTTATCACCCGCAAGTGCAACAGCTCTTCCTAAATTTAATTCCTGTGTACTATTCCCAAGTAGTCCTTGGTGACGAGATATAACAACACTTGTAGTCCACTGCTGTGGTTTAATATTTAATAATTTAAATTCAATAGGTAATTCACTTGGGTTTGAATTCACTTCCTTAATGTATGCATTTACGCCATTTACATAAGACTGTATAATAGAAGCGCCACGTGGATGATAATGATTCAATTCCTTTTGCATATCCCCCCTGAACATAAAAAGTCGCGTACCAATATCTCTTTTAAGTTCTCTTGGACCTAAAATTTCAGCAAGGGTACCTGTTGCTTGTCTACGCCAAACTTCAAATTGAAAAAGTCTGTCCTTGGCCGCTAAATAGCCTTGTGCAAAAAATAAATCCCCTTCGTTATTTGCATATATGTGATTTACACCCCACTGGTCCCTAATAACCTCTAAACTACTTATAACCCCTTTAATTTTTAAATTTACACTTTTAGTATTTAATTGCGCATTTGTTTTTTGATACACCAATAAGCATAAAATGATGCTTAAAAAAAGGGTTGCTTTTTTCATTTACAAAAATTTAATAACATTACAATAATAATGTCGTGGGTGATTTATATGCGGTTGTATTAAATTTACCAGTTTCCTTAATAGAGGTAAATCCTCCTTTAACATCAATTAATTTTTCAAAACCCCTTGCTTTTAAAATAGAAATAAAAATCATACTTCGGTAACCACCAGCACAATGCACAAAATAATTTTTTTGTTTATCAATGCTTGCCATACTATCATTTATAAAATCCAGTGGTGCATTTAATGCACCTTTAATATGTTCACTGTTAAATTCAGAAGCTTTTCTTACGTCTAATATTAAAGTATCAGGGTTGTTATTTTTTTGATCCAACAACTGCTCGGCAGTAATAGATGTAATAGTATCTATTTCCTTGCCCGCATTTTTCCAAGCATCAAATCCGCCTTGTAAAAAACCAATAGTAAAATCATAACCCACCCTTGCAAGTCTTGTAATAACTTCGGACTCAAGGCCCTCATCACAAACCAATAAAATTTGTTGCTTAATATCGGGTATCATGGCGCCTACCCAGGGTGCAAAGCTTCCGTCAATACCTATATTTATTGAGTTTGGTATAAACCCTTGGCAAAATGCTTGTGCATTTCTGGTATCCAATATAAGTGCATTTGCTTCGCTTGCTACTGCTTCAAATTCACCAGGTGTAAATGCATGTTGACCTCTCTGCATTACTTCATCAATACTTTCATAACCCTGAATATTCATTAAAACATTTAAAGGAAAATATCCCGGAGGCGGAACTAAGCCATCCAATACCGCTTCAATAAATTCTTGTTTATTCATATCTGGCGCTAATGCATAATTGGTTGCCTTTTGATGTCCCAAAGTATCTTGTGTTTCTTTGCTCATTTTTTTACCACAAGCACTTCCAGCACCATGTGCTGGATAAATAATAATATCATCAGACAAAGTCATTATTTTATTACGTAGCGAATCATATAAATGACCTGCTAATATTTCTTGAGTTAGTTCTGCTTTTACTTTTTGTGCTAGGTCTGGTCTACCCACATCTCCAATAAACAAAGTATCTCCACTAAAAAGTGCCACTTCCTTATTTTGTTCATTCATTAATAAGTAACAAGTACTTTCCATGGTATGACCTGGTGTATGGATTACTTTAATTTTAGCTTTTCCAACATTTAAAATCTCGCCATCCTTTGCACTATAAAAATCAAAATTGGGTGTAGCAGTTGGGCCATACACAATTTTAGCACCTGTTTTTTTTGCAAGATCTAGGTGACCGGAAACAAAGTCGGCATGAAAATGAGTTTCCAATACAAATTTAATTTTTGATTTATCGGCATTGGCTCTTTGTATATAAGCATCTACTTCTCTTAATGGATCAATAATAGCAACCTCGCCCTCGCTCATAATATAATATGCGCCTTGCGCTAAGCATCCTGTATAAATTTGTTCAACTTTCATAGACAATTCATTTTATTTCCTTCACAAGTTCTTTATTAAAATTAGCTTTTATAGTGACAAAAATCACTTTAAAACAAATTTATTAATTAAGTGACAAATAGTACATAAATTGTAAACCATTAACAGGATGTTTGCAAAAAATTTAGCGCATGGAATGGTTAGGATATGTGGCTTCGGTTTTAATAGGAATTTCACTAGGATTAATAGGCAGTGGAGGCTCCATATTAACAGTACCTGTGCTGGTATATCTTTTTCATATTGATCCTATTTTGGCGACCTCTTATTCCTTATGCATTGTAGGGGTAAGTAGTATTGCAGGTGTTATCTCCAGGTTAAAGCAAAAGCTGCTTGACATTAAAGTAATAATGGTTTTTGGTGGGCCTTCCATTTTAGGTGTTTTTATTGCACGTAAATTTATTTTACATGCCATCCCTGCTCAGTTTAATATTTTACCTAATACCCTTATAAGTAAAAGCAGTTTTATAATGTTGTTTTTTGCAACACTAATGCTAGCATCTGCGCTGTCCATGATACTTGGAAAAAATAAAAAAGAGCTGGAAACACAAAAACCGGTTTATGGTGCAAGTTTAATGATAGTGGGGCTACTAGAGGGTTTGGTTACGGGTATTGTAGGCGCGGGCGGGGGGTTTTTAATTATTCCTGCATTGGTTTTACTAGGAAAACTACCCATGAAAAAAGCAATTGCCTCCTCCTTATTTATTATTACTATAAAATCATTGGTAGGATTTAGTGGCGATTTAATGCATGTAACAGTTAACTGGAAGTTTTTACTAATTATTATTGCACTTGCAACAAGCGGTATTATTACTGGTAATTATTTAAATAAAACCATGGATGGCGCCAAACTTAAAAAAGGTTTTGGTTGGTTTGTGTTGCTCATGTCCCTATTTATTTTGTTTGAGCAATTTTTTGCCTAAGTATAAGATTATAGAGAAAATATTTTTTGCATCAACACCCATTTTTCACCCGGTTTTGCAATAGGTAATGCCTGTTGATATTCCCACATGGTTTTTTCCCATTGTTGTACAATTTCGTTACTAGCATCCATTTTTGCCTTTAGTTCAAAGGTGAAATCCATATCGGATTCAATAATCATAAATAACCTATTAGCAACTCTGTAAATTTCAAGTTCCTTAATTCCGGAAGATTTAATAGAATCAATTATTTCGGGCCACACGGAACGGTGGTATTCATCATAAGCTGCAATAAGTTGGTCATCATCTTTAAGGTCAAGTGCTAAACAATAACGCGGCATAATTTTAATTTTATTTTCCATTTACAAATGCTTCCATTACGCGCATGGACTTTAAGGCTTCGCTGGCATCGCAAGGATTTTCGGTATTTCCTAAAAAGTAATTTACCGTTTTTTCTATAAAAGGCTGTTGTATATGCGCTGGAGGTTCAATAGTTATTATTTGTGTTTGATTATTTTTATCAATTTTAATTTCATTTCCAAAAACAGCAAAAGAAATTTCTCCTTCGGTGCCTTTAATTAAAAACAAATCCTGCTCATTGGATTGTTCGTCAATTACAAAACACCAATTGCCTGTAAAGTTTATATTATTTTCCATTTGCATCTCACCATACACAGTATCTTCTACTAAATAAAGCCCTCCACTGTTTTTTGAAAATCCTTTGTAGGAAATAGCATTGCCAAAAAAATAAACAACCAAGTCCAGTTGGTGTGGTGCTAAATCATAAAACAAACCTCCACCCGCAGCCTCCTTATTAACACGCCAATTATTTTCATAAAAAGCCTTAGGTGCAGCTTTTTTATGCATGATAATTTTTACATCAGTAATGGCACCAACATGATTTTGTGCAAGCAACATTTTTACTTTTAAAAACATAGGTAATTGCCTACGATAATGTGCAATGACTAATTTTCCATCTAATTCGTTGGCAACTTTTTGCATATTTAAACATGCTGCAACAGTTGTGGCCATTGGCTTTTCTACATACACAAATTTATTGGCCCTCAATGCCTCAATAGCATATTGTTCATGAACGTTTGGTGGTGTTGCAATATATACAGCATCCACTTCGGGATGTTGAATTAAATCAGCGGCATTATTAAAAGTATAAGGCACATTATGTCTTAATGCATAATCTTTTAGTAATACTTCGTCTCTTCGCATTACGGCCACTAGTCTGGAATTGGGCACTTTATTAAAGGCTGGTCCGCTTTTAATTTCGGTAACATTTCCACATCCAATTATACCCCATTTAATTTCATTCATATCCTATCAATTAGTTTAAATATTTTTTAAACCAATCCAAATGGCTATTGTATCTATGAACTAAATAACTTGGAACACGAATTCCATGGTTTTGATTGGGATAAATGATGAGTTGAGTAGGGATACCCACCGATTTAAAAGCTTGATACATTTGTTCAGCACCCACAACTGGTACATTAAAGTCGGCTTGACTTGCCATAAATAAGGTAGGTGTTTTAATTTCTTTTACTTTAAAGAAAGGATAAGAAACATCTAACCATTTTTGTATGTTTTCCCAAGGTTTGCCCAATTCTGGTTCATACTGACTAATGTATTGATCCGTTCCATAAAAAGAAAGCATTAATGAACTACCTGCTCCACTTACTGCAGCTTTAAAGCGCTTATCTGTTGCAATGGTATAGTTTGTCAAAATTCCTCCATAACTCCATCCAGCAATTGCCATTTTATTTGCATCTGCAATGCCTGAGCCAATTAAGTAATCGGCCACGCCAATAATATCTTTTACTTCCTTGTTACCCCAATCTCCATAAATGCATTTTGTATAAATGGCACCTCGACCACTGCTTCCTCTATAATTTACTGCCGCAACAGCATAACCAGCAGCCGCATAAATTTGTCTTGTTAAATCAAATGAATATTCATCTTGTGCAACTGGTCCTCCATGAATAAATAAAATCAGTGGTAAATTTTTAGCATTACTATCTGGTAAATATAAAATTCCATTTACCTTATTATTATCACTTGCAATAGCTGTAAATCCTTTTACAAAAACTTTCTGGGTACTACTCACAAAATCATCTTGCACATGCGTCAATTTTTTAAATCCAACACCTTCATTTAAATATATTTCAAATGGATTATTAGGAGTGCTAAACAAAGCAGCTATTTTTCCTTTACCATTTATATTTAAATTACTATAAACACCCATCTCGTTAGTAAGTAATTTTACTTCTCCATTTATTGCATTTACTTGAATTATATTTTGTTTTCTATCGTCCTCCGCTGTTGCCATTATTGACTTTCCATCGATTGACCATGTAATATTATCAATAGAAAGGTCATATTTTTTAGTGATTACATTGTCAGTGTTTGACTTAATTTCTATGATTCCTAATTGTTGAATATCATACATGCCATAGGGATCCTCAGAACTACTTCTTAAAAAAGCAATCTTGGTGTTGTCTGGACTAAATATAGGATGACGATCCGATCCTTTATATTTAGTTAATTGGACAGGCTTTGCATTTTTTTCATTTGTAATAATAAAAATATCGGTATTGTCATTTTGATCAAAGTTGCTTGTTACATTACTTGTATATGTAATAAATTTTCCATCACTACTTACCGAAGCATCTGTTTCATTATTATTACCACTTGTTAAAGTGTCTAATTTTTTTTGCTTTATATCAAATAGGTAAAGATGTGTTTTTCGATTATCTAAATAGCCTTCATAATCTGCTTTAAAATGATACCGATCAATTTCATAGGGTTGTCGAATTTTAGTTTTAGCCGTATCTGCAAAATTGGGATCCTTTATTTCAAACAGAATTTTACTAGCATCTTTAAACCATTGATAGCTTGAAATTTCCCCTTTGATATGTGTAATTTGAATAGGTTCTCCGCCTCGACGATCCATTAAATACAATTGATTGTCTTCTTCAAGCTCTTTTCCTGCCGATAAATAGGAAATATATTTTCCGTCAGGACTCCAATTATAATTTGAAACACCCTTGGTTTGTTCTGTTAATGTAAGCGTCTCCGTCCCTTCTTTATTAATCATATATAATTTAGCAACCTGCTTATCTTTTTTAGCATCGGCTTTAGCCACAGAAAATAATACCCAGTCACCCTCTGGTGAAACAATTGGACTGCTAAATGTGCTTATATCATAAACTGATAGTGGACTTAATTTCTGTTTTGCCTTAACAATAGATTGTGCATTCAAATTAAAACTTACCAAAAAAGAAAGCAGGAGCATTTTTGAGAATATGCGCATAGAATTTATTTTATTAAATGTACGAACATATTTAAAACAAAAAGGCGAACTAGTCAATACTAATTCGCCTTTTGCTAAATTATAAATTCGATTATTTAAAAGTAAAATGCAAGGAAATAACATTTGAATTTAAATCTGTGGATTGAACATAATGACCAAACCTTAATTCAAGCGAAGCTAAATAAGTGTTATTAATTCCACCAGGAGGCGCTGTTCTAATACCTACACCAACATAATTGCTGTTAAAAGCTGCTGAAGCGTAGTTACTGGTAAAATATTTTTCTTTTGGATTGCCTACCGCATCTACAGTATGTCCATATAATGGTGCGAAATACTTGGTAGCAGTTTGGGTGTAATATCTATAAAAAGGTGACACTGAAAAGAATGGAGTTATTTTATATGGAATTTCAATGCTTGCTGTGTGCGAAGTAAGTCCCCAGTCGTCGGTGTAATATCTGTAATAGGACCTAATAATAACATCATCCCCTATAAAATAATTAACCCTAAGACCAATTGGTAGCTTGGTTCTAGAAGAAGGTAATTTTTCTATACGCTCTAAATGGTTGCTAAAAATAACACGGTGAAAGGGTAATCCTAAATAACCTTCCTGTTTTACCGCATCAAATAAAATAGCCATTTGCAAACTTTTATTAATTACCTGACTATAGGTAAATGAACCCGTAAATGTATTTCTGGAAGCGGTAGGAATAGAGGATGCCTTTTCGCTTTCACCATAATAAGCAACCCCGCCACCACTTGACCTACTCGCATTGGTGGTGATCACCAATTGATCCAATGGAGTTGTTATGGCATTGGTTCCTGTTTTATATTTAGTAGAATCGTCGGCTGGATAAATCATAGATACTTGATCAAAATATGCAGAGAATTTAGCGCCAAACTCACCACCCGTTTTATTTTTAAAGCCAACATGTCCATCTAATGCAATAGAGGAGTAATTGTACTCATGAGAATAATAAGTCCCCAATCCAAATTCGGTTCCCTTGTTTGTATTTTCAACAGTCCAATTTAAAGAAGGATAAACCCTTGTTCCTTCTGGACTAGAAGCACCAGTTGGTGAAATGTATTTTTGAGATGCTGCGGTGTGATGATCCACTCCAAGTCCTGCTAAAATAGTATGCTTATTGCCAGTCTCTCCATATCCAACAAGTTTCAATTCCAACATATTTGCAAAATCGGTTAGCTTTTCCGAACCTGGCAAAGTAACTCTGTTGCTACCAACACCAAGTACCGCTGTGCCACCGCCCGTTACTGCAGAATGAGTTCCATCCTGTGTATAATAACTGGTTACTAAGTTTATTTCTTCAATCTTTAATGGTCTGGATTGAAATATGTCCTGATACTGTTTTGCAATTTGTGAATACCCATGTAAAAACAATAAATACAAACCAATTAAGGTAAGTGATAATTTTTTCATCTATAGCTTATAAGTAATAATTAAATTTAGTTACAACCACAACCTCCGCCTGTTTTTCCACCATTGGCACCCGAAGCACCTTCCTTATAAGACATAAAATTCATTTCGTTTTTTTCAACTTTTCTAGAACTTAGTGCCATCTCGGCATCGTTAAGTCTGTTTTTTTGATACTCTTTCACCGTTTCACATGAACTGGTAAAAGCTAAAATTAAAATCAAGCTGCAGCCTGTTATTTTTTTCATAGCTATAAATTATTAGGGGGTAAGTTTTATATTTTTTGTTGTGTACAAAGTATTGTTATCGTCTATCACTATTGCTTCTATATCGTTTATTTGATTAATCATATTAAGTCCTGCTTCAATGCCCATTATCATTACGGGTGTGGCCATGGCATCTGCTACTTCGGCATTGGTGGAAACAATAGTTACACTTTTTATACCAGTAACCGGTAAACCTGTTTTTGGATTAATGGTATGAGAATATTTTTTTCCATCAACCACAATAAATTTTTCATAGTTGCCAGATGTTGCCACCGAAAGGCCACTTACATTCATGTAAGAAAAAATACTGGAAGCTAGTTCGGGATGTACAATTCCAATGGTCCATTTTTTACCGTCGGGCATAAGGCCCCATGTAGTTAAATCACCGGATGCATTTACAACTCCACTTTGCACTCCTGCGTTTTGCATCATTAATTTTGCACGCTCAGCAGCATATCCTTTGCCAATACCACCAAAACCAATTCGCATTCCTTTTTGTTTTAAAAAAACAGTAGCATTGGCTTTATCAATAATTATATTTTTATAATTTATTAAACGCACACTTTGTTTAGCCACCTCTGAAGTAGGTAAACTAGTCATTGAGGTATCAAAATTCCAAAGTGATTTGTCAACCGATCCGTAACTTAAATCAAACGCACCCTGCGTTACAGATGATATTTTTAATGCACGCTCAATTAATAATATAATTTCTTCTGAAACTTTTACTGGAGCAATTCCAGCATTATCATTTATTAAATTGGTTTCACTATTAGAAGCAAAGGTGGTTAAAAGTTTTTCAATCCTCTGAATTTCTTTAACGCCAATTTCAATTTTTTCATTTGCCCAGTCTTCATTTTCAGCCACAACAGTGATTTCAAAATGGTTGCCCATTAACTTCATCGACTTTTTATGTAATGATAATGCAGGCATTATTTTGAGTGGTCTTGAATGGTTTGTTGAATATCGTTTATAAATGCAGTTGTAGATGCTGGAAAACCTTCCCAATGTTTTATTTCATTTCCGTCTTCATCTAATAAAACGGTTAATGGAAAAAAACCTTTAGAATTATATTTTTCAGCCAACTCGTCATTTATTTTTTGTTGCGCTGCAGGTAATTGATTTTTTTTATACCTCGGAAAATCTGCATTTAATAATACCAACTTATTGTTTGCCACATTCATAAAATCGTCCATCACAAAAACCTCCTTATGTAATTTTATACAAGGTCCGCACCAATCAGAACCCGAAAAATTTAATAAAATAAATTTATGGTCTCGCTTTGCAGTGCTAATTGCGTCTTTAAAGTTATGACCCCAGTCTTTTTCTGCAATGGTAAAAGAACTTAAAACTAAAAATAACAGAGCAGCAATATATTTTATCATACAGTAATATAAATAATTACCTAAATATCGTTTAAATGCATGTTTAAACATGCACTATTTTAATGTTTTAACCTTTTTATAAATGATTTAAGTAAATTTTAAGGTATAAGTATAATAATAAAAGGGCAGTATAGAAATACCGCCCGACTTAACGATTGCTTGCCTATATATATGATCTGGCTGTCATAGATGGGATCGAACCATCGTTAAGGGTTTTGCTGACCCTTGCCTCTCCACTCGGCCACATGACAATATCTGGCTAAGTTTCCTTAGCGTTAATTAGTTTTATTTGAATTTGGATAATTAAATGCATCTTTTCTTTTTTTTGACTTTGTCCGCATCGTTTTACCACCGCGGAGTAAGCCGCTCTCGGTTGGCACCCATTCAAGGATTCTTGATGACAACACAAATATAGTATTTTATTTCATATTGTCTACCATTTTTATAGACTTATTAATTAATTATTTCAGATTGAATATATAATATTGTATATCAATACTTTACATATTAAACAAATGTGCTTTTATTTGAAAAAAATTTTTAAACATACTAGCTTATCTTATAAAACGTTATAAGCTTGGCCAGCCCAGTTACATTATATTGTATATAGAAATCATGTTTCAATTCTCAAAAAACTTATTTAAAATAACTGCTTTCATTATTGCACAATTTTGCATAATAAATAGCAATGCACAAGTACTCAACACAGATAAAACCTCTGCCTTAGATTCTAACAAAAAAATTCAAAGTCAAATTTCTCTTGCCATTGCAACCGATCAACAAAAGAAAAGTTTAGTTGACTTATATTATGCAGGTGATTTTACTTTTGTTGGTAAGGAAAATGCTACTACCTTATATACCAAAGTTGATAAAGTGAGTAATGGTGGCGTTTCCATTCAAGATTTAGGCACTTTTCAATTAAAAAATAATAGAAAAATTAGCAACAAGTTTTATGTGGAGTCGTTTGTGCAATATCAATGGGATGGAGGATTAGGTTTAGAATCAAGGGCATTAATAGGAATGAACTTAGTACACTATTTAAAAAATACACAAAAAGAGGATTTCTTTTTTGGAGGTGGTATTTTTTTAGAAAAAGAAAAATGGAATTTTTCACAAGTAAACGATTTGAGTTTAGTGAACAATGCCCCTATTTTAATATTGCATCCTAAATTAAATTTAACAGCAAAATACTCAATCATTAATCCAAATAATAATTTTGAATTAATTATTCGCGCATTTAATCAATCTGGATGGAATAATAAATTACTCACCAATAGAACCTCTGTTTTTACCACTTTACAATTCCCAATTAGTAAAAAGTTTACAACCTCATTTAACATAGACTTTTTATATGATACTGCACCGATAGTACCTATAGACCATTTTCATTATAACTATGCACAGTCTCTCTCATTTAGTTTTTAATCTTATCTCTAATAATAGTCTAACTTTAGTCTAGCAATTAAAAAATAAAATGAATTTTAATTCACTTTCAAGTGTCATATTATTAACGGTTTTTATACTAGCCACCATAGCCATTTGGATTAGTGGGTTTAAACTCACAAAAGCAATTGATGCCATTACGGAACATTTTAATTTAGGGGAAGCATTTGGTGGTATGGTATTTTTAGCGGTGGTCACTAATTTACCGGAGATTGCAATTACAGCAGTGGCTGCTTATCATAGGGATTATGATATTGCTATTAGTAATATTTTAGGAGGCATTGCTATTCAAACAGTGGTATTAGTACTTATAGATGTTTTTGGAGTAGGCCGTTCGGCACCACTCACGGAAAAAGGACATTCTAAAATTTTAATTATTGAGGGAGCGGCACTCATTTTTATTTTGAGTCTTGTTATTATGGCAAGTGTTTTTCCAAACGATTTATATTTTGCAAGAAGTACTCCATTTGAATGGATCATTTTAGCAATTTGGTTGGGTACAATTTATTTAGCAACCAAGTTTATGCGTAAAAAAATATCGCCGCTTAAAAAACAGCAAGAGATTAATCATACTTTAAAATTGCCAAAAACAAAATTTAAAGGAAGTATCAATGCTGCTTTTTTTGTTTTAATTATTGGTGCTATCATTACTTTATTTGCAGGTTGGAGTTTAGAAGTTACCGGCGAACAGCTTGCCAATAGATGGGGAATGAGTGGTATTTTATTTGGTGGAACTATTTTAGCGCTTTGTACAGCACTACCTGAAATTTCTACAGGTATTGCTTCGGCAAAAATTAGAGATTATAATATGGCCGTGAGTGATATATTTGGTGGAAATGCATTTTTACCTGTATTGTTTTTAATGGCATCCTTAATTGGCGGAGATGCCATACTACCTAATCTAAAACCTTCTGATATTTATTTGACAGTACTGGGTATTTTACTTACCGGCATTTATATGATTGGTATGGTGCTGCATTCCAAAAAACAAATATTAAGAATGGGTGTAGACTCTTTTATAGTAGTTATTGTTTATTTATTGGGGCTATGGGGTTTACTAAAATTGGTTTAGACATTTCGCCTAAACCAATTCAGAATAGCTGCTAAAAGCAATGTATTTATCAGTAATGCTTACTTATTACCTAACACTAGAATTTGAAATGTACCAGGAATCATGCTAGGTCTTTTTTCCCCTGCTTTCAAAGCATCTAGGTCTGCTGTTGGTAAATAAACTAGATGAGTTGTTTCATCATTACCAATTGTTCTCGCCCCTTTTTTAGTCTTTATTGTATCAATTACTTTAAAATCATTTGCACTATTTTCTTTTACAATTGTCATGGTGCCTTCCCCATTTGAAGTATAAATATATTTTAAAGTATTATCAAATGCAACTCCATCACATCCTTCGCCAATTGGTAAATTGGCAACTACCTTACCACTTTTTGCATCTACAACGATTAATTTTTTATCTGTGCCTGCAAAAAGTCTATTTGTTTTAATATCAATAGCTAAGCCAGTAGGTTCTTCCCCTGGTGCAATGGACCAATGAGCAATTACTTTATTATTGGCTATATCTATTTTAACAATTTCATTTTTATCTTCTACATTCACATATACATTGCCAGCATTATCACTTACTGCTGTTTCTGGCTTTCCTCCTACTGGAATTGTAGCAATAACCTTATTTGTAGAAGGATCAATGATACTTAAGTCTTTACTTTTTCCATTACATGTAATAATTTTTTTAGAAAATTCTTCATAAAAAATAGCATCAGGATTTTCGCCTGTAGTAATTTTTGTTATCACTGCATTTGTATTTAGATCAAAAACAGTTACATCATTTGTTCTACCGTTACTAGTATACCCTTTTTGCAAATCATTTATAAAAGCAATGCCATGAACGCCATTCGTATTAGTAATAATTCCTAATGAATCGCCTGTAATTTTATCTAAAATATTTACTTGCGTGCCGTGAGACATGTATAATTTATTAGAAGATGGGTTAATTGTAATATAATCCCAACCTCCAGTGCTAGCAATGTGAAATGTTTTTTCTAACTTATAATGACTTGCTTGGGCATTTAGTTGACTAAAAGCCATAGATAATGTGACCATAGCAAAACATCCAAGGATTACTTTTTTCATAAATATGTTGTTTAATAATTGAAGTTAGTAATATATTATTTTGTTTTATATGCCATTCGTATAAAACTTGGTAAAACCACCAATAATAATGGTAAGGCAATAATAAAACCGCCTATCACTGCAATCGCCAAGGGTTGATGTAACTGTGCGCCTGTTCCTATTCCCAATGCTATTGGCATTAATGCAATAATGGCACCCAACGCAGTCATTAATTTTGGTCTTAACCTTGTTGAAATAGAATAAATAATGGCGTCATCAACATTATTAGTAATTTGATAGGATTCTTTAAACTGCAAGAAAGTGAAAATAGCATTTTCTCCAATAATACCAACAATCATAATTAACCCAGTATAACTTCCCACATTTAATGGAGTACCTGTCATAAATAGGCCCAAGTAGCTTCCACTAATTCCCAAGACCGCAACTAGTAGTATAATAACTGCAATTTTAAAGTCTTTAAATAAGAAAAGAATTACACCAAAAACCAATAAACTTGCAGCTATTAAAATTAATAGAAGTTCACTAAAGGATTGTTGTTGATCGGCATAAGAGCCACCATAAACAATAGCATAACCCTGTGGAAGTTGTATATTTTTTTGAATGGTAGATTGTATTTCCTTCATAACAGTTCCTAAGTCTCTACCCTCCAATCTTGCTGTTACTACACCCATTGATTGTAAATTCTCTCTTTGAATTTCAGCATCCCCATTATTAATTTGAACATTTGCCAATTGATTGATAGGCTTTAAATTTCCGTTAGGTAAAAAGATAAGTGTTTTGTGAATTCCCTTTACACTTAAATTTCGGCTACCTGGATAAACCATTCTAATATTTGTAAATTGTTCTTTATCATAAACAGCACCTACTACATTGCCTTCTAAACTTGATTGCATTTGAAATTGTAAATTAGCCGGGGTAATTCCATATTGAGCTAGTGTAGATGACTTTGGTTGAATATCAATAGAAGGACCTGCAATGACTATGCCATCAAAAACATCGGCTGTACCTTCCACTTTCTCAATCACAGCAGCAACATCATGAGATAAAGCTTTTAACTTATTTTGATCGGTTCCAAAAATTTTTACTTCAATAGGTTGAACGGAAGTCATTAAATCACCCAACATATCTCCAATCACTTGCCCAAAATCAATTCTTAATGCAGGCTGCGTGGATTCAACTTTTTTTCGAATATCACTAATGACTTCCTCAGTTGTTTTAGATCGATCCTTTTTTAATTGAATAAGATAATCTCCTCTATTTGGTTCGGTAATAAAAAAGCCCATTTGTGTTCCTGTTCTACGACTATATGCTTTTATTTCAGGAATTTGAACAAAGGTTTTTTCTACTTCACGAAGCATCCTGTCCGTTTCTTCCAATGAAGTTCCAGGAGGGGAACTATAATCAAATACAATACTACCCTCATCCATTTCAGGTAAAAATCCAGTTTCCAATTTTGGGAAAATATAAATAATTGAAAATACTAAAGCAACAATAAATGCAATACTAATAATAGGTTTTTTAATAAAGTAACCAACCCATTTTTGAGTTTTTACTTTATGCTCTTTTGATTTATTTTTATTAAAACTATTTGAATCTGCATTTTTAGTTAATAATAAATAAATTATTGGCAATATAATCCAGGTAACAAAAAAGGAACATACCAATGCAATGATCATGGTATTTGTTAATACTTTAAAATAAGCACCAGCTACGCCACTCATTAATTCAAAGGGCAAGAAAATGACAATGGTACTTAAAGATGATCCAATCATTGCAGGAAGTAAATAGCGAATTGCTTTTACAACTAAGGATGCAGTTGGTTCTTCAGGATGCTCTTCATGTGTTCTATGAATTTGTTCTACTACTACTATGGCATCATCTATAATTAATCCTATAGCAGCAGCCAAAGCGCCCAATGTCATTATATTAAAAGTCTGTCCAAACGCATATAATAAAATTAGCGTCAAGCCCAATATAATAGGAATAGTAATTAAAATGACAGTACTTGATTTTAAAGAACGTAAAAATAAAATGGCAACAAATATGGCTAATCCCAACCCAATCCATAAACTATCCGTAACACTTTTAATGGAATCTTGTACAAATTCAGCTTGAACATAAAATGGTTTAATAGTAACATCTTTAGGAATAAGTTTTTTAACTTCTTCTAATTTTATATTTAACTTATCTGTTAAACTAACTAAATTACTATTGGGTTGTTTTATTACAGCCAGAAGTAATCCATCTTTACCATTTGCATTTATCTTTACATATTCTTTTGCTTCTTGAATTTGAACATCAGCAATATCTTTAAGTAACACAATTCTTTTACCATCATTACTTAATACCACATTTTCCAATTGTGTTTTGGATGAAACAGCAGCATCCGTTGTAGTCAAATACAATAATCTATAATCTGCTAAATAACCATTTGACTTAATAAAATTAGTTTGAGACAATGCAGTATTAATAGCATCAGGCGTTATTCCAAGACTACTCATTTTTTGAGGATTCAAAGTAGCCCAATATTCTTTGGATTTGCCTCCAATAACACGAATTTCAGCAACACCTTCCACTTGAGATAAAAATGGCTTGATGGTATATAAGGCAAGCATTTTCATTTCAATAGGAGATCTAGTAGCGCTTTCTAATGAAAAACCTGCAATTGGCAATATTGAAGGATTCATACGTTCTACCGTTATATTTGTCTCCGGCGGAAGTGTATTTCGAATTTCATTTATTTTTGACTCAATTCTTTGTTGACTTATATCAATATTTGCATTCCAATCCATGAATGCAGAAATTTCACAACTACCCCTGCTAGTAGTGCTCCGAATTGTTTTTAAATCGGGAACTTGTTTTACTGCGTTTTCTAATTGACGAGTTACAGTTACCATCATTTTTTTTACAGGTAACTGACCTGCGTCTGCAATAATCTTAATTTTCGGAAAAGTGATTTCTGGAAATAAAGATGTTTGAAATTTACTATAAGCATAAAAGCCGCCTAACAAAATAAAGACGGCAACTACAGTTATAGGATTTTTATAAGAAGAGAAAAATTTTCTCATAATTGCTCAATTATTTTATAATAACAACTTTTGCAGTATCGCTTAAACCATAATGTCCAGTTAGCACAATTTTATCATTCACTGATAATTTTGGCTCCAACACTTCAACACTATTATTGTTTTCAATTCCTTTTTTTATGTCTACCCTAACTGCAGTATTACTATCTAATAATTTCATGATCCAAAATTCGGTTTGTATTTCATTAGATAAAACTGCTTCTTTGGCAACTGATACAATGTTTGATTTTGCTTGTTTTACTAAATTCACTTTTGCGATTAAATTTTCAGGAATGTTTTGATTATTATTAACCCTAATAATATATCGTTGAGTTTGAGATACTGCGTCAACTGTTGGTAATGGGGATTCGATAATTCCATTCAAAATACTTGCATCTGGTAATTTTAGTTGGATTTGTTTATTACTTAAAAGGAATGGTTTTAACTCATAAGGCAGGTCTAATAAAAAAACAAAACTTTTTGTATCAGTGATGGTAGCAATCACTTCCCCATCTTGTACATAATCACCTGCTTGATAATTAATTTGAGTGATATAACCAGTTCCAGGAGCTTTAACATGAATTACACCATTAAAATGAAGTGAGCTATCCATATTATGATTGCTATTTTCCAAAACACTTGCTTCCTTAGTTTTGATTACAAACAAATCATCCCCCTTGTGAACCAATTTACCTAAACTAGCATTTACCAATTGTAAATATCCATTTGTATTTGACTTTACATTTGTTTTAAGTAAAAAAGCAGATACTGCATTTAGCTCCACTTCTTCTCTCATATTCCCCATTAAAGGAGATGTTAAAGTAACGGGAGTGCCTATGACAGCTGCTACTTCAGCGGTATCTTCCTTGACATTATTTTTACAAGCCATAATGCTACTTAAAGCAATTGAAGCAAATATTATTTTGTAATGATTCATTTTACTTTTTATTTTTTATTCCAATAATTAATCTGATTTATAATCTGAAATTTATTTATAGCATTTTGAGTAACCGTATTTTTTGCAAAAAGATAGTTATTGATCGACAAAATATAATCTGTAATTCGTGCATCACCAGATTCAACTAATTTTTTTTGTGCCTCCATCAACATTTCAGCATAACCAATTTGTTTTTCAGAAACCGCTATAATTTTATCGGTTGCATTTAATTGTTGTACTAATTGTAAAATTTGTTGGTCATATTGTTTTTTAAAAAAGTCTCGATAGTCTTGACGTGTTTGCTCTGCTATTTTAATACGATCGGTTTGCATCTTTCTTTGATTGCCATCATAAATGGGTACTGTTATAGAAACGCCTGCACTAGCACCAAAATTTTTATAAGCATTTTCTGCAAAAGTGCTTAAATAGCCTCCATCTGCATATAAATTTACCTTCGGTTTATAGTTATACTTTATTTGCTCATTTGCGTTTTTTAACTTGAAACTATCTACAGTAAATTGTTGGTAATACACTGTATTTTCAACCATGGCAATTGGTTCAATTTTGATAGTTGGATTAGAGAGTTGAACTTGATTGGTATCTTTAATGCCACACAAATAATTTAGTGCTGCTACTTCATTTTGAAATTGAGCTTTTAACTGTTCAATTACTATCGCCTGTTGCTGAGATGCAACTAATATGTTTAAATAATCTGCTTGTTTATAAATTCCTTTTTCAGTAAAATTCTTTAATAAAGTTTGTTGTTTTAAAAGTAAGTCGTTGATGTTATTATTAAAACTAATTTGTTGGTAAACACCATAAGCAGTTATGTATTGAGCATTTATTGTTTTTATTAAATCCTGTGTCGAAATTTTACCTGCAATATTTAGGGATTCATTTAATAATTTAATAGCCTCGTGTTGATTATTGAGGTTTTCTTTACTAACTAATTTTTTAGTAGCTACTATTTGTTGTGCAAAATTGGTTCCATTGGTAACTGCATAATCATAGCCCCAACCATTTAAAGAAGGTGCATAATTATTGGTACTAACCCCATTTATTTGGGTTTTATAACCAGCTAAAATTTTTAAACTATCAATTAAATTAACAAGATGTTGATTTTTTAAATCTTTTAAAAGTGGACTATTTTCAAGACCTACTTGGATATAATCATCTACCTTTTTTTGCTGTGCAAAGCAAATATTAGTCAAAAGACAGACAATTACAATCGAAATAACATATTTCATTTCACAATTATTTTGTTGAAATTATAAAATCTGCTACCTAAATACTTAATTCAAGGGTAAAATAAACAATTAACTTGTTCATTATAAATATGGCAGAACTTCATTATTTATAACGTTTTTTAAGTTAATATATTTTGTTAACTTAGGTTTATAATTAATTCTATGGCAAATCGTCGCAATTTTGTAAAGCAAATTGGCTTGTTGGCTGGTGCTTTTTCTGCTGAAAGCTTATTTAATCAAGCACATGCTGCTGAGTTTGAACACCAAAACCTCCTAAAAAATGGCCTATCCGCCAAAGAGTTAGCTATGGATGAGGACTATTGGTCCATCATTCAACAAAGTTATACTACTAGTCCAGCACTCATTAATTTAAACAATGGAGGGGTAAGCCCAAGTCCAAGAATTGTACAAGAGGCGGTGGAGCGATTTAATAAAATGACCAACGAAGGGCCTTCGTATTATATGTGGCGCATATTGGATCAAGGCAGGGAACCACTTAGATATAAATTGGCACAATTAGCAGGTGCGGAACCCGACGAAATTGCTATCAATAGAAATGCCACAGAGGCTTTAAACACAGTCATATTTGGACTTAACTTAAAAGCTGGAGATGAGGTTATAGGTACCAAGCAAGACTATCCTAACATGATAAATGCCTGGAAACAAAGACAACAAAGAGAGGGCATAGTATACAAGCAAATTAGTTTTCAATTCCCTATAGAAAACGATGATGAAATAGTGTCAGGTTTTGAAAAAGCAATCACTACGAAAACAAAAATTATTCATATCACCCATATCATTAATTGGATTGGTCAAATATTACCAGTTAAAAAAATAACTGCCATGGCTAAAAAACATGGTATTGAAACCATTGTAGACGGTGCACATAGTTTTGGTTTACTAGATTATAAAGTACCTGAACTAGGTTGCGATTACTATGGAACCTCGCTTCATAAATTTTTATCTGCTCCTATTGGAAGTGGTATGTTATGGATTAAAAAAGAAAATATAGAAAAAATATGGCCGCTAGTTTGCAATGACAAGCCAAATAGTAGTGATATTAGAAAGTTTGAAACCATTGGTACACGTAGCTTTCCCATTGAACAAGGTATTGGCGAGGCAGTTAATTTTCAAAATGGAATAGGAAGTAAACGAAAGGAGGAGCGTATTAGATATTTAAAAAATTATTGGGCAACACGCGTACAAAATATTCCAAAAGTAAAAATACATACTTCATTTAAAGACGAATATGCTTGCGCAATATGTGGTGTAAGTATTAATGGAATGACACCTGGTGAATTAGATAGTGCTTTATTTAGTAATTATAAAATACACACAGTGGGTATTGTATGGGAAAATATTAGTTGTGTGCGTATTACCCCACATGTATATACCCGAATTCAAGATTTAGATAAATTGGTTATGGCCATTGAAACCATTGCTAAAAAAGCATAATAAAATAAGCTAAGAAAGCTTTCCATTCGGAATTTACTTTTTTTGATACCCATACTTTTGAATGAATCAAGTTTAATTGTATGGGTATTTTATTTTCAAATAATCATAAACAATTATGTGTTTTACTACTAATGGGCGTTGCTCAAAACCAGTATGCGCAGGATTATCCTCATTTATGTGATACCTATGCTATAAACGTAGCAGGGAAAAATGTTGTTGTTAAAAACATGCATTATGACTGGAGTGTAGGTGAACTAGCGGTACACACACTTACGCGTATACCACATATTATCATTAGCTGTGGCTATTTACAAAGCGCCTATTACCCCCTATTGCAATATCACAATACAGACAGTTTTGCTATTAAAATTAAAATAGGGCCTAATCCGTTTTCAAATTATGTGGTTATACAATGTGAACAAGATCAATTAAACATTAATGCCATTCAGCTACTAGATTTTCAAGGTAAAATTTTATACCAATTAAACGGCAACTATTCGGGGCATCAATTTTACTATAAAATGCCTGTTCAAAAATTAATAAACCCTGTTTGTTTTTTAAACATTAGCTACTCAATTGCCGATCGTATTTATAAATCAAAGTTTTTTAAACTCTTACAAAATTAAAACATGAATAAAGTTGGAACCCTTCTTATAATTTTTATTTCATTTACGCAAGTAGCATTAGCACAAGTCACTAAAGGTATTCATTTACAAGCTATTGCAAGAAATGAAAAGGGTATTATTATGGCGGACAAACAAGTTGCGCTAAGAATTACAATTTTAAAAGATTCTGCATTGGGAGCAATAGTATATCAGGAAATTATTTCGGTGACAACCAATGTTCTTGGTTTGTTTTTTGTAGACATTGGCGCTAATGAAAAAAATAAAATTATAACCACTGGTGACTTTGAAAATATAAAATGGAGTACTAGTAATTATTATTTGCAATTTGAAATTGACCCAAATAATTCACTGCTATTTGTGACGGCGGGTATTGAAAAAATGAATTATGTGCCCCTTGCATTATATGCCGAAAAAGCCAATACTATAACAAGTCAAATTCCCATAGAATTAGGCGGGACCGGCGTTACAAGCACTTCTTCGCTTTTAAAATTACTAAATATGGATAAAGTAAATAATACCCCAGACACATTAAAGCCCATTAGCAATGCAGTAAATATTGCCTTAAATGAAAAATTAAAAAAAGTCGATACCCTTAGTTTAAGCAACCGTATTAATCAAAAACTAAATGCTACAGATACCTTAAGGCTTTCTAATCGCATAAATCAAAAATTAAATTTTTTAGATACGCTAAGCTTGTCAAATCGGATTAATGCTTTAAACATAGTTCCTATTAAAAAAAGTTATGCCTTACTTTTTGATACTAGTAAACAAACTACAAGTATTGCAACAGCCACTGCTATAAAATTTAATTTTGTACAAGCTGCTAATAAAGTGACCATTATAAATAATACAGCAGGAAACCCTACAAAAATAACAGTTACCGATACAGGCCTATACCAGGTAAATTTTAATTTACAATTTATAAAGCCCGACATCAATTCCGATGAAGTAAATGTTTGGATTCGAAAAAACAATGGCGGCTATTTAAATACAACGCTTACTTACCAAATACAGGGCAGTAGTATTAAGAATAATATTAATGGTGTATATTTTTTAGAATTAAACGCTAGCGATTATATTGAATTATTTTACAGTATTAAAAATAGCAATAGCAATTTAACTGGAAGTTTGCCGTCCACAACAACGCCTTCAAAGCCTGCAACACCATCGGCCATGCTTAGTATTCAAGCAATAAATTAATGACTAGCCAAATGGCTGTTCTATTGAAATACTTTGCTTGGTAAAAAAATGTGGGCCATCATTGGAGATATATAAACAATCCTCTAGCCTAATTCCAAATTCTCCTGGAATAGAAATAGTAGGTTCATTGCTAAAACACATGCCTACACTGATAGGCGTTTTATTGCCTTTTACAAAATTGGTCCATTCATGTCCATCTAATCCAATGCCATGGCCTGTTCTGTGTGGCAAACCAGGTAACTGATAATTTTTATGAAAACCTGCTTTTTCAATTACAGCCCTTGCTGCAGCATCTACTACTTCGCAAGGAGCTCCAATTTTAATTGCAGCAAAAGCTGCGTCCTGTGCTTGTTTTTCTACATTCCAGACATCAATTTGTCTTTGTGTTGATTTCCCTAAACAAATGGTTCTTGAAATATCGGATTCATACCCTTCACAGGTCGTACCTCCGTCTATTAAAACAATATCACCTTCTTGAATGGTTTGTGGAGCAATGCTTCCATGTGGCAATGCCGAATACTTTCCTACAATTACCATTGCACCTCCAGAAAAACCTAATTTTCTAAAGGCACTAGCAATATTAGCACTTACCTCGGTTTGAGACATACCAGCTTTTATACTTGGAAAAGCCATTTTGTAAGCTTCAATGGTTACATCGTTAGCAATTTGTAATAAATCAATTTCAGCTTTTGATTTATACATTCGGCAACCTGCTGTTATAGGAGTAGCATCTACTATTTCAAATGTAGGAGCAACTTTTTTTACACCATTGGCGATGAAAAAACGTACACGTTCTTCCATTCCAATTTTATTATGTTTTACGCCTCGGTCTTTTACTGCATTTGCAATTAAAGCATATGGGCTTTCATGTTCTTCCCAACAACGAACTTCATCACCAAATTCAGGTTTGATTAATTCCTTAGCTCTGTCCTCTTCAAATTTTGGACAGATGTATACTATTGCTCCTTTTGCGGGAATCACAACGCCAAATGTTCGCTCACTTTGTCCCCAACGCATGCCTGTAAAGTAATAGCAGGATGTAGTGCCTTCTAAAAAAATAGCATCTATTTTTGCTATAGCCATTAATTCTTGTGCTTTTGCAATTCTTTGTTTTCGCTCTGCAACTGTTATTGGCATAATTTTTTCCTTATAATTGGTAGTAGTGTTTTGAAAATTTTTAGACATTCCAAAAGCATAATTACCTAATGGAATGGCTGCAGCACTAAGCGCCGAAAGGCTTAAAAATTTTCTGCGATTTAATGAACTATCATTTTGAGGCATAAGCGTTAATTTTGTCACTTAAAGATATTACTATTTTATATAGAATTTATTAGCCATAATAGTTTAAATTTATAAAAAGTATATTTTAATATGAATAAATTTTGGAGCATATTATTATTGGTTTTTATTTGTCAATTTTCACAAGCACAATCCAAAAAAATTAAAGCGGCGCAGGCAATTGATGCTATTATGGCTAATTATGACCATGCAAATGAACCAGGCGCAAGTGTACTGGTTTTAAAAAATAATAAAGTAGTTTTTAAAAAAGGATACGGCGTTAGTAATACCAATACAATGGAGCCAGTTAAACCAATTACTAATTTTAGATTGGCATCTGTGACCAAGCAGTTTACTGCAATGTCTATTTTATTATTAGAGAAAAAACATAAACTTTCACTAGAGGACCCTATTTCAAAATATTTTTCAATCCTACCTGGTTATATATCTAAAATAAAAATTAAAGATTTGCTCACGCATAGTTCTGGCTTAATTGACTACGAGGACTTAATGCCTGCAACTCAAACAACACAATTACATGATACCAATTGTTTGCAATTAATGTTTATGGCGGACTCACTTTATTTTCCAATGGGAACAGAATATAAATACAGTAATACGGGATACGCAATACTGGCGTTAATAGTAGAACAAGTAAGTGGAAAGCCATTTGCACTTTTTATAAAAGAAAATATTTTTAAAACACTTGGTATGAAAACCACGGTTGCATTTGAACAAGGTAAATCACAAGTGGCTAACCGCGCATATGGTAATAGTTTTGAAAACGGAAATTGGATACAAACCGATCAAAGTTTAACCAGTGCTGTATTAGGAGATGGTGGCATTTACACCAATGTGCAAGAATACACTAAATGGATTAAAGCATTGTGGAATTATAAATTAATTCCCGAACAAACACAACTTAGGGCTTGGTCTAGAACCACTCTAGACAATGGTAAAACCATTGATTACGGCTTTGGATGGCATGTTGAGGATTTTTTAAATATTACTCATCCTTTTCACGATGGCAGTTCCATAGGATTTAGAAACAGCGTTGGTCTTTTTCCTGAACAAAAATTAATGGTCATTGTCTTAACCAATAGAAATGAACATGACCCCATTGAGGAAGTGCATAAAATTGCATCGCTCTATCTTTTACCATAATTGTTATTGCCATAGTCTATTACCAAATGGCAAAATGCTTTAACGCCATTTGTAAACCCCGACTCGTCTAAATAAAAATCAGGTGTGTGGTGTCCTCCAACTTCATTTGGTTTTTTATCTTTTGGAAGCCCACCTAAACTAAAAAAGAAAGTTGGTGCTTTTTCACCGTAAAACGAAAAATCCTCAGCGGCAGTAGTCCAGGTTGACTCATATACATTTTCAGGTCCCGCTACTTTTACTAACGAAAGGATTGCTTTTTTTGCTAAAACTGGATCATTATAATTCACCAAAGTTTGTGTTTTAATTTCAACGTCGGCAGTAGCACCCGATGCGGCTGCAATGTTGTTTACAGTATTTCGTATTTTCTCATGTGTTTCTTTTCGCATAGTTGCATCTAGAGATCTAATGGTTCCTTCCATTACGGCTGTTTCGGGTATAATATTTGCGCGCACACCAGTATGTAGTGATCCAACCGAAATAACTAAAGGCGCTTTTGTTAAATCGGATTGTCTACTTACAATATGTTGCAACCCCTCAACAATTTGTGCAGACACCACAATTGGATCTACACTTCCCCATGGCATGGCACCATGACTTCCTTTTCCATGCACTGTAATTTTAAATAAATCGGAAGATGCTTGTGCTGCACCCAATTTAAAACCAAACATGCCTACTGGTAATTGCGCTGCCATATGTAAACCAAATACCACTTCTAATTTTGGATTGTCCATCGCACCTTCTTTTATCATCAATGGAGCACCCCCCTCTTCATTGTTAGGTGCCCCTTCTTCCGCTGGTTGAAATAAGAATACAATATTACCTGCTATTTCTTTTGCATAGCTTTTAGCGCTTTTGCGGTAGCCATTAAAATAGCCGTATGAGCATCATGACCACATGCGTGCATCACATTAACTTGTTGCCCATTGTATTCCGCTTTTACTTTAGAGGCAAAGGAAACAGGGGTTCTTTCTAATACAGGAAGTGCATCAATATCGGCCCTTAAACCTATATTGGGACCGGGTTTTCCGCCTTTTAATATAGCCAATACGCCCGTTTTTGCAATAGGATATTTTACTTCTAATCCTAAGGAATTTAAATAATCGGCAATGTATTTTCCGGTATTATATTCTCTATTGGAAAGTTCAGGAAATTCATGAAAATGACGACGCCAATTAATAAGTTCAGTTTGTGTTTTATTAGAAACATCGTTGATACTTTTTGAAAGGTCTTGTGCTTGAATGTTTTGACAAAAAATAATTCCTAGTATAACATATATTTTTTTCATGTTGCAAATAATTAATTGAATATATAAAATAAATAAAACATAAATTGCTTTCTATAAATGTAATTATAAAAAGGGTAAATGAAAAAACGTTATCAAGTACTATTGGTTTTATCGCTGCTTTCCATGATTACTTTTTTGGATCGTGTTGCACTTAGTTCTGCAAGTAGTAATATTATGGACAGCTTGCATATTAGTACTGTGCAATGGGGCTGGATACTTGGCATGTTTACTTTAGCTTATGCAAGTTTTGAAATTCCAACTGGATGGCTAGGCGACAAGTTTGGTGGTAAAAGAATTTTAATAAGAGTGGTGTTGTGGTGGTCATTGTTTACCATATTAACAGGACTGGCTTCGGGTTTTATAATGCTTTTAGTAGTGCGTTTTTTATTTGGCGTGGGTGAAGCAGGTGCCTATCCCAACACTTCTATTATATTATCAAAGTGGTTTCCAGTATTGGAGCGTGGGCGCGCACAAGCAACCATATGGGGTGCAAGTCGCATTGGCGCTGCATTAACACCATTTATAGTACTTCCCATTCAACAAAATTATAGTTGGCATGTTTCATTTTATACCTTAGGTTTTGTTGGACTGGTTTGGGTTTTGTTTTTTATTTTTTGGCAAAAAGAGGATCCTACACAAAGCAAAAACATAAGTCAAGCAGAATTAAATTATATTTTAGAAAACAGGGATTTACCTACGCATCAAACAAATGAAAAAACTTTGTTTTGGTCAGGATTTAAAAATAAAAATTTAGGTTTTTTATTACTCATGTATATCTGTTATGCAGTGGGTGCTTATTTTTTTCAGTCATGGTTCCATACCTATTTACAAAAGGGAAGGCATATTGCTGCACAGCAACTCATATGGGCTTCATCGGTTCCATATTTATTAGCAGCCCTTGGTTGTTTTACGGGTGGTTGGTTAAGTGATAAAGCATGTTTGCGATTTGGAAAAAAATGGGGTAGAAGAATAGTACCAATGATAGGCCTTTTTGTTTCAGGAATTTGTATAGTATGCGCCTCACTTGTTAATGATAATTTAACATGCATTGTTTTATTGGGTATTGGCATGGCATTTATGGATTTAACAGCACCGGTTGCTTGGGCTGTGGCCATGGATATGGGGGGTACCAAAAGTGGAACCGTTTCTGGGGCTATGAACTCGGCAGGTTTGCTGGGCGCGTATTTGAGCACAGTGGTTTTTGGATATGTAGCATCAACTTATGGGTATTATTTACCAGTTTTATTAATAGGTGTGCTTGTTTTTTGTGGCACATTTGTTTGGTTAAAAATTGACGCAACTCAGAAAATTGAGTTCCGAAAAATAAGTACCTTGTAGCAACAAATTGTTGCTATGAAAAAATCTTTTCTTTTAGTATGCGTTTTAGTTCAAACGCTATTTGCAATTGCACAAGTAAATACCACCGTAAATAACAAAGTTCAACTACCTAATGGTTGGAAATTAAGTCCGGCTGGTACCAGTTTACCATTAGGTGATTTGCCTTTAAATATGGCTGTTTCCAAATCAAAAAAATTAATGGTAGTGACTAATAATGGGCAAAGTAAACAGTCGTTACAATTAGTTGATTTAGTAAATGATAAAATTGCAGATACCATTACCATTGATAAGTCATGGTTAGGAATTGCTTTTAGCGCAGATGAAAAATATATTTATGCTTCCGGTGGCAACGATAATTGGATTTTACAATACGCTATTGCAAATAATAAATTCAAGCTTATTGATTCCATAAAATTAGGAGCAAAATGGCCAAATAAAATTTCTCCGGCAGGTTTGTGTTTAGACGATGCTAATAAAAAATTATACGTTGTTACTAAAGACGATAGCGCTTTGTACACCATTAATTTAGTAACCAAAAAAGTGATTCAAAAAACATATTTAGCTGCAGAAGGTTACACTTGTAATTTATCTCCAAACAAAAACGAATTGTATATAAGTTGTTGGGGGGCAAAAAAACTTTTAGTATTTAGCACTGCTGCCAATCAAATCACAAAAGAAATTTCAGTTGGTGTTCATCCCAATGATTTTTGTATCACTAAAAATGGGAAAACCGTATTTGTTGCCAATGGCGAAGACAACAGTGTTTCAGTTGTGGACTTAAGCACCTACAAGGAGGTAGAAGTTTTAAACACAGCCCTGTACCCCAATGCACCAGCTGGTTCCAGCACTAATGGAGTAGCTTTAAGTGAGGATGAAAAAACTTTGTATGTTGCAAATGCAGATAATAATTATTTAGCCGTATTTGATGTAAGTAAAAAATTAGAAAGTCGTTCTAAAGGATTTATTCCTGTAGGCTGGTATCCAACTGCAGTTAAATTTATTCATGGAAAAATATATGTAACCAACGGAAAAGGGTTTAGCTCTTTTCCAAATCCATTAGGACCAGATCCATATAAACGAGGCGCTCAAATGGCGTATCAACAAGGATTATTAAAATCCTTAGAAGATGCACAATACATTGGTGGCTTAATGAAAGGAACTTTAAGTATCATTAACACGCCTTCCGAAAAACAATTGGGATTATACTCGGCTGCTGTTTATGAAAACACACCATATACCAAACAAAAGGAGCAGTTATCAAATGCAGAAAATGGTTCGGTGATTCCACAAAAAATTGGTCAGCCTTCGGCCATTAAACATGTATTTTATATTGTAAAGGAAAACCGAACCTATGATCAGATTTTAGGTGATATTCCACAAGGAAATGGAGATACCACATTAACATTGTTTGGAGAAAAAATAACACCCAATCAACATGCATTAGCTAAAGAATTTGTTTTGCTTGATAATTTTTATGTGAATGGCGAAGTGAGCGCCGATGGACATAACTGGACATTGGGAGGTTATGCAAATGATTATTTAGAAAAAAATTGGGTAACCAGCTATGGTGGAAGAGGTGGTAATTATGACGCAGAGGGCACGCGTGAAATAGCCAGTAATAAAAATGGCTTTATTTGGGATTTTGCCAAGCGAGCAGGCGTTAGCTACCGAACCTATGGTGAATTTGCCGATGATTATAAGCCCAATATACCTGTTTTAAAAAATCATTTTTGTACCTACTTTACCAGCTGGGATCAAAAAGTAAGAGATACCACTAGAGTGGGTCAATGGAAAAGAGATTTTGACTCCTTGCTTGCAATTAATGCAGTTCCTCAGCTTAATACCATGCGCTTAATAAACGATCATACCGAGGGTATGCGATTAGGAAGGCCTTCTCCTTATGCGCATGTTGCCGACAACGATTTAGCCGTAGGTATGTTTGTAGACTATTTGAGTAAGAGTCCTATTTGGAACGAATCGGTGGTATTTATTTTAGAGGATGATGCGCAAAACGGACCCGATCACGTTGACGCACACCGAAGCCCAGTATACATTGCAGGAGGATTTGTAAAAACCGGATTTGTTGATCACTCCATGTATTCCACCTCTTCTGTGTTAAAAACAATTGAACTTATTTTGGGTATGCAACCCATGAGTCAATACGATGCAGCTGCAACTACTTTATGGAAATGCTTTGATAAAACACCAACACATAAAGGATTTACCACAAGAGCAAATAGCTGGGATTTAAACGAAATAAATACAGCACGAAATATCATGCAACAAAAAAGCGAAACCTTTAATTTCAAAAAAGAGGATAGCATTAACGATCATGATTTTAATGAAGTACTATGGAAAGGCTTAAAAGGAGAGATGGCTATTTTACCTGCACCAAAAAGAGCCGCTTTTTTACAAGTAAAGCAAACTAAAGACAAGGATGATTAATGAATTGATTAATTTTGTAATTAAGTAATAAAATTATTATGCGCATAGCTCCTATTTCATTCAAAAACCTATATTTTATTGGATTCACTTTTTTAATGGCTTGTGGTAAAAAACAAGAAACCATTCATCCAATTTCGGAAGCCATTACTGCTTCGGTTTATGCATCTGGCACCGTAAAAAGCGTTGGACAGTATGAGGTATATGCAAAAGTAAACGGAATTGTACAAAATGTTTTAGTTAGCGAAGGTAGTGACGTTAAAAAGGGTCAGGCTATTATAGCGCTGTCCAATAAAGCGCAGGAACTTGGCTATGAAAATGCAAAACTATTAGCCAACTATTCCTCGGCCGAAACTAATTTAGAAAAATTAAATCAAGCACAGAACGAATTGGATGTAGCTAAATTAAAAATGGATAACGACGGCTCCTTATTAGATCGTCAAAAAAAATTATGGGGTAATGATATTGGAACTAAAAACGATTTAGATCAAAGAGAAATTGCTTATAAAAATAGTACAGCATTATATAATGCTAGTAAACTAAAATACAATGATTTAAAAAAGCAAATTGATTTTCAATCCAAGCAAACCAATAAAACAGCTGCAATTTCTTCTACCACTTTAAATGATTTTTTGGTAAAATCAGAAATAAATGGAAAAGTGTTTAGCATTAATAAAGAAGTAGGTGAAATGGTTACTACACAAATGCCTGTTGCCGTTATTGGTGATGCTCAAAAGTTTTATGTGGAACTTCAGGTAGACGAATATGATATTTCAAAAATTAAGAAAGGTCAAAAAACAATGATATCAATGGATAGCTATAAAGGACAAGCATTTGAAGCGGTTGTTGAAAAAATTTATCCAATAATGAATCCAAAATCAAAGTCATTTAAAGTAGACGCTGTATTTACTTTACAGCCTAATAATTTGTTTCCTAATTTAAGTGCTCAAGCAAATATAATTATTGAAGTAAAGGAAAAGGCCTTAACCATTCCTCGCGCATTTTTAATAGACAATGAATATGTTTATTTAGAAAACAAAGAAAAAAGAAAAGTAAAATTGGGACTAATGGATTACGAAAAAGTGGAAATACTTTCTGGTATTACAATAAACGATGCGTTGGTAAAAACCATTCAATGAGAAAAGGATTACTATTAAATATTGCTAAATCACTCCTACTTGCTAGGTGGAGGCAAACCCTGGTTGCAGCTGTGGGCGTAACTTTTAGCATTACCATGTTTATTACGCTTTTAAGTTTTATGTCGGGGCTTAACGACTTACTAGATGGACTTATACTTAACAGAACGCCACATGTAAGAATTTACAACGACATTAAACCCAACGCAGACCAGCCCATTAATAAAAGTGCTACCTATTCAAAAGCACATAATTTTATAGGCTCTGTAAAGTCTGATGCAAACAGACAAGCCATTTATAATAGTGAAGCTATTATGAAATCCATTTTAAACGACCCGCGTGTATTGGGTCTTTCACCAAAAGTTACCGCGCAAGTTTTTTTTAATGACGGTAGTGTTGATATCACAGGAAGCATTTTTGGCATCAATTCCACCCAAGAAAGTAAGTTGTACCATTTTGATGAATATATTACAACTGGAAATTCAGCCGATTTAACCAAGATAAATAATAGTATCATTTTAGGAAAAGGTTTGGCAGATAAATTATTAGTACAAATTGGAGATGCAGTTCAGGTTACCACATCTAAAGGTGATTTATTTCAACTTAAGGTAGTGGGTACTTTTCAATCTGGTATTAAGGATTTTGATAACGTTCAGAGTTATGCTTCCATTAATACAGTTCAAAAAATATTATCTGTTCCCAATGATTATATTACCAGCATTCAAGTAAAACTAAAAGATATTACACAAGCACCAGCAGTTGCAAAAGAGTACCAAAAATTGTATCAAGCCGATGCAGAGGATATTCAAACTGCCAATTCCCAATTTGAAACTGGAAGTTCCATTCGAACCTTAATTTCTTATTCGGTAGGTATTACCCTTTTAATTGTAGCTGGATTTGGTATTTACAATATCTTAAACATGATGATATTTGAAAAAATGGATTCTATTGCCATATTAAAAGCAACAGGTTTTTCAGGCACCGACGTAAAAAATATATTTATTTATATCGCAGTAACCATTGGAATTTTTGGAGGACTCATGGGTTTATTATTTGGATTTGGTTTGTCTGCTGTAATTGATCAAATTCCATTTAATACTGCTTCACTACCTACCATAAAAACATATCCTATTGTTTATAACCCTAGGTTTTATATCATTGGAATTATATTTTCATTTATCACTACTTATTTTGCCGGTTGGTTTCCTGCAAGAAAAGCAAGTAAAATAGATCCGGTAGTGATCATAAGAGGAAAATAAAATGAGCAAGATACTAGAAGCAAAAAATATTAATAAATTCTTTCATGATCCTGTAGACATACAGGTATTAGAAAATGTAAGTTTTAGTATCAATAAAGGAGAATTTGTTTCCCTCACAGGAAAATCGGGTTGCGGAAAGTCAACCCTGTTATATGTTTTGTCCACTATGGATACCGATTATGATGGAACCCTACTTATTGATGGCGTAGAAATGCCTAAAAAGAATGAGTCATTTTTAGCAAAAATTAGAAATGAAAAAATTGGTTTTGTATTTCAATTTCACTACTTATTAAATGAGTTTAATGTGCTAGAAAATGTGATGCTTCCTGGCTTAAAGCTTGCAAAATATAGTAGGGACCAAGTAGAGTACCGTGCCATGGAGAAATTAAAAATTTTGGGCATTGATCATTTGGCTTTAAAAAAATCAAACCATGTTTCAGGGGGTGAAAAACAAAGGGTTGCTATTGCACGTGCTTTAATAAATGATCCACATATTATCATGGGTGACGAGCCAACTGGAAACTTAGATAAAAAAAATAGTGACCTGGTTTTTGATATTTTTAATAAACTAGCCGACGAATTTAAACAAACCCTGCTTATTGTAACGCATGATCCTAGTTTTGCGGAGCGTACCCATCGCATTATAAAAATGGAGGACGGTAAAATAATTTCCTAAAAACTTTTGGTTTTAGCAATAGTCTTTTTTTAATAAATGCTTATATTCAAGTAGTAAAAATACCATTGCTATGCATAAAGATCAACAACAAAGTATGGTGCCTACTATGGTTCCAACTATGACGCCTACAATGGCAACACCTAATAGTGCTGCGCATAAGGATATTCCTGGAAATCCATCCACTGCGAAAAGTAGTGCTTCAAAATTAAACGACCGTTCTAACGGAAAACCACTACGCGTATTAAGTGAAGCGGATTGGAATTTTTGGATTCATAACGGATACATTGTTATAAAAAACGCTGTACCGCGTGAACAAGCTTTAGCTACGGCAAAATTTTTGTGGGAGTTTGAACAAAAAGATCCAAACAATAAAGAAACCTGGTACACGGCACCAAGGGCCGAAATGAAAATGAAAGAATTAGCAGGTACCGGAATGGTGGAGTGTTATAATAATCAACATCAATGGAATAATAGACAAATGCAAAGAGTGTATAACGCTTTTGTAGACATTTGGGGTACCGAAAAATTATGGGTAACCATTGACCGTGCCAATTTAAATTTTCCCATTAGACCAGGTCATGAATACAAAGCATTCATACATTGGGATTACGATCCGGAAACAAAACCAGTAAATGTACAAGGCGTATTGGCGCTTGCCGATCAAACCGATGAAAATATGGGAGGCTTCCAATGTATTCCAGAATTATTTAGAACTTATGATACTTGGAAATTAACGCAACCCGAGGATAGAGACCGCTACAAACCAGATACAACAGGCTTTACACCCACTAAAGTAAAACTAGAAGCAGGTGACTTATTAATATTTAATAGCCTGGAACCTCATGGTATCAGGGCCAACAATAGCGAAGATAAAGTACGTATTGCGCAATATATTTCCATGATGCCAGCCGAGGAGGATAACGAAGCACTAAAAGAGTGGAGGGTAAATTCTTGGAAAAACAGAATAGCACCCGAAGGATACGCTTTCCCGGGCGATCCAAGAAATTGGGAACAAACAAAATATGACACTGCAGTATTAAATGATTTAGGAAAAAAATTATTAGGATTGGAAAAATGGTAAATTTAGTAGTCAAAAATATTATTAAAACAACTAGGTTGTAGCTCCCAATAAAAAATTATAATGAAAATACTTAAGTATTCTTTTATCACTATTGCTAGTATTTTAATTATACTAGTTTCCTTGTTTGCACAAAAGGATATTTCAAAGGATTTACTTATTTCAAAATATACAAATGCACAGTCTAAGTTTATGCCTATCATGGGTATGAGGGTGCATTACCGTGACCAGGGAAATGCACAAGATAGTATTCCACTTGTTTTAATACATGGCACTTCCTCCTCCCTGCACACATGGGAAAAAGTAATTACTATTTTAAATGAACCTAGCTACGGAAACAAAAGAGTAATTAGTTTAGACATGCCGGCATTTGGACTAACTGGACCTAACCCAGCAAATAAATATGATTATGATAACTTCACAACTGTTATAGATTCCTTATTAATTAAGCTAAATGTAAATAAATGTATTATTGGCGGAAACTCACTAGGAGGTGGGATTGCATGGCATTACCAAGTGGCACATCCAAATAAAGTAGCCAAACTTATTTTAATAGACGCAAGTGGTTATCCTAAAAAAAATGAAAAAGGCTCTTTGGGATTTACTATTGCTCAAATACCTGTGATTAATAATTTACTTTTATATATCACGCCAAAATCATTGGTTAGAAAAAGTATAGAAGGGGTGTACTACGATAAAAGTTTAATACAGGAAACAACCGTGACCAGGTATCATGAACTCTTACTTTGTGAAGGTAACCGTCGCGCTGCATTATCTCTTTTTAAAAATAAAATAAATCAGGACACCGAACTCATTAAAACCATACAAGCTCCTACGCTTATTTTATGGGGCCGAGAAGATGGATTAATTAGTGTAGACAACACAAAACTTTTTAATGCCGATATTAAAAATAGCAAGGTTGTTATTTTTGATAAAGTTGGACATGTGCCCAATGAGGAAGCGCCACAAAAAGTAGCAGACGCTATTTATAGTTTTATTCAATAAACCACTTAAATTAAAATACAATGAAAAATGTAATTACAATGGTACTATTAGTAGTACTTGCTTCTTGTAGTTCAAAAAAGTATGATACCATTATTAAAAATGGAATGGTTTACGATGGCAATGGAGGCGAGCCCTATAAAGCGGATATTGCTATAAAGGCCGACACCATTGCATTTATTGGTGATTTAAGTAATGCAACTGCTACAAATATGGTGGATGCAAAAGGAATGGCAGTAAGCCCTGGTTTTATTAATATGCTTAGTTGGGCACCCACTTCCCTTATGATTGATGGCAACTCACAAGGTGATATACGACAAGGAGTAACACTAGAGGTATTTGGAGAAGGTGGCAGTATGGGTCCTTTAAATGCCAAGATGAAAAAACAGATGATAGACGACCAAACAGGAAAACTAAAATTACCTGTGGAGTGGAATACGCTTGGCGAGTACATGCATTATATGGAGAAAAAAGGAATTAGTTGCAATATTGCTTCCTTTGTTGGAGCTACTACTATTAGAGAAAATGTAATAGGCGAAGACAACAGAGCCCCCACGGAAAAAGAATTACTACAAATGCAGGCCTTGGTAAAACAAGCAATGGAAGAAGGAGCATTGGGCGTGGGAAGTTCATTAATTTATCCTCCTGCATTTTTTGCAAAAACCAATGAACTTATTGCTTTGTGTAAAGCCGCTGCTCCTTATGGAGGTGGCTATATTTCTCATATGCGTAGCGAGGGCAATAATTTTATTGAAGCCGTGAATGAATTAATAACCATTGCAAAAGAAGCAAAAGTACATGGTGAAATTTATCATTTAAAAGCGGGTGGTAAAGACAACTGGCCTAAAATGGATTCGGTTATCAAATTAATAGAGGCAGCAAGAGCCAATGGAATTGATATTGCAGCCAACATGTATACCTACACTGCAGGTGCAACAGGTATGACTGCCGCAATGCCGCCTTCACTTCAGGATGGTGGTTTTGGAAAATTATGGACGCGTTTACAAGACCCTAAAATTAGAAAGGAAATGATTGCTGCCATGAAGACCAATGCTAAGGATTGGGAAAATTTATATTATGGCACAGGTGGTGCGGATAAAGTTTTATTACTTGGTTTTAGAAGAGACTCATTATTTAAATATGCAGGCAAAACACTTGCCCAAGTTGCAAAAATTAGAAACACAAGTCCTGAGGATTGTGCCATTGATTTAATTATTCAAGACAGTAGCCGTGTAGAAGTGGCATACTTTTTAATGAGTGAGGAAAATGTAAAAAAACAAATTGCACTCCCTTGGGTAAGTTTTGGATCGGACGCTGCATCGGGATCTAACGAAGGGGTATTTTTAGAACAAAGTAATCACCCACGAGCTTATGGAAACTTTGCAAGGGTATTAGGAAAATATGTTAGAGAAGAAAAAGTAATTCCTTTACAAATGGCAATTCATAAATTAGCAAAAGTAGCCGCAACAAGTTTGCACTTAAGTAAATATGGAGAATTAAAAGTGGGTAAAAATGCCGACATATTAGTATTTGATCCTGAAAAAATTTCCGACCATGCTACTTATGAAAAGCCTATCCAGTATGCAACAGGCATGATACATGTTTTTGTAAACGGCAAACAAGTTTTAAAGGACGGAGAACATACCAATGCTAAACCTGGAAAATTTGTAAAAGGCGAAGGCGCAAAAATTTAATTTTATTACAATTGCGCCAACGCGTTTTCTAAATCCGAAATAAGGTCGTCCACATTTTCGATACCTACCGAGTATCTTATTAAACTCTCTGGTATTCCTAATTGTTTACGCTGCGCTTCGGTTAACTCTACATGGCTTGTAGTTCTTGGAGGTCCTGCTAATGTACTTACCGATCCTAAGCTAGCTGCTAAATGCACTAGTTGTAAGGAACTTAAAAGCTTGGCTACATTTTCATAGCCTCCTACAAGTGCAAAGCTCATAATTCCACCAAAGCCACTCATTTGTTGTTTGGCAATTTCATGACCTGGATGTGTTGGTAGTCCTGGATAATATACATCCTGCACTTTTGGATGTGCTTTTAAATACTGTGCAATTTTTAAGGCAGATGCGTTTTGTCTTTCTATTCTTAACTCCAATGTTTTCATTCCTCTTGCAATCATATATGCAGGATCGGCCTGTAAACTTGCTCCATTAATTTCACGATAATTATATACTTTTTGTACCAATTCCTTTTTACCTGCAAGTACTCCTCCCATTGCATCGGAGTGGCCACATAAAAATTTAGTAGCACTATGTAATACTAGATCAGCACCTAATGCTAGCGGGTTTTGATTAATTGGTGTTGCAAATGTATTGTCCACTACAACAATAGCACCCACTTTTTTTGCAGCCGCTGCTAAGCGTTTTATATCCACCACTTTTAAAGTAGGATTAGTGGGTGTTTCCAAATACACCATATCGCAACCCTTTGCAATTTCGGTTTCAAAATTTTCAAAATTTGTAGTGTCACATAAAGTAACCTGTACATTATTAAGTGGTAAAAAATCTAAAAATATTTTACTAGTACCGCCATAATTGTCTTTTTGTGACACTACTCTTTTACCGGCAGTTAAAAAAGTATATAAGGTGTTGCTTATGGCAGCCATACCTGTTGCAAAACTAGTTGCTGCTTGAGCACCTTCTAATAACCTTATTTTTTCCTCCAATGCAGCAACCGTTGGATTGGTATTACGACTGTATATAAAACCCTCCGCTTTGCCAAGTGATACCTGATGCCATCTTTCAACATCATCATAAGCAAATGCAACACTATTTACAATTGGTGTAGTAACCGCACCACTTACATTTAAATCCCCTTCACCACCCCACACCGCCGTGGTACTTTTTTTAAATTTAGAAAAATCCATTTTTACTTTTTATTTTGTCTTAGTTAATTCAATACCATCAAAATCAATTTTTGAAACTTTCCCAACTGTGTTTAAAATAAACTGAAGGCTGGTTTTACCTTCCCATTTATAATTCCACTCAATTATAAAAGTATCATAATTAAAATGCGATAAATTTCCAGTACCTAATTTAATATTAGATGCTTGCAATACTCCGTTGTTTAAGCTAACCGTAATGCTACCGTATAAAGGGTCCTCGTATACACCTACATATGCTTCTAAAGCTAGCGTGGGCTTGGTATTAAGCACTCTTTGCGCCTCTTGTTCTTGCTCCGTTTTTTTTGCTCTTTCCTTAATGCCCCCATATAATTTTAAAAATTCGGAACTCCAATCGGTATCACCACCCACTGCAAACATATCCATTGCTTTAAACATAAGTGCATGTCTTGCCTCGGCGTGATCTAAATTTGCAAAAACATATACCCCTGTTTTAAGTGCTGGAATTTGGCCATGTATGGCAATTTCTCCAGCCAGGGATCCTGTATGAAAATTTAATTTTTGTCCTTTATAGTCCTGTTGAAACCATCCCAAAGCGTAAGTTGTGAAATTTGGTTTTGTTAATTGTGCTGTAGGATAAAATCCATCCTCTGTTACAAAGGTTTGTGGTTTTAATAAAGTGTTCCAAGTATTGACACTTACTAGTCTACCACCATCATACTTACTACTATCTATCATACATTTTACCCAAAGTGATATATCATCAATATCAGAATACACGGAACCCGCAGCGCCTATTCGGTCTGCAGTATCTCTTACTATTCTTTGGACTTTTCCTTCAATGGTATAATGGGCTTGTGAAATATTATCATCCATAATGTTACTTAATAAAGGAACCGTACGTTTCATGCCAAGTGGTTTAAATATATGTGCAGTTACAAAATTTGCCCAGGTTTCTCCACTTATTTTTTCAATAACTTTTCCTGCAATATGATAAAATATATTTTGATAAATAAAGCTTGAGCGAAACGAATAACTTGGTTTTACTAATTGCATTCGATCCATTATTTCGTCGCCATTTAATATATTCATGCCCCATAAAAAATCCGTATTGCCCACACCAGAATTATGCAGGAATAAATCCCTTACACGCATTTGCGTAGTAACATAGGGTTCGTATAATCTAAAATTGGGTAAATACTTAATTACGGGGTCGTCCCAATTCACTTTTCCCTGATCCACCAATATACCCATAGCTGTTGCTGTCATAGCTTTGGTGGTAGAGGCACATGCAAAATAAGTTTCGTTATTTACAGCTGCACCGGTTTCCACCGACTTCACACCATACGTTTTTTTAAATACAATTTGATTGTTTTTAACCACTACAATAGCCAAGCCTGGTATGTTCCAATCCTTAACTGCTTTTTGAACATAAGAATCAAAAATGGCAGCAGTATCCTTGCTGTTTTTTGATAACTTTTGAGCTTGTGCCTGCACACTAAAACTAGATAATAATATACTTAATACTAAAAAACGAAATGTATTTTTCATATAATAGGTTTATGTTATTAAAATTACATATTTCTGGCCAGCTATTCTTTTATTTTAATTTATATAATGACTATTTAGTAAATTTAGGGTACAACATAATTTTATGAAAAATAGTATCTTGGTTTTATTGATTTTGATAGGTCAAATTGTTACAGCACAAAACGCAGACTATATCATTCGCAATGGAAAAATTATTGATGGTACCGGGAACAATTGGCAATTAAAAGACATTGCCATAGTAAAAAATAAAATTGCAGCTATAGGAAATTTAAAAAATTGGAAAGCGGCAAAGGAAATAGATGCAAAGGGTTTAATTATAGCTCCAGGCTTTATTGATGTGCATGCACACATTGAAGGTGGAGAATCCAGAAACCCTCTGGCTACCAATTTTATCTATGATGGTGTTACAACAGTTGTAACTGGTAACTGTGGCGGTTCGGCCGATGACATGAATATATATTTTAATTACATTGATTCTTTGCAAACCTCAATTAATGTTGCTTCTTTAATGGGACATAATACCATTCGTAAGCAAGTAATGGGAACTGCCAACAGACATGCAACCGCTGAGGAATTAAAAAAAATGGAAATCATTGCCGATAAAGCAATGAAGGATGGGGCTGTTGGAATGTCCACCGGACTTATTTATATCCCTGGTACATTTGCACCTACCGAAGAAGTTGTTGCCATTGCTAAAGTAGTAGCTGCTAATGGTGGGGTATATGCTTCACATATTAGAAACGAAGAAGATAAAGTTGCCGAAGCGGTAAATGAAGCTATTGAAATTGGAAGACAAGCAAGACTTCCAGTTGAGGTGTCTCACTTTAAAGTAAATGGACAAAATAATTGGGGACGCAGTAATGAAACTTTAGCACTTGTTGAAAATGCAAGAAAAGAAGGCATTGAAGTAACCATTGATCAATATCCTTACACGGCAAGTAGTACTAACCTGGGAATCCTATTGCCAGACTGGGTTTTAGCCGATGGTCAAGATTCTATTTTAGCAAGATTAAAGGACCCTACCATAAGAGCAAAAGTAAAAGCACATAGTATTGGCATTATTAAAGGGAGAGGATTAAAACATTTTGATTATGCTTATGTTGCAAATTTTAAAGCAGATACCAGTTTTAATGGAAAAAATTTAAGAGAAATAAATTTGCTTAAAGGTGGTAAGGATAAAGCAATAGATGAAGCAGAAACTATTGTACAAATGATAGAACAAGGTGGTGCACAAATGGTGTATCACGGAATGGGTGATAAGGATGTTAAAAATATTATGGCTTATCCATTTAATATGGCCGCAAGTGATGCAGGTATAGCGGTAATGGGCGTTAGCAGGCCACACCCACGCGCTTATGGAACCAATGCAAGGGTAATTGCTAAATATGTAAGAGAAGAAAAAATTATGAGTTTAGAAGAAGCCATCCGAAGAATGACTTCACTTCCTGCAAATAAATTTAATTTAAAAGAAAGAGGCATTATTAAAGAAGGATTTATTGCTGACATAGTTGTCTTTGATGAAAACGAAGTAACCGACATGGCAACCTTCGAAAATCCGCATCAATATTCGAAAGGATTCAAATATATTTTTGTAAACGGCGGCTTAACTGTTGATAACGGGGTACATAATGGTACTAGAAAAGGAATGGCTATCAGAAATAAAAATTAATTTTAATTTATAAATGAATTCAAAATGAAAAATTTTAAAAGCATATTAAAACCAATAGTTTTTATTGTTTGTTTATTATTTGGTTTTCGTGCTCATGCGCAAATGCCCATGTCTGCCCTTATTACCGATTTACGTGAATTAGACCTCAATACAATTGCATATGATCCAGCACATCCAAAGGCCAGCAAAGCAGGTGGGATAAGCTATTCAGAGGTAGAAGGAACTCCTTTCTGGAACGAAAAGTGGAACCCTGCCATATTATTTTTTGCTAATGGAGGAAAGGCTAAAATTAATCAAGCAAAACTTAATTTGTACACCGGAGAAATTCATTATCTAAGTAGTGATGGCACCGAACTTGCTGTAGAAAACGAAGGGGTTAATAGACTTGTATTTTTAAACATAAAAAATTTAACCCAACCTATTGCCAGTTTTGCAAAATTAATAAACCACACAACTGGCAATGGTACTGCATTTTATAAGGTTTTAAATGCAGGTAAGTTTCAATTAATTCTTTTGCAAAAGCAAATGGTAAAAACAAGTCCTTATGATCCCATACAAGGAAAAAGCATAAGTAGTTTTTATTCAAAAAAGGATTATGCTATTTATAATGAAGGAAAAGTAATTCCACTTAAAGATTTAGACCGTGCTTCTATTTTAGCGGCAATTCCATTAAACACCTTAACAGAGGACTGGTTAAAAACAAGTAAGTCTAAGTTAAAATCTGAAAAAGAAATTACCGATTACTTGGAGCAAGTAAATTTGAGCTACCTACCAATTAATGGTAACATTAAATAAATTAATCTTAACTCAATAAGTTTAAACACCTAGTAAAATAATTACTAGGCCTGAATTAATTTAGCAATGGTAAATGCAGTGGCTGCAGCTGTTGCGCCAATAAGCATTACTTTAATCCCACCCCACCAAGGATTAATACCTGTCATCTTACTTTTAAAGTACCCAAAAATAAATAAGCATACTAGTGTGATCATTGCGGAAATCTCTAAGCCCTTAAATGCATTGTCTACAAAAAAATAAGGTGTCAAAGGAATTAAGCCTCCAACAATATAACTAGCTCCAATATTAAAAGCGCTATTGCGTGCACGCTTTGGATTAGGCTCTTCTAAACCTAATTCAAATTTCATCATAAAGTCAACCCATCGTTTATCGTCTTTTATTATTTCTTGCGTAGCTTCCTCGGCAGTATCCTTGCTTAATCCCCAACCCAAAAACACATTACGCACTTCCTGTATTTCCACTTCTCTTTTATGTTCTAATTCCCAATATTCTTTTTTGAGTTCACTCTTATAGTGGTCCTGCTCTGTTTTACCAGCCAAGTATCCACCAAGCCCCATGGCAATGGAACCTGCAGCAACCTCCGCTATCCCTGCAATCCAAATTAAATTTACATGGCCTTCCACTGCACCACTTAAACCAGCTGCAAGAGCAAAAGGAACGGTAAGTCCGTCACTCATTCCAATAACTATATCGGTTAATAGGTCGCTGCTTTGCATGTGTTCCTCTAGGTGTAAATGTAGTTCGCTCATATTTTATAGAATTATAATGATTCGCTTTTGAATACAATCAAATGTAAACAAAATTGAATAAATTTAGTAAGCTTAAAACTAATCTTAATCATAATTTAAAATGATATTATATGGATGCAAATAAAAAAAATTCTAGACGTAAGTTTTTAAAAAATGCAGCTACGCTTGTTACAGGAATTTCTATTGTTCCCAGACATGTATTGGGAAGAGGTTTTTTAGCACCAAGTGATCAACTCACTAAAGGCATTATAGGTGTGGGTGGAATGGGTCGTGGCCATATCCCTTATGCGGGAACTAGGGTGGTAGCTATTTGTGATGTAGATAAAAATCATTTAACCGAAGTAGCAGAAAAAATTGGAGGAGGCGTAAAAACTTTTCATGATCATCGTGAATTAATTGCCTTGCCCGAAGTAGACATTGTGCATATTGCAACCCCTCCACATTGGCATGGAATTATGTCGGTAGAAGCTGCCAAAGCAGGAAAAGATATTTGGTGCGAAAAACCAATGACCAGAACAATTGGGGAAGGAAAAATTGTAAGAGCAGCAGTTGCACAGTATGGTCGTATGTTTAGATTAAACACTTGGTTTAGGTTTGAAGATAATTTTTATGGTATGAACACCACTGTAAAACCAATTAAAAAATTAGTAGAGAGTGGATTATTAGGATGGCCATTAACAGTAACCGTTAGTAAGACCACTGGATTTGATTGGAAATTTTACTGGGTAGGTAAAACAAATTTAGAACCGCAAGCGGTGCCAGCGCAACTGGATTATGACCGATGGCTAGGACCCGCTCCCTATAAGCCTTACCACGTTCACCGAACGCATCAAACCTTTAGAGGTTATTGGGATTATGATGGTGGAGGATTGGGTGATATGGGACAACATTACTTAGATCCTATACAATATTTTTTAGGCAAAGACCAAACCAGTCCTGTAAAAGTAGAAGTAGACGCAGAACAACAACATCCTGATGCATGTGGCACATTTAGAAAAATCACTTACACTTATGCCGATGGTTGTAAAATTATTTTAGACGGAGAGGCTAAGGATCCTAATGCAGCTTACATAGAGGGTCCAAATGGAAAATTATTTGCTGGATTTAAAAGTACCATTCCAAATTTAAAAGAAAAATTAGCCATGATGCCCGATCCTGCACCACAGGTCACTAATTTTTTAGACAGTGTAAAGTATCGAACGCGGTTTGCATTAAATGAGCAAAATGGTTTTAAGTCATGCACCTTAATTAATATGGGAAAAATTGCCTTACAGTTAGGGCGCACATTAAATTTTGATCCAAATAAAGAGGAGTTTGTTAATGACACAGAAGCTAATTATTTAATTCATCCGCCAATGCGAGGTCCTTGGCAAATTTAATAAACAACAAAAAAATTATTATAAGCGAATAAAAAGCAACTAATGAAAAATAAAATTAAATATATAAAATTACTAGCGCCATTATGCATGGCATTAGTTACTAGTGTAGTGTTTTCACAAGCTTCCTCTTCCCCAAAACAAGTAATTGAAGTTTTTCCATACCAGCATACAACTGAGTCTGGTAAAGCCTTAGAGGATATGAGTAGCTGGAATCAAGCACAATGGAAAAACTTTTTTAAACTTATACAGGACAGCAATGCTAAAGTAAAAGTTAGCTACGCACTACATGCCTATGTAAATAAAGTAGCACTTGAAACAGATAAAAAAGAGGCCTTTGTTGCCATTTTAAAAAAACAAATAAAAAAAGCAAGTTCGGAGTATGCTAAAATTTTATTGCAAGAGGAATTAAAATTATTAAATAGTGAAGCCTATGTAAATGAAAGGTTACAATTAACTTATCCTAAAAACGAAGTTTTGCCGGGTAAGGCATTTACAAAAAATCCTAACCCAGTGCAACGTTTATTGTATTTGCAAAAATTACTTGAAAAGCAAATCAATCCCTTGGAAAAGAAAAATATCATTTGGGAAGCAAGTAAAATTTCCGGCATTAGTAGTTTTATGCTGGTATCAAAATTTTTAGAGGACCAGGATGTAAACACTTATGCAGCCGCTGCTATTTGCAAACTAGCCCTAAATGATCATAGTATTTACGGAGCCGAAGTACGCACTGCTTTAGAAAATGCAATACTACTTATTCATGGAGAGGATAGTATTTTTTTAGTGCCTGCTATTAAATCTCATTTAAAAAAGATGCCTTATGATTATGGTTTTGTTTCCTTATTTAATGGCAAAGATTTAACAGGATGGAAAGGACTGGTTGTCAATCCTATTGCAAGAAGTAAAATGAATGACTCGGCTTTACATGCCGCACAAATTATTGCAGATAAAAAAATGCGCGATGATTGGGTAGTGAAGGATGGTTTATTAAATTTTACAGGAAATGCAAATGGTGAAAATTTAGCTACTATAAATCAATATGGGGATATAGAAATGTTTGTGGACTGGCGTATTCAAGCAAAAGGCGATGCGGGTATTTATTTACGCGGCACTCCTCAGGTGCAAATTTGGGATACCAGTCGTAGGGAAGTTGGCGCACAAGTAGGTTCTGGAGGTTTATATAATAATCAAAAAAATGTAAGCATACCATTAGTAGTAGCCGATAATAAAGTGGGCGAGTGGAATACTTTTCATATAATTATGCAAGGCGATAAAGTAACTGTTTATTTAAACGGAGTTTTGGTAACTGATCATATACCACTTGAAAATTATTGGAATCGCAGCCTACCGCTTTTTGTAAAAGAACAAATTGAATTACAAGCACATGGCACTTTTGTATCTTATCGCAATATTTATGTAAGAGAATTACCAAGCAATGAACCCATAAAATTAAATGAACAAGAAGGCAAAGATGGTTTCACTTTATTATTTGATGGAACAAACATTAATAATTGGACGGGCAATACTGCAGGTTATTTAATTCAGGATGGTGCACTAGTTGTAATTCCTGAAAATGGTTCTGGAGGAAATTTATATACTAAAGAGGAGTTTAGTGATTTTATATACAGGTTTGATTTTCAATTAACTCCTGGTGCAAATAATGGAATTGGGGTGCATGCACCACTGGAAGGAGACGCTGCTTATGTTGGCATAGAGGTTCAGGTATTAGACAGTGAACATCCTATGTACGCTGCATTACAGCCTTATCAATACCATGGTTCGGTGTATGGAGTGATACCTGCTAAGCGTGGTTATTTAAAGCCAACAGGACAGTGGAACAGTGAAGAAATTGTAGTAAAGGGTACTAAAATTAAAGTGACTTTAAATGGCACTGTAATTATAGATGGCGATTATGCATTGGCTTCTAAAAATGGCACCATAGACCACAAGGAGCATCCTGGTTTATTAAATAAATTGGGTCACTTAGGTTTTTTAGGACATGGGGATGTGGTAAGATTTAAAAATATGCGCGTTAAACGCTTATAGTTTCAAGTTTATTAGTGTTTGCTAAGGACACAAGAGATGAACAAAAACAAAAATGCCCTCCAAAATTGGAGGGCATTTTTTATATCAATAGTAATTTAAATACTAGTTAAATAAGTATCTAACACCAATTTGAATTTGGTAACGAGAACCTAAACCAGTACTTGGTTTGTAAGCTCTTGTATATGGGATTTTATTAACTGCATCCATATAAGGGAATGTGTAAACAGGTACAGTAGAAGTGCCTGTAGCAGCAGATTGATAAACCAATGGAGTTGTTGTTGTTGGTACATAAAACACACCCCAATCCTTATTCAATAAGTTGGTAAAGTTGTAAATGTCTGCAGTGAAACGTAAAGTATGCTTGTTTTTACCCACTGTAAATCTTACATCTTGTGTAAAGTTTAAATCTAATTTATGGGTCCAAGGTAATACGTAAGCATTTCTTTCAGCAAATTGACCACGACGTGACATTAAATATGGATTGTTTGCAATGAATGCATCTAATTGATTCCATAATTCGTCTGGAGTACGTGTATCGCCTGTTGCTTGAACTAATTTAATTTGAGAAGATTTAGCAGGTACAAACATTAAGTCGTTGTAAGAGATACCGTCATTGTTAACGTCATTTTGTACATAATATGAAGTAGCATAGTTAGGAGCTCCTTCGTATACCATACCAATTGAAGTAGTTTGATCCTTGATGAAATCCTTATGGTAAACAACACTTGCAATAATTCTGTGCGGTAAGTAGTTGTTTGAGTTACCAATCACAAAATCGTTAGGGTTATCAGAAGTTACTTTAGATCCCCACATGGTAGCAGCAGTAGAACCACTTACAGCAGCATCTTTAGCTTCCATTCTTGTGTAAGCTGCAGTTAATATAAAGTTCTTAGTTATTTTTTGGATTTGTAAAGTTCCTGTCCAAGCAAAACCAGCGCTAGAGTTGGTCATGTAAATAGCGTTACCAATTGTTGGGTTATTAGCTGTTGCTGCAGTTGTTCCACCCATTTGCTTTCCACCTAAAGGATAAGTAGAAGTGTAAGGGAATCTCCAACGACCGTCAGACAATTTCACTAAACCTGTATTTGGCAATGCAATGTTTTGGAAAACAGAAGCATTAAATTGTTTTGTATAAGTACCTTCTGCAGTAATTGTCCAACCATTTCCTAATTTCTTATCCGCTGCTAAAGTAGATTTAAATACTTGAGGGAATTTGTAGTTAGGATCTGTAACGTTAATAGAGTAGGAAGAACTTAAACCTGCAGTTGCTGCTGGGCGGTAAGCGTTCACATCTGGGTTAAACACGTTTGTATTTGTATTTGAGAAAGATCCAAACAATGCCATACCTGAGTTAGAAGCTTGGTTAGAAACCCATACAAAAGGAGGAGCGCCTTGGAATAAACCAGCACCACCACGAATTTGTAATGTTTGATCTCCGTAAGCATCGTAGTTAAATCCAATTCTTGGAGAAATTTGTACAGCCATATTTGGAGCAGCACCAGTATTTGCATGAATACCTTGGTAGAAACGAGTTAAAGTATCAACTACTGGGTTGTATAAGAAAGTGTTGTAGAACTTACTGTAATCAAAACGTACACCATAAGTGATAGTTAATTTATCGGTAGCTCTGTACTTATCTTGTACATACACACCAGCTTCAAAATCCTTAGGTCCTACTAATGGGAAAGCACCACCACCTAATGTATAAGATAAGTTATACACTGCAGCTTTTGTTCCAACACCATTTGCAGAGTTGATGAAATCGTTTAAGCTATTAAAACGGTAAGTACCCTCATAGTTAGGAGAGAATCCGTTTAAATATTTTTTAAATGAAGATTGTAAACCAATGCTTAATTCGTGCTTTCCAGCATAAATAGATAAGTTATCGTTGAATTGGTAAACGTCTGTATTTAATTTATTTCCGTAAGTATATAACTCATATCCAAAAGAAGTAAATGGTTTACCATTACCGTCTAAGATATCCACCATTGGAAATTCTTTGCTAGATAAAGCATTTCTGTAATCTCTTAATGCAGAATATCCAACTTGTAATTTATTACTCATGCTATTGCTGAACTTAGTGTTTAACTCGGCAATAAATACATTCGCGTTATTATTAATTTCATAACCAGCACCAAAGAAAGGTAATGCTGTTGTACTTGCTTGTCTTGTAGAGGCAGATCCACTGTTTGATGGCGGAATTTGGCTTGCAGACTTTAAGTAGTTATACTTTAAAGTGAAAGTATTGTTTGCATCAATGTTCCAGTCTAACTTCATAGTTAAACGCTTAGAAGAAGCTACATAAGAATATCCTTGGTAAGCACCTGGATCATAGTTATACTTAGACTTTAAGAAATCAGATAACTTATTTAAAGAATCGGCATTAGCTGCAGAAATAGTAGAACCATTTGCTGGATTGCTAGCAGAAGAAGCAGACCAAGTAGTACCTGGAGTAGTGGTAGCTTCTTGCTCTCCGTTTACAAATAAGAATAATTTATTTTTAATGATTGCACCGCTAGCAGTGAAACCTTTTAAATCGTAGCTATAGTCTTGCTTAGGTACTGTAATGGTGTATGGAGCACCATTCACATCATAACCTTGCCAATCCTTGTTTTTCATGTATTGGTAAACCGATCCAGAGTAAGTGTTAGTACCACTTCTTGAAACTGAGTTTACACCACCACCCACAAAACCACCATTCTTAACATCAAAGGGAGAAGTGTTAACTTGGATTTGCTCAATCGCATCTAATGAAACTGCGTTTTGACCAGTTTGACCACCAATATCACCAGATAAACCAAATGAGTTATTAAAGTTAGCACCATCAATAGTGATGTTGTTTAATTGAGAACTTTGACCACCAAAAGAACCACTATTATAAGTAGGAGTTAATTTAATGATGTCCTTATAAGAACGAGAAATAGTAGGCAAACTTGTGATTTGATTTCTATTAAAAGTTTCTTGAGAACCTGTACGAGCGTTGTTGAAAATTTTATCTTGCTTAGTTGAAGAAACTACTACTTCTTTTAAAGTACTGCTTGCTTCAAGCATTGCAAAGTTTGCTTTGTATGTTTGACCTAATAACAAATTGATATCATCTTGTTTTTCAGTCTTTAAACCTACATAAGATACTTGTAATAAATAAGGTCCACCAATTTTTAAGTTAGTTAAGTTATATCTACCGTCGTTACGACTTGTAGTTACATACTTGGTTCCTGTTGGTTGGTGAATTGCAGTAATATTTGCACCTGCAATACCTGCATTTCCTACAGTGATTAAACCTTGTATCTCGGCTGTTGTTTCTTGTGCGTTTACTTTAATAACAGATATTAAAATAACCAATAACACAGACAAAGCTTGTTTTAAAACACTTTTCATTTTGTAAGGTATTTGTTTATAATTTTAAAGTGCAAATTTATACTAAAACTTGTTAATAAACCTTACAAATCCTTAACAAATCGTTAACTAATTTTATCTGTTCAGGAAAACTACAAAATACGAGTAAATATATTAGACAGAAAAATTCATAAATAATTAATAAACAATTAGTTATGAAAATGCAATAATTTGGAGAAAATTGATATTCTATTGATAATCAATTATTTAGTTAAATATTAGCGACTTTTAAGTAAAAATTATTCCAAATTTGTCAATAAATCATAAATTTTGACAGCCAATGAATCCTTGTAATTTGGCTTAACTAGATAATTGTCTATTTGATGCACCGGAATAATCCTTTTGGTTGAGCTGGTTATGAATGCCTCTTTTGCATTTTGTATTTCAGCAATTGATACTTCACGGGTCTCAAATGGAATTTGATACTGAGCACAAATTTGGAGTATATTTTTCCGGGTGACCCCTTTGAGCATGTGTTCATGGGCAGTGACTAATACATTGTGCTGGGTCAATAAAAAGAAATTAGATCTTGGACATTCTCTCACTGCTCCATTGTGGTGGTATAATATATCATCTGCACCCTGCTCTTTCATCCAAGGTTGTAACCAAACCGCCATCAAATAGTCCGTTGTTTTTACATCAGGTATTTGTCTTTGATACGAATAGGTCGCCAATTTTATTCCGGTAGTTGGTAAATGAAGGGTAGGCTCTGCTAAAGGTGCTTGAATCACAATTAAATGAGGATGTTCAATGGTGTAACCATCGGGAGCATCTCCTCCTGCAATAATCATTCGAATCCCAGAATAGGACATTTGATTTTTATGAATAAGCTCCTTTACAATATTTTTTATGTCTTCTCTTGTTTGCGGAATCGTCAACCTCATTTTTTCAGCTGAGTGAAAAAATCGATCCAAATGATCATCAATGAATAAAGGTTTATCGCCAGCAACTCTTAAAAAATCAAATATGCCATACCCTCTTTGTACTAACAAATCAGTCACTGGAACACCCGCTTTTTCAATTATTTGAATTTGATTATTTGCAAAACAGTATATACTCATCCTTTTAATATTTATATAAAACTACAAATAAGTATTCATCCATTAAGAAGTTAATAAAAATTGAATTAAAATTAATTTATCTCAAAAATACTTACAGCACAGCCGCCCCCTTTTGCAATTGGTATTACCAATTGAGTGGACGCACTCACTATTTTTTGTTCAATCATATATGCTGTTGGATTGATTGAATAATCAGCATTTTTACCATCCATATAAAAAATAGCTTTGTACTTTTTTGACTTATCTAAAAAATCAAATTTCAAATTTAAAGTTCTTGCATTTTCGTCTGTGATGGAACCTATAAACCAATCTTTATTATTTTTTGCTTTTCTTGCAATCGTAATATAATCGCCAGGCTCTGCTTCTAAAATTTTAGTGTCAGACCAATCCACTGGAACATCTTTTATAAATTGAAAGGCATCTAAATGTTTTTCATAATTTTCAGGTAAGTCTGCTGCCATTTGTAAAGGACTATACATCGTAACATATAAAGCAAGTTGTTTTGCTAAAGTAGAAAGTACTTTTTGTTTTCTTTCAATTTCAAATTGATTTAATTGAAAATGAAATAATCCTGGGGTATAATCCATTGGCCCCCCCATTAGTCTTGTAAATGGTAAAATAGTATTGTGCTCTGGTAAAATTCCCAAAGTAGGTGCATTATTAAATTCAGTACCTCTTGCGGCTTCATTCGCCATCCAGTTTGGATAAGTTCGATGCAGACCGGTTGGATGCACCGGCTCGTGCGCATCTAACATAATTTTATACTGTGCGGTTTTTTCTGCTACTCTATTATAATGATTTACCATCCATTGGCCATCATGATGTTCACCTCTTGGAATAATTTTTCCTACATACCCAGTTTTAACAGTGTTCATATCATGATTCAGCATAAACCGATATGCTGTATCCATTTTTCTTTCATATCCAATAGCCGATCCAGATGTTTCGTGATGCATAATAATTTTAACACCCTTTAATTTTGCATACTTCGTTAAAGCATTTACATCATAATCCGAATAGGGTGTAACAAAATCAAAAACATCTTCTTTCCAATTTCCAAACCAATCCTCCCAACCCGTATTCCAACCCTCAACTAATACGCCATCAAATTTATGCTGAGACGCAAAATCAATATATTTTTTTACATTTTCAGTGGTAGCTCCATGCTTTCCGCCTTCTTTAAACCAAGTTGCTTTTCCGGTATGCATTTCCCACCAAACTCCAATAAATTTTTGCGGTCGAATAAAGGAAGTATTTTTAATTACAGAAGGCGCGTTTAAATTTAGAATCAATTTTGAACTTAAAATTTCTGTGGCTTTATCACTTACGATAATGGTTCTCCATGGTGATTTAAACGGTGCTTGTAAATAAGCTTTATTGCCAACAGCATCAGGGACTAAAGCTGATGTCAAACACATGTTATCCTTATTCAACATTAAGTTCATTGCAGGATAATTTACAAGTGCTGCCTCATGAATGTTTAAGTATAAACCCTCAGCAGTTTTCATCATTAAAGGAGTTTGTACTGCATGTCGATTAATTAATGAGACAACTGCAATATCTTTTTCTTTTGCAGCAGCGGCATATGCATCAATCTCCGAAAGTTTAGACGTATTATATGCATACTCATTGGTATCAAAATCGCCGGGTATCCAAAAAGTTTTATGATCTCCCGATAAAGTAAATTGTGTTTGTTCATTTTTTAAAATAAAATAATTTAAATTTTTTTGAAGAGGAAATTCATACCTAAAACCAACACCATCATCGAATAATCTAAAAATTATATTAATGAAATAAGTATTCGTTTTTTGATCGGTTAAATGAAAAATATATTCTTTGTATTTATTACGTATAGTATTTTGTTCACCCCAAACAGGATCCCAATTCTTATCCACTTTGCTAGAATCAATATTCAATAAATTAAATGAATACAATTCAATTGATGGTTTACTTAATTCAAGTCCCAAACTTGAATTATCTATCACTGTTTTATTTTTATAAAATACAGTATAAATAAATTTGCCGTCTGCTTGTAAATTGGTCATTAACTTTATCGGGCCATTACTTGCTAATGTGATTTTTTGAGCTGTTCCCGCAATACAAAGCGAAATCATAAACGCTAATAGAACTTTTTTCATTCCTTTTATTTAAATATTTTTCTGATTATTAGTATTTCAATACAAAAATACATAATATAATATTGTGTTAGATTGATATCCATTATGATAACCTTAACTACTTTAAGCATTTTTTAAGTAGTAGGGCATTAATCTTATTAGTTACTTTGTTGTCTAAATAAGTATAACTAAATATATTTTGTTATGAAAAACATTACGCGCTTTATTACAGTTATCCTAATTACTGTTGCTTTATTATCTATTACAAATACAAGCTCTGCACAAAGAGGAAGGGGAGGTTTTGGTGGTGGTCACTTTGGAGGTGGTTTTTTTGGCGGTGCCCGATTTGGGGGTACTCGTTTTGTAGGAAGTATTGGATACCGTCCACGTATATTGCCCTTCGGTAGAATGTATAGTTTACCAAGTTCTTATTTAAGAATTAGGTTTGGAGGTATGCCGTATTATTTTGTGGATGGGCTTTACTATGCTTCCTATGGTGATTATTATGGATTGGTTGCACCTCCTTTTGGTTTAACTATTGGGTTATTGCCAAGAGGTTACTGGGGATTTAGTTTTGGTGGCTATCCTTATTTTTATCATAGCGGTATTTTTTACAGATCCACCAATGACAATAAATACCAAGTAGTACAAGCTCCAGTTGGAGCCGAGGTTCCGGCATTACCAAAGGATGCAAAACCAATTGTTATAAATGATGTGAAATTATATGAATATTTAGGCACTTATTATAAAGAGGTGGTTGGCGAAGACGGTAAAGTAAAATATATGGTACAAGGAAAGGACGGCGTATTAAATACAAATTCAACCCCCGAGGTTAGCATTGAAAATAATTCAAACAACAATGCACCAGCAGCTGCCACTATTTATACACCAAGTATTGGAGATATTGTTTTACAACTTCCTAGTCAAACTAAAATTGTAATTGTGAATGGTAAAAAATTATTCGTTACACCAGAGCATGTGTATTATGAGGAATTTGTAGATGGCAATACTTTAAAATATAAAATAGTAGGAATGTAAAATTTTTCTATTGTTTAATTATAAAAATAAAAACCCCCTAATTAGTAGTTAGGGGGTTTTTATTTTTATTGGTACAACTGATTAAACAACATTTTATATGTTCCGTGTGTTTGACCTCGGAAGGTTATTTCGGGACCATAAACAAATAGTTTTCCTTTACCCACATTCGCTTCAAAAGCAGCAACGCCGTCTTGTAAATATGCTTGTCCAAATGCCCAACCACTTCTTAAAGTATTTGCACTTGCATACCAAGCAAGCGGTGTTACCTCCTTATGTGAAATAGCTTCAGGCGCTAATTTAAATACTGGGCTTGCACTAAAATATACATCGGCCTTATTATTCATTCCGTAATTAGGTGCATAGTTATTATCAACATCAACCTGCATTACACTTCCTGGAATATAAAATTTTTCGCCTGGCAATGCCTTTTCTTTTCCTGCAACCATTTCAACCAATGCATTTTTTACAGGCAAATTTAAATGGTATGCAATATTTGCACTTGAACCAATAGTCACTATTCTTCCACCGTTATCTAAGAATTTTTGTAAAGCAGGAATTGATTTTTGTGCGGTGATCTTTCCAATATTTGCTTGAAATGCTTCGGGAATATCTTCGGTTTTAGGTTCTTTTTCTTCCCAAGGTGAAGCCTCTGGTCTTAATGCTGGAATGGCACCATCTACAAATACCAACACATCATATTTGTCATTTAAATTAGCAGCATCTATTTCTTTTGCAAAAACTAAATTAAAATCAAAGTGATGTTTTTCAAAAATCCATCTCACCCAACCAGAAGGCATTGAACCACCATATTTATCCCAAAGGCCAATACGTAGTGGTTTGATTATTTTTTCTAGATTGCTTGGTTTTGTAGCAACACTTGTAAATACTATACCTGTTTCGTTTGCAATTTTTTCAATTGCTATATTGTTGGCTCCACTTACAAAATAAAGTTCTTTGTTTTTGTAAATAGTTGCTCCTTGTTTTAATAAGTCATTCACTGCAATATAAGCAGCATTGTCCTTTGTAGTTAATGTATATCCAGCAATTTGTTTTGCATCGTTATTTATTTTGCCAGCAGGATATTGCAATTCGCCATATGAAATATTTTCAAAAGGACCATTAAAGTCATCTAAGATTCTATCAAATGTAATTCCCATTGTAAATGCTGGAGTCCAACCTGCTGCGTCGTATGGGCGCACTGGAGGACCACCTGGATATTGGAAATCATTGGGGTGATCCTGTGGTTCAAACATATCTAATACATGTGGTCTAAACGCTTGATTGGTTTTTACTATGTAGGATCCTGCTAAATAATTTTTTCCTGCAATCGAAAAATTGCTGGTTGCTTTTTGCACTTTAATACCACTATTAATTAAAATATTTATGAATGTACTTGCGGTGGTGGTTTGACCTGCAGGTACAATATATCCTCTTGGATCTCTTAAGTCTTTATTATTATAAACTTTATTAAAATAAGCAACTGGAAGGGTGTCTGCTCTTGTTTCTTTTTTATCTGCTTTAAAAGTTTCGGTTAATAGTTCTACTTTTTTGGGTGACAAAGTCCAGTTGTCCTTGCTTCCTGCATTAATACTATTTAAGCCCATGGTATAAATATTATACAACAATTCATCCTTATACCTAGATGCATAATTTAATACAGCGTAGTTTAATGAAACCGAATAGTCAATAGAATTTTTAAAATACCATTTTTGAGGTGTAATTGGAAATGGTGTTGCGCTGTTTGGAATTAATCTTTGTGGCACAAGTGGAATATTACTAGGCGTAGGATTTCCAATAATTTCAGTTAATAACCCTATGATATTATGATAGTAAGCGGCTGTTCTTAATCCACCATTCCACCAAGTAGAATATACCGAACCACTCTTCATGGTATAGCCTGGTTTACCCTCGGCATTAAGCCTACTGCTCATTGCAGCGCCCAATGCATCAATGCCCGTTACAAGTAATGGATCATAAACATAATTGAAAGGATCACGGTATGGAGGTCCAGCTACCACAGTACCTGGAGGACCTGTTTGATGATGATTGTATAAAATTTGAGGCATCCACTCTATGTATAATTGACGACTCATGTTTTTAGACTCACTCATGTTTAACATAAAAAAGTCACGGTTGTTATCGTGCCCAATGTATTTTTCATATAATCTTGGAAGACTTTCCGTAGTTCTTTTTAAGGTATCGCTATTGCGCATATACCAATTAGACACCAACTCTTGGCCATCCGGATTTGCATGTACAAATAAAATAATTGTAGATTTTAAAATGCGATTGGTTTCTTCATCGTTTCTTGTCAAAACGGTATAAAGCGTTTGAATTAGTTGATGAATTCCCGTTACCTCTGTTGCATGTAAGCCACCATCAATCCATACTACACTCTTTCCTGTTTTTGCAAGTTGCCTTGCTTCTTCATTTGTTAAACCCTCGGCGTGTGCTAATTTTTGAGATATAGCTTTGTATTTTTCAAGCTGTTTAATGTTGCTTGGATCAGAAACAATTAGCATGTATTGGTTACGCCCTTCTTCGGTTTTACCAATGACTTGTAGCTTTACTTTATTGGAAGCAGCTGCTACTTTTTTAAAATACGCTTCGGTTTGAGTAAAAGTGGCTAAATGATAATTGTCGCCAATATTAAAACCAAAATGTTCTTTGGGAGATGGGATTGACTGTGCAATTACATTTGCAAATGTAAAAACCAGTAGCAGTCCAATAATAAGGTACTTACGCATAATATAAAATTTGTAGTAATTTAATAAAATGCTGGGATCTACCTAATAATTAGCTGCTTTTTACGCGAAATCATTAAAATCTTCGTCCTCAAAATTCATGGCACCTAAATTCATCATGGATCCCATTAAATCCTTAAACTCAATTTTACCGTCAATCATTTTTTTGCTTATTAAAGAATAAGCCGAAAGGCCATGTAATACAAATTCCATTAATAAAGCAGCTTGCTTGTCACTTGCACTTGGATAATGTTTTTTAACAATACCAAATAAGCCATCTACTTTATATAATGCAAGTACTTTATCCTCGTCCTTCATATCTAATAATAAATCCAAATGATTTCCAGCATCAAACCATTTTGTAATTAATGCATACGGATTTTCGGGTTGTTTAACCTCACCTGTTTGCGCAGCCGATTTTTTGATTGGCTTTTTCTTTTTAAGCTCGTCTGGATTTGGGAAATAACTTGCAAATAAAGTTCTAATAGATTTATTTAATAAATTTAATGCAACTTCGTATGGTCCTTCTTGTTCACCTTCGTATACCAATTCAATTTTTCCAGTAATGGCTGGAATAATACCGGATAAATCACTTATCCAAATTTGGGTGTTTTTTTCGTTATGAATAATAGCCCTACGCTCTGCACTACTCACCGCAGCCTCATATGCAGCAATGGTTAAACGCGCACTCACTCCGCTTTTTTTATCTACAAATTCATTGGTTCTTGCTTCAAAGGAAACCTGTTCAATTAGTCTTTTTACTAAATCACTTACTTCAACTTTATTTTTTTGCGCAGGTAAAATATTGGCTTCTTGTTCGGTAATAGCAAGAGAAGTTTCAATACTTTTTGGATAGTGTGTTAAAATTTGACTTTCAATTCTATCTTTTAATGGGGTTACAATACTTCCTCTATTGGTGTAATCCTCTGGGTTAGCAGTAAACACAAATAAAATATCAAGTGGCATGCGTAATTTAAATCCTCTAATTTGAATATCACCTTCTTGTAAAATATTAAAAAGTGAAACCTGAATTCTTGCTTGTAAATCGGGTAATTCATTAATTACAAAAATGCCCCTATTGCTTCTTGGAATAATACCATAATGAATTACTTTTTCGTCTGCAAAGCTCAACTTTAAATTAGCTGCTTTAATAGGGTCAATGTCTCCAATTAAATCCGAAACACTTACATCGGGTGTAGCTAATTTTTCGCCGTAACGCTCCGATTTATGAACCCAATGAATTGGGGTATTGTCTCCATGTTCTGCAATTAAGTCCACTGCAAACCTACTTAATGGCTTTAAGGGATCGTCGTTTACTTCGCTTCCTGCTATTGTTGGTATGTATTCATCTAATAAATCTACCATTTGGCGTGCCATTCTGGTTTTAGCTTGTCCGCGCAAACCTAAAAACAAAATATTATGTCTACTTAATAATGCTCTTTCTACATCGGGTATTACCGTGTCCTCGTAACCTAATATTCCCTCAAATGCGTTTTGTTTATTTTGAATACTTGCAATTAAATTATCTCTCACCTCATCTTTTATAGATTTTGGTTGGTATCCCGACTTTTTTAAATCCCCTAAGGTTACTATTTTTTGTATGTCCATTTTCTTACTCATAATTAATAAACTGTTTTTCGTTTTCCGCTTTCAAAATCGTTAAATATAAAAGTGCCTAAATTATCAAGCGAAGCAAAGTAGGCTTTTCCATTATTCATTTCTGTAAACTCTTCTACAAATTTTTGCAAGTAAGGATCCGACGCAATCATAAATGTAGTAATAGGAATTTTTAATTTCTTGCACTGTGCAGCCAAATTAATACAGCGGTTTACTACTTTACGATCTAGACCAAAACTATTTTTATAATACTTGCCACCAATTTTTAAACAGGTTGGTTTGCCATCGGTAATCATAAATATTTGCTTGTTTGCCGTTTTCCTTTTTCTTAAAATATCCATGGCTAACTCAAGCCCAGCAACGGTATTAGTGTGATAAGGTCCCACTTGTAAATAAGGAAGGTCCTTAATTTCAACCTGCCATGCATCGTTTCCAAACACTACAATATCAATGGTGTCCTTTGGATATTTTTTGGTGATAAGCTCACATAAAGCCATGGCTACTTTTTTGGCAGGCGTAATTCTATCCTCACCATATAATATCATAGAATGAGAAATATCAATCATTAAAACCGTAGAGGTTTGTGTTTTAAAATCGGCTTCTCTTATAACTAAATCATCCTCATGCATGGAAAAAGCATCCACGCCTCGGTTAATTTGTGCATTTTTAATACTTTCAGTAAAATCAATTTGCTCCATTAAATCACCAAACTGAAACGACCTGGTATCGGAATTAATATCTCCTGTTGGTCCTACTTTAGTGGTACTATGCCCGCCTTGTTTAGATTTTTTTAATTTGCCGAAAATTTCTTCTAAGCTTTTTTGGCGAATGGTTTGCTCTGTTTTTGCTGTTATGGCAAATCTGCCATCCTGTGGGTTTTCTTTTAGGTACCCATTTTGCTTTAAGTCCTCAATAAAATCACCTACGCCATATTCATCATCGGTAAATTTATGGGTTCTATCCAATTGGTTCATCCAATCCAAGGCCTCACTAGCATCCCCACTGGTGTAGTTAAGTAATTGTGTGAAAATGTCCAACATTTGTTCAAATTTGGACTTGGAGTTTTCACCTGGAATAAAATTTATAAAACGGTGCCCTATCATAGTTATGCAATTTAACAAATACTAGGCAAGAAGGTTTAAATAAAAAGGGGCTATCCCGATTTGGACGCCCCTTTTTTAATTTGACCTGGTATTTACCTACTTTTTTACATTTCTTATGCTATCAATTTTTTGCTGATATACCGCCAAATCTTTATCATTTTTATTGATCAGGATATAAGAATTGATGGGAAGAATAAAATATTTTATAGCCGTAATAATTAAAGCAAAAGACATTATCCATGTTAACGTTTTATTTCTTTTGAAACTTATGATGGCTGCAAATATACATAAGGTTGAAAATATCCAAAATCCAACCCATAAAGAAAAAGAATGAATTTTATACTCAAACGTTAAATGCTTATAGTAGGAAAGTGGCTTATAATTAAATATTCTAATTACGTAAATAAATCCAAGTAATACATAAGCATACCAATACTTTTTGAAACTGATTTTAAATTTTTCTAACATATCATTATTTTTTATTTCTTATAACACAAGCTTTATAATAGTAATCACAGGCTAATCTGTCTAAAGAATAAACTTTCATTGCAGTAGCAGCTCCAATAATTGAACTATAATAAAGACCTATAAAAGCACCTGGAATTGTACCAGTAGGTGACAAATAGGATCCGATTGCTCCTCCAATTACAACTCCACTTGCAGCTGTATTAAAAGTTGTACTAAAACTCCCATCAACATATTTTGACATAGCTGTGGTATAACATGCTTTCAATAGAAAACAACATTCATCTAAACATTCACCATTTGCATCAACACCTTCTAAATCCATAGCACCAAAAAATTGAAATGCAGGCGCTTGCGGATTTAAGACATAATCATCATACATGCTACTTGCTTTTATATGATCTGTATTGTTTTTAATGGAATCCATTTTAGTTTTCGCATATAAAGATCTTGCTTTAAAAAAAGTAAGTACCTGTTGATCTGTTAGTTTTAAATTTTGAGCATAATATTTATTCCTAATTGTGGTTGAATTAATGACAATTTGATTTGAATAATATTGTAATTCAGCAATTGACTTTAATTTATAAAAATTTGCAAGCTCCATTTGAAGTTCAATATCATTTGGTTGTAATGCTAATTTTTTAAAAATTTCATTACTTGCTAAATTAATCTCCTCCGTGGTTCTTTGATCATTATATACTAATTGTAAATAATGTGGATCAAAATGATTTAATGCGTCAAACAATCCAACAAATGCAGGATCGCCTGAAATTAAAGCTGGGGTTGGCACAGAAGCAGATGTATTTACATTAGTCCCAACCGATTTTTCACAACTTGTTAAAAATATAATTCCAATGACAAAGAGCATACATGTTGCAACGATTCTGTTTTTCATAATATTTGTTTTTACCCAAACTGAATTGCCTAGGTATTAAAACAAAATAAGAATCAACTGCATTTGATTTTACCGTATTTATACTTTCGAATTTTTTCGGACAAAATCAAAAATTGCAACAGATACTAAAACTAAACTAACTAGATCAAAAAAAACATATTTGCATATTTGAAAGTTTTCTCATTTTTTGAAGAGGCCTCAAGAATATTTTCTTAATTTCATTGAAAGAATACTAAATCATTGAAAAAATATTTAATCGCAATTGGATTTTTTATTGTTTGCTTTAATTTAAAAGCACAGGACTCAACTAATAGCGCATATACCATTGAAAGTTTTTTATACAATTGGAACCATTCAAAAGCCAATGCTAATAAGGCTTTTGACACTATTGATCAAATGCTAGTTGTATTCAGAGAACATTATACCGATATTAAAATTGCTGGCGTAGAAAAAGAAAACGGTATTTGGAAATTAAAGCTATCCCCAATAAAAGCAAGTATTGGCCGCAATGGCTTAATTAGTGATAGCACAAAAAAAGAGGGAGACGGTTGTACCCCTACCGGTTTTTTTGCACTTGGACACTTGTATAGTTATGAGTCACATATTAATTCAAACCTGCCTTTTACACAAACTACTTCCGAAGATAAATGGATTGATGATCCAAATTCGGATGATTATAATAAATATGTACGTGGCGCTACCACTGCAAAGTCCTTTGAAAATTTATTATTAAAAAATATTTATTACAAATACTGTATGGTTATTGAATACAATACCCAACCTGTTATTAAAGGTAAAGGAAGTGCTATATTTTTTCATGTAGCCGATAAAATGTATTCCCCAACTGCGGGTTGTGTTGCCATTGCAGAAAATGATATGTTACAATATTTAAATTGGCTACAACCCAATAAAAGAAAAGCTATATTTATAATTGCCGACGAACAGGATGAAGACTAATAGGCCTTGAATTAGTTTAGAAACTTAAATTTGATTAACTTTCATTTAAATAAAAAATATGTCAACACAAAATTATAAGAACCACCCGCAAATGGTTCCCGGTTTTCACTATGTTACTTTTACATTGTTATTTGCTTTACTAGGTGGCTCTATTAATTATTTATTAAGATCAACACCAGAAAATAAATACCTAGCCGCCTTGGTAGTTTTAATTGCGGTAATATTTGTATTCATTGCTTGGTATGCGAGGGGCTTTGCTTTAAAAGCACAGGATCGTGCCATTAGAGCAGAGGAATCGCTTCGTTTTTATATAATGACAGGAAAGGCATTGCCAACAAGCTTAACTATTGGACAAATTATTGCCTTACGTTTTGCAAGTGATGCAGAATATTTGTCTTTATTAGAGCGCGCAATAAAAGAAAACTTAAGTAGCAAGGAAATTAAATTAGCTATTCAAAATTGGAAAGCCGATTATCATAGAGTATAATTCGCTTACATTTTTATGATTGCTTTTACATACACTTTAGCTTCATTTTGTAAACGAATATAGTATACACCTGCGTTTAAACTACTTCCATATAAATTGTAGCTATTCATACCTGCATAACTATAATTAGCCTCAACTAATAACTGCAATACGGTACCAGCGCCGTCTAATAATTGCAGTAAAGTATGACCTCCATTTGTTTTGAAATCAATTTTTGTAAAATTGGTGAAAGGATTCGGATAATTATAAATAAGTGCTTCTTTTGAAAAAGTAGAATTCTTATCGTTTATACCACATACACTTGCATTGATTAAAGGAAGTATGGGATATTGCTTTGTTAATATTTCGGTTTGAGCCGACTCGGTAACACAAAACCAGTTTTGTAAAATGGTACTATAAACAGTTCTAAAATCATACTGATAAGGAATATTATCATTCACTGTTGCACTTTCGGGAATGGAAGGATTATTTCCAAATACGCCTCCGCGCACATTTTTACCAAATAAAAATAATGGAGCCGCCGAACCATGGTCCGTTCCTCCACTCGCATTGGATTTTATACGACGACCAAATTCTGAATAAGTCATTCCAATAACACGGTCCTCAATTTCTAAACCAACAATATCAGACTGAAAAGCAGCAATGGCGTCTGATAATACTTTTAATAAGTTCGCATGTGTACCCGTGGTGGTATCGCTTGCAACAACCTGTCCCGAGTGGGTGTCAAAGCCCCCATAATTTACCATATACACCTTAGTTTGTAACCCTCCTTTAATAAGTCTTGCTACAATTTTTAATTGTGATGCAAGGCTGTTGTTAGGGTAAGTTACTTGCTGTGTTACACTGTCGTTTGCTTTTTTAATGCGGGCAGTATATAAATTGGTTTGTTTTGCAATACTTCTTAAAAAGCTTAATTCATAACCCGAATTGGTATTTGAAACCGATGCGTTAGTCCCGTCAATTAAATTATAAAAGGAGCTAGGATCAGAAATACTTAATGCCATATTCACTACAGGACCTTGACAAGTTAGTGTTGATAAGGATCCAATTTGAATAGCTAAGGGATCGGGGTTGTCTGCTGTAGGATAATTATCTGGATAGCCTGGATTTTGATTGTTTAAATATCTTCCCGCCCATCCCGTATTTAAATATTCATTGCTATCCGATCCTGACATCCAAATATCGGTTGCTCTAAAATGAGAAAAACTAGGTTGCGGATAACCTACCGACTGTACAATATTTAATTTTCCATCTGAAAATAAATTTTGCATAGCTGTCATGGAAGGGTGTATCCCAGTTGCATTATTGCCTGTTAATTTTAAAACTTTATTTTCTGGAATAGCAATATTATTTCTTGCATTATTATAATTGCTATACTCGCTTAATGGGATTACGGTATTTAACCCATCGTTTCCACCACTTAGTTGAATAATAACTAGTACCCTGTCATTATTAGAAGTAGCTAATAAGGATGAATTTAATAAAGGATGGTCCTGTAATATATGAATTGGATTTCCACTTATTACTGTTGGAGTAAGTAGCGCCAAACTATTTCTTATAAAATTTCTTCTTTCCATTTTATTGTAATTGATAGTCTGGCAAATTCATAATATATTTTAATAGCGCCTTAAGTCTTGCATTAACAATATTAAAATTAATAGTGGTAGGACTTGTTTGATATAGGTTCCATGCATCGGTCCAGTAATAGTCACTTGCTTGTCCTGTTAATAATAACTGCACCTTTAAAGTATTTTTTAATGCAGGATCTATATCGGTTGAAATTAAAAAAGCAAATAAACTATCCATTAACAAATTAGGATCCGACGGATTGGTGCATACTTTTTTTACAAACAAAATGGTATCTACTATAATTTTTTTACCGTTTTTAGTATACCCCGTTTCAATCATTAAGTCGGTAAATTTATTTCGCTTAGGTAAAGTGTCGGCATTTATCCAAAGCTCATTGTAGTCGGGAGTTTGATAATAGGCTGGCCATCCTGCCACATTTGGCGGATCCACCGGATTTTGTCCCATTCCAATTAATTGACTTACCATACTATTGTATAAAAAATAGGAATCTACATAGTCGGTAACAGCGTCTGGAAAAACAATTTCATACTGTCTTAAAAATCCTACTACATGATCAATTGGACTTTTTATTTGACATCCAACATACAAACTGTCATAAAAATGTTCGCTTTGTAATAATAATTTTAGTACCGGTTTTATTTCGTAATTATTGGCAATAAAAGCATTTGCAAGGGGCGTAATAATATTGTTTTCAACATTGGCATCTATATAATAGTAAACAAAATACCTATATAGTTTTCTACAAATAAATTTAGCTACTTCTGTTTTTTGAAAAATCATATTCAAAAGTTCATCTGTTTCTTGTGCACCAGTTGCACCTGATTTTCCAGTAATAGTAGTGTTATTGTAAAAAGCAGAGAACGTTTTATTTGTGGTATCATGTCTGGTGCTATCAAAAATGGCATTATTGCTAGCATCTAATTTCCAACCCGTTAAAGCTTTTGCTGCATTTTTAACATCATCCTCACTATATTTTGCTCCGCCATCTTTTCCAACAGTAAAAAGTTCTTGCAATTCTCTTCCGTAGTTTTCATCGGGTGCAGTTTTAGTATTAAGATACCCGTTTAAATACCTAAGCATTCCAGGATCGGTTGTTACTGCACGGACCATTTGTTTAAAATTTCCAACACAATTGGTTCTTAATATTTGATGATGATTATAGGTGAGATTAGAATAAAATATGGTATCTGCCTCGGTACCAAAATGATTGCTCCAAAATAAACTTAGCTTTTCTCTAATATTTTTTTCTTGTCCTAACCAAACACTTAATAACCATTTTTTATAAGCACTGTTTCGGTAACTATTTAAAGTACCATCGGTGGTAAAATCGTTTACCCATGTTTTTCCTAAGGGCACATTAGGATCTAGCACAGTTGTTGAACTATAATCGTTTAAAGGTGGTGTAGGTAGGCTTGTTGAAATATTTAAAAGTTCGTCTACCGCAGCAGTAAGTCCAAGATTTTTAAAATAAGTTATATCCGCTGCTTTTGCTCCAAATAATGTTCGGTTTAGCAAATGCTTTGTTTGTAAATATTGCCAAGTACCCTTGTAGGTATTTAAACCTAGACTACTAGACTGGGGGTTTGCTGGCATACTTCTTAGAATTGTTTCTAAATTTAGTATTTATTTAAATATAGAAATTTTTGAACGCTATATATTATTTTTTATAATTTGTTGCATTATTTTCCTCCGCTTATGGCATATACCGCAAAACTAGCCAGCCAATGTTCTCCGCCATAATTTCCCGAAGCAACTGTTGCTAAACTTTGATTTAAATGTTTAACCGATGCAGCTAATAAAAGTTTTTTTCTGGGATCATTTTTTGGAAGCTCACTTGCAATTCCAGACATACACCAGCTTCGGCTAAAACATAATCCATCCAAATGTACTATTTGTAAATCGGTTCTATCGGAAACCTGCGGAAGGGTTGTAAGATGCGCTAAAGCTTTATTAGATAACCATCCATTGAGCCATTTGATATAAGCTGTTTTGTTTAAAATTTTTCGCATTAAATCGGCTTCCATTAAGGATGGTGAAAAAAAATCTGCTCCATCCGGCTCCCAAACAGTGGGCGCATTTTTATCATTTAAAAATAATTGTTTTGCCGAAGCAAGTATTGCATTTTCAAATTTTACATTTTTGGTGGCACGCGCATAGTCTAAAGCAAAGCTTAATCCAAATGCAGTGTTACCGTGCATTCCAGAGCGGTTAGCATAAGTTTGTTTTGGTAAATAAACATTCCAAATTTTAATGATGGTATCACATAAAGGTTGTAATGCACTGCGCCATTTTGCAGCATCGGGATCTTTAAAATCTAATAATTCTTGTTGTAATTTTAAAACCCAAGCCCATCCATAGGTTCTTTCAAAGCTGCGACTAAGTGGTGCTTTAAAATAATCTGTTTCGGTTTGAATATTTTTAGCAGTTAGTGTTGTGTTAAGTACTTTTCTAATATCGGCCTGTTCTTTTAAATCTGGAAATTGTTTTAATAATCTAACCAACATCCAATGACCATGCACACTACTATGCCAATCAAAACAACCATAAAAGCTAGGATGCAGTTGAATAGGCGTAAGCACTTGATCGCTATCTGAAATTGCGGTATGATTTATTTTATTAGGATATTGTTGTAAAATACATTTCATAGGAAGCGATGCTAAATGTGATGCACCTGTACTTGTTAAAGTAAACTGTGTACTATCACTATCGGCATTGCTAGTAAAAAATTTTAACGGTGTTTGTGCTTGCACATTTAAAATATAAAGTGCAGTAAAAATTAGAAGTAATTTTTTCATAGTATAAATATAAGAATTCACTTAGTTAAGTTTAATTAATGCATTAAAACATAATTGGTGTTTTTGCCAAGTCCATATTCTTTTTTTAAAATAGAATTGTTTAATAAATAGGTAATATCTCTTAATGCAGTGTCTCTAGAACAATTGTTGATACCAGCATAAATGGTAGTGCTTAATTTATCTTGATAACCGTTTAATAGTTTGTTAATGATAATACTTTGACGATTGTTAAATGCTAGATTTTTGTGCTTTTCAAAAAATTGGTGTTTACTAATCACATGCTTTAATATGATACTCGCATTTTCATATGTCCTTATTAAACAACCCAAAAACCACTGTAACCAAATGGTAATATCTAAGGAGCCGTTTAGTACTTGTTTTAGTATAAAATGGTATTCTTGTTTTTCATAAAACAACTGGGTCCCTAAACTGTAATACCTTAAATCAATTCCGTCGGCCTTGGCCAACTGCCTATTCGTAATTAGACATGCAATATGGATATTTTCGTTTTCAAAAGGGACAATGGAAATAAACCATAGATGCGCAATAGCCGCTTTTAACAGACGGTCAAGTCCTGGTTTATTATACCAAACCAAAAATTGATCTACATTTTTAGGAGGCATTTCACCAAAATTGGCATTTAGGTGAATAAAGTCCTCTAGGGTTAGCAGATTTTTATGATTTTTATTAAAATTTTGCCATTTTTGATCAAATTCTGGTGTTTTTTGGTCAAAAATGATCGTTTTTAGCTCATTTTTGACAATTTCCTCGTTTGCCTCCAACTTTAGTTTGGTGCTGAGGACATTTATGGTATTTAATAAATTAGCTTGCTTTTGTTTGGCTATTTCTAGGATGGAATGAATAGCCTCCGAACTCCAATTAAATGCTGGAAAATTGGATAAACTAATTAATTTATTACTCATTGTATGCAATTTAAGGCAAATAATGAATAAAATAATGATAAATATTATTATTCGCCTTATATACTATGTGAAATATTACTGTTATAGTTTATGGGTCTATAAAATAAACCACCAATAAAAACGTAACTTTACTATAATAAACCTGAAATCATGTTACAGAACGTTTTAATAACCATTTGGATTTTGTCTGCAATTTATTGCCTTATAAAACTTTATAAGCGCTCAAAAATGTCATCTTATGATGGAGTAATTGGATACTCTCCAGGTTTAGAGGTATTAATGGTAATTATGATTGGACCCATTTTAGCTATCATAGATATTTCTCTAACTTGGATTAGAGTATATAAGGAGGCCGAGGAGGCACGCAGAAGAGCCGAAAACAAAAACTAGTAAATAGCTAAGTCACTTCCATTTACTACTGTTCCCGGATATTTTATTTTGATTTCATCCAATAGGGATTGCTGCGTTTGCCCTAGGGGTAACTGATGCGTTAATACCAACAATTTGGGTTTAACCTTGTTGGCAATCTCGGCCAACTGAGTGGTAGAAGTATGAAAAGCAGGAAAATAAGCTTTGTCGTCCTGCGTTTTTGTTTGTAGCCCCTGTTCAGAAAAAACCTCGTGTACTAATATGTCACAGTTTTGAGCATTTTTAATAAGCTCCTCGCTATAAGTACAGTCACCCGAAACTACAATGGTTTTATCGGCAGTTTCAAATCGGAATCCTAAAGCATATTTCCAACTACCGTGTTTTACCTGAAATGCTTTAACTGTGATATTACTGTCTTTATAGATAATACCAGTATTTACCTCATGGACATTTACTTTATAGCCGTTTGGTTCCCCTTTTTCTAAACCATGAATACGAATAGCAATATCCTCCTTATAAGCTTCCATAATATGTTTAGTCATATTTTTTATTCCAATAGGTCCATACACTTCTAGTGGTTCTGCCCTATGCAATACAGCAGGTGAAAAAATAATATCAGGATAACCAATGGTGTGGTCGCTGTGTAAATGTGTAACAAATAAACGTTTTAGATTTTTTGTTTTTAAAGCAGCAATTCCCTTTTCACTGGCCGCAGCTGCACGTCTTACTACACCAGGCCCACAGTCTACTATATACGATGCCCCATTCACTACAATGGCAAGTGAAGGTCCTTGTTTTTCAAAATTAGTAATGGGCGTTCCAGTGCCAAGCAATACCAACTGTGTTTGACTTTGCGCGCAAACACAATTAAATATGATTAAAAATAATAGCGCCCCCGTTTTTAATATTTTAGAATTGCGCATTTAATTTTTTGAACTGTCAAACATAATTGCATTAATTAATTGAACCAAACTTTTCATATCATTAAAATCCATTACTTCAATTGGCGAGTGTGAATACCTGCCAGGCCAAGACAAAGGCACAGAAGGAGTTCCGTTGGCTAAAAAGCCTTGACCGTCGGTACCACCCACAGTCATACCATACTGAACTTTTACCAATTTACTATTTGCCAGTTTTTGTAAATGATTTAAATTTTCTCGGTTTACAAAATTGATGCTTTCAAGCACTCTAATAATAGCTCCATTTCCTAATGGACAATAACCAAATATTTTTGATTCCATGGGAGCGTCAGAGGAAACATAAGTATCAATTGGATATCCAATACTAACGTCTTTTAAAAATTGTTCTGCATAAGTAGATCCAACAAGTCCTGCTTCCTCTCCAACAGACCAAACAAAAGTTACTTTATACGGTAGGGTATTGGGATTTAAATTTTCTAACGCTAATAATAAAGCTGCACAACCAACTCTATCATCAAAACCTCGGGCTGTGGCTTTTGATTCACTAAGCCTGATCATTTTTTTAGGCATGGTTACTGTTGTGAAAACGGGTTTAACCCCTGCTGCAACCGCTTCTTGTTTGGAAGCAAAACCAGCATTCACAATTAATGGTGCGCCAGTAATATGTCTTTTATTTTCTGTTAAATAATTAGCGCGTGGTTCAAACACTGCATTAATATCTTTATTTCCCAAATGCACTAGTGCACTATGCCCTTCCCATACCCAATTAAAAAATCCACCAATTTCTTTTAAAGCCAAACGTCCATCATTTAAAATAGAATCTACTTGAAAACCTACCTCGTCCATATGTGCCACAAATGCAATATGCTTAGGTCCATTTCCAAATTCTAAAATAATATTTCCTTTTTCATCCACCTTAGGTTTAGCCCATGTAGGTAATTTAGAAAGTACAAAATCACGTACTGGTTTTTCATCGGGGTATACACCATACTTACTAATTAGGTTGGACAATAATATTTCCTCTTTTTGAAAACTTGAATATTTAAAATTAACTACCGGATTACTATAATTTTTTAAACTTTCTAGTTCCCAGTTTTTATTTTCAATACTATTTAAAAATAATTTAGATAATGATTCAGTACTATTAACCGATACCATTTCCACTGGAGTTGCATTATAGGTGTTTGCCAATCCCACTTCATACACAAAAGCCTTATCCCAATTGGGTCCACTGGTGGATGGATTCCTAAACGGTGTATTTGCTTTTGCTAATTTTTGTATACTTCCATTATTGGGAATAATTTTATTTACAAGTATTTCGTTTTCGCTAGCTACTGCACTATTTAAAAACCTATTATACCTAATCACCAAATCAAAGGGTCCGTAATTATTAGCGGTTGCTTCTAGTCCCTTGCCATTTATTAATTCAAGTGTAGTAAAAGCAATAACAACAGTACCCGAAAAATTTTGATGTAACAATGTGTTAGCTACCGTTGCTAGTGCTATAACAGCAGCCTTCGTGTTCGCCGAGGGAGCTGCTATATTTTTTCCAGCAACAATAATTGGTTTTTTATTAATGGTAACTGGATCTAATAATTTAATGCCTTTTGCTGCAACCTGACTGCTATTTGCAACTCCCACATCAACAAATGATTCCTGCCACTGAAATGCATTTTTACTTTTTTCAGGAACCGCTCTTAAAATATCATAATGCGAGGAGGGTACCGTAGATACACCAATAAGTGAACTATTTTCGGTATTTATTTTTACTTCACTTCCTTCCAAAAACTGGTGGTACAAAACACCCTGATGTCCAAATCCAATTGGCGCAATTCTTAAATAACCGTCCTCTTGAATTTGACTTACCACATAACCTGGCTCGTCAAGTGGTACTGTAAATAAACGTTTGGGAGCACCCGACCCAATGGTAATAATGATATTACCAAGTTTGTCTTGTTTACAAATTCCTTTTTCAAATAAATTATTTAAAAAAATACCTGCCTCTTGCTCTCGGCCTGTTACTGCGCTTGTTTTTGAAAACTCATACACTGCATTTAATAAATTTTGCTGACTAGCACTTAGTTGTGCACTTGATTTTTGAAATGCAATGATTAATAAAAATAAAAATATTTTTTTCATGTGGAATTATGGATTACTAAATTTTATTACAAATATTCCAGTAGATGAAATATCGTTTGGTTTTAAATTAGAAAGGTCAACATAAACATTTTTACCTTTTTGTTTCCAGCTAATTTTTGAGCTCGCACCCAATACGCTTACCATTGTTGCAGTTGACAGGGTTAGCTCTTTTATGGTAATACTATTTTTATAAGAAGGAATGATAGTATATAAATCATTCCCCTTTTTGGTAAAAAATGCTTCAATATATGCACTGTCTTTTTTAGGAATTACTAAATTAGCTACACGGTAATTGGACATAAAACTCGCACCATTTTTAGGGGCCATAATTCCATCAGACCATTGTGCCGCTTTTTTCCATGCAGTAGTTCCATAAATTGCTTCTCCATTTATGTTTAGCCAATCACCCATGTCGGTTAACCTTTGTTGCATTATTACCGGAATGGTTCCGTCGGCATTAGGTCCAATATCTAATAAAAAATTTCCACCTCGGGATACCAGATCATTTAACATTAATATTAATTCATAACTGGATTTATAATCACTAAGGTTTTCGTTTCGGTTGTAACCATAAGATAGTCCCACGCCTTGGCTTTCTTCCCAAATAATACTTGCGTCCATTCCGCTTCCATATTCAGAAGTAGTATACATGGCTCCATGGTTTTTTTCTCGTGTATTATTACCCCATCTATCATTAACTACCACATTGTCTTTTACCGGCGATTCATTAAATAACCAAGCAAGTAATTTTGGACTTTGCCAAGCAGAATCGGACAAATCCCATTCCCCGTCAGAAAAAATAATGGCAGGTTTATACTTTGTAACCAAGTCTTTAAACTGTGGAATCATATGTTTTTCAACATACGCTTTTTTATCATGTAACCACATTGGATTAAACCATTCATAAAGTGAATAATAATATCCCATTTTAAGTCCTGCATTTCTTACTGAGTTGGTAAGGTCGCCTAATAAATCCCTATGCGGTGTTCCTGTTACCGCATTCCATGGTCTATTCCAATCCCTATCGGCTTCCATGCTATTCCAAAGTGTATAGCCTTCGTGATGCTTTGAAGTAAGTACCACATATTTAGCACCCGATTTTTTAAATAAATCCGCCCACTGGTCAGGTTCAAACATTTCTGCTTTAAACATTGGCTCGAAAGCCGTGTAAGCAAAACTGCTTCCATAATTTTTTTCATGAAAAGACATAAAGTCTTTTTGTTTTTCAAAAAGTCGATGCCAATACCATTCCGCATAACTATATCCACTATTACGCATGGTAGGTGCATATGCAGGTACAGAATAAACGCCCCAGTGTATAAAAATTCCAAACTTATCTTGATTAAACCAGGCAGGAATTTTTCTGTTATTTAAGGATTGCCAGTTGGCCTCAAATTTTTGCGCAAAACCAAAGCAGGTGAACGCAATGGTTAATAACAATAAGCCTATTTTTTTCATGTTTTTTGAGGTTTATTAAATTTACTTAATATTTATAATTAAGGTTTACCCACTGCAATTACTTTATAATAAGCTGGTTTTGGCTTTCCGTTTCTATCAAATAGTAAGGGATAATTGGTACGTCCTGCAATAGGCCATCCGTTTAACCAGGATTGTTTATCGTGTACCCCCCAAAAAGTAATTCTGTTTATTTTATCACTGTACTTATAAAATAATTTAAACAGGGACTCATATCCATTGGTAAGTTTTTGTTGAGCGCTATCGGGTATGCCTGCAGCATAAGGATTCATTTTTTCGTTATACACTGCTTTTTGATTCACATCTGCAGCATCTACGTCCCATGGATTTGGCAGTACCGTTAAATCCAGTTCGGTGAACATTACTTTTATTCCTAATGCACTAAAAGCTAAAATGCTTTCCTCTATTTCTTTTAAAGGAATATTATCAGAGCGCCAATGTCCTTGTATGCCTACTCCGTTAATACGTATCCCCTTGGATTGTAAATTTTTAATAAGGGCTATTGCACCCGCTCGTTTTTTGGGTTGCTCAATATTATAGTCATTATAATACAGTTCGGTTTGAGGGGCTGCTGCAGCGGCAATGCTAAAAGCTTCCGAAATATAATCTGGACCTAATTTTTCTAAAAAAATAGAATTTCTTAAACTACCATCTTCCTCTAAAGCTTCATTAACCACATCCCATGAAAATATTTTTCCATCATATCTAGATGCAATGGTTGTTATGTGATTTTTTATAAACTGTAAAAGAGAGTCTTTACTTTGAATTTGTTTTACAAATGGTGATAGTTGGCTATGCCAAATTAAGGTGTGCCCGTTTACGGGTAAATTATTTTGGTTGCCATAGGCCACAATTTTATCTGCTAAGTCAAAATTATATTTATCCCAACTAGGATGAATTACTTCACACTTCATAATATTTTCGGGCGTAATTGCACTAAACTGCGTTTTAATTAGCGGTGCGGCCAATGTATCCTTACCTGAAATTTGTGCTGCATTTAAAGCAGCCCCAATTAAAAAATTGTTTTTAAATACTTGCTTTAAGGTGGGTGTATTTTGAGCATAACTTGTTTTTGCAAGCAAAACACTTGCCATTATGAACAAGAACCATTTGTTATAATTATTTTTCATTAAACAGGATGTTTAACGTAAGATAATAAAAAAGCCCTCAACTTTCGTTGAGGGCTAGTGGCACCACCCGGGCTCGAACCGGGGACACAAGGATTTTCAGTCCTTTGCTCTACCAACTGAGCTACAGCGCCATTGGATTGAATCCATTCCGTAATATTGCTATTACCGGGCAGCAAATATAGGCCAGGCCGCCTTAAATAGCAAAAAATTAGCCTTGTTTATTGAAAATCAGTGTTTTTGGGGAATAAGAAATGTTTTAATATGGCCCTAAGCCGTTGTGGCTACTATAAAAAAGGAAGTAATAATTAATACAATACCTATCCATTGTTTTATGCTAAGCCTTTCTTTAAAAAACATAAAGCCCAATAACACAGAAAGCAATTGAGAGCTTATGATTAAAATATTAATTACCATAATAGGCAGGTACTGATAGGAAACATTAATTGCCAGGCCGCCAGCTACTAGCAAAATACCTTGAACAATATAGGTTTGAATATGAACCGAGCCCACATATTGAAATAATTTACCAAACAGGCCGTCTTTGATAATTAATACCAATCCAAATAACATAGCAGTGGTTTCGATAATCAAACTAAAACCAAGTGGTCCCCACCACTGAATAGGATAAGTATACAAAGCATAAGAGCTTCCCCAAAAAAAGCTAGAAGCTAATCCATAAATAATTCCTTTTCTTACCTTAGAGGCATCCTCACTTTGTGTGCCTTGTAAAAACAAAAACAATAGTCCTGCTGTTGATAATATAAATGCATATAAATATTGCGTCTTCCAAATTTCTCCAACAACAAATACAGCTGTTAATATGGTAAACACTTTTAACGAAGACACAGGCACCACAACACTTACAGCCGCTTTTTGAATGCCTCTTAAAAAAAACATGAGTCCAAAAATATTAAATATACTTAATGCAATAGACAATAAAAATTGATTGTCAATAGCTAAATCTCTAACGGTCCACCCTTTAAAAAAAGGACTAGCTCTAAATACAAAATAGAAAATAGAAAATGTAATGGATGCAAAAACACCACGATAAAACATACCTATTTGATAGGGTATGGTTTGCGTAACTTTTTTCCAATAAGCATTGCTTAATGCAAAACAAAAAGCACCTATCAATACAAAAAGAATTCCCATAAAATAGATTTATAAAAAAGAGCGCATTCGCGCTCTTTAAAATTTTTTAATATTCACAGTTATTTGGAGTACGTGCAAAAGCAATAACGTCTCTTATGTTAGTCATGCCTGTTACAAATTGTACCATTCGTTCAAACCCTAAACCAAATCCTGCATGTGGTACGCTTCCAAATCGGCGGGTATCTAAATAATAACTCATCTCTTCCAGTGGGATATGCATGGCGTTCATTCTGGCTTCTAATTTTTCTAAGCGCTCCTCTCTTTGAGAACCACCCACAATCTCTCCAATGCCTGGCGCTAAAATATCCATCGCGGCTACCGTTTCTTTACCTGGCTCACAACCATCATTCATACGCATATAAAACGCTTTAATTGCAGCAGGATAGTTGGTTACAATAACCGGCTTTTTAAAATGTTGCTCCACCAAGAATCTTTCGTGTTCACTTTGTAAATCAATGCCCCACTTTACATCGTATTGGAATTTCTTTTTCTTATAGTGATTGCTGTTTAATAAAATATCAATGGCTTCGGTATAAGTGATTCTTTCAAATCCGCTTTCCAACACAAATTTTAATTTTTCAACCAAACCCAATCCACTTCTTTTTTCTGTAGGCAATTGTTTTTCTTCTTCTGCTAAACGCGCATCTAAAAATGCTAAGTCATCGGCATTGTGCTCCATTACATAAGCTATCAAATGCTTTATAAAATCTTCTGCTAAATTCATATTGTCTTCTAAATCATTAAATGCCACTTCGGGTTCAATCATCCAAAACTCTGCTAAGTGTCTTGTGGTGTTTGAATTCTCTGCACGAAAGGTTGGACCAAAGGTATAAATGTCTGAAAACGCCATGGCGCCTAGTTCTCCTTCCAGTTGACCACTTACTGTTAAGTTGGTACTCTTGCCAAAAAAGTCTTGCGAAAAATCAATTTCACCTTTATCATTTTTTGGCGCACCTTGTAAAGGAAGTGTGGTTACTCTAAACATTTCACCCGCACCCTCCGCATCACTGCTTGTAATAATGGGGGTGTGTAAATATAAAAATCCACGCTCATTAAAAAATTGATGCACCGCAAATGCCAACGAATGACGAATACGAAACACCGATCCAAATGTATTGGTTCTAAAACGCAGATGCGCTTTTTCTCTTAAAAATTCTAAGGAATGTTTTTTAGGTTGCAATGGATATTTTTCAGCATCACTGTCTCCTAAAATTTCAATGCTGGTTGCTTTAACTTCAACACTTTGTCCCTTACCTTGGCTTTCAACCACCAAACCTTTTACTTTTAAAGAGGCGCCCGTTGTAATACGTTTTAATGTTGTCTCATCAAATTCACCCAAACTTGCCACAATTTGAACATTATTATTGGTGCTACCGTCATTCAAAGCTATAAACTGATTATTACGAAATGTACGAACCCATCCCATCACCACCACTTCGGTTCCTACTGCAGTATCTCCAAGCAACTGCTTTATTTTTACTCTTTGGTTAAACATAATACTTATTTGATGTATTTACTGGGGGCAAAGATAACCCATAAAAAATTGTTTTTTTATTGAAAAACTGCTTAACATTGCATTAGAAAGTAGCGACACCGGTTTAGTTTTAGTCGCTGACACACTCAATACGGAAATAATCTTCCGACAATCAATCACAAATCATTCTCTAAAGCCTCCGATTTCATTCGATTTTTAAATAAATTATAAGATTTAAAGTGCAAGAAAAAGACGACAAACCAAAAAGGGGACGCAAACCAGCGTCTGCACCCGCTCCAAAGACCACTAAATCAGAAAAACCCGCTCCTGCAAAGGAAACTGCTGCTCCATCCAGGGCCCGCAAGCCTATTGCAAAAAAAGCAGAACAAGCCGAGCAGGAAAGACCAGGTCAAAGCATTGACGAGAAAGCCTCTCAAATAGCAGCCAAATTATTTGGTGACGAGAGTTCCGCAAGTGCACCTACTGCCCAAACAACAGTTGGTACCGAGGGTCAAACAAACCCGGCCGAAGGCACCGACCCGCAAACTGGTTTACCAAATGGCGGTGGACAAGCCGGTGAATTTAGAGGTCAGCGAGGTCCTGGTCAAGGTCAGCACCAAAATCAAAGATTTCAACCTAAAAAAGAACCCGTTTTTAATATAGAATTTGATGGCGCCATTGCCTCTGAGGGGGTACTTGAAATGATGCCCGATGGATATGGTTTTTTAAGAAGCTCAGATTATAACTATTTATCTTCTCCGGACGATGTTTATGTATCTCCATCTCAAATAAAATTATTTGGACTTAAAACAGGAGACACCGTTCAGGGTTCGGTACGTCCTCCAAAAGAGGGTGAAAAATATTTTGCATTAACAAAAGTGGATTTTGTAAACGGTAAAAAACCAGATGAAATTCGTGATCGTATTCCTTTTGATTATTTAACACCATTATTCCCTTTTGAAAAATTAAATTTATATACTAGCGCTAATAATTATAGCACACGTATTATGGATTTATTTACACCCATTGGTAAAGGACAACGTGGATTATTGGTTGCACAACCAAAAGTGGGTAAGACCATGTTATTAAAAGAGGTGGCTAACGCAATTGCAGCCAATCACCCTGAATGTTATTTAATGGTGGTGCTAGTGGATGAACGTCCCGAGGAGGTTACCGATGTAGAGCGTTCTGTAAAAGCAGAAGTTATTGCTTCTACTTTTGACGAGCCCGCAGAAAAACACGTGAAGGTTTCAACCATGGCTTTACAAAAAGCAAAACGCTTGGTAGAGTGTGGACACGACGTTGTTATTTTATTAGATTCTATTACACGTTTAGCGCGTGCACATAATACGGTTGCTCCAAGTTCTGGTAAAGTATTATCGGGTGGTGTAGAAGCAAACGCGATGCAAAAACCAAAACAATTTTTTGGTGCTGCTCGTAAAATTGAAAATGGCGGATCTTTAACTATTATTGCTACAGCCCTTGTGGATACGGGTTCTAAAATGGACGAAGTAATTTTTGAAGAGTTCAAGGGAACTGGTAATATGGAATTAGTATTAGATCGTCGTTTAGCAAACAAACGAATTTTCCCTGCCATTGATTTAACCGGCTCTAGTACACGTCGTGATGATTTATTATTATCAGCAGACGTATTACAGCGAATGAACATTTTAAGATTATTCCTGAACGATATGAATACGGACGAAGCAATGAACGAATTATTAAAACGAATGCGCGGTACCAAAGACAACGAAGAGTTTTTGGCCAGCATGAACCGTTAGGTTTTTTAAGGCACCCATAAACGGGTGCCTTTTTTATTTAATCCCTAGTTGCAATTTTAAGGGATTTTAATTCCTCCCCAATTTCATGAATTGCACCCTCAAGCTTTAGTAGTTTTTCTTTGGTTGGAAATTTAGTACCAATACGATATTGTCTTAACATAAGCCTACTAATTCCAGCTCGGTCTGCTACCGCCGAAGCATTTAAGTATTTTTTATCATCAAATAAACCTGAAATATCATACTGTATTTCAAATGCATATTTTGTACTTGACAATTTATGAAAATCATATAAAAGCTTGGTCATTTTCTTTTTCAATCCCTCTATAGTTTTGCTAAAATCTACAATTAAATTATCCTCGAATTTTATTCTACCCCAATAGCCTTTTAAGTCTACTGTTTCTATAACAATTGGTATTTTCTTTTTCATACTTTTTTTAGGTTTATTCCAGCCTGGATTAAAATAGAGTTTAATGTTTTTATTTTAATTGCTCTTTTTCCGTGAACCGCAATTGTAACTTTCCCCTTTTTTGTAGGGTGTACAAACTGTTGATGACTTCCTTTTTGAGACTTTAAAATCCAACCATCATTTCTAAGTATTCGCTCAATTTGTTTGGCGTGCATATAAATGACTTTATAAAGGTAACAAAATTGTTACCATCTAATTTAGTCTTTTATAAAATTGTTTTATTGCGTATTTATACCCGCTGTAATATAAACACCCCATAAACGGGTGCCTTTGTTTTTGAGAAATCTAGTCCTTAAAATAATTATTGTTCTCTATTTCGGCGCGTACTTTTTCTGGAACTAAATAACGTATAGTTAAACCCTCTTTGCGATTGTTACGAATAAGTGTTGCAGATAATTCAAGCATAGGTGCTTCTAGATATGTAATGTTTGCACCATAGTTTTCTTTTATTTCAAAACCAGGACGGCGGTAAACAATGAAACTGTAATTTTTAATAAGTGTTTCAAAGTTTTTCCATTTCGGTAAATTTTGAAAACTATCACCTCCCATAATCACCGAAAATTCATGTTGAGGATATTGCTCCGTTAAATAGGCTAGCGTGTCAATGGTATATGAAGGCTTAGGTAATTTAAATTCAATATCAGAAACGCGCAATTGCGGATCGTCCTCTATAGCAATTTGTGCTAGGTGTAAACGATCATATTCATTTAATAAACTTGCCTGCGTTTTATGTGGATTTTGAGGTGACACCACCAACCAAACCTGTTTTAGATCTGAATGATTTGCAATATAACTAGCCACCATTAGATGACCGTTGTGAATGGGATTAAAACTACCAAAAAACAAACCTATTTTCATTATAATGTATTGATTTTCAGTAATTTATGTTTAATTTGCTGGAGTAATTAAAATACTTTGCGCCTCGTCCATTCTTAAACTTAATTGGTATCCAGCTACAGAAATACTTATAGGATCACCAAGTGGTGCAATTTGCTGCACAGTAATATATTCACCTGGTATGCAACCCATCTCCATTAATTTTAAAAATATTTCGTCATTTTCAAATGAATGAATGGTGCCAGACTCTCCAATGTGCAACTCTGATAATTTCTTCATAATATACCACAAAGGTATTTCCTTTAAAACATAAATGCTTACGAAATTTGGAGCAATAATTTCTCTTAATATTCGTATAAATATTTGAAACACACCCAACTATGTCCATGACCATTTCCTTTAATAAAGCCGACAAAAATATTACACTAGGAGGCCGTGTTGCTCTTAAAGTTTTCTTAGAAAGGCAAATGAAAAAAGAAGGTATCCGTATTGGGTGTATGCAATACGTTTTTTGCTCCGACAAGTACTTATTAAATATAAATAAGCAGTTTTTAAATCACGATTATTACACCGATATCATCAGTTTTGACTTATCTGAAACCAAGGGTGAATTAATTGGCGACATATATATAAGCGTAGACCGTGTGAAAGAAAATGCAAAATCACATAAAACTACCCAGGGCAACGAACTATTAAGGGTAATTTTTCACGGGGCATTACACTTTTGTGGCTATAAGGACAAGAAACCTGCGGACGCAAAGCTAATGAGGTCGATGGAGGACAAGTGGTTGAAGGCGTTTTTGAAGAGTGTTACAAGAGCGCTCGAGTAGCTCTTGATGAAAGTGTAGTGCGTTTATAGAAATGTTCTATGTGGAACAAGAACTCGCAAAGCGAGTGATGATTAAGAAAAGATACTAAACAGTGTTCCACATGGAACATTGTTTAGTACGAACCCCTAAAGATTAAAATATTTACTATTTAAGAAAGTGTTCCATGTGGAACACTTTCTTAAAGATTACCAGCTTATCTTTGCAACCTTATGTTTCCAAAATACAATGTCATAGTAGTAGGTGCCGGTCATGCAGGATGTGAGGCAGCAGCGGCGGCGGCCAATATGGGTAGCAAGGTTTTACTGGTCACCATGAATATGCAGACAATTGCACAAATGAGTTGCAACCCAGCTATGGGTGGAATTGCTAAAGGTCAAATTGTTAGAGAAATTGATGCACTAGGTGGATACAGCGGAATAGTTTCTGACTTAAGTACTATTCAATTTAGAATGCTAAATAAAAGCAAGGGGCCTGCAATGTGGAGTCCTCGTACCCAAAACGATAGGCATTTATTTGCTGCTAAGTGGAGAGAGTTATTAGAGCAAACCCCTAATGTTGATTTTTACCAGGATTCGGTAAATGAGTTAATCATAAAAAACGGTAAGGCCTGCGGTGTAAAAACCAGTCTTGGACATTTAATTGAATCGGATGCAGTAGTCATTACAAGTGGTACATTTTTAAATGGTATCATGCATATTGGAGAAAAACAAATTGGTGGGGGACGAGTAGCCGAAAAAGCAGCTACTGGAATTACCGAGCAATTGGTTTCCTTTGGTATGGAATCGGACCGACTAAAAACCGGTACACCTCCAAGGGTAGACGGTAGAAGTTTGGATTACTCTAAAATGGAAGAACAAAAAGGAGACGAGGAGGTAGTGGGTTTTTCTTATTTAGATGTACCAAGGGTTAAACCAGAAAACCAACGTTCTTGTTGGATTACATATACCGACAATGTAGTTCATGATATTTTAAAAACAGGATTTGACCTAAGTCCTATGTATGCTGGCCGTATAGAGGGTGTGGGTCCAAGATACTGTCCCAGCATTGAAGATAAAATAAACAGGTTTGCCGAAAGAGAGCGTCATCAGCTATTTGTAGAGCCCGAGGGATGGAATACCGTTGAAATTTATGTAAATGGATTTAGCACAAGCTTACCAGAAGAAGTGCAATACGAAGCACTTCGTAGAGTACCTGGTTTTGCAAATGCTAGAATGTTCCGTCCAGGATATGCAATAGAATATGACTTTTTCCAACCTACACAATTAAAATATACCCTAGAAACAAAAGCCATTGAAAACCTATATTTTGCTGGTCAAATAAATGGAACTACCGGTTATGAGGAGGCTGCTTGCCAGGGTATAATGGCAGGTATGAATGCGCATTTAAAATTAACGCATCAGGCTCCATTTATATTAAATCGAAGCGAAGCATATATTGGCGTATTAATTGACGATTTAATTGGTAAAGGAACCAATGAACCTTACCGTATGTTTACTTCACGTGCTGAATTTAGAACACTATTAAGACAGGACAATGCGGACCTACGATTAACAGAAATTAGTCACAAATTAGGGCTAGCAAAACAAGAAAGATTAAACCGGGTAATGCTTAAAAACGCGGAGGTTGCGGATATAAAAAATATATTAAATACACATTCGGTTGAGCCAAAAGAAATAAATGATTTTTTGCAAAGCATAGATTCTGCTCCTTTAAACGAAAAGCAGAAAGCTTCAAAACTCGTGCTACGACCCAATATTAGCTTACAACAAATTTTAAGCAATAGTGCTGAATTAAATGAAAAATTGTCCAATAAAGAAAATGAATTTTTAGAACAAGCCGAGATTCAAATTAAATATGAACGCTATATTGAAAAGGAAAAGGAAATTGTGGACCGCATGGCATCACTTGAAAACCTTACAATACCAGATAGCTTTGATTATGATAAGGTAGCGGCACTTTCTATTGAAGCCCTGCAGAAATTCAAAAAAATTAGACCACTAACCATTGGTCAGGCAAGCCGTATAAGTGGTGTGAACCCAAGTGATGTTCAAATTTTAATGGTCTACATGGGTAGGTAGTACAACCACCCATCAAAAATTTAAAATTGCTCTTTTTTTCAAACAAGTATTTTAGTAGCTTTAGAATATTCTATCATTATTAAAATACTGTCGCGCATGAAGAGGATTTTTTTATGGCTAACCTTACTTAGTGTGAGCGTTGCCTCAAATGCACAGGAGTCCTTTCCGGTAAACGGAATTAGAGACGTACGTTTGGGTTTGTATGCATTTACAAACGCAACCATTGTGCAAAATACTACAACCAAAATTGAAAAAGGAACCCTACTTATAAAACAGGGAAAAATTATTGCTGTGGGTGTGGGTGTTGCCATTCCTGCCGAGGCTGTAGTTGTTGACTGCAGTGGAAAATATATTTATCCTTCATTTATAGACGCCTATACCAACTATGGTGTTGCTGGACCAGTAAGACAAGCAGGTGGTTTTAATTTTGGAGCACCAGCACAATTTGTTTCTAACAAAACAGGAGCATATAACTGGAACCAAGCTATTAAACCAGAAGTAAATGCATTTGAAATATTTGCAACCGACGAAGCAAATGCCAGTGCATTTAGAGCCAATGGATTTGGCACCGTTTTTACACATGTTAAAGATGGTATTGCACGCGGAACCGGTGCGGTGGTTACGCTAACTACCGATGATGTACACAAAGCATTAATTAAAACAAAAGCTGCTGCAGTTTATTCTTTTGAAAAAGGATCCTCTACACAATCATATCCTGGAAGTTTAATGGGTAGTATTGCACTACTTCGTCAAACTTATTTAGACGCCAAATGGTATCAAACCAAACCCGCTGGTGAGGGTACCAACCTTTCACTAGAAGCATTTAATGCAAACCAATCTTTGCCACAAATTTTTGCGGCTGACGATAAGTGGTCTACATTAAGAGCCAACAGAATTGGTGCCGAGTTTGGTGTTCAATATATTCTAAAAGGTGGTGACAACGGATACCAAAGAATAGAGGAGCTTGCAAAAACAAAAGCTTCGTTTATTATAGGTATTGATTTTCCTGCTGCAATGGATGTAGAAGATCCTAACGACGCACGTTTTGTTTCGCTTGCCGATATGAAACACTGGGAATTAGCTCCAACAAATCCTGCTGCTTTTGAAAAAGCAAATATTCCTTTTAGTATTAGTGTATCTGAAATGAAAGACAGTAAAGCATTTTTTACTAATTTAAGAAAAGCAATTGCTGCGGGTTTATCTGAATCAAAAGCATTAGAAGCTTTAACTAAAACTCCTGCTACTCAAATTGGCGTTTACGATCAAGTAGGATCGGTTGAGGCGGGCAAGTTGGCAAATTTTATAATCACTACAGAGCCCATATTTAATAGCAATGCAAAAATTATTGAAAACTGGGTTCAAGGAAAAAAATATGATGTAAATGCATCTGAGTGGAATAATTATGCAGGAAAATATAAAGTAACTATTGCCAATGGCGGAGTTAACACCGAATACAATTTAGAAGTTAAAAAAGATTTATCTGCTAATATTATTGGCACAGACACTTTAGCTGCAAAGCTTTCTGTAAATGAATCAATAGTTAAATTAAGTTTTCCTTCTAAAAAAGGAAGAGGTGCTGAACAAATAAAATTAGGTGGTGTAATTATAGCAGGAATTTGGAGTGGTATTGGTACAGATGCGGTTGGAAATAAAACAACTTGGACGGCTACTATGGTTGGTCAATTAGCAGCTACTCCAGAAAAGAAAGCATGGGCCGATTCTACAAAAGCCTTGGCTAAAATTACTTATCCATTTGTTGGATTTGGTAACGAAACCGTTCCTACACAAGAAACTATCTTAATTAAAAACGCAACAGTTTGGACCAGCGAAAAAGAGGGTGTGTTACAAAATACCGACGTTTTGGTTAAAGGTGGAAAAATTGCAAAACTGGGTACCAACCTATCTGATGCAAACGCAAAAGTAATTGACGGTACTGGTAAACATTTAAGCGCGGGTATTATTGACGAGCACTCACATATTGCAGCACTTTCTATTAACGAAGGTGGTCAGTCTGTAACCAGTGAAGTTCGTATTGGTGATAATATGAATCCAGAGGACATTAATATATACCGTCAATTAAGTGGTGGTGTAACTACCTCTCATATATTACACGGCTCAGCTAATACCATTGGTGGTCAAACACAATTAATGAAATTACGTTGGGGTGCTACAGACGAGGGCTTAAAATTTGTAGGTGCCGATCCGTTTATCAAATTTGCTTTGGGTGAAAACGTGAAAAGAACAACCTCTCCGAATAACAATCGTTTCCCAGACACCAGAATGGGAGTTGAAGAAGTTTTAACAGACGCGTTTGACCGAGCTGTTGATTATCAAAAGGCAATGAAAGCAAATCCTAACACTAGAAGAGACTTAGAACTAGATGCACTTGTTGAAATTATGAACAAGAAGCGTTTTATAACTTGTCATTCTTATGTTCAACCAGAAATAACTTACACCATGCGTGTAGCAGAAAAATATGGTTTTAGAATTAACACATTCACACATATTTTAGAGGGATATAAGGTGGCAGATAAAATGAAAGAACATGGTGCAAGCGTATCAACCTTCTCTGACTGGTTTATGTATAAACAAGAAGTGATAGATGCCATTGCGTACAATGCAGCTATTATGCAAAAGGTGGGTTTAAATGTTTGTATTAATTCCGATGACGCCGAAATGGCCAGACGCCTTAATCAAGAAGCGGGTAAGGTTGTAAAATATGGTGGCGTTTCTGAAACAGAGGCTTTAAATATGGTAACTATTAATCCCGCAAAAGCATTACACGTTTCGGATAAAGTAGGAAGTATTAAAGTGGGCAAGGACGCCGACCTAGTATTGTGGTCCGATAACCCTTTAAGTATTTATGCAAAATCATTATATACCATTGTAGATGGAGTAGTTTATTTTGATAGAGAAAAGGATGCCACATTGCACAAAACAGTTGCTGCAGAAAGAGCACGTTTAATTCAAAAAATGTTGGGAGATAAAAGGGCGGGTGCCCCAACAAGACCAGCAATGGCTAGCATACAAACAATTTTAAGTTGTGGTGATCACGAACACGAAGATGGCATCGCAACTATTTACGAAACCGAAAAAAACTAAACCATGCAAAAGAAATATTCTAGTTTATTTATATTGTCTCTTGCATTGTTATGTAAAGTAACAAGTGCTCAAGAAACAGTTTATCCTGCTGGACCCCAACAGGGCGCCACGGCAATTACACACGCAACAGTACACGTTGGTAATGGTACTGTTATAAACGACGCAACAGTTGTATTTGAAAAAGGAAAAATTACAGCAGTTGGTGCTGGAATTGCAGCACCTTTAAACGCAACCGTAGTAGACGCAACGGGCAAACAGGTTTATCCTGGACTAATATTATCTAACTCCTATCTGGGTTTAAAAGAAATTGGAAGCGGTGTTAGGGGTAGTAATGACCTTACAGAAATTGGAGAAAATAACGCAAGCATTCGTTCTTTAGTTTCTTACAACACTGACTCTAAAGTAACAGGTGTATTAAGGGCTAACGGTATTTTACTTGCACATGTTGCTCCAGAAGGCGAATTAATAGATGGTCAATCTAGTGTAGTACAATTAGACGCTTGGAACTACGAAGACGCTGCTTACAAATCAGATATTGGTCAATTTATTGAACTTCCCTCCTTTATGGTTCGTCAAAGAGGCCGTGGCTTTATGCGTATGGCTCAAGCTGGCGATCCAATGAAAGAGGCCTTTAATAAAATTGAAACGCTTAAAAAATATTTCACCGATGCGCGCGCTTACTTACAAGAAAAAAGTCACGTTTCAAATAATTTAAAATTGGAAGCGGCGCGTGGTTTATTTGAAGGCAAACAAAAATTATTTGTTCGCGCCAACGAAGTAAAACAAATGTTAATTGCAATAGATCTTGGAAAAACATTTGGCTTTAAAGTAGTAATTGTTGGTGGTTCAGAAAGTTTCCAAATTGCTCCTATTTTAGTAGCAAATAATATTCCGGTAATTTTAGACAACCAACATGCATTACCAACAACCGAGGATGACGATATTGATCAACCTTATAAACTACCTGCACAGCTAATTAAGGCGGGTGTATTGGTTTCTCTAAGCGATATGAGCGAAAATACTAAACAAAGAAACCTAAGCTTTAACGCTGGAACCGCAGCAACTTATGGTATTAGCAAGGAAGAGGCCCTAAGCGCTATTACCCTAAACAGTGCAAAAGTTTTAGGAATAGATGATATCACCGGTTCTTTAGAAACTGGTAAGGACGCTAATATTGTAATAAGTGATGGTGATATTTTAGACATGAGGGGCAATCAGGTGGTTAAGGCCTTCATACAAGGAAGAGACGTTTCTTTAGACAACAAACAAAAACAATTATACGAACGCTATAAGTATAAGTATAAGATAAAATAATTGAGTGCTCATATCGCTCACTATTGATCGCTTGTTTTAATACACATCCCTTTCGCAAATGCGAAGGGGATGTTTTTTTTATTACCTTAGCAACATGGCTAAAAAGTTATATTTATTAGATGCGCTAGCGCTTATTTATAGAGCATATTATGCATTAATTCGTACTCCAAGAATCACAAGTACCGGAATTAATACCAATGCTCAGTTTGGATTTACCAATACCCTTTTAGAAATTATTAAAAAGGAAAACCCTTCACACATTGCCGTTTGTTTTGATACGCATGCACCTACCGAACGCCATACCGACTTTACAGATTATAAAGCCAACCGAGAAGAGGCACCCGAAGACTTGCTTAGTTCGCTGCCTCATATTAAAGCCATTATTGAAGGTTTTAATATTCCAGTGGTAGAGTGTGATGGTTATGAGGCCGACGATGTTATAGGTACCCTTGCGTGGCAAGCAGCAGATTTAGGATATGAAGTATATATGGTAACACCCGACAAGGATTATGGGCAGTTATTAGTAAAGCCAAATGTATATATGTGGAAACCGCCAGCATTTGGAAACGAAAGAGAAATTTTAGACGCAGAAAAAATTAAGGCCAAATGGGATATTGCAAGAGTGGATCAGGTAATAGACATGTTGGGACTAATGGGTGATGCTGCAGATAATATTCCAGGCATTCCGGGTGTTGGTGAAAAAACGGCAGCAAAACTTTTAAAAGAATACGATACGCTTGAGGGGGTTTTAGCCAACGCCGATAAAATAAAGGGTGCCATGGGTGAAAAAGTAAGGGCAGGGGTGGACTCGGCAATAATGAGTAAAAAACTAGCAACCATTATAACCAACGTTCCAGTTCAGTTTCACGAAGAAGATTATAAATTATCTGAAAAAAATATTCCTGCGCTAACCGAGATATTTAATTTGCTAGAATTTAAAACACTGGGTAAGCGAATTTTAGGGAGCAATTTTGAAGTAGTGTCCGAAAAAGCTAAAGAGGAACAAACCGATTTATTTGGAAATGCAGTTAAACCACCAAAGGAAAAAATAGTAAAAACCAGAACTATTGTTTTAGATGCCGAACACCACACTCAAACCACTACAGAGGCAACCGATGAAATAATTGAGGACCCGGAAACGGAACTGCCACAGTTAATTGTAAATAAAAATATAAACAATACAACACATCAATATGAGTTAGTTGTTGGTGATGTAGCAATAAATAAATTAATTACCACCTTACAAATTGCTAGTGAAATTTGTATTGATACCGAGACAACCGGAATTGATGCTAATAATGTTTCCTTGGTGGGATTAAGTTTTGCTATAAAAGAACACGAAGGTTATTATGTGCCAATAGCCAACGATGATAATGGAAAAGATGGCGCAAAATATATTTTAGGGTTGTTTAAACCGCTGTTTGAAAACCCAGAGATTACCTGGATTGGTCAAAACTTAAAATATGACTTCTTAGTATTAAAGTGGTATGATGTAATATTAAAGGGGAAAACATTTGATACTATGTTGGCCCATTATGTGATTGAGCCGGAAGGCAGGCGTAGTATGGATTTGCTAAGTGCACAGTTTTTGGGCTATGAGCCCGTTTCCATAGAAACCCTAATTGGTAAGAAGGGTAAAAACCAGGGTACTATGCGCGATGTTCCATTAGAACAAATTAAAGAATATGCCGCGGAAGATGCTGATATTACCCTTCAGTTAAAAAATTGTTTTGTTCCATTAATAAATAAAAAGGGGGTACAGCGCATTTTTGATGAGGTAGAAAACCCGTTGGTAACGGTATTGGTTGATATGGAGTTTGAGGGGGTAAATGTTGATACTGGTTTTTTAAACGAGTATAGCAAGGTACTAGAAGTGGAAGCTAAAAAAAGTGAAGAAAAGGTATTTGAACAAGCTGGGGTAAAATTTAATTTAGCTTCTCCAAAACAGTTGGGTGAGGTGTTGTTTGATATTTTAAAACTAGACCCTAAAGCAAAAAAAACAAAAACGGGCCAGTACGCAACAGGTGAGGATGTATTGTCTAAAATGGCAGCAAAACATAAGATTGTAGATGACATTTTAAACTTTAGAGAGCTTACAAAACTTAAGTCAACTTATGTAGACGCTATTCCTGAATTAATTAATCCTAAAACAGGACGCATACACACAAGTTATGCGCAAGCAGTTGCGGTAACGGGAAGATTAAGCAGTACCAATCCAAATTTGCAAAACATTCCCATTAGAACCGAAAGGGGTAAGGAAATAAGAAAAGCATTTATACCAAGAGAACCTGGACGCGTATTGGTAAGTGCTGATTATTCTCAAATAGAATTAAGAATTGTTGCAGCAATAAGTGGTGATCCAAATATGTGTGAGGCATTTAAACAAGGTAAAGATATCCATACTGCTACTGCAGCAAAAGTGTATGGAATTGCAGAGGCCGATGTAACAAAAGAAATGCGTTACAAAGCAAAAAGTGTAAACTTTGGAATCATATACGGACAGGGCGCTTTTGGATTAGCAGAAAATTTGGGTATTTCAAGAACCGAAGCAAAAGAAATTATTGATAACTATAAAAAGGAGTTTCCTAATATTCAAAAATATATGGACGCTCAAATTAATAACGCAAAAGAGCTAGGATTTGTGGAAACCTTAATGGGTCGTAAAAGGTGGCTTCGTGATATTAATAGTACCAATTTTACGGTGCGTGGTTTTGCAGAACGAAACGCTATAAATTCACCCATTCAGGGTTCGGCTGCAGATATGATTAAATTGGCTATGATTAAAGTGCATCGTGAAATGAAAAAGAAACACTGGGAATCAAAAATGATTTTACAAGTACACGATGAATTGGTTTTTGATGCGGTGAATTCAGAATTACCGGCACTTAAAGAATTAATTTTATCCAGTATGACCTCGGCCATGGTGTTGCCAAACGGCGTGCCTGTTGAGGCTGAAATTGGAGTAGGAGATAATTGGTTAGAGGCGCACTAATAAAACACTAGGCCTTTTTTTTGTAAACCGGCACCGTACTACAGGGTTCTCCAAACATAATACTCTTAACTACAGGACGCAACTTTTGTGTTATTGCAACATAAGCGCTTTCGGCAATAGGTGTATCACCACAACCCTTAATAACAACCCTTTGGTCTACATAATTATCGGGGTTTATTATGCTTATTTGCTCCAACAATAATTGTGCTCTTACTTGATTTTCGTCTCCAAAATAAACCACTTTTGAAAAGGGTTGTAAATTAGAAACAATAAGCATGTTTGCCCACATTGGTATAATAGCATCGGTGGAACAAAAAATTCCAACAACCTTATCCTGATATTCACTCCAGTTAATATTTAATAACGCGGCCCTAAAATCCTTTTCCTTTAAAATTAATTCCATAAACAAGAAGGGCTTAATATCAAACAGCACTATTGGGTTGTCTGGTAAAAAAGAGGCCAGGTCAATGGTAATTAAACCACTTTCTGAAACCTTATTGTTTAGTAATTCTGACATAATACAAAATTAGGCCATTTATTGAATAAGAAAGCCCCCATTTAGGAGGCCTTCATATAATTATTTATAAATTAGTTAAAACAATTTAGACCTGTTGTCTTCAATTTTAGCCGTTTTCTTTAAAGAAGCGTTTGATCTAAACATGGCACTTCTAGTTCTATTTAAACTTTCTTCTTTGTATAAAGACAGTTCTTGTTGTGCTTGCTTAGCGCTCATATTGTTTACTGAAATAACATATACACCAGCATTACCGGCAATTGGGGCGCTAGTTTTGTTTACCAAAGATTTATTAAATGCAGCACCAATTAATTTTGGTTCGTTTCCAACACCAGGAACCATTGTATAATTAAAGCATAGGCTATCGGCTTTTTGAACCATTGCTTTTGTATTTGCGGCTACTTGGTCTAGGGTATTTCCTTTAATGGAAGTTTTAATTTTCTCCGCTTTCTTTTGATCTCTGATAATACCCTCTACTTGTGGTTTTGCAGATGCAACACTAGCAAGTCCAGCTTTATCTTCACCCGTAATAACAGCAACAATATAAGTGTCGCCAATTTCAAATGGTTCAGAAACACTATTTACATTTTTTTCATAAACCCAACGTACCATTTGTCTTGTTTCACCCAAACCTTGTATATCAAAATCATTTATTTTTATAGCGGTTGCGGGTAAAACTTGTTTTCCTGCTTTAACCGCATTTTCATTAAAGCTTTTTACATCTTTACTTGAAGCGGCAAATTGTGCGGCAGCGGTAGAGGCTGCATTAATGGTTTCATTGCTAGGATTAATTGCCTTTGATAGATATGCAATTTTATATGCAGGACCTTTTGTGGTTTGTTTTAAAACCTCCACATAATGGTAACCAAAATCGGTTTTAATAACACCCTTTGATCCAACTGGATTGTCAAAAGCATAATCATTAAATGCAGGTACCATTTGCGCCTGCGCAAACATACCCAAGTTTCCACCCTTTACTTTACTTGCACCGTCGTCAGAATATTTTTCACATAAAGCTTCAAAATTTGCTCCACCTTTAAGCGCAGCACTAATGCTGTCAATTAATTTTTTAGCACTACTATCATCTCTTAATTGTTGTCCGTTTTGTGGATTATTAGTAGCAATTAAAATATGTCTAACACTACTGCTGTCTGGCCATTGTTTAACGCCTAAAACCTTTGCAATAGTATAATTTCTTCCGTCTACGTAGGGTCCAAAAACATTACCAACTCCAATATTTAATACAGAATCTTTTTCAGGAATTTGAATTGTTTTCTTACTAATATAACTATTGTAATATGGGATTTCAGTTCCTACTTTATTTAAATAAGTTGCTGCGTCTGTTTCGTTTTTAAATGCCTCTTTTAAAGTAATAATTTCATTTTTTGCAATTAAAGAATCTTGAGCTGTTGGTGCAGCGCTAAATCCTATATATCCAATATTTCTAGACGTTTCTTCGTTTTGATATGCAGCAGCGTTTTCCTTTAGGTAAGTAGCAATATCATCATTACTCACTTTAATCGTACTATCAGAAATACTGTTGTAAGGAATATTTACAAAATTTATTGAAGCAATGTTGTTTAAATCTGCATATTGTTTTTCAGCCAACCACTTAGGTAATTGTACACCTTTAACAACCAATGCTTGATATTTATTTCTAATTCTATTTTCTACAGCAGGTTCTATGTAAAATTTTTCAATTTGTTTAATTTGATCCTTGTTCTTTCCTTTTTTAATTTGAGCTATAGCATTTTTTGCATCATTCACTTTGAACTCTCCAGTATTTTTATCTGAAAACTCCTGTCTAAACGGTGACTCATTACCAAATAAAACATCTGATAATTCTTTAGTGCCAACAGAAATTCCTAGTTTTTCAGATTCTGATTTAAATAATAAACGAGTTAATTCTTGCTCCCATAGGTAACCAATCATTTGTTCTCTCTTTACTCCTTGAGAAGCATATTGTTGAACTTGAATATCTAATTTCTCATCAAACTCAATTTTATTAATTACTTCGCCGTTTACTTTACCAAGGGTAGTAACATCACTAGCACCTCTTTTTCTTCCAATTCCGTCTTGTAAAATAAAAGCAATTAACGCTATTGCAATAATACCAAAGATGATCCAAGCACCTCTTTCTCTAATGTTCTGAATAATTGACATATATAATTATATTATAGGAAGGCAAAAATAACGGATTCTTACAACTAATTAAGGCATATTGTATAAAAATGCTTGGTTTTTAAGTATAAAAATGGATAAAAAAATACACACACACTAGGTGGATAAATTAAATTTTAGTGGATATCCGTAAAATTTGAGTGAATTAATCTGAATAACTCTAGAATAAAAAAATTGAATTGATATTAAATTACAACTTTGAAGAAAAAAATGCCTTATTTATGCCCGTTAATTAACAGTGAATAACATGTGGGATAATGTTTAAATCTGAAAATTTATTATATAAATAGTATTATGAAATGTATATCCCATAAGTATAATGGTGTATTTATATGTTGGTTTATTGAAAAATTATTGTTGTTAATAAAAAAGATATTAAGATATACACAGGGGTAATAGTATTAGGGTCTTTATATAAATGTATTATAGTTTAATACTACAGTAGTAATTAACATTCAAAATATAATTGCATTTGGGAGGGTAATTTAAAATACCCTACTTTTATTTAATACTAGAAAAACAGAAAATTAGCCAAACAAAATACCCAAAATAACCACAATACTAAAAAAACTAAGAAAAATACTAAAAATATAAAACAATGAAAATCAATAATTTAAATCATATTTTTATAAAATAATTTGTTATAACTAATCTAATTAGTAAAAAAATACTAAATATTTTAGTTTATTAACAATTTATCCATATCTTTACATAAATATTCAAAGAAAACATAAAACGATTAACCATGAGTACTGCAAATGCTGAAAAATTAAAAGCCCTAAAATTAACAATCGATAAAATCGATAAGGATTATGGAAAAGGAAGTGTAATGATGATGAATGAGCGTAGTCAAGAACCTCAGGAAGTAATCTCTACAGGATCAATTGGCTTAGATACCGCTTTAGGTATTGGTGGTTTACCAAAAGGTAGAATAATTGAAATATATGGACCAGAATCTTCTGGTAAAACAACAGTAGCTATTCATGTGATAGCCGAAGCACAAAAAAAGGGTGGAATGTGTGCAATTATTGATGCGGAACATGCTTTTGATAGTGCATATGCAAAACGTTTAGGAGTGGATGTAGATAATTTATTAGTATCTCAACCGGATTATGGTGAACAAGCTTTAGAAATAGCAGATCGTTTAATATTATCAGGTGCAATTGATGTAGTTGTTATTGACTCTGTTGCTGCATTGGTTCCAAAAAGTGAGTTAGAAGGTGAAATGGGAGATTCTAAAATGGGATTACATGCTCGTCTTATGTCACAAGCTTTAAGAAAATTAACAGCAACAATTAATAAAACAGGTACGGTTTGTATTTTTATTAACCAATTACGTGAAAAAATTGGTGTTATGTTTGGAAATCCAGAAACAACAACGGGTGGTAATGCATTAAAGTTTTACGCTTCGGTTCGTTTAGATATTCGTAGAATGGCTCAAATTAAAGATGGTGATGAAGCAATAGGTAATAGAGTTAAAGTAAAAGTGGTTAAAAATAAAGTGGCTCCTCCATTTAGGGCTGCAGAGTTTGAAATAATTTTTGGAGAAGGGATTAGTAAAATTGGAGAAATTATTGATATGGGTGTTGAGTTAGAAATTATCAATAAAAGTGGATCTTGGTTTAGTTACGAAGGAAATAAACTAGGACAAGGACGTGATTCAGTAAAAACAATTTTACATGACAATCCAGAAATGGCAAATGAAATAGAGGCAAAAATTAGAGCAAAAATTGCAGTAAAAGTAGAAGAAGCTGCAAGTAAATAATATTTATCTTGTTTTTTTAAAGGTTAGTAGGTACGGACCGCATCATTTATGGTGCGGTTTTTTTATATTTATAAAAAAAATTGATAAGCGTTTTAAAATTTTTTATAAGAGCAGCGCTTTGGTTGTTTTGTTCTGACATTAATGTTAGAAATAAATTTTTATTGAATAACAAACTACCTTTATTAATAATTGCAAATCACCCAAACTCTTTCCTAGATGCTATTATCATTGGAGCTCAATATAAAAGAAAAGTTAACTTTTTAGCCCGAGGAGATGTTTTTACAAAAAAACACCACAGGTTTTTATTAAGATTATTAAACATGATACCTGTTTATCGCCAAAGAGAAGGTAAACAATACTTACATTTAAATGAATATGCATTTAATGAATCGGTAAGATTAATAAAAAACGGAGAAGCGGTGTTAATTTTTATAGAAGGTGTTTGTGTTAATTCAAATAAACTACAACAATTTAAAAAAGGAACCACAAGAATAATAGAAAAACTCAACGAACAAAATATATTCTTTCAAATACACCTAGTAGGAATAGCATATCATAATTTTAGAGGAATAAACAAAAACGTAAACATTAGTATTTGTGATTTTTCACAACAAGAAAAAATAACAAACGCAAAACAACGCGTTGTTTTTAATAGCATAGTTTATGAACAACTAGAAAGTAATATTTATCCCCCTTCTCACAATGCAAGTATTAAAAAATCATTTTTATATTTTTTTCACCTACCCTATTATAATTTAATAAAAAAAACAACCAACAAACTAACCCAAAACACTGTTTTTTACGACTCGGTTTTATTTAGTATTTTATTATTTAGCTACCCCCTTTTTTTATCCCTAATTGGTTTTATTCTATATATATTTGGTTTATCACTCCCAATAATTTTTATTATCTTGTTGTGTCTCCCAATTATTACAAAACACTCCACCATTGTTTTTAAATAAATATAAAATGACAAACAATATTAGAAAACTAGGGCGTCGAAAAAAAATTGCCCTTATTGCACACGACAATAAAAAGAAAGACCTAATTGAGTGGGCCATTCATAATAAAATAGCGCTTTCCAAACATGCTTTAGTGGCTACCGGTACCACGGGTAAGTTAGTAGAGGAAGCGCTTGATCAACCTGTGGTTAAACTACTAAGTGGACCATTGGGCGGAGACCAGCAAATTGGAGCCATGATTGCTACCGGCGACATTGATGTTGTATTTTTCTTTTTTGATCCCATGGAGGCACAACCCCACGATAGTGATGTTAAAGCGCTATTAAGGCTTGCGGTAGCCTGGAACCTACCAATGGCTTGTGACCGAACTACTGCCGATTTTTTAATGACCTCTCGTTTTATGCAAGACGAATACGAATATGAACTTCCTAATTATACACAATATTTAAGTCGACCTATTTAATTTTAAAAAATGAAAACACGAATTTTTATTCCCGCATTATTTTGTTTTATTATTAATAACATAAATGCACAAAAAAGCATACTTGGTTTTAAATCAAGCGACACTGAAATTAAAAATGAAAAAATATTTGACGCACAACTTAGTGCACAACGAATAGGAGAAAACATTAAAAAGCTATCATCGGTTCCACACCACGTTGGATCGGTAGGTGGTAAAATGGTTGCAAGCGAAATTGAAAGCGTTTTTAAACAAGCGGGATGGGATACCAAAATAGAAACATATCAATTAATGTTTCCAACACCAATAACCAGAACCCTTGAAATGAATGGTGCTACTAATTATAAAGCAAAATTAAAAGAGACGCCACTAAAAGAGGATGCCACTTCAAATCAAGCAGACCAACTGCCTACATATAATTGTTGGAGCGCCGATGGGGATGTTACCGCAAACTTGGTTTTTGTTAATTATGGTTTACCAGAGGACTATGAAACACTTGCTAAATATGGTATTGATGTAAAAGGAAAAATAGTAATTGCTAAATATGGAAGAAGCTGGAGAGGAATTAAACCAAAAGTAGCACAAGAACATGGTGCAATTGGTTGTTTAATTTATTCAGATCCAATTGATGATGGATATGGTGCGGGAGACGCCTACCCAATTGGCGCTTTTAAAAACGATCAAACAGTTCAAAGAGGATCTATTATGGATATGGTAATATATCCTGGTGACCCAACCACACCAAACCAACCCTCTATCGAAGGTGCAATAAGGGTTGATCACAATGACGCAAAAAATTTATTAAAAATTCCAGTACTTCCAATAAGCTATGGGGATGCGACTCCATTACTAAAAGATATGGAGGGTCCTGTAGCTCCAAAAAACTGGGTGGGTGGACTTCCCTTTGCCTATCACATTGGACCTAGTAAATCTCAGGTACACTTAAAACTTGCTTTTGATTGGAAAATAAGACCAGGCTTAAATGTAATTGCAACCATTAAAGGAAGTGAGTTTCCAGACCAGTGGGTTATTCGTGGAAATCACCACGATGGATGGGTAAATGGAGCAGCAGACCCAATAAGCGGAATGGCTGCCGAATTAGACGAAGCCATTGCAATTGGTGCTTTATTAAAACAAGGATGGAAGCCAAAAAGAACATTGGTGTATTGTGCTTGGGATGCCGAAGAGCCTGGTTTAATGGGTTCAACCGAGTGGGTTGAAAACCACGCCGCCGAATTACAAGCAAAAGCCGTTGCTTATATAAACTCTGATGGAAATGGTAGAGGTTTTTTAGGCGCCGAGGGCTCACACGCATTTGCACCCTTAATTACAGAAATTAGTAAAACAGTAATAGATCCACAAACAGGTGTTTCGGTTTTTGAAAGATCAAAAGCAGCTAGAGCCACCACCGCATCTACACCGGCTGCAAAAAAAGAAGCGTTTGAGTCAAAGGCATACCCTCTTGGCGCAATGGGCTCCGGATCGGATTATTCTTCTTTTATTCAACACCTAGGAGTACCCTCTTTAAATATTGGATACGGCGGTGAGGACGAGGGAGGAGAATACCACTCTATTTATGATTCTTATGATATGTATAAGCGTTTTAAGGATCCAACCTTTGCATATGGAGTAACACTTGCGCAAACCACAGGAAGAGTAGTAATGCGCCTTGCGAATGCCGATGCATTACAATTTGATTTTACTGAACTTCATAAAACAGTTAAAGGCTATATTAATGAATTAATAAACAACGTAAATCAACTGCGCGAAAAAACAAAAATCGAAAACGAATTGGTAAACAATAAAGCATATATATATGCAGCAGATCCTACTGAAAAACTAACCACACCAAAGGTTTTAGCGGAGGTTCCTTTTGTTGATTTTACTCCAATTCAAAACGCGCTAGTACATTTTGAAAAAGCAGCAGCAAGCTCAGAAACTTTAAAAGCAAAAGCGGATGCAGTAAAATTAGCGGCCATTAATCAAAAAATATTTACAGCAGAACAACAGTTATTAAGCACCAACGGGCTTCCACGAAGACCATGGTTTAAACACAGTTTATATGCTCCTGGTTTTTATACCGGATATGGTGTAAAAACAGTACCCGGTGTAAGGGAAGCAATAGAACAAAAAAACTGGAACGAGGTAAACGAACAAGTAAACGAAGTTGCAAAAGCAATAGAAAGACTTTCGGTTTATTTAGAAGCCTTATAGGACGTACCTTTGTTTTATGCCCTTTAATTTAAAATCTAATTATATCCCCTCGGGAGATCAGCCCACTGCAATTGCACAGCTGACCGAGGGGGTTTTTAATGGTGACAAAAATCAAACACTATTGGGTGTAACAGGAAGTGGTAAAACTTTTACCATTGCCAACCTAATTCAAAATGTTCAAAGGCCCACACTAGTATTAACGCACAATAAAACATTGGTTGCCCAGTTGTATGGTGAGTTTAAACAGTTTTTTCCGGAAAACGCTGTTGGTTATTTCGTTTCTTATTATGATTATTACCAACCCGAAGCATATTTACCAACCTCGGGCGTATACATTGAAAAAGATTTAAGCATCAACGAAGAGTTAGACAAATTAAGACTACAAGCAACCGCACAATTATTAAGTGGACGTCGTGATATTATAATTGTTGCCAGTGTAAGTTGTATTTATGGTATGGGTAATCCTACCGAACTTGAAAATGGAATTATAAGAATACAAAAAGGACAACACATTTCAAGACAAGCATTTTTACACGCATTGGTAAATGCGCTTTATCACCGAAGTGTTACCGAATTTGATAGGGGCGCTTTTAGAGTAAACGGTGACACAGTAGACATTCGTTTACCCTATGTTGATTATGGTTACCGCATTACTTTTTTTGGCGATGAGATAGAAACCATAGAAACCATAGAAATTGAAACCGGAAAAAGAATTGAGCCCATGAACGACGCAGCTATTTTTCCTGCTAATTTATATTTAGCACCAAAGGATATGGTGCAAAAAATAATTTATGAAATTCAGGATGAAATGCAAGCGCAGGTTTCCTATTTTAAAAATGTAGGTAAACCCCTGGAAGCCGCTAGAATAAAGGAGCGCGTAGAATATGATATAGAAATGATAAGAGAGCTGGGTTATTGTACGGGAATTGAAAATTACTCCAGGTTTTTTGACAGACGCGAGCCAGGTACCAGACCCTTTTGCCTATTGGATTATTTCCCTAAGGATTTTTTATGTGTAATTGATGAAAGCCATCAAACCATTCCTCAAATAAGTGGAATGTATGGAGGTGATAGAAGTAGAAAAATGAATTTAGTAGAATATGGTTTTAGGCTACCAAGCGCTATTGATAACCGCCCGTTAAATTTTAATGAATTTGAAAATATTATTGGTCAATGTATTTTTGTAAGTGCAACACCAGGTGAATATGAATTAGAACAAACAGGTGGATTAATTGTTGAGCAAGTGGTTAGGCCTACCGGATTATTAGACCCCCCCATAGAGGTGCGTCCAACTAAAAATCAGATTGACAACTTGTTAGACGAAATTGCAATGCAGGTGGAAAAGGGGGATCGTGTTTTAGTGACCACTCTAACTAAAAAAATGGCCGAGGAAATGGACCGTTTTTTACAAAAAATTCAAATTAAATCTAAATACATTCATAGCGACATTGATGCACTTGAGCGCGTAGAAATTTTAAGAGAATTAAGGCTTGGTGTTATTGATGTACTAGTTGGTGTGAATTTATTAAGAGAGGGATTAGACCTTCCTGAGGTTTCCCTGGTTGCGGTATTAGATGCAGATAAAGAAGGTTTTTTGAGAAATGAAAAATCACTTACTCAAACCGCAGGACGTGCTGCACGTAATTCAAATGGCAGGGTTATTTTTTACGGCGACAGTGTTACAAAAAGCATGCAACGCACCATTGATGAAACCAACAGGCGTCGTGAAAAACAAATTAAGTATAACAAAGAACACGGCATTACACCCACAACGGTAACCAAGAGCATAGAACAAGTAATGGCGCAGGGATCGGTTTTAGACATTAAAGGATTTAGTCTTAATAATATGAATGTGCGCACCACAGACGACATAAATATTTTATCCGACAATACAACACTGCAAAGCGAATACAAAACCATTCCAGAAATTGAAAAAGCCATTAAACAAACCAAAAAACAAATGGATAAATTTGCAAAGGCAATGGACTTTATGGAAGCAGCAAAAACAAGAGACGAAATGTTTTTATTAGAAGCACAACTTGAAAAAATGAAATTAGCATAATACATGACAACAATTTTACAATCTATATATGATGGCTTAATGCAAACCGGCTGGGTGGAGGCGGTGGCCGTTATAATGGGTATTGTATCGGTTTGGTATAGCAGAAAAGAAAACATTTTAGTATATCCAACGGGACTAATTAACACCACATTTTATATTTACTTAAGCTACAAAGGGCATTTACTTGGCGAAGCCAGCGTTAACTTATATTATACCATCATGAGTATTTATGGTTGGTATTTGTGGACCAGAAAAAAGGAAGATCATATTACGCTTACTTTACAAATTACCAATAGCAGTAAAAGGGAGTGGACACAGCAACTAACATTTTTTGCTTTATTTTATATTGTAATTTATGGAGCATTAACATATGCTAAAACAGCCTTTGCTCCGGAAGCAATTCCATGGGCCGATGCGTTTGCAAGCGCCACTGCCTATACGGGCATGTGGTTAATGGCAAAAAAGAAAGTAGAAAGTTGGATTTGGTGGATATTAACCAATATTGCTTCCATACCGCTTTATTTTATAAAGGGTTACGCATTTACTAGTGTACAATTTATAATTCTTTTAATTTTAGCCATTGCGGGATATATTTCTTGGAAACAAAAAGCAAACAAACCGTAAAACACATTTTAAGAAAACTGAATTATAAAAATGAGTACTGTTCAAAAAATTGTCATCATAGGTCCTGAGTCTACCGGAAAGTCAACGCTTTGCGCCGCATTGGCTAAACATTATAACGCGCCATGGTGTCCCGAATATGCTAGACAATACCTTTCTGAAAATGGAACCAATTATAATTATGAGGACTTGCTTACTATTGCTAAGGGTCAATTGGATGCAGAGGCAAACCATGAACAAACAGCCAAAAATTTATTAATTATAGACACCGATATGTATGTAATGAAGGTTTGGTGTGAATATGTATTTAATAATTGTCATCCCTATATTTTAGAAAAAATCAATGAAAAAAAATACGACCTATATTTACTATGTGACATAGACTTACCATGGACTGCGGACGAAATGCGTGAATACCCTAACGAAAAACCACGCATAGAACTGTATACCATTTACAAGGAAATACTTATCAATCAAAAAACACCATGGGGTATTGTAAGCGGAACAGGAGAAGCAAGAACAAATAACGCAATTGCGTTAATTGAAAAACATTTGAAAAAATAGGAGAAAAACAAGGCGCGAATGAGCTATAGTTAAGACAGTTTATTTGTTTTTTAGAAGCGCGCTAATATCCTCGTCGGTTTCAATATTATTCATTTCTCTTAATATTTGAGGATAACGCCAGGAAACCCTTGATGTCATTGGGTTTGCAGTAAATTTTTTAGGATTGGGAAAACCCGCAACAATCATGGCCGCCTCGGCACGCGATAATTTTTTTGCAGACTTGTGAAAGTAATGTTGTGCAGCGGCCTCTACACCAAAACAACCAGGCCCCGTTTCAATTACATTTAAATACACTTCTAAAATTCTTTGCTTGCCCCAAATTTTTTCTATTAAAAATGTAAAATAAAATTCAGGTATTTTTCTAAGGTATTTATCATAACCACCGCCCTGCCATAAAAATACATTTTTTGCAGTTTGTTGTGTAATTGTACTAGCACCCCCTCCAAAAGGAATTTTTGATTTTTTATTTTTCTTTTTGGGGTGCATGCTTTTTTCCATGGCATCCCAATCAAAACCACTGTGATCGGTAAATGCCTGGTCCTCACTAGCAATGGCCGCTAGTTTAATATTATAGGACATATCCTCCCATGAAACGTAATCTCGGTTTAAGCCCAGCCCAAAAGCATTTGTAATTTGCGTAATAGTAATAGGCGGATTTACAAATTTTATAATAAGCACATATACTAAAGAGCTTACAAACAAATAGAGAAAAACTTTTTTTATTATTTTAAACACGAAAATAATTTGTGTGATAATTGCTTAGATAATTTCTAAAGTAAATCTTTTGCCAATAGGACGGTAATTTGGATGCTCCTTTGCCTGCCACCTGCCAACTAACCAAGCAACAATACCACCGCCAATTTGAGGCAGGTTGCGGTTACTAAAAACAGGATCCTTATTAATTAACGAGTTGGAGATATTTAATAAAGCATACAGTGGGCCGGCTACTTTTAATAATGTCCCGTTGGTAAATACACTATTGTAGTGTCCCTTTTCGTGCGCTATAGAAATGATTTCGCTATAATGTATTGTTAACTGACCCAGTTTTAAAGTGTCCTCACCCCAAGTACCATAGGCGGTGGTGGTTTGTTGTAGTGAAAATAAATTAAGGGTTAACGAATCCGACGCTACCTTATTAACAAACGCAGTTAGCCACTGGTGGTTACTTAATTCAAAGTTGATATAACTTCCCTTAATATAGGAATGAACAATAACACCTTTATCTTTTAGTGCCAATAAATTACCCCCCTGAGCAAAAGTGCTACAATTAATAAAAACAAGTAAAACAAAGGTTGAAATGATTTTTCTCACGCTACAATTTACGAACTAATATTTTAATGCGCTATAAAAAAGTGCCGCACTAAAAATTAATATAATAATCCCCGAAACCCTATTTATCCAAATCATAGATTTGGCGGTTAGTTTAGGCCTTAGAATTCCGGCAAGCATTACTTTTAAAATATCAGAACAAAGCACAAAAGCCAAGCAGGTTCCAAACACAATAAGTTTATAATAAACTGGATGATTGGTTTCGGACGCGTCTGCACCAATGGCCGCTGTCCATGCAAACCAAAATAAAAATACACTTGGATTTAGTGTGTTCATAAAATAACCAGCAGCAAAAATTCTAAACAAATCTCTTTTACGAAGCGAGTTATCTTTTTCTTCACCTACTGCTTCTAGCTGAATTTTTTTTAAAAACAGCGTATATAAACCCATTAATAATAAAAAACCTGCACCTACTAGCGCAACAATATATTTATGCGATAGTACCATTGTAAATAGTGCCGTAAAAATATTACAAACCAATAGTAAGCTAATATCACTAGCCGAAACACCTGCTACAAAAGCATATCCAGCACGTTTTCCATTGGTTAAGCTTTGTTTTAAAATAGCAAAAATTACGGGACCAATTGAAATACTTAAAATGATTCCCAATAACAAGCCCTTTAATATGGGTGCAATCATGTTAAGTATTTGATATAAATGTTTTCCACTCGTTTAATAAATTTCCTTTAATTACTCTTGGAAATTTATGCTGACCACCAATTTTTCCTTTACTTTTTAAAAAGGATAAAAACACCGACTCTTTTAATATACTTACTCGAATATCTTTTAGTGCCGATTTTCTTTCAACAGCGTAATCGTCATTAAGCTCCATTAACTTTTCGTCTAATTTTTTTGCAATTAATTTTTCATCCTGTTTATCATCACAGGCAATGTACCATTGGTGTGCAAAAAAACTTCCCGCAGGCTCACCGGTAACGCAGTATTCTGGAATTGAAATATTCATTTCTTCACTAACCAATTGAACCGCCTTATTCATATTGTCCACACTTAAGTGTTCACCCACCAAACTTAAAAAATGTTTGGTACGACCCGTAATAATTATTTCTGCGTTTGCTTTATCCACAAAACGAACGGTGTCACCAATTAAATAACGCCAAGCGCCAGCAACAGTACTAATTAAAATGGCATAGTCCTTGCCCTCCTCTACCTCGTGTATCATAAGGGCTTCGGGATTATCAATCATTTCGCCGTCAGCATCAAAATTAATTTCATCAAAAGGAACAAATTCAAAAAAGATATGTTGATTAAAAGAAAGGCGCATACCCTCCCCGTTTTGTTTGTCCTGCCAAGCCAAAAACCCCTCACTAGCTAAATAGGTTTCTATGTAAGAAATGGGTTTTCCCAACAATTTTTCAAATCCAAGTTTATAGGGTTCAAAGCTTACCCCTCCGTGTACAAAAAATGCAAGGTTGGGCCACATTTCATGAATATTATTCAATTGATATCTTTCAATGACCATTTCAATACACATTTGAATCCATGCCGGCACGCCAACAATAAATCCAATATCCCAATTAGGAGCCTTTTCTACAATCTCTTTTAATTTTTTATTCCAATCTTTTTCTTTTGCAATTTTTTTGCCTGGCTTATAAAATGGTTGAAACCAAAATGGTGCTTTTTTAGCAGTAATACCACTTAAGTCACCCGCATAATAACCGGGTCCTTTTTGTAAATCCGTGCTACCACCAAGCGTTAGCCAACCCTTACTTATACTCGTAAATGGAACATCCTTATAATTAAACAAACTAATAAGCTGTTTAATCATAATTACTTTATTTCCCCTTAATAGATCGTTTGTAATAGGAATATATTTACTGGCCGATTCGCTAGTGCCACTACTTAATGCAAAGAATTTAATTTTACCAGGCCAAGTAATATCTGCCTCGCCATTTAAGGACCTGTGCCACCACTGATTGTAAATTTTATTGTAATTATAGGCAGGAACGCTTTGTTGAAAAACTTTTCCAACATGTTTGCTTTTTAAAATTTGATCAAATCCAAATTTTTGACCAAACTCGGTATAGCGTGCCCTTCGTAGTAATTTTTTGAGTACACGCATTTGAGATCTTCGGGGGCTTCTTGGGGGAAGTCCCAGGGCCTTTGTTAGGCTTTTGGGTAAATTAATCTCGAAAATCGGCATCTACAAATTCGGGTTTTATCTTTTAAGATTATATGCAAAAATAGGAATGTTATTCGAGCAAACGAAGTTACTTTTGTGGTATGATTAAAAATACATTATTTAAAGCAGTGGAGGCAGGCGCTGCAGAATTAACAAGATACTTTAACGGAAAATTTACAATTTCAAGCAAAGCTACTATTAACGATTTGGTAACAGAGGCCGATCATGCATCTGAAAAAGCCATTTTTAAAATCATACAAGAAAACCACCCCGATCATTTTATTTTAAGTGAAGAAACCGGCGCAGTTCCTACCAATTCAAATATAAAATGGATTATTGATCCCATTGATGGTACTATTAATTTTGCCAACGGAATTCCAATTTGTTGTGTAAGTATTGGTGTAGAAGAAAATGGAGAAATGATAATGGGCGCGGTTTACAACCCATTTATGAATGAATTATTTTTTGCCGAAAAAGGAAAAGGCGCTACCCTAAATGAAAAACCAATTAAGGTAAGTGATAAAGATAATTTATTAACTAGTTGTTTGGTTACGGGCTTCCCTTATCAATATTTAGATTCTGAAAACGGACCATTACAAATTTTTGAAAAACTAATTCGTAAATCTATTCCAGTAAGAAGATTGGGTAGTGCTGCACTTGATTTGTGTTGGACAGCAGCTGGAAGATTTGATGGTTTTTATGAACACAAATTACAGGCTTGGGATAGTGCTGCAGGTTTTTTAATTGTGCAAGAAGCAGGCGGAAAAGTAACTGATTTAAAAGGCGAAAAATACAATCCCTATCAACCAGGTATCATTGCAAGCAATGGAAAAATTCATGACCAATTATTGTCATTAATGAAAGGCGGATCCTTATAAATTATTTTATGCAAGAAAGAACAGAAATAGAAAAGCTAGGAGAGTTTGGTTTAATAGACCAATTAACACAAAATTTTGAAACACAAAATGCAAGTACAGTATTGTCTATAGGTGATGACGCAGCAGTAATTGATCATTTTGGAAAACAAACCGTTATTACAACAGACCTGTTGGTAGAAGGGGTGCACTTTGATTTAATGTATACACCTTTAAAACACTTAGGATATAAATCCGTAGTAGTAAACTTAAGTGATATATATGCAATGAATGCACAACCCACACAAATCACCATGAGCCTTGCTTTTAGCAATCGCTTTAGTTTAGAGGCTTTGGAAGAATTTTATGTAGGTGTACAAATTGCATGTGAAAAATATGGCGTGGATTTAATTGGTGGGGACACCTCAACTTCACAAAAAGGGTTGGTTATTTCGGTTACCGCATTGGGTGAAGTGACTCCCGATAAATTTGTAAAACGAAGTACTGCCGAAAGTGGTGATTTAATTTGTGTGTCTGGTGATTTAGGTGCCGCATTTTTGGGACTGACTTTAATGGAACGTGAAAAGCAAATATTTTTAGAAAATCCACAAGTACAGCCCACGCTAGAAAACGAAGATTATATTGTTGGAAGGTTATTAAAACCAGAAGCAAGAAAAGACATTATTGATTATTTAGAAACACAGCAAATTATGCCTACCGCAATGATGGATATTAGCGACGGCCTAAGTAGCGACATACTACATATTTGTAAACAAAGTAATTTAGGATGTAGAATATATGAAGAAAAAATTCCTTTAAACGAGGCCACTAAAGCAGCAGCATTTAAATTTGGACTGGATCCAACAGTTTGTGCTTTAAATGGCGGGGAGGACTATGAATTATTATTTACCATGAAACAGTCCGATTACGATAAAATTACTTTGCAAGAAGAAATAAGTGTAATTGGCTATATGTGCGATAAAGAGGAGGGTTCAAAAATAATTACCAAGGGTAATAATGTTTTTGATATTAACGCACAAGGTTGGAATGCTTTTTCAAAGTAAATTATTCCACAATTATTTTTAATAATTGACGATCTGAACTTAAACAAAGCAGGTTGGCATTTTCGTTTAATTTAATTTGACCTGTCATGCCATGCTTGCGCATAACCCTTGCTGGATAAACACTACACATATTAATTGCCTCTCCTAAATCAATGCCCACTTCGGTTACTAAATTATTAATGGATTTTAATTGTGTTAATGCGGACCCACTAAGCGTTCCAGCACTTTCATATTTATCTCCGTTTAAAACATGTTGATAGGGCCCACTGCTTGTTGCTGTTACCGCATCGGTGATACAAAACAACCTTTCTCCCATTATTTGCTTTGCAATTTTTATAGCACTAAAGTCCACATGATATCCATCTGCAACCAAACTACACATGGCGGTTTTATGATTAAATAGGGCACCCACCATTCCAGGGGATCTGTGTTGTAGCGCACTCATTGCGTTGTATAAATGTGTTGCAACCGAAATATTATGATTAAAAAACGCAGTAGCCACTTCATAACTTGCATTACTATGTCCAGCAGAAACAACAATACCGGCTGCGGTAATTAAATTTATAATTTCATTACTACAAACTTCGGGTGCTAGTGTAATCATGCTAATCCACTCCTTTCCATAATCTAATATATCCTGCACTTCTTTTAAGGTAGGGCTATGAATTATAGCGGCGTCATGCGCTCCTTTTTTAGAAGCATTAATCCAAGGGCCCTCAATATGAAGTCCTATACAACCCTTGCCACCAGAGGTTTTATAAGCCTTAACGGCATCAATGGCTTTGTAAATAATTTCGCTAGTTTGTGATGCGATAGTGGGTTGAAAAAATGCAGTACCTCCCTTTAAACAATAAGCATAAATTTTTTCAATACAATCTGCATCTGGAAATTCAGATAATAATTTTCCACCGGCGCCATAAATTTGTAAATCTATTAAAGCAGGAACCATTAGCGGAAATGCATTTTTATGATCATATCCTTCCTTGTTAATTGCAATTATTTTTCCATTATTAATTTCAACACATACTTCAGAAATCCAACTAGTTCCGGTATATAATTCTTGTGCACTGTAAAATAAAGACATGCTCGCTTATTTAATACTTAAATAATTTTGAAACTATCCGCATCAGATAAAAAAGGAAAATTTGTTCTGGTATTATTTATTTCCTGCTTTTGTAATTCAATATGAAAAACATCCTGTTCGTGTGCGCAATGATATAGTATTTCTCCAACAGGCCCCACTACCATAGAATCCCCACTATGGGAAAGATCATGTCCATCCAAGCCTACACGGTTAACCCCAATTGTAAAACATTGGTTTTCTATGGAACGTGCGGTGAGTAGGGTTTTCCAAGCATGATTTCTTTTTTCTGGCCAATTGGCAACATACAACAATACATCATATTCGGAAGTCTCCTGTTGACGCGCCCAAATAGGAAAACGCAAATCAAAACAAATTTGTAAATTAATTTTCCATCCTTTTACGCTTGCGATAAGTCGTTTATTACCTGCTGTATAATGCTGGTCTTCGCCTGCAAAAGCAAATAGGTGACGCTTATCGTAATATCCTAATTCACCATTTGGAAGCATCCAAACAAGGCGGTTATAATAATTTCCTGCTTCTTCAATGATAAGTGAACCTGTAATTACAGCTCTTTTTGCTGCGGACATCCTGCGCATCCATTGAACGCTTGGCCCTTCCATGGTTTCGGCAAATTTTTCAGGTTGCATACTAAAACCGGTTGTAAACATTTCGGGCAAAACTATTATTTCGGTGGGCTGTTCAATTGCATGAATTTTCTGGGCAAACATATTTAAGTTGGCCTCTTTGTTCTCCCAAAATAAGGAGCTTTGAATAAGCGAAAAATGTAATGATGACAAGGGTATCAATTTTTACTTTACCTATTAAAGATACAATAAACCAGCTAAGTACCTGGTTTGTATAATTTTTGCAAAATGGGTTGAATTAATGCTGGCTCAAAACCACGTTGGTGCAAAAAAGCCTGCGTTTTTGCCATACGAGACAAGCCTCGCTCTCCCTTTAAAGTATTCCATTTTTTGGTGGCTAACTCCTGTAGCTTTGCTTTATAGTCGGCATCATCAATACTTTTAAGGGCCAGTTTAATATTAAAAGCGCTTACTCGTTTTTGGTAAAGCGCATGGTTAATTTTTAATTTCCCCCAGCCTTTAATACGAAAATGACCACCGGCAAAACTAGTTGCAAAGCGTTCCTCATTTAAAAAATTCTCCCCAATTAAATCCGATAAAATTTCTTCCACCTCGGGCTTTGTCATACCCAATTCATAAAGCTTATCTCTTACCTCCTGTTGTGCCCTTTCCTGGTAAGCACAAAAATGACGTATGCTAAGTATAGCCTGCTCTTTACCAACTCTAATTTTTTTCATTGATGTCAATAAGTAATGCTAAAATAGCTTTTTAATCTTAACATTTTACATTAGGTTTGCCTTAGTATAAAAAAGTATTTTTTTCAAAAGCCAAACAACAAAATGCTATGAAATTTATTGTTTCTTCTTCCTCTCTTTTAAAACACCTTCAACAAATTTCGGGTGTGATTAATACCAACACCGTATTACCCATATTGGAGGATTTCTTATTTGAGATAGAAGATAAAAAACTAAACATTGTTGCAACGGATTTGGAAACAGTAATGCGTGTTCAAATGGAAGTGGAGAGCAAGGCAAATGGCCGTGTGTGTATTCCTGCCAAAATTTTAATTGATTCTTTAAAAAATATAGCAGACCAACCTTTAACTTTTAACATTGATAAAAATTACGCAGTAGAAATCACGAGCGACAATGGTAAGTACAAGGTAATGGGCGAAAATCCAGATAATTTTCCAAAAGAGCCTACAGCCGACGATACCACTGGTTTTAAAATGACAAGCACCGGTTTATTAACAGCTATTAATAAAACATTATTTGCAGTAAGCGGAGATGACTTGCGTCCTGCAATGACAGGTGTATTTTTTGAATTATCAAAAGACAGTGTTCAATTTGTTGCAACCGATGCACACCGTTTAGTAAGGTATAAAAGAACAGACACCAAAGCAACACAAAATGCAAGTTTTATAGTTCCTAAAAAACCATTAAACTTATTAAAAAACGCTTTACCAGATAACGACGATCCAATTACAATTAGTTTTAATAATAATCATTTATTTGTGGATCACGGTTCAACACAATTAATTTGTCGTTTAATTGACGCGCGTTTTCCAGATTATAAAGTAGTAATACCTAGTGATAATCCATACCGTTTAACAGTAAACAAACATGATTTTCAAAATGCACTGCGTCGTGTAAATGTTTTTAGTAATAAAAGCACCAATCAGGTTGCTTTAAATATTACTGGAAATGAATTACAAATGGCCGCACAGGATATTGACTTTAGCTTTGAGGGTAATGAGCGTATGAGTTGTGAGTACCAAGGTGAGGATATTCAAATTGCATTTAACGCCAAATTTTTAATTGAAATGTTAAATGCAGCCGATACCGACGATGTTTATTTAGAATTATCCACACCAAGTAAAGCGGGTTTAATAAAACCTTCCGAACAGGCGCCAGGCGAAGACTTATTAATGCTTGTTATGCCTTTAATGTTAAATAATTAATTGGCTTTAAAAAAGAATAGATAATCCGTACCTATAAAACAACACAAGCCCGATGATTTCTGTATAAGAACATCGGGTTTTTTATTTACATTTAGGTACTAAAAACAATTGCATGCTTGAGACTATTCAAAACTATTTCACTAGCCTTGAACACAACCCAATTCAAAGGGCGTTAATATTAGCCTTTGGTATCACATTTTTTTGGTTGATTGAAATTGCAGCACCGCTATTTAATTTTAATTATAATAAATACAAACACGCTGGAATTAATTTGTTTTTTACACTTACCACCATTGTGGTAAATTTTGGATTTGCAATAATTATGGTTAAAGCAAGCGATTGGACAGTGGCCAAACATTTTGGATTATTACAAATAGTGCCATTAAATCCTTGGCTACAAGCTATTTTAGGATTGTTATTATTAGATTTCATAGGTGCATACTTGGTGCACATGATTGAACATAAAGTAAAATTTTTATGGAAATTTCACATGGTGCATCATGCCGATACAAAAGTAGATACCACAACGGGAAATAGGCATCACCCAGGCGAGTCGGTGGTGAGAGCTGTTTTTGCAATTATTGCAGTATTTATTTTAGGTACTCCAATATGGATGGTCATGTTGTATCAAAGTTTAAGTGTGGTGTTAACACAATTTAATCACGCCAATATTCGTATACCAAAGTGGTTTGATAATACATTTGGATTTATAATTGTGTCTCCTAATATGCATCGTATTCATCATCATATTACAAGGCCTCAAACCGATAGTAACTATGGTAATATATTTTCGTTTTGGGATAGATTATTGGGTACCTATAACGAAACACCAATGAGTGAAATTAAATACGGATTAGACGTGTTGGATAATTCAATGGATCAAAGTTTGGCTTATCAATTAAAAGCACCATTTGATAAAACAATAAAGTCGGACTACTAATAAATTTTAATACATTAAATTATAATGAGTAAGATTGGGGCATTTATTCCTGCACGCTATGCGGCAACTAGGTTTCCTGCAAAACTAATGCAGCCACTAGGAAACAAAACTGTCATAAGACACACCTATGATAACACAAAGGCAACCGGCTTGTTTGATGAAGTATATGTAGTAACCGATAGTGATATTATTTATAATGAAATTGTAAATAATGGCGGAAAAGCTATTATGAGCAAACGCACGCACGAAAGTGGTTCCGACCGAATAGCCGAAGCCATTGAAGATTTAGATGTTGATATAGTTGTAAATGTACAAGGGGACGAACCCTTTGTTAAAAAAGAACCCTTACAAAAAGTGATTAATGTTTTTTCTGATCCATCGGTTCAAGTTTCATCACTTATGCAAGTGCTTTCTAATCCTGAATTAATACAGGATCCTAATTATGTGAAAGTGACCATTGATAAAAACAGCAATGCATTGTTTTTTTCACGCAGTGTAATTCCATATCCAAGAGCTACCAATATTGCTATTAATTATTATGAACATATTGGGGTGTATGCATTTAAAAAACAAGCCTTATTAAATTTCACCAATTGGGAAATGTCGCCGCTGGAGGCTGCCGAAAAAATTGAGTGCTTAAGGTATTTAGAAAATGGTGTTCCCATTCGCATGGTGGTAACCAATTATATGGGTGTTGAAATTGATACGCCCGAAGATTTAATTAAAGCAGCAAAGCTTTTATAAAAATTATTTGCTCCTAAAAAACTTTTAAATTATACAAAATGAACAAAGGAAAGCTTTTTCAGTCCACGGTTGTAGCAGCACTGGCTGGATTTATTTTTGGCTTTGATATGGTTGTGATATCGGGCGCCGATAAACCAATTCAAGAACTATGGCATACCACCCCCTTGTTTCATGGATTTTTTATTATGTCTATGGCATTATGGGGAACCGTTATAGGATCGGTGTTTGCAGGTGCTCCCACTGAAAAATATGGACGTAAAAAAGTATTAATGTGGTTGGGAATAATGTTTGTTGCTTCTGCAATAGGGTCCGCACTTGCACAGGATCCATATACTTTTTCCTTTTTTAGATTAATTGGCGGAATTGCTATTGGTGTTTCTTCGGTAGCAGCCCCTACTTATATTTCAGAAATTTCCAATAAAAATAATAGAGGAAAATTAGTAGGCATGTACCAATTTAATATTGTGTTTGGAATTTTAATTGCTTATTTATCTAATTATTTTTTAGCAGGCTTTGGTGGTAGTAACGACTGGCGTTTTATGTTAGCAGTATTGTTAATTCCCTCTGCTATTTATACCATTATGACTTTTGGCTTACCCGAAAGTCCAAGGTGGTTGTTGTCTGAAAAAAACGATGAAGCGGCTGCAAGAGAAACATTATTAATTGTTGGCGTGGATGATATTGAACAAACTATTCAAGAAATAAAAAAGTCTAACGAACAAGAAAAAGCTTTTGGAGTGTCAAAATTATTTACAAAGCATCATGCTAAAATTATTGGTCTAGCTTTTTTTGTTGCTTTTTTTAATCAAGCCTCGGGTATAAATTTTTTATTATACTATGCGCCAAGAATTTTAGAGGAAGCTGGATTTGCAAAAAACAATTCCTTATTGAGTTCCATTTCTTTAGGTATGATGAATTTGGTTTTCACCTTTGTTGGTCTTTGGTTAATTGATCGCATTGGTCGTAAAACATTATTAATAATTGGATCCTTTGGATACATTATAAGCTTATCCATGGTGGCTTATGGCTTTGTAGCACATAGTGGCCCAGCATTTATGTTAAGCTTTTTATTATTATTTATTGCAGCACATGCTATTGGTCAAGGTGCAGTTATTTGGGTTTTTATTTCAGAAATATTTCCAACTCAAATTCGTGCAAAGGGGCAAGCCTTTGGAGCAAGTATTCATTGGATTTTTGCAGCCCTAATTACTTTAATTACACCAGTATTTTTAGATAGTGAAAATGGAATATTTAAAGACAACCCTTGGCCCATTTTTGTATTCTTTGCAATTATGATGACCGTACAATTGGTTTGGATTTTTACAAAAGTGCCTGAGACAAAAGGTGTATCTTTGGAGGACTTACAAAAAAAATTAGTACAATAAATATTTTTTATGCAGTTTAAGAATTTAAAATTAGTGGACTATGTGGTTTATGGACGTGGTGCGTTTAATCAATTAGATGAAATATTAGCACCGCGCAGAAAAGCCGATTTTCCAATGATATTTTTTTTAGATCATTATTTTGCTGGCAAGCCATTAGCAAGTCGTATTCCATTAAGAGGAAAGGATAAAATTATTTATGTAGACGTCACCCATGAACCAAAAACTAAACAGGTGGATGCTATTGCTGCAGAATTAAAAGCCGAGTTTGGGGAAGTAAGTGGAATTATTGGTATTGGAGGCGGATCCGCTATGGACCTAGCTAAGGCGGTTTCTTTAATGATGACCAATCCGGGCACTTCTGCCGACTATCAGGGTTGGGATTTGGTAAAACAAGCGGGTGTTTATAAAGTAGGTATTCCAACATTAAGTGGAACAGGTGCCGAGGTAAGTCGTACAACCGTATTAACTGGACCTGTACGTAAATTAGGTATGAACTCGGATTTTACTCCTTTTACTCAAATTGTTTTAGATCCAGAATTGGTTAAAAATGCGCCTGTGAATCAGCGTTTTTATACTGGCATGGATTGTTATATACACTGTATTGAAAGTTTAGAGGGAACTTATTTAAATGAGTTTAGCCGAAGCTATGGTGAAAAAGCATTAGAGCTTTGTCGTAAAGTTTTTGTAGAAAAAGAAAAATGGGACGACGAAAGTGATGAACAATTAATGATGGCCTCTTATGCAGGAGGTATGAGTATTGCCTATAGTCAAGTGGGTGTTGCACACGCGGTGAGTTATGGTTTAAGTTTTTTACTAGGCACCAAGCACGGAATTGGAAACTGTATTGTAATGAACCACCTAGAGGAATACTATCCAGCAGGAGTGAAAGAGTTTAAATACATGGTAGAGAAAAATAATATTGAAATACCAACCGGAATTTGTGCAGACCTTACCGAGGATCAGTTTGACGCTATGATTAATGTTTCTCTAGGCATGAAACCATTATGGGAAAATGCACTTGGTAAAGATTGGGAAAAAATTATGACCCGTGAAAAGTTAAGAGCACTTTACGCAAAGCTGTAATTATTTTGAAGCTGTTATTTATTTTAAAAAAGTGATCTTAATTTTAAGATCACTTTTTTTGTTTACTAATTAAGAAAATACATTCAACATCACAATTCTTAAGCTATAATTAAGGCACTTTAACTAAAAGTTAAAGTGCCTTAGCCTATTTTTGCGCCTACTATTTAATATAATTATTGATTGTTATGCATCAACTCAAGTTGTTTTTATCTATTGCTATTTGCCTTGTATTAAGTTCCGCGTGTAATTCCAAAAAAGAATCTAAAGTTGAAGCGGGAAAATATACAATAACAAGTCCTTTAAAAATTGATACTGTTTTTACAAAAGAGTATGTAGCTGAAATTCAATCCGTACAAAACGTGGAGATTAGAGCCAAGGTAAAAGGATTTATTGAAACCATTAGTGTTGACGAAGGACAAAGCGTAAAAGCAGGACAATTGTTGTTTACCATTAGACCAAGAGAATATGAAGCAGAATTAATTAAATCAAAAGCCGAAGTTAAAAAAGCCGAAGTAGACGCTCAAAACGCAAAAAGCCTATCCGATAAAAATATTATTTCAAAGTCCGAACTGGCTATGGCCTTAGCAAAACTAGAGCAAGCAAGAGCCGACGAGTCGTTGGCTGAATTATATGTTTCTTATACTAAAGTAAAAGCTCCTTTTAATGGTGTAATAGACCGATTAAAATTTAAATCAGGAAGTTTAATTGATGAAGGCACTTTACTAACAACTATTTCAAATAACAAAGAAGTGTATGCTTATTTTAATGTTTCTGAAAGTGAATATTTAGATTATAAAATGGGTGGTAAAAATAATGTGGTATCCTTAATGCTTGCTAATAATGAAGTACATAAGTTTAAAGGAAAAATAGAAACTATTGAGGGTGAATTTGATAAAAACACCGGTAGTATTGCATTTAGGGCAAAGTTTCCCAATCCTAATTTTTTATTAAAACATGGAGAAACGGGTAAAGTACAATTAAATATAGATTTAAAAAATGCAATTTTAATTCCACAAAAATCTACCTATGAGTTACAGGATAAAGTTTATGTATATGTAGTGGATGAAAATAATGTTGTAAAAGCTAGAAATATAAAAATTAAACAAAGGCTTAATAATATTTATGTTATTGAGTCGGGTTTAAACGAAAATGATAAATTTATTTTTGATGGCACCCAAAGTGTAAAAGAGGATGATAAAGTTAGAACCACTTTTATACCAGCAAGACAATCAGTGTCATTTAAATAAGTAATTCAACATGATTAAACAATTAATTAATAGACCCGTATTTTCAATAGTAATATCTATTATTATAGTATTGCTTGGTGCTTTGTCTTTGATACAATTACCAGTTACACAATTTCCATCTATCTCTCCACCTAAGGTAAATATTGTTGCAGAATATCCAGGTGCGAATTCTGAATTAATGATAAAGGCAGTGGTGATTCCACTTGAGCGTGCTTTAAATGGAATACCTGGTGTAAAATACATTGCATCTGATGCAGGAAATGATGGTACCTGTTTAATAACTGTGGTATTTAAATTAGGAACCGATCCCAATATTGCATCGGTAAACGTTCAAAACAGGGTAGCTGCTGTAAATAATAAACTTCCACCACAGGTAGTTAAAGAAGGCATTAAAATTTCAAGAGAAGAGTCTAATATGTTAATGTATGTAAACTTAACAAGTAGGGATTCAAATTTAGATGTTAATTTTTTATATAATTATGCCGATATTAATTTACTCTCTGAAATTAAAAAAATTGACGGAGTAGGTTTTGCCGATATTTTAGGTAATAGAGAATATGCCATGCGTGTTTGGTTAAAACCCGACCGTATGCTTGCATACCATATTTCTGCCGATGATATTCAAAATGCAATTGATGAACAAAACCTAGAGGCGGCACCGGGTAAAACGGGTGAAAGCTCCGGAAGACAGGCACAAACTTTTCAATATGTATTAAAATATCCAGGAAGGTTTAATACCAAGGAAGGGTATGAAAATATTATTATAAGGGCAAGTGAAAATGGCCAGGTTATAAAAATTAAGGATGTTGCCGAAGTAGAATTTGGTAGCTCTTACTATGATTTATATTCTAAATTAAACGGTAAGCCTGCAGCCGCTATAATGATTAAACAGTCCTATGGTAGTAACGCACGTGAGGTAATTCAAAATATAAAAGATAAACTTCAAGAAATTAAACAAACCTCCTTCCCTAAAGGAATGGACTATGAGTTAAGTTATGATGTCTCTAAATTTTTAGATGCATCTATTGAAAAAGTATTACATACTTTAATTGAAGCCTTTATATTAGTAGGTATTGTTGTTTTTTTATTTTTAGGTGATTTTAGATCTACTTTAATTCCAGCCATTGCAGTACCTATTTCACTCATAGGTACCTTTTTATTCATGCAATTTTTTGGCATCACTTTAAACCTTATTACTTTATTTGCCTTGGTATTGGCAATTGGAATTGTGGTGGATGACGCCATTGTAGTAGTAGAGGCAGTACATGCAAAAATGGAAGCGTTGGATTTGGATCCCAAATCGGCAACCATACTTGCAATGAGTGAAATAAGTGGAGCCATTATTGCAATTACACTTGTTATGGCTGCGGTGTTTATTCCTGCTGCATTTATGTCTGGTCCAGTGGGTGTTTTTTATAAACAATTTTCAGTTACAATGGCCACTGCCATTATTTTATCGGGTGTAGTTGCTTTAACTTTTACCCCTGCATTATGTGCATTATTATTAAAAAATACACATGGTGTTGTTAAAAAACCAACTCCATTAAATAAGTTTATTGCGGGTTTTAATAATTCGTTTAAAAACCTACAAGTAAAATATAAAAACTTAATTGATGTAATTATTAATAGACGTGCTATTACTTTTATTATTTTAATTGTGTTTTGTATTGGTACTTGGGCAATTAGTAATAGCGTACCAACTGGCTTTATTCCAAACGAAGATCAGGGTGTTTTTTACTGTTTAATTTCAACACCTCCGGGATCTACTTTGGAGCGAACCGATCAAGTACTTGGTCAAATTCAAAAAGTAGCTAATAGTTTAGAAGACGTAGCTACTGTTTCTACAACTGCTGGATTTGAAATCTTAACCGAGGGAACTGGTGCCAATTCAGGAACTGCACTTATTAACTTAAAGGATTGGAGTGAGCGTAAACACTCTGTACAAGAAGTGTTGCATGAATTAGAGGAAAAAACAAAAGATATTAAAGGGGCTACCATTGAATTCTTTCCCCCTCCAGCTGTTCCAGGTTATGGTGCTGCTGGTGGTTTTGAATTGCGCTTATTGGATAAGGCAGGCTCTGGGGATTATAAAAAAATGGAAGCAGTTAATAAACAATTTGTTGATGACTTAAATAAAAGACCTGAATTAAGTTCTGTTTTTGGTTTTTATAACGCAAGCTTTCCACAATATGAATTACATATTGATAACGAAAAGGCAAAACAAAAAGGAGTAAGTATTGATAATGCTATGAATACGCTTTCAACTTTAATTGGAAGTAATTATTCCACCAACTTTATCAAATTTGATAGACAGTATAAAGTAATGGTACAAGCATTACCAGAATATAGAACCAAACCCGAGGACTTATTAAAATTATATGTGAAAAATGACCGTAATGAAATGGTTCCTTTTGCTACATTTATGACCATTCAAAAAGTTTTTGGATTGGATGAAATAACAAGACACAACATGTTTAATTCTTCGGAATTAAGTGGTTCACCAGCACCAGGTTACAGTAGCGGTGAGGCTATTGAGGCTATTAAAGAAGTAGCTAAAACAAAACTTCCAAAAGGCTTTGGTATTGATTGGGCTGGTATTTCAATAGACGAAGTGGCAAAGGGCAATCAAACCCTATATATATTTTTAATTTCACTCATATTTGTATACTTAGTGCTATCGGCACAATATGATAGTTTTATTTTACCACTTCCAGTGATACTTTCATTACCAACAGGAATATTTGGCGCCTTTTTATTATTAAAGATTTTAGGTCTTGAAAATAATATTTACGCTCAAATTGCAATGGTTATGCTTATTGGAATACTAGGTAAAAACGCAGTATTAATTATTGAATTTGCGGTACAAAGACAAAAAGCAGGTGCCTCAAAACTAGAAGCAGCAAAAGAGGGTGCTGCTGCAAGGCTACGTCCTATTTTAATGACTTCTTTTGCATTTGTTGCAGGTTTAATTCCTTTGGTTATAGCAACAGGTCCAGGTGCATTAGGCAATAGAACAATTGGTTCGGCTACTGCAGGTGGAATGATTTTTGGAACCATATTTGGTGTGGTAGTGGTACCAGGCTTGTATTTTATTTTTGCAAATGCTACAAAATATATTCCCAAAAAAGTAGTGCAAACCCCTCATAAAGAAAGTTCAAATGACTAGTCCTAAATTTTTATATACTTTAAAATACACGCTATCATTAGTTGTATTTATTTATGCATGTAAGGCACCCAATGTAATACAGGCACCTGCCTTAAAAGAATTGCCATCAAATTATTCAAATTTTATTCAACAGGATACTAATAATATATCTAAAATTGAATGGAAGCAATTTTTTTCCGATAAAACCTTAGAGGCGCTTATTGATACTGCATTAAAAAATAATTTAGACGTATTAACTACATTACAAGAAATTGAAATTGCTAAAAACAAAGTAAAATACGCCAATGGAAAATTTGTACCTACTATTAACGGAGGAACAAATTTAGCATTAGAAAAAGTAGGTAGGTATACTTCACAAGGAGCAGGAGATGCAAGTGCCGATATCACTCCAGGCAATACAGTACCCGAATTATTACCCTCTATTAACTTTGGTTTTCAGGCAAGTTGGGAGGCCGATGTTTGGGGTAAATTAAAAAATGAAAAACAGGCAGCTTATTTAAGGTATTTAAGTACGGAAGCGGGTAAAAATTTAGTAATTACCAATCTAATTGCCGAAATAGCAAGCAGCTATTATGAATTATTGGGCCTGGAAAATCAATTAGCAATTGTAAGAAACTCCATTGATTTACAAAATAAGGAACTAGAAATAGTAAAAGCGCAACAGGAGGCGGCTGTAGTTACTACACTTGCAGTTAAACAATTTGAAGCGCAGCTTTATAATACACAAAATTTAGAATTTAATATTTTACAAAATATTATAGAAACACAAAATAAAATAAATTTATTACTAGGTAGGTATCCACAAAAAATTTCGGTGGATACAAAAAATATTTTACAAACAATACCAACTATTATTAAGACAGGTGTGCCATCACAATTATTAAAAAACCGACCCGATATAAAACAAGCAGAATTAGAATTACAAGCAGCTAATTGTGATATTAAAGCGGCCAGGGCTGAATTTTATCCTGCTTTTAATATTGGATCCACACTTGGTTTTAGTGCGTTTAAACCAGCATACTTACTTAGAACACCCGAGTCGGTAATGTACTCGCTGGCTAGTGATATTACCGGACCAATAGTAAACAAGTCTGCAATAAAAGCCAATTTTGCAACAGCCAATGCATTACAAATTGAAGCCATGTACAGCTATCAAAAAAGCATTTTTAATGGATTTGTGGATGTGAACAATCAGCTTTCTAACTTGGAAAATTTATCTAAAGCACATGATTTAAAATTAAAGGAGGCCAATGCTTTAAACGAAGCAGTTGATGTTTCCAATGATTTATTTAAATATGGCAGAGCCAATTATTTAGAAGTAATAATGGCACAAAAAGAGGCGCTTAATACACAGCTTGAATTAATTGATGTTAAAAAACAAAAACTACAAGCGCTTACTAGTATTTATAAAGCTTTAGGTGGAGGTTGGTAATAAAACTATTCTGCTTCTGCTACAACTTCTTTTACTTCTGGGATCATGCGTTTCATCATGCCCTCAATACCCGCTTTAAGTGTAACCATACTAGAAGGACAACCGCTACAAGATCCTTGTAGCATAAGGTTTACAATACCGTCGTTATAACTTTTAAACTGAATAGCACCGCCGTCCATTTCAACAGCAGGCTTTACATAGTTTTCTAATAATTCTTTCACACGCTTAACTACATCATCATCATCGGCATGAACGGTGTTTGTTGCTTCTTGCTTTATTTTTGCAACTTCTTCTTCGTTCACTACCATACCACCATTTTCTAAATATTCTTTTAAGAATGTTTTAATGGTTGGGATTACATCTTGCCAGTCGTCGGTATCGGCGCTTTTAGTAAGCGTAATAAAATTACTTGCTATGAAAACACTTTTGATAAAAGGAAAACTAAATAATTCTTTAGCAAGTGGCGAAGGACCAGCTTGACTTTCGTCTGCAACGTCAATGCTTTTACCTGGATATAAAAGTTTGTTAGCAACAAACTTCATGGTTTCTGGGTTAGGAGTCATTTCTGTGTAAATGCTAACTATGGTATTTCCTGTAGTGATCATAAAATGTCTTTTATTACTTGATTACAAAAATAATCAAAATGTAAAGGCTAATAGAATAAGCTAAGCCTACTTGTTTATATTTTTCCGATATCGAAAAAGCAAAAACCAAACAAAAGGGGGTTAAACTATGGTTGAATGCTTAGTTTGGCGTAATTCAGCATGATTTTCTTCTCGCCATTGGTATCAAACAAAATAGTGGCAATTGGATTATGGGCCGAACCCTCTATTTCTTTAATTACCCCAAAACCAAATTTCTGATGCTCCACTTTCATCCCAGCCTCTAATGCGCTTGGGTCTGCAGCAACAAAATTAACCGAAGGAATATGGTTTTTATTAAGCGTACTAGGAGGTACTACTGGCATATAACTTGGTTTGCTTGACGAATTTGTACTTGTGCCGGCGGGCTTTTTTCCACCATACATTCTATCATATGCAGAGCCCCAACCACTACTTTGATTTCTAGCACCACCACCTGCACTTGATTTATCCAATTGGTCTTCCGGCATTTCATCAATAAAACGGCTTGGATCATTTTGTACCAACTGCCCAAAACGATATCGAGAATTTGCATAGGAAAGCCATAAATGTTTTTTTGCTCTTGTAACGGCTACGTAAAACAATCTTCTTTCTTCCTCTAATTCCTCTCTAGTATTAACGCTCATTCCACTTGGAAATAATGTTTCTTCCAACCCAACTACAAACACACAATCAAATTCCAAACCTTTTGCGGCGTGCACCGTCATTAGTTTTACTGTGTCTTCATTATTATTATCATTGTCAGCATCGGTGATCAAGGTTATTTGTTGTAAGTAAGAACCTAAATTTTTATCACCTAATTCACCATCATCGTTGCTAGGGCTTTCGGTCCACTCTTTAATGGAGTTTAATAATTCCTGAACGTTTTCATAACGCGCTAAACCCTCGGTACTTTTATCGTTAAATAACTCTTTTACAATATTGGTGTGCTTTCCCACTTGAACTGCCACATCCGAAGCATTGTGTTTTGTTAATTGATTTTGGAAATATTTAATCATTGTTACAAACTCCTCAATGGCAGTAAGTGTACCTGCTTTAAATCCAAATGCTTTTGCTTTTTCTAATACTTCAAAAAAAGTAATATTGCTTTCCCCAGCAATCACTAAACATTTTTCAACGGTAGTTTTTCCAATACCCCTTACTGGGTAATTAATAATTCTTTTTAAAGCTTCCTCGTCCTTAGTGTTGGCAATTAAACGTAGGTAAGCAATAAAATCTTTTACTTCTTTTCTTTGATAAAAGCTAAGCCCACCATATATCTTATAAGCAACACCAGTTCGTCTTAGGCTTTCCTCAAAGGATCTTGATTGTGCATTGGTACGGTATAAAATTGCAAAGTCCTTATTATAAAAATGATTTCTTAATTTATTTTCTTGAATGGCATCCGCAACAAATTTTCCTTCTTCATTGTCGGTCATGGTGCGTACTAATTTTATTTTATCGCCCTCTTCATTGTCGGTCCATAACTCTTTAGGAATTTGTCCTTTATTATTTTTAATTACCTGATTGGCAACTTCAATGATGGATTTACTACTACGATAATTTTGTTCCAGCTTTACTAGTTTAACATCATCGTAGTCCTTTTGAAATTGTAAAATATTTTCAATGGTTGCTCCACGAAAACTATAAATACTTTGCGCATCATCACCAACCACACAAAGGTTTTCGTGTACTGCAGCTAATAATTTTGCAATTTGATACTGCACTGGATTGGTATCCTGGTACTCATCAATTAAAATGTATTTGAACTTGTGTTGGTATTTATGTAACACTTCTGGAAAATCACGAAGTAATTCATGCATTTTAAAAAGCAGGTCATCAAAATCCATTGCACCACTTTTAAAACAACGTGCTACATAGCTTGCATATATTTCTGCAATTTGAGGACGATTGCTTCTTGCATCCTCCTGCTTTAAAAAGTTGTCCATCGCATATTCGGCAGGACCTACCAGTGCATTTTTAGCACTAGAAATTCTATTTAAAACAATATTGGGTTTGTACAATTTATCATCCAAGCCCATATCATTAATTACCTGCTTTAAGACCGACTTAGAATCGTCGGAATCATAAATGGTAAAGCTTTGCGGATAGCCTAGCTTAGATCCCTCTGCTCTTAAAATTCTTGCAAATACACTATGGAAAGTACCAATGTATAAATTTCTTGCTTCTGTATTTCCCAATGCCTTTTCAACACGCTCCTTCATTTCTGCAGCCGCTTTGTTGGTAAAAGTTAAGGCTAAAATATTAAAAGAATCTACGCCACTATTCATTAAGTGCGCAATACGAGAAGTTAACACTTTTGTTTTACCGCTACCTGCACCAGCAATAATCATAAGTGGACCTTTTAAATGTAATACCGCTTCTTTTTGTCTTTCGTTGAGTCCGTTTAAATACGCTTGTTGCATGTCGCGAAGATAAACAAAAACCCCACCTTTCAAGGGTGGGGTTTGATAGTTTTTATAAAACTAAAATGGTTTTACTTTTTCTCTAATAATTTAAAGAATTGATCTAATTGAGGTAAGATCACAATTCTTGTACGTCTGTTTTTAGCACGGCTATCTGCAGAGTTGTTGTCAGCTACAGGAACATATTCTGAACGTCCTGCTGCAGTCATACGCTTAGGATCTAAACCATAAGTTTCTTGTAAAATACGTACTACAGTTGTTGCACGCTTTACAGATAAATCCCAGTTATCTTCAAGTACTGCATTGTTTCCAATTAATTGCTTAGTATCGGTATGGCCTTCTACCATGAATTCAATGTTTGGTTGAGCAGCTAATACTTTAGCAACCTTACCTAACACCACTTTAGCTTTATCTGTAACAGTGAAGCTTCCGCTTTTAAATAATAATTTATCAGAGATATCTACATATACCACACCTTTATCAACTTTCACATTAATATCGCCATCGCTTAAATCGCCTATGGCACCTTTTAAGTTCACCACCAAATTCATGTTGATAGAATCCTTACGTGCAATAGAGCTTTGTAAACCCTGAATGTATAAATCCTTAGCACCAATATTATCTAAAGATTTTTTAATGCTCTCGGCTTGTGCACCAGTAACAACGGATAAGTCTTTTAATTGGCTTAACACTACGTTGTTATTGTTTCTTAAGAAATCAATTTGCTTATTTAATTCGTCGATATTAGCTTGTGCAGCTCTTGTTTTATCATTTGCTTTGTCAACGTCAGACTTGCTTTTGTTAAGCGCATCCTCGGCTTCACGTAATTTACCTTGTAATTCGGCATAAGCACTGTTCAATTGAGCTACCTTAGACTCACTCTCTTGTAATTTTTTAGGACTTACACAAGAATAAGCACCAATACTTACAATTGCAAGTGCTAAAAAAATTTTACTTTTCATATTGTTTCTTTTTATTTTAAATGAATAAAACTAGCCAATGGCTGGGACAAAAATACTAATATCAATCAGCCTTTCAAAACAATTGTTTAAAAATTAAGATAGGTTTAACCCTCAATATCTTCGGTGATGCTATATTCTGGAATATAGCCTAAGAGCCCTTTAAAAAACCGTACAATTTTTTGCTTATCTGCCTTTTCGTTTTCAGAGACATTAAAAGGGCTTCCAAATATTACTTTTTTGTTCGCAAAATCCAGACCCACTAATACAATGGGCACATTTGCGTTTTTAGCAATATGCCAAAATCCCGATTTAAGCCTGGTTACTTTTTTACGCGTACCCTCGGGGGACAGGGCAATATGAAAACTTTCACGGCTATTATAAAGCTTAACCACCTCGTCAACCTGGTTTAGATTTTTGCCCCTTTCTACCGGAAAACCACCCAAATTGCGCAAAATTACCCCAAAAATGCCCCAAAAAAGCTCTTTTTTGCCTAAAAAGTGGACAAATTCAATATGAGTTTTTTTCCTAATAGCTAGACCTAGAAAAAAATCAGAGTAGTGGGTATGTGGGGCCACCACGAGTATGGACTTTTTTAAATCATAAGGAAAACTACCCTCAATTTTCCATCCACGTACTGTAAATATCCACCAAGCTATTAACTGTTGCATACTTTATGTTTACTTTTCTAAAGCTAGTATCATTTGGGCATTCTTCGTTTCATTTACCAAACTAGCTTCTAAGTTTATGATTTGTAGGGTTGCAGTAACAGTAGCCTTTGAAAATTTATCATACCATTTGTCGTAATATTTTAATAAAATTTCAAAAGCTAATTTTATTTCTCCGTTTTCTATAAATTGAATTGCATTTTTTGTTTCAAGACCTCCTAGCCTTTTTTGAATTCGCTCCGTTGCTGCAATAAGAGAAGCTTTATCAAAAATACCATATTGTGCTATTATAAAATTAAGCCTTTCATTAAATGGAATGTTTATAAAATAACAAATACTACTGCGCATTAAATTAAAAAAAGTGGTTGGTACCATTACCGTTCCAATGCGCTGACTTTCGTCCTCTATCCAAACTGTTTTATTTTTATCATGGATGTTTGCAATGCATTTTCCTAAAAGGTTTTCAAACATTTCTTGACTAGGTTGTGGCGCTTGACCAATGGCACCAAAAGCAGAGCCCTTGTGATTAGCTAAGTTTTCTAAATCAATAATTTGAGCACCTTTTGATTGAAGTGTTTGTAAAATTTCGGTTTTACCAGAACCAGTATAACCACCAATTACTTTTATATTTAGTGGTATAGAAAACTGTTCAATAACCCAGTTTCGGTATGCTTTATATCCTCCTATAATTTGAATTACTTTAAAACCGTATAGGTCTAAAAGCCAAGCTACCGCTGCACTGCGCATACCACCTCTCCAACAGTGAACAAAAATACTTGGTTTATTACCATTGTTATTTTTTTCAAAATCATGTACCCACTTTTCTACTTGGTTCACCATGCTAAGCATTTTATCACCAAACATGGGCAGTGCAATTTTAATTGCTTTTTCTCGGCTTTGTTTTTTATAGGTTGTTCCAACAATGGCTCTTTGGTCATTGTCAAAAAGTGGCAATGAATAGGCACCAGGAATATGGGCATGCTCAAATTCTAAAGGGCTACGCACATCAATAACAATACCAAGATTATTATTTTGTAAGAATTCGCCTATTCCAATTTTTTGTACTGCCATTTTACAAAGATAATTGCTTTAACTCGGTTAAGAGTGACTCCTTACTAAAAGCAATAAATGGTGGCTGCTGATAATCAAATGCCTCTGCCATTTCAAGGGCAGTTGCTAAATTAAATTCAGATTGCTTAAAACCAATGGCCCATTTTTTTTCCTGCCAATACTTTGCTAAATATGCTTGTTCGGTTTGACCGGGTGTAGGAATAAAAATTAATTTTTTATGATAAGGGATCATTTCCATAAGCGTTGTATAACCTCCCCTGCAAATAATATATTGGGCACTACTAATTTGTGCTTTTAAATCGGCACCATTTAAGTGATGGTATAAATAACCATTAGTTGTATTTTTTTGATATAATTTTTCATTGGGAAGCCCAGCAACTACAACAAACGGTTGACCAATTTCATTTCCTTGTTCCCATAATAAATTTTCAAGTAAAGTCCTTTGTGGTTCTGGTCCAGAAACAATACCTAAAAATTTTATCACAGGCTTATTACTATTTTCTTTCGCTTCTAATTTTGGCTCGTCCATAAGTCTGGATAAGCAATTCATATACCAAACGGGTATGCTAGGAAGCTTACTAGGACTAGCTAATACCCCGGATAAGTTATGCGGGGGTTTCATATCCGCCACCCAACACGCACTATACTTATTAATAAATTGATAAGTAATTTTTTGAATTAATTTAGTACTCCAAGCAAAGGGTGTTTGTAATTCTAGTTGATGTGTTATAAAAACACTTGTAATTTTTTTATGAAAAAATCCAAAACGATTATCAGAAATTATTAAATCAAAATGATATTTTTTTGAAATATTTTTCAACCAAAAATATTCATTAATAATTGAGAAAATAATTTTTGGCAATTGAAAAATAATCACCGGTATTAACAGTGCGCTGGTTTTGGAATATCTAATTTTGTATCCTCTTAATGGTAAAAAAACCGCACTAGGAATGGCTTCTCTTAAAATTGCTTCATGTTTACCCTCGGTAGCAATGTATATTTTATAGTTTAAAGCAATTAGCGCTCTAATAAGCGGTATGCATCTTGTGGCATGACCTAATCCCCAATCTATGGGAGATATACAAACTGCTTTTTGTTCCATCTACCACTAAATTAGATAATATAATGCAATACGCAATTGCCCATAAAAATTGTAATAGTAACTACTTACTTTTCTATAGCAAGTACTACACCATTAATACAATACCTTAAACCAGTTGGAGGAGGACCATCTTCAAAAACGTGTCCTAGGTGTGATTTACATTTTCCGCATTGCACTTCGGTGCGGCTCATACCATGTGAGTGGTCGGGTATATAAATAATAGCCGATTTGGTAATGGGCTCAAAAAAACTAGGCCAACCACAACCACTATTAAATTTTGCATTGCTTTTAAAAAGTGCATTTCCACAAGCAACACAGTGATAAGTACCTACTTCCTTGCTTTCTTCAAATGGAGAAGTAAAAGGTCGCTCGGTTCCCTTTTGTCTTGCTACTGCAAATACTTCGGGAGAAAGAATTTTTTCCCAAACACTGTCTGGTACTACAACGGCATCCTTTTCATTGGGTTTATAATATGGGTTTGATGTATTTTCCATTTTGGTGGTTTTAGTATTTTTTGGCTTTGTTGTTGTTTGGCCACAAGCAGTAAAGCTAATTAGGGTTAGTAAACAAAGTGTTTTAAACATAAAATTGGTTTCAGTTATAAAAATACTAACAACTATTCGAAACTTTTGTTTAGTTTTTAATTCATCTATCTCCTATAATTTAACTGAGTTTGTTATCTTTGAATCCAACTCCTCTCTATGTTTAATTTAATCTTATTTGGCCCTCCAGGTAGCGGCAAGGGAACTCAAAGTGAAAACATTATTGCAGCTAATGGTTTGCAACATTTATCTACTGGTAATTTACTAAGAAACGAAATTACCAATCAAACGCCTTTGGGATTAAAAGCAAAAACGTTTATGGATGCAGGACAATTGGTGCCCGACGAAGTGGTGATTGGTATGGTAGATAATTTTATGAATGCACATCCTCGGGCCAACGGCTTTTTATTTGATGGATTTCCACGTACCACTGCACAGTGTATTGCACTAGATGCTTTATTGCAACAAAAAGGAACCGAAATAAATGTGGTCCTTGCTTTAGAAGTGGGTGAGCAGGAATTAGTAAAAAGATTATTAGGACGTGGTGCCACCTCGGGCCGTAGCGATGATACCAACGAAACAGTTATACGCGCTCGTATTAAAGAGTACCACGATAAAACAACAGCAGTTGCAACCTATTACGCACAATTTAATAAAGTGGTAAATGTAAAAGGCGAAGGCACAGTGGAAAGTATCTATGCCAACTTGAAAAAAGAAATTGACGCGAGAATTTAAATATTTAATCCACCACAAGCGCTTATCACTTGTCCAGTAATATAACTGCTTAAGTCACTAGCTAAAAATAATGTGGTGTTTGCAATTTCTTCGGCTTTACCAAAGCGTCCCAAAGGTATTTTATCTAAGAAAGCTTTACCAGCTTCTCCTTCGTTTAAATAATGTGTCATATCGGTTTCAATAAAACCAGGCGCTATTGCATTGCAACGAATATTTCTACTTCCAATTTCGGCAGCAATGGATTTAGTGAATCCAATAATACCCGCCTTACTTGCTGCATAGCTGCTCTGTCCTGCGTTTCCGCGAATTCCAATAATGGAACTCATGTTAATAATAGAACCGCTTCTTGCTTTCATCATTGGGCGGATTACTTGCTTGGTCATATTAAACACACTCTTTAAATTAACTTCCATTACCTCATCCCACTGCTCGGGGGTCATACGTAGTAATAAATTATCTTTTGAAATACCTGCATTGTTAACACAAATATCAATGGTTCCAAATGTAGCTACTACATCGTTTACAAATGTTTCACATGCTGCAAAGTCACCTGCATTTGCTTTATACGCTTTTGCTTTTACACCTAATTTTTCAATTTGTGCAACCAACTCGTTTGCTTTATCTAAACTGCTATCACTCACATAAGTAAATGCAATATTTGCACCTTGCGCTGCTAACTTTAATGCAATAGCTGCTCCAATTCCTCTTGCAGCACCAGTAACTATGGCTACTTTACCGTCCAATAATTTCATAAAATTATTTTTAAGATTTTTACAAAGATAAATTAATTAAGTGCTTTATGAACAGTTTTAATCTCTTCAATATATTTTCTTTCGTTGGAAAGTCGGGGTACTTTATGTTGACCACCTAATTTCCCTTTTTGTTTTAGCCATTCATTAAAGCAGCCTTTCTTAACAAAAGTAATATGAGGAAGTGCAAGTGCAATATCCTTGTGACGTTTGGCTTCATAATCACTGTTAAGTATTTGTAAGTTTTTATCTAGCGCAATTGCAAATGCATTTAAATCCTTTGGATTTTCATCAAATTCAATTAACCACTCATGTGCACCCGAACCGCTATCTGACATATAAATAGGTGCCGCAGTATATTCCTTTATAGTAACACCAAAGGCTTCACATGTAAGGTTTATAGCTTGGTCGGTATTGTCTACAATTACCTCTTCACCAAATGCATTTATAAATTGTTTTAACCTTCCCGAAACCTTTATTCTATGTGGAGCTAAACTTGTAAACTGTATGGTGTCACCCACTAAATATCTCCATAACCCACCATTGGTACTAATAACAATGGCGTAATTTTTTCCAAGACTTACTTTATTTAAACCCACAGTTTGAGGATGTGCTTTCCCATATTCCTCTATAGGCATGAATTCATAAAAAATGCCATGCTGTAAAAATAGCAACATGCCCTCTTCATTAATTTTATCTTGTGCAGCAAAAAAACCTTCACTTGCATTATATATTTCTAAATAATTACAATTAGGTCCAATGACTTTTTTAAATTGTTCTTTATAGGGAGTAAAGGAAACGCCACCATGAATATATAATTCAAAATTGGGCCAAACTTCTTTTATATTTTGCTTACCTGTTATTTCTAAAATTCTTTTTAACAAAACAAGTGTCCATGTTGGCACACCGGCAATGGAGCTTACATCTTCGTTAATGGTGCTTTGTGCAAGACTTTCAATTTTTTGTTCCCATTCGTCCATAAGTGCAATGGAAAGTTCGGGTGTACGAATTAAGCTAGACCAAAATGGAGAATTTTGTAAAAGCACGCCGCTTAAATCACCATACTGAATATCTTCTTTTATAGGATGCACTTGATGACTTCCACCAATTACTAAACCTTTACCTAATAGTAAATCACTATTTGGATTATCATGATAATATATGGTAAGTACATCCTTGGATCCTTGAAAATGATTGTCCTCAATACTTTCTTTGGTAAGTGGTATAAATTTACTTTTGTCATTAGTGGTGCCACTACTTTTTGCAAACCATTGAACGGGGGTATTCCATAAAACACTTTCCTCCCCATCCATTATTTGATCAATGTAGGGTTTTAAATCCTCGTATTCATGAATGGGAACTGTTTCCTTAAATTTTCTAATATTAAAAATCTCAGCAAACTGATATTTACGTCCAAATTGTGTGTATTGACCGTGTGTAATTAAATCCTGAAGTACCTCACGCTGTGCTGCAGCTGGCGTATTTATCCAGTGCTCGATTCGCCAGTAGCGAAGGCGAGCCAGTCTTGAGAGTGCGGGGCTAAAAATCTTCATAGGCGTATCACAATATACGCCATACCCATAAATAAATTAGCTTTTTTGACCCATTTCAATGATCCAATCCTTACGCTTTAATTCAAAATTGGTACCTAAGTATAGCCTGCGTACTTGTTCGTCCTGTGCCAGTTCTTCGGCGGTACCGTGTTTGAAAATTTTACCTTCAATTAATAAGTAAGCTCTATCACAAATAGACAAGGTTTCATTTACGTTATGATCCGTAATTAAAATTCCAATATCTTTTAATTTTAAACGTGCAACCACCGATTGAATATCCTCCACTGCAATAGGATCCACGCCAGCAAAGGGTTCGTCTAATAAAATAAATTTAGGATCTACTGCAAGCGCACGTGCAATTTCAGTTCTGCGACGCTCACCACCACTTAAACTATCTCCATTATTTTTTCTTACATGGTGTAAATTAAATTCATCTAATAATGTTTCTAATTTATAGTCTCTTTCTGCTTTTGTTAATTTGGTCATTTCTAAAATAGCCATGATATTATCTTCAACCGATAATTTTCTAAACACACTTGCCTCCTGTGGTAAGTAGCCAAGTCCCATTTGAGCTCTTTTATACATGGGAAGTTTAGTAATATCCTCGTCATTTAAAAATACACGCCCTTCGTCCGGTGCAATTAAACCTACTACCATATAAAAGGTAGTAGTCTTACCTGCTCCATTGGGTCCAAGCAATCCAACAATTTCACCCTGCTTTACCGAAATGCTTACTTTATCCACTACACGTCGGTTCTTGTATTGCTTAATGAGTTTATCGGTATGTATTGTAAGTATCACAAAGAATATTTGTACAAAAATAAGGGTAATTATAGCTTTTGCGTCTATAGGTTACTAATATTAACTATTTTTGCAAACTATCTAATTTGGTTAAGCGTAAAATAAGCATATGCAGGTAATTGAACATTTAGCAAAGGCAAAAGACACATTGGTTTCATTTGAGGTATTGCCTCCTTTAAAAGGCCGTACCATTGCTTATATTTATGAGCACTTGGATCCTTTAATGGAGTTTAAACCTTCTTGGATAAATGTGACTTATCACCGTAGTGAAACTATCATAAGAACCAACGCTGCTGGGGTGGAGGAAAAAGTAGACGTACGTAAGCGTCCAGGTACCGTAGGTATTTGTGCAGCCATTATGAACCACTATAATGTAGACGCTGTGCCACATATTATTTGTGGAGGATTTTCAAAAAGAGAAACCGAGGACGCTTTAATTGATTTACAATTTTTAGGCATTGATAATGTATTGGTATTAAGAGGGGACGCCGAAAAAGGACAAAAAACTTTTGTACCCACGCCTAATGGAAATCATCAAGCCATTGATTTATTAAAGCAAGTAGTGGGTTTGAATAATGGGGAATATTTAGACAAAGAAATTTTAAACGGAAGTAAAACTAATTTTTGCATGGGTGTTGCGGGCTATCCCGAAAAACATTTTGAAGCACCTAGTATGGAATTTGATTTACAAAGAGCAAAAGAAAAAGTAGACGCAGGTGCACAATATATTATGACACAAATGTTTTTTGACAACAAAAAATATTTTGAATACGTAGATGCATGCCGCAGTATGGGTATTAATGTTCCTATTATTCCAGGACTAAAACCTATTACCAATAAAAAGCAGTTAACCATTTTACCTAATATCTTTTTTGTAGATATACCTTCGGATTTAAGAAATGCAATGCAAGCCGCAACCACCGATGAAGCTTGTGAACAAGTAGGAACCGAGTGGTTAATTGGGCAAAGCAAGGAGCTAAAAGCCGCTGGTGTACCGGTTTTACACTATTACACTTTAGGAAAACCACAGGTGATTAAAAATGTGGTAGCCGCGGTATTTTAAATTATTTTGCTTTTTTAATGGTGCTTTGTAAAAAGTCATTAAACTGTTCAAGTGCTAAATTCTTTGCAATAATTTTTTTGTCTTTATCTAATAAATAAAAAGTAGGTGTTTTAAATACATCATACAATTGTCTAATGGTAGTGGGTTTACCTTCTCTTATTTCTCTACTAAGGTCCTCATCACTTTGATAACCGTGGTACCAATCATCTAACTTGTGTTCCTTAATATAAGTTTTCCAAGCAGTCATTTCCTTTGTATTAATATTTACAGAAACTATTTTAACATTTAATTGCTTCCAACTTGCATTATAAATGGAATCCAGTCTTGGAATTTCTACTTTACAATGTCCGCAGGTGGGATCCCAAAATGCAATAAATGTATAAGGTGCTTTAATATTATGTAGTGCAAATTTTTTGTCTTGTAAGTCGTTTAAAACCAATATGGGGGCAGGCAATCCTAATTGATTGGCCATTAAACTATAAGCCCTTTCACGCAGTGATTTTTTAGATGCATCGTTTAATAATACAGTATCCCCTTTAGCAAAAAAGTTTTGATAAATATGTAAGAACACTTTATCCTGTCCCATAAATTCTGGACTAATATATTTGTTGGTGAATTTAAAAAGTAAAAAAGGATAAATTTCTTTTCCCGTTTTTGAAACAGTTAGCATGTATTGTACTTCCTCTATGATAGAGTCGGGTTCACGAGAAACATAATTTTTAAAATAGTCGTCTAATTTTTTTTCAAAAAAAGGAGTGCGTAATAAACGGTTGTCGTTAAATACAATATTATCCCAGTAATGATTTTTTACATACCTAAAGGGAAACAGGGAATCCGCTTTGCCATTGACTATGGGAATACTAGGTGCCTCGGGCACTTCCATGGTATTTAATAAAAACGACATCATGGAATTTGGATTAGCTGCTACAAAAGAGCGTCGTTTTTCTTTTATTTCTTTGTCCTTAACAAAATAAGCTTCTTTAAATGTTGCAGAGTCGGCAGCTGTTTTTGCAGCTTTATAATTTTGCTCAATCCCATTTAACTGAATAAATAAATTGTTGATACTTTTTGAATAACCCTGAAAAAGTTCGTTGTCCTTTGAGCCAACAATATTTATATTTTTTAAATCCAAGGTGTCGGCAATTATTTTAAATTGTTGTTTTTCGTCTACTAAAAAATCAAATAAAATGTTCATTTTAGGAGACACTACAAAATAAATACCTGGAGTAAGTTTATCCTTAGATTGAAAAATTCCTTCACTTTTTTCATTTAAAATACAAGAGTCCGCAAAAATCTTATTGTTACCGTAATTGGTGCCAATAAAAATTTTAGTGTTTTGATAGGGTTTAAGCACAATTTGAATGCGGCGACCATTATTTTCACTTGCTGTGGCTGTTTTTTTGTTTTGAGCTATCAAAAACAATGGAAATAGTAAAAAGGCAATAAATAACTTTCTCATTTTGTAAAAATATAAATTAATTAGACAAGTTAAATTATAGCTTCAATTACTTTAAATATACCGCCTGTTGAGTACCTTTGTTCTCGTGAGAAAAATAAAGCAAAAACCGGTTTTGGAAAAAGTCCTAATTGAGGACTATGCTGCCGAGGGAAAGTCCTTGGCTAGGGTGGACGGTAAAGTAATTTTTGTAGAAGGGGCCGTTCCGGGGGATGTAGTGGATATTCAATTACAAAAAAATAAAACCGATTGGGCTGAGGGTTTTGCAAAACATTTTCATAGTTATTCTGAAATGAGGGTAAAGCCCTTTTGTACGCACTTTGGAATTTGTGGCGGTTGTCAATGGCAAATGCTTCCCTATGCGCAACAGTTAATATATAAACACAAACAAGTAGTTGATAATTTAACCAGAATAGCAAAAGTACCATTACCCGAAATTTTACCAATCATGGGCGCGCCTGAAACCCAGGGTTATCGCAATAAAGTGGAATATACTTTTGCAACCGAAAAATTTATTCCATTTGAAGCATTTAAATTAATGAAAGCAGCTGGTGAGGAACCCATTAAGTCACCGGGTGCAGGGGGTTTTCATGCAAGAGGATTTTTTGAAAAAGTAGTAGAAATAGACACTTGTTATTTACAAGAGGAGCCTACTAACTTAATGCGCAAAGCAGTTGTAAATTTTGCAATTGAAAACGAAATGCCTTTTTACAATATTAAGCAACACCAGGGCTGGCTTCGTAATATGTTTGTGCGAAATACAACTGGTGGTGAGTGGATGGTGAATTTAATATTGGGTTATGAGGATAAATCTAAAAGAGAAGCACTTTTAAATTTATTATTAAAACAGTTCCCTCAAATTACAACCTTATTATATACTATTAATACCAAACGTAATGATAGTATGCAGGATTTGGAACCACAAGTATTTTTTGGAAATGGATTTATCACTGAAAAACTAGAAGATTTTGAATTTAAAATAAGTCCAAAATCTTTTTTTCAAACCAATTCAAAACAAGCCGAGCGTTTATATCAAGTAACACGTGAGTTTGCAGCACTTACCGGAAACGAAGTGGTGTATGACTTATACTGTGGTACGGGAAGTATTGGAATATTTTGTAGTAAGCAAGCTAAAAAAATAATTGGTGTTGAGTATGTTGCAGATGCTATTGAGGATGCTAAGATAAATGCAAGCATGAATCACTTAAAGGATACAGCGTTTTTTGCAGGCGACGTGATAGATATTTGTGATGATGCTTTTTTTGAAACACATGGAAAGCCCGATGTAATTATCACGGATCCTCCCCGTGCAGGTATGCATGAAAAGTTGGTGCGTAAATTATTGGAAATGGAAGCGCCCATTATTGTGTATGTAAGTTGTAATCCTGCAACACAAGCAAGAGACCTAGCATTACTTGATGAAAAATATACCGTTACTAAAATACAGCCTGTGGATATGTTTCCACATACCTTACATATTGAAAACGTAGTTCAATTAACCCGAAAGTAAATTTTAAAAATGACTCAATTTAGACCTACAGGATACAATAGCTTACCTACCATTATTAAAAACCTTTTGATAATAAACGGGTTAATGTTTTTTGCACAAAACACATTTGGAGGACCCACTAGCGCATTTAATTTTGAAGACATTTTTGCATTGCATGCATTTCAAAGTGATTTATTTAGGCCATGGCAATTAATTACCCACATGTTTTTACATGGGGATCTGGGTCATATTTTTGGAAACATGTTAGCGCTTTGGATGTTTGGTTCTATACTTGAAAATATTTGGGGCCCTAAACAATTTTTATTGTTTTATTTTTTATGTGGGGTAGGTGCTGCCATGATTCATTTGGGCATTTTGTCATTTGAATTAATGGATGCAACAAAAATTTATCATCAACTAGTTAACGCGGGTGGTGCGCTTAATGGAGATGAAGTTAGGTTTTTAACGGGTTATAAAGCCAGGGTAGACGTTGCTACACTTGGTGCTAGTGGCGCCGTGTTTGGTATCTTAATAGCCTTTGTATATTTATTTCCTAATACCTATATATACATTTACTTTTTTATACCCATGAAAGCAAAGTGGTTGGGTATTTTATACTTTTCCTATGAATTATTTTTTGCTTTAAAAAATTCGGCTGGCGATAATGTGGCAAGGTGGGCACATGTTGGAGGTGCATTAGTTGGATTTGTTTTGGTTTACATTTGGAAACGCAATCAAAGAAGATATTAAATTATTACAATGCAATCAGACTCAAACCAAAAACCATTGCTAGGAGCAGATAACAATACCTTGGTGGCACTGCTTGCAGTAAACCTGGTTGGGTACGTAATACTAGGACTTATTAAAGTGGTTTATTATTTAGAGAGTTTACCCCTAGAGCAGTATTATGCACAAATATTTAATCCCTTAACCTTGTCAAAAAACTGGCTACAACAGCCTTGGTCCTTATTTACTTATAACTGGATGCATGATGGTTTTTGGATTTTGTTTGCAAACATGATATGGTTAACTGTGTTTAGTTACTTACTTCAGCTTAAAGGTGCTAATAAACACATATTTCCCATTTATTTTTATGCAGGACTTTTAGGCGGCCTGGTATATTTAATCTTAGGTTCTAACCAAGCTTTACTAGGTGCTGGTGTAAGTGTAACGGCACTGGTGGTAGCAGCTATTTTTTATATGCCCAACTATAAATTTTTATCCAATATGGGTGGAGGTGTACCCTTATGGATACTGGGTATTATATACCTTTTACTTCAAGGTTATTTTTTATTAGCAGCACCAATTGCTGTGGATATTGCTCATTTTTTTGGAGGCCTAAGCGGTGCTATTTACATTTTGTTATTAAAAAAAGACAAAGATTTAGGAAAATGGATGCACAGGCTATTAAATTTGTTAAATAATAGCTTAGCACCCAAAAATTAATGGCTAAAAAATCACGCATAAGAATAGTTGGAAAAAAAGTAATTCTTTTTTTAAACTTACTTATTTCCTTATTGTTACTTTATCCTATTTTTTTTAAACCCGCTACCTTTATTTGGATAAACGGATTTTTAGGCTTAATTACTCCCTATTTATTAGCACTAGAAATTTTATTTTTATTTTTCTGGATTATTGTAAAACCTATTTTAACCTTACCTTCTTTAATAAGTTTAGTAATTGGCTGGAAGCTACTGTTTACAGTATTTGCATGGCATCCAGGTTTGGCTTTTCCTAAAAATAAAAAGGAAAATACCATTAGAGTTATTAGTTGGAACGTGAAAGGTTTTAACGGAATTACACCAAGTTCAACTTTAAAATTAAGAACACAGGAAATTGCATACTCCATACAAAAGTGGAATCCAGATATTATTTGTATGCAGGAATATAATACCAATGAAATAAAAGGGGATATAGCCAATCATGCTATTTACTTTAACCAAAAATATCCATATTCCTTTTTTTCAAAAGACATTCAAACTATTAATGCCGCATATTATGCTGGATGTATTATTTATTCAAAATACAAAATTATACATGCAGAGCGCATTCCATTCACTAATAAGGAAAGCTTAATTTCGGCTACAATTTTAAAAGGCGATGATACCATTCAAGTATTTACTACTCATTTGGCTTCTTATAAATTCAAGCAAGATGATTTTGAAGCCATTGACGATGCCACAAAAAATAAATGGGGTGTTGTTCGAAAAATGAAACAAGCTTTTGAAACTAGAGCCGTGCAAGCCGAAATAGTAAAAGCACATATTAATGCAAGCCCTTATCCAACCATTTTAACCGGGGACTTTAATGATGTGCCAAGTTCTTATACTTATCAAACAATTGCTACCGGATTTAAGGATGCTTTTTTAGAAAAAGGATTTGGAATTGGTGTTACTTATTTAGGTTTGTCTCCTATTTTACGCATTGATTATATTTTAGCCAACCCATCCTGGGAAGTAAAAGCCTGGGAACAATTGGATGAAAACTTAAGTGACCATCACATGATTATGGCCGATCTTTTGTTGAAAAAATAAAATATCTTTGTGTCACACTATGGCACTTAAAATATACAACTCCCTTACACGTCAAAAAGAAGTCTTTGAACCACTTAATGCACCTTATGTGGGTATGTATGTTTGTGGACCTACTGTTAGTGGAGAAAGCCATTTAGGCCATGCGCGTCCCTTTATCACATTTGATGTAGTATTTCGCTATTTATTGCACAAGGGTTATAAAGTACGTTATGTGCGCAATATTACCGACGCAGGACATTTTGAGGAAGAAGGAAAACAAGCCGAAGATAAAATTGCATCCAAAGCCATATTGGAAAAATTAGAACCCATGGAGCTGGTTCAAAAGTATACACACTTGTACCATTGGGCTATGGAGCAGTTTAATAATTTACCTCCAAGTATTGAGCCAACAGCAACAGGTCATATTGTAGAGCAAATAGAAATGATTAAAACCATTATGAAAGATGGTTATGCCTATGAAAGTAATGGTTCGGTTTATTTTGACGTAGTAAAATACAACCAGGACTATTCTAAAAAAAATCAGCCCTATGGAATTTTAAGTGGCCGCAACTTAGAGGAACAACTTGAAACCACACGTGAATTAGAAAATCAGGAAGAGAAAAAAAATAAGGTGGACTTTGCATTATGGAAAAAAGCGCCAATAGAACATATCATGCGTTGGCAAAGCCCTTGGGGTGAAGGTTTTCCGGGTTGGCATATAGAGTGTTCTGCCATGGCTACTAAATATTTAGGCAAGCGTTTTGATATTCACGGAGGTGGAATGGATTTACAATTTCCACACCACGAATGTGAAATTGCACAAAGCAATGTTTGTAATCATGAAATTCCTGCGCGTTATTGGATGCATAATAATATGATTACTATTAACGGCCGCAAAATGGGTAAAAGCTATAACAATGTAATTAAGTTAAGTGAATTATTTACCGGTAATCACCACGAACTTACACAAGCGTATGCACCCATGACGGTTCGCTTTTTTATATTGCAAAGCCAGTACCGTGGTACTTTGGATTTTAGCAATGAAGCGCTGCAGGCTTCTGAAAAAGCATTAAAGCGTTTAATGGAGGCTTATGAATGGTTAAAAGCGCAAAGCTTTACTGCTGGAGGTTTTGCAAGCGATGCAAGTTTGGATACGCAATTAAAAACATGGGCTAGCGAGCTTGAAACATTTATGGATGACGATATGAATACCGCCAAGGTGGTTGCCAATATGTTTGAAATGTTACCAAGTATTAATTCACTTAAGGATAAACATATTGAGGCCAATGCAGTGAGCGGTGATACTTGGATTTATGTTCAAAACCAACTTCATTTATTTATTGAAAATATTTTAGGAATTAAAGTAGAAGCAGGTGCCAACTTAGTACAATTAAAAGGGGTCATTGATTTATTAATTGAAATTCGCATGGACGCCAAAACAAGAAAAGATTTTGCAACTAGTGATAAAATCAGAAATCAACTTACCGCTATGGGCATACAGCTTAAGGATGAGAAGGATGGAACTATGAGTTATACTTTTGCATAAATAATGCCCCTGCAGGCATTTTCAAACTATCAATTCAATTGTAACTTTAGGGATGCTAGTTATTAAGGCTAGTGGTCACAATCGTCGGCATGTGCATGGTTGTGCACTCTACAACGCATGTGGTTGTTTACATGAGCCACAATAATAAAAAAGGCTGCTGGAAATAATAAGTACAATTCAATTGTTCTAAAGGCCATACGGCTAAACATAATTATAATTCCTATTGTAAATAAAATAAAGGGCCTAAAGGAGTGGTGATGCTTTTTATAGCCATGATACAAGGAGTATGCACCAATAGCAAAGGATAAAAGTATCATGCCAAATTCAAACTTAAAATTGTGCAAAATATTAATGCCTAGTAAAGGAAGACTACTAAAAAATAAAGGCAGCAAAGCACAGTGTATAGCGCATGCTAATGAAGCTCCAATTCCAATGGCATCCCAATTCCAATTTTTAAACATAGGGCAAAGATAGGTCAACTAAAATAATATTACCTTTATGGCAGAAAAACGGGTATTTCCGTTTAAAACCATATTTATGTCAAAAAAGCTTGTAGGTTACCTTATATTTTTTACTGTATTGCTAATTGGTTTTTTTTATTTTGTATTTAGGGGTACCGATAACTGGAAAGTTAAAATGGCCACCCTGAGTTATGTAAAGCCATTTAAGTTCACGAATCAGGATGGTGAACCGGTAACCGATGCCAACTTACAAGGCAAGATTACTGTGGTGGAATACTTTTTTACAACCTGCAAGGGAATTTGTCCAAAGCTAAATACCAATATGAAGGAGGTATATGCTCAATTTAAGGACCAACCCGACTTTCAAATATTTTCACACACTTGTAATCCTGACACCGATTCGGTATCGGTATTAAAACATTATGCGGACTCTTTAAAAGTAGACACTAAAAAATGGATATTTATTACAGGGCGTAAGGATAGTTTATATCAAATGGCAAGAGGATCTTATTTATTAGATGATCCAAAAAATAATGTCGAAAAAATTGAAGATCAATTTATTCATACACAATTTTTTGCTTTAGTAGATCGCAATGGAAAAGTGAGAGGTAAGATTTATGATGGTCTTAAAGCCATTGAACTGCAAGAATTAAAAAGAGACATTACAAGGCTCTTAAAAGACAATTTATAATTTATGATTTTTGTAACAGGGGCCAGCGGTTTGGTAGGAAGTCATTTAATAAAATCTTTATTAGAAAAAGGATTAACAGTGCGTGCAATTTATAGAAACACCATACCTGTTTTTACAAATTCAGAAAAAGTAAATTGGATTAAAGCAGACATTTTAGAGGTGAGTGCTTTATATGAAGCAATGCAAGGTGCAACGCAGGTTTATCATTGTGCGGCTATTGTTTCATTTGCTCCAAATCAAGCTGACACTATGTTATACGCTAATGTAACAGGAACAGCTAATGTGATAAATGCATGTATACACCATCAAGTTAAAAAATTAGTTTACGTAAGTTCGGTTGCTGCACTAGGACGTATTAGGGAGGATGCACCCGTAGATGAAACTATGAATTGGACACCCGAAACAAGTAATAGTATTTATGGGAAGTCAAAATATTTAGCAGAAATGGAAGTATGGAGAGGTATGGGAGAAGGACTAAATATAGCTATTGTAAATCCGGTAATTATTTTAGGAGCTGGTGATTGGAATAAAGGATCATCTGAAATATTTAAATCGGCCTACGATGAATTTCCTTGGTACACAAAAGGAGTAAGTGGATTTGTAGATGTATTAGATGTAATAAATGCAATGCAAGTATTAATGAATAGCAATGTGCAGGGACAGCGTTTTATTATTAGCGGCGCCAATCTGGGTTATCAAACTATATTTACCCTTATTGCAAATACATTTAAAAAACGCCCACCCTATAAAAAAGTTACTCCACTTCTTGCATCCATAGTTTGGCGCTTAGAGGCCCTAAAGGGTTTTATGACCGGCAAAACGCCTTTATTAACTAAGGAGACAGCAGCTACTGCACAAGCGGTAGTGCACTTTGATAATTCAAAATTATTAAACGCCTTTCCTGATTTTAAATATCATACCATTGAAGACACCATTCAAAGGGTTGCTGGTGAATTAAAAATAATGCATCATTTAAATTAAGGCTACTTTCCCTCCATTACGCTTTTCCATAATTCTGGAATGCGTTTAATCCAAACATATTCTCTGCGTTTAATACTTGCTTCCTCGGCAGGGAATCCCATATAAACTTTATTGCCTTTTAAAGAACTTGGTACGCCTGCTTGTGCAAGAATCACAGCATTTTCACCAATGGTAAGGGTTTTACCAATACCTACCTGGCCCCAAATAGTAACACCTGCCTCAATTTTAACACCACCTGCAATACCTACTTGTGCTGCAATTAAACAATTTGCTGCAATTTGGGTATCATGTCCCACATGTACCATATTATCTATCTTGGTACCCATGCCAATTTTAGTACTACCACTTACGCCTCTATCAATGGTGCAACTGCATCCAATTTCCACCTTGTCTTCTAAAATAACATTGCCACAACTTAGCATTTTTTTATACCAAGCTGGTCGGTTCTTTTTAGTATTATAATAAAAAGCATCTCCACCAATAACGCTACCCGATTGTATGATTACCTCGTCACCAATAATAGTATCTGCAAGAATAGTTACACCAGGATATAGCACACAATGTTTTCCAATTTGAACATTAGTACCTATAAACACATTAGGCATAATAATAGTTCCTTCACCAACTATAAGGTCCTCACTAATCGCATTTGAACTTATTTGCATTGGTTTAAAATGCTTTACAATGGTTAAATAGGCTTCAAATGGATCTGCACAATAAAGTAAAGCCTTTCCCACTGGTATAGTTACGTCCTTATTATTAATGATAATGCAAGTTGCTGCACTATTTAAACAGGTATCATAATATTTTGGATGATCCACAAACACAACATCTCCTTTTTCAACCTGATGAATTTCATTCACGCCTACTATTTCTAATTCATCATTTCCAACTATTTCTGCTCCAATTAAATTTGATAACCATTTAATGGAAACGGGTGCGATTAGCTTCATATTTGTGTTTTTTGGCCTAAATCAAAGGTAACGAGGCTTTTTTGTAAAAAATTTTTTTTCCCATTTTTCTGCATAAAATAGTTGCAACATTGATTTAAAATTAACAATTAAAACTAAGATGTACTATTTTAAATTATAAAAATGCATTGTTATGAAAGCCTTTGTTTATAAGCATTTCAAGCAAATAAGAAAAAATTAAAAACGTAAAATTGATTTTAATTTATTAAAATATTTGTAAAAAAATAAAGTCAACTAAGGCCACTCAAATAGGCGTATTGTGGATAAACCCAAAAAATTTGTTTAAAAAAATTTTTGAATTAGGATAAAGTATATTTAATATTGTGATGGGAATTCAATTCCCGTACTTACTAACCCATCTATATACGAGGTCCCACAACAGTGGGACTTTGTTTTTTTAGACCATCCACCGAATGAAATATTACTTATTATATAAACCATTTCAAGTGCTTTCACAATTTACAACGGAGGGGGGGAAATCATGTTTGAAAGATATCATTGAAGTAGAAAAAGACGTTTATCCAGTAGGAAGATTAGATTATGATAGCGAAGGATTATTATTATTAACCAATGATGCTAGTGTAAATCACAGATTACTGCATCCAAGCTTTGAACACAAACGTACTTATTGGGTTCAGGTAGACGGCGGCATTACACAAGCTGCAGCTGCTGAACTTGCAAAAGGAGTGACTATTAATATAGATGGTAAAGCGTACCGCACAAAACCAGCAATTGTAAAATTATTACCTGATACTATTTCGGTAGCCGATCGCAACCCGCCCATTAGATTTAGAAAAACAATTCCTGCAACCTGGGCATCTATTGAGCTTACCGAAGGAAAAAATAGACAGGTTCGTAAAATGTTTGCTCAAGTGGGATTCCCTGTTTTAAGACTTATCAGAGCACAACTTGGGATTTATACCATTGATAAAATGCAACCCGGCGATTTGATTTCCTTAACTCAGCAAGAAGTTGAGGAAGGCTTCTTTCGCTAATTGCTCGTTAAGTTTTACTTTTGCGGTATTAATACCAAATAAATGAGTCAAGAATTATCAGAACAAGAAATTATTAGACGCGAAAAACTACAAAATTTAGAAGCGGCTGGCATCAATCCTTATCCAGCTCCATTATATCCGGTTTCTCACTATTCAGCCGAAATAAAGCAAAACTTCTCCGAAGAAACCAAAGACAACTATGCTTCGGTTTGTGTTGCAGGAAGAATTATGAGTGTAAATGACAAGGGTAAAGTGTTATTTGTGAAAATTCAGGATAACGACGGCATTTTTCAGCTATATATTAAGAGAGACGAAATTTGTCCTAACGAGGATAAAACCTATTGGGATGTGCTTACAAAAAATGGGATGGACCTAGGTGATATTATTGGCGCTACCGGATATGTATTTATCACAAAAACTGGAGAGACCTCATTACATGCTAGTACAGTTACTTTATTAGCGAAGTCATTAAAGCCATTACCAGTAGTAAAAAGAGACGAGGAGGGAAATACATTTGATGCTGTTACAGATCCTGAATTTAGATATCGTCAACGCTATGCGGATTTAATCATCAATCCTGAGGTGAAAGAAACTTTCGCGAAGCGAACTGTGTTAATGAATACCATTCGTGAATTCTTAAATACGCGTGGCGCGCTGGAGGTTGATACACCCGTTTTACAAGCCATTCCAGGTGGAGCCGCTGCAAGACCTTTTATTACCCATCACAACGCCTTAGACACGCCTTTCTATTTGCGTATTGCAAATGAACTGTACTTAAAAAGATTAATTGTAGGTGGATTTGATTGGGTATATGAGTTTAGCCGAAATTTCCGAAATGAAGGAATGGATCGCACGCATAACCCAGAATTCACCATATTAGAATGGTATACTGCTTACAAAGATTATTTCTGGATGATGGAAATTACAGAGCAGTTATTTGAAAAAATTGCTTTGACATTACATGGTACTACTGTGTTATCGGTGGGAGATAAAACAATAGATTTTAAAGCACCATATCGTCGTGTGAGTATTATAGATGCGATAAAAGAAAATACGGGCATTGATATTAGCGGCATGGATGAAGCTGGTTTAAGAGAAGTGTGTAAGATGTTAAAGATTGATGTTGCACCAACTATTGGAAAAGGAAAATTGATTGACGAAATTTTTGGTGCTACCAGTGAGCATACCTATATCCAACCTACTTTTATTATTGACTATCCAGTGGAAATGAGTCCATTAACTAAAAAGCATCGTAGTAGAGAAGGTTTAGTAGAGCGTTTTGAATTAATGGTCAATGGGAAAGAATTAGCCAACGCCTATTCTGAATTAAATGACCCAATTGATCAACGTAAACGTTTTGAAGAGCAATTGGCACTCATGGAAAGAGGAGATGATGAAGCCATGTTTATTGATCATGACTTTTTACGCGCTTTGGAATATGGAATGCCACCAACATCGGGTATTGGAATTGGTATTGACCGTTTATGTATGATGATGTTAAATCAACCTTCTATTCAAGACGTATTATTTTTCCCACAAATGCGCCCTGAGGCGCATAAATAAAAGCTTTTTTAAATCTAAGCTTTTATTTATTGCTACTTTAATGATTTTAATATAACTAAAAAGGCCACCGAATCCGGTGGCCTTTTTTAAAACATAAAAATAAGTTCGCTTAATCGCGATAGTTAAGTGCAGGTTTAATATCTCCTAATAAAGCTTTGTATTTATAATCTCCAATACCTGCTTTAAATTCTTCGGTTGCTTTTTGTATTAATGCAGGATTACTCATTAAATCAATTGCAGTGAGTGCCATTGTTTTACTTGCAACAAGCATTCCTTTAGTTCCAATTTCGGTACCACCACTTGCAACAGCTTGCCAACTATGTGCTGGTGTACCAGGCACCCAGGTAGCTGCGCGTAGTCCCACTGTTGGTTTGGTATAACTTACATCGCCCACATCGGTGGAGCCACTATTGCCCTCTACAACATAACTTAATGGTCTTACTGTTGCAGCACTTGCTACGTCAACAGGAGCGCCAATAAATGTTGGTTGAATTTTTTTAGCAAATGTTTTTTCGGCCTCACTATAATTTACACCACCTACTTTTTCTAAGTTGCTTTGCATTACTTCGGCAAGTGTTTTATTAATTAATAAATCGTGTGTGCCTCCAATAATATCATATTTCATAGTAGTGCCTGTTCCCATTGCAGCACCTTCGGCAGCTTTTACAACTCTGTCAAAAATTTCTACAACATCCTTACGTTTTGGATGACGCACATAATAATATACTTCTGCAAAATCAGGAACAACATTTGGTGCCTTACCTCCGTTTGTAATAACATAATGTATTCTGGTTTCTTGTGGAATATGTTCACGCATCATGTTTACCATATTATCCATTGCCTCTACCGCATCTAATGCCGAGCGTCCTTGATCGGGTTGTGCAGCGGCGTGCGCCGATATACCATAAAATTTAAACTTAGCAGATTTATTAGCAAGCGCACTTGTGGTGGTCACTCCATTTACATCATCGGGATGCCAATGAATTACAGCATCTAAGTCATTAAATAATCCAGCACGCACTAAAAATACTTTTCCGCTTCCTCCTTCCTCAGCAGGACATCCATATACTTTAATGGTACCTTTTAATTTACCTGCTGCAATTAATTCTTTAATAGCAATACCTGCCGATACACTTGCTGTTCCAAATAAATGGTGACCACAACCATGTCCCGCATTTTTTCCAGCAATCACCGATTTTTCGGGTACTGCATTTTGTGCAAGTCCTGGTAGTGCGTCATACTCTGCTAAAATTCCAATAGCAGGAGACCCTGAACCATAAGTGGCAACAAATGCTGTTGGAATACCTGCTACGCCTGTTTCTACCGTAAATCCAGCTTCTTTTAAATGCTGAATATGAAGTGCCGAACTTTTATTTTCTTTATAACCTACTTCGGCAAAATCCCAAATTTGTAATGCTGTTTTTTTATCCGCTTCATAATTTGCGGATAAGGCATTTAATGCAGCCTCCTTGTTTGCATTTACTGCAGCAGTAGTAGGATCTTGTTTTGTTTTCTTTTGTGCATTGCTCATTAAAGCAATCATTAAAAATCCACCAATTAAAAATTGTTTCATTGAAAAAATTTAAGATGATAATTAAATAGGTTTATAAAAATAAATCGGTATAAAGTTGTGCGCCAGGTATTACAGCGTAAGCAGATAAATCGGTGATGCCCTCGGCAGCCATTACCTGCTCATCAATAAAGGTATTTCCTGTGCACACTAATTTTTCTTTAGATAAAATATAATAAGCAGCGTCTGCTAAAATAGCAGGCGTACGACTCATATTAGCAAGCATCTCTCCGCCTAATAAATTGCGCACTGCAGCAGTGTCAATGGTAGTGCGCGGCCACAAAGCGTTTGAGGCAATACCATCGTCTTTTAATTCATGTGCCCAACCAATAGCCATCATACTCATATCATATTTGGTAAGTGTGTAAGCAATATGAGGTCCAATCCATTTTGGATCCAAATTAATAGGAGGCGACAAAGTTAAAATATGCGCATGCGCTGATTTTTTTAAATAAGGTAATGCATGTTGTACTACTAAAAAAGTACCACGAACATTAATGCTGTGCATTAAATCAAAACGTTTACTGGGTGTATTTTCGGTATCCGTTAATTGTATTGCCGATGCATTATTTATCACAATGTCAATGCCTCCAAAAGTATCCACGGTTTGTTTTATGGCATTGGCTATTTGCACCTCGTCTCTGATATCAACTTGAACTGCCAATGCTTTTACTCCCAATGCTTCTACTTCGGCAGCTGCCGAAAAAATAGTACCACCTAAGCGCGGGTCTTCCTCCACAGACTTAGCAGCAATCACAATATTAGCGCCTGCACCAGCTAACTTTAAAGCAATGGCTTTTCCTATGCCCCTGCTCCCACCTGTTATAAAAACTGTTTTACCTTGCAAAGACATACTTGTGTTTTTAAATGAATAAATATTTATTTCGTGAACTCGGGTCCTAAAAATTGTATGAGCAAATTTGCAGTTTCATTGCAGGCTGTCTCCAATACTTCGTTTTTAACCACTGCATTAAATTCACTGCTAAAACTAATTTCGTATTCGGCTTTATCAATTCTGGTTTTAATACTTTCGGCGGTTTCGGTTTGTCTATATAATAAACGTTCTTTTAATGCTTCAATGGAAGGAGGCATAATAAATATAGAAAGGCTTTTTTCACCCAATTGTTTTTGAACATGAATTGCCCCTTTTACATCAATATCCAGTACAGGCACTCTGCCCAGTGCCCAAATGCGTTCTAGTTCTGATTTTAAAGTCCCATAATATACCCCTTCATAAACCTGTTCGTATTCCAAAAATTCATTTTGATAAATAAGGCCTTCAAATTTTGCAAGGCTTAAAAAATGATATTCCACACCGTCCTGCTCAGTTCCCCTAGGAGCCCTTGTGGTTGCAGATATAGAAAAGGCCAAACGTGTAAAACGCTCCAATAAATATTTAGTTATAGTTGTTTTTCCAGCACCCGAAGGAGCCGCTAAAATGATAACTTTTTTCAAACTGCTAGACATGCTCAAATTTAATTAAATTATGCCGTATATTTAGCTATATAAAATTCAATTTATTATAACCTAAGATTATGAAAAAACAATTCTTAACCATGTTGCTTTTAGGTGTTTGTATCTTATCACAAGCACAAAGGCCAACCGAAGAAGTTGCAGCTAAACCTGCAAAGTCAGAGGATAAAAATCCTAGTTTCAAAAGAGAACTTTCATTAGAGTCTAAAACAGAAGCTAAAGGGGAAGCTACCATTAAAGGTCAAAAAGTTCCATATAAAGTAGTGTCTGGCACCATTCCTGTTTGGGATGAGGATGGAAAAGCAGTTGCTGGTTTATTTTACGTTTATTACGAAAGAACCGATGTAAGCAATAAGGACGAGCGTCCACTAGTAATTTCATTTAACGGAGGCCCAGGTACAGCAAGTGTTTGGATGCACTTAGGTTATACCAGCCCTAAAAAATTAAAGATCGACGATGAAGGTTATCCAGTTCAACCATATGGAGTAGAGGACAATCCAAATTCAATTTTAGATGTTGCCGATATTGTATACGTTGATCCTGTGAATACTGGATTTTCTCGCATCTTGGATAAGTCGGTTCCTACTTCCAAGTTTTTTGGTGTAAACGCCGATGTAAAATATTTAGCAGATTGGATTAACACTTTTGTTGGAAGAAATAAAAGATGGGCTTCTCCTAAATTCTTAATTGGAGAAAGCTACGGAACAACTCGTGTATCTGGTTTGTCTTTAGAATTACAAAACCGTCATTGGATGTATTTAAATGGGGTAATTTTAGTTTCACCAACAGACCTAGGCATTAAGCGCGAAGGCCCTGCTAGCGCGGCTTTAAGAGTACCTTATATGGCAGCTACTGCATGGTATCATAAAAAATTACCTGCGGATTTACAAGGCAAGGACCTAACTGCTTACTTACCAGAAGTAGAAGCATTTACAGTAAATGAATTATTACCAGCTATTGCACAAGGTGGTGCATTAAATGCAGACAAGCGAAAAGAAGTAATTAAAAAATTAGCAAGGTATACTGGTTTAAATGAAACTGTTGTAAAACAACAAAGCCTTGAAATTCCTTTTGACTTTTTCTGGAAAGAATTATTAAGAGACCAAGGAAAAACAGTAGGTCGTTTGGATTCACGTTACATTGGTATTGATAAAAAAGATGCAGGCAATGGCCCCGACTATAATGCAGAACTGACTAGCTGGGAGCACTCTTTCACGCCTGCTATAAATATTTATTTAAGAGATGTACTTGGTTATAAAACCGACCTTACATACTATATTTTTGGGCCTACCTTCCCTTGGGATAATAATAATAACCATACGGGCGATGACTTACGTCAAGCTATGATGCAAAATCCTTATTTGCATTTATTAGTTCAATCGGGTTATTATGATGGTGCATGTGATTACTTTAATGCTAAATACAATATGTGGCAAATGGATCCTGCTGGAAAAATTCAAGACAGAATGTTTTGGGAAGGATACCGCAGCGGACATATGATGTACTTGCGAAAAGAGGACTTAGCTACAAGCAATGATCACCTAAGAGCATTTATTAAAAACAGCATACCAAAATTTGGCACACCTGCAAAGTTTTAAGTCGCTATAAGAATTTAGCTCCTTAAAACTTTCGATAATGATTTTTTCAAGAGGCCCCATAAACGGGCCTCTTGTTGTTTAGGCCGTTAATAAAATGTATTATAATACCATCTTTCTTTTAAAAACTTTATAGCGCTTAATGAGCTCAGACATATATTCCTTTTTATTTTTTATCATAGTACTACGGGCTTCCTTAGTATAGGTATTTCCTAAATAGTCATAAAAGTGCTTTGAAGTAAAAATGGCCATTTCTATCATAATTGGGAATGCATCCATTCCTTTATCTTCTAATACGTAATATATATTCTTTTTATTGGTAACCCCTTCATACTTTGAGATGAATTCTAAAGTTTCTAATTTTTTTAAACGATTAGAAAGCATTTTGCTGGGCATTTTTTCAGGTGATTCCTTGAATTCAATAAACTGACTTTTATGCCCCCATATCATATCCCTAAGGATTAACAAGGTCCACTTGTCTCCCAAAATGTCTAATCCCGTTGCCACAGGGCAGAGTGATCTAAATTCAATTGATTTTCCCATTTCTAATTTGCTTTATTCAGTTGCAAAATTAGAGTATAAAAATCAATATTTCCCATGTTTCAAAACCATTACAACATATTTAAAATTAAGAATATGTTAAATTTAAAATATATTTTATAAGTATCTATTTGATACATATATTTATAACAAATTTTAAATCATATGAAAAAATCACTGTTACTTCTTGTAGCTATTATTTTGGGTTTTACTCAAATGCAAGCTCAATCAAACAACAAGCCATCCTATTATCTTGTAACGTATTACAAAACAGATGCGGATAAAACCGACGAGTACTTAAGCTTAATTAGAAATTATGCATCCAAAATTTGGAAAGAGAAAATGAATGCTGGTGACGTAACTAGTTATGCCTTATACAGCGTTGTTGCTACTTCCGATGACGAGGGCTATAATTTAATTTCAGTTCAAACAGCAAATGCTATCAATGATTTTTCGAAATCAAATACTATGGAGTTATTTAAAAAAGGAATGCCAGGAATTGATGAAAAAACACTAACTGCAATTACTAAGAATTTTGTTTCCCTAAGAACACCGGTGAAAACTGAAATTTACAGACAAGTAGACGGTTTGCCAACTGGTATACAACCTTTTTATGAAATGAATTTTATGAAATCGTTGGATGGTAAACAAGATGAATATGTAAGACAAGAAAAAGAAATTTATAAGCAATTGCATCAAGAGTTTATAAAAAGTGGTAACAGAACAGGTTGGTCTTTTTCACAATTAATTGTTCCAGTAGCTGATGGTTCCAAATACAATTTTGTTACGGCTAATGGTTTTAGCGATTGGGATAAATCATATAGCTTAACAATGGATGATTATTATAAAACGTATAATAAATTATTTCCAAAAACAGCCCTACCAGAGTCGGCTAGAAAAGTTGCTAAAACAGAGGTATGGAAATTAGAAATTAGTGCAAAATAAATTAACTAAATAAAAATAAACATGAAAAAAATTATATTAATTATTGCAGTATTATTTAGTACTGTTCAGTTTACAAATGCGCAAAAAGTAGTTTCATTACATGCTGTTAGAATTGAAGGCAATACAGATGCTTTTGAAAAAGTTGAAACCGAACTTAACGCTAAAGTGGCACAAGATGCTGTTAACAAAGGCGATGTGGGTTATTGGGGATTATTTAAAGTTCAAAAATTTAATACAAGTATTGATGCAAATGAATATAACTACGTGTGGGTTCAATGGGCAAATAATATTGAGGATTTATTAAGTACAAAATCGGCTTGGTGGAATAATATCGATAAAGTACTTACTCCTGCGGAGCTTGAACAACGCAAAGCATTATTGTCTACTTATAAAGGGGTTAAAGACGAAAGAAACATTTTTGTAGTAGAAGACGAAGCTTACGATAATGGCTTTGCAGCATACTTTCAATTTAACTTTGGTAGACCAGCAAGTGTAAATGGCTTTATCGAAGAAAACAAAGCTTTATGGAAGCCATTTTTTGCAAAAAATATGAGCAAAATGAACATGAAGGTTTGGGGTGTAGGACGTAGAATTACTTATCCAACACTTGAAACTAGTCAAAGCACAGTAATTTCTTGGGATGGATTTGGTAGTTTAGAAGATTTAATGAAATATAGAATTGGTATTAAATTACCAGGCTTAACCGAAGTAAATCAAAAATCCAAAATGGGTACCTATATGCCAAATGGTTTCTCTTATGCTCCTATATTTAAAGTTTTAAAAAATACAACAAATAAAAAATAATCAAAAAAAATAATTATGAAAAAAATAACACTATTTGCAATTATGTTGCTTGCTGGATTCTCTAGTATCAAAGCTCAAACAATGTTTACTTCTTATTCTTTTAATGTAGAACCAAAAGACGAACAAACGGTTTTACAATTGTATAAAAATTATTTTGAAAAGCATCCCAACAAAGGCGTAACTGTTTACTTATATGAAAATAATTTTAAAGGAGAAGATGTTGCAACACATGAAGTGGTTTTTACTGGTAGTCCAGCTTTAATGGGTGCTGGGTATGATTCAAAAAGTTCTGATTCATGGTCACTATTTCAATCGGAGCTTTCTAAATATTGTAAGGGCGTAAGTGGTGCAGAAGGAAAAAGAATTTCAGGTTATGGTGATACAAGTAGTGCAATTTATCCAGTTCAAGATGTATTATTTGCAACGATCAAAGACGAAGATTTATACAAAGCAAAATTTGATGCATTTTGGAGTAAAAATACACCTGCTAATACTCGAATATCTTTTGGAAGTGTTGGTACAAGAGTTAAAGATGGCACTACACATTATATTGTAGTAAGTTACAAGGATTTTACTACCAAGTTTACAAATAACAATGCACAAATAAAAGGATATACAGAATTACTAAATTCAATTAAGGATATTAGAACATTTACCACATCAAAAACAAGGGTTCTTTTAGGAAAATGGTAATATTTTAATTTATAATCTCTTAGTTATAAATAATAAAGGCCGCAAAATTGCGGCCTTTATTATTTATATCAATTTTACATTAACTTTATTTAATCAAAAAAAGCTATGCACATTTTAATTGTCAATAATACCAGCATTCCTGTTACTAAATATGGCGGTACCGAAAGGGTTATTTGGTGGCTAGGTAAACAACTGGTTCAAATGGGTCACCAGGTTTCTTATTTGGTTGCAGCAGGCTCCCATTGTGATTTTGCAAAAGTGTATGTATTAAATAGTAGCACTCCTTTTAATAAACAAATACCTACCGGGGTGGACGTTGTGCATATAAACTGCGAAGTAAACGAAACACCTAACATACCCTATATTATTACGCGTCATGGCAATTCTAATGACAATAAATTACTAGATATTAATACGGTATTTGTATCAAAAAATCATGCACAGCGTTTTGGTAGTGACTCTTTTGTACATAATGGTATTGATCCCGATGATTATGGTGACCCCGGTTTAAACACACCAAGAAATTATTTTCACTTTTTAGGGGACGCAGCTTGGCGTGTAAAAAATGTTAGAGGTGCAATTAAAATTGCCAACAAAGCAAATGTAACTTTAAGAGTAGTAGGCGGTGTTCGTTTTAATTTTAATCAAGGCATTAGGCTTACGTTTGATCCTAGAATAAAATTTGATGGGATGAAAGGTGGGCAAGCAAAAAATGAAATTCTAAAAAAATCCAAAGGTTTAATTTTTCCTGTTTTATGGCATGAGCCCTTTGGTTTGTCCATAGTGGAAAGCCTGTATTTTGGGTGCCCAGTTTTTGGAACTCCTTATGGGTCCTTGCCAGAAATTGTACAGCCCCGTGTAGGTTTTTTAAGTAATAATGTAAGTGAATTAGTAAATGCAATTAAAAACGTAAATAACTATTCTAAAAAAGATTGTTACCAGCATGTGATGGAAAACTTTACCAGTAAGCAAATGGCCTTAAATTATTTAAAAAAATATGAAACTGTTTTAAGTGGTGCGCATTTAAATAAAACCGCACCCTTACTTCAACAAATTCAAACGGTAAAGTTTCTACCTTTTTATTAGACAGTTTTTTGTACATTGTATTTTATTTCACAAAACGAGATGCATGTTGCTTAGGTACTTTTTACTTTTTTGTTTGCTGACTATTTTTACCAATTCGCTTTTTTCACAATGGTCTAGTATAACAGATACTTCAATTTTAAAACATAACGCAACAGTTCAAAAGGATTTAGGTGATATTTTAATTAAATTTAAAAAGCATCCTAAAATTAAGGATAGTGTAACCCCTGCAAGTAAAAAATATAATTTCTCTATTTTACCCGCAGTTGGATATACCTTACAAACAGGTTTTGCGGGTGTGATTAGTGCCAATGTTGGTTTTTTAAATAATACCAGTCCTGAGGCTAAAATGTCCACCATAAGTTCAAGTCTTACCTATTCTCAATATGATCAAATTATTTTTCCGCTGTATGCAGATATTTGGTCAAAAAGTGAAAAATGGAATTACATCCTTGACAATAGGTATATTTCCTTTCCTTCCAATATTTTTGGTTTAGGGGGAACTACCGATCCTAATAAGGGCCATACCATAAATTTTGATCAAATTAAATTGCATGAAACTGTATTAAGAAAAATTACAAATAATTTATATGCTGGGGTAGGCTTTTATTATGATAACTTTTACAATATAAAAGTATTAGATCCTCAAACTAGAAGAGTGAATGTGTTTATTCAAAAAGAAATTGGCACAACCGAGGCGGAGAGTGGACCCGTTTTTAAAATATTATATGATTCAAGAAAAAATCAAATCAACCCCAATCAGGGTAATTTTTTAAATGTAACCTTAAGACAAAATTTTCAGGAACTAGGTAGTAGTAAAGAGTGGGCCTCCCTATTAATAGATGCAAGAAAATATATTAATTTCCCAAAAGGTTCCAAAAACACATTGGCATTATGGAGTTTTAATTGGTTAACTATTGCAGGCAATCCCAACTATTTATTACAACCTAGCACAGGTTGGGATGACCAATATAATACCGGAAGGGGTTATATTCAAAGTAGGTTTAGGGGAAAGCAAATGTTATATTTTGAGTCGGAATACAGATATAACATTACGCGAAATGGCTTACTTGGAGGAGTGGTATTTGCCAATGTTCAAAATTTTAGTGGAAACCTAAGACCCTATGATACCTATTTACCAGCCTATGGTGCTGGATTAAGAATTAAATTAAATAAAAACTCTGGCGCTAATCTTTGTATTGACTACGGATTTGGAAAAGGAAGTCAAGGGGTGTTTGTAAATTTGGGTGAGGTATTTTAAATTATAACTATGAAGCAATTATATATATTTTCAAAGCAATTATTTATTTTTTTAATAGTGTGTTCCATTATTACAGCATGCAGTAAGCCGGATCCTGTAGATAATAACTATGGTTATTTTTTAGATGCTTATATTAACAATGTGAAATATACAACTAGTTCTGTTGCTTCTTTTGTGCAGCAAAACCAATTAGGATGTGTTGCTAATAAAACATACACTTTAACCAATGTAGGTCAAGTTAATGTAGACAGTTATTTTTTAGATGTATACCTTAAACATTATTCAAAATACACCGATTTTGCAACTGTTAAGCCAGCTGCGCATAAAATTTATGATGGCGGTCAATTGTTAAGTACAACTAATTGCAATTGTGATTTATTAATTGGACTAGTGGATAACAGTATTCCAAGTATTTATAACAACACTATTTTACAGTCAACTAACATTGTAAATAATATTACAGCAATTACTAAAAAGGATTCTACAGTTGCTTCCTATACTTATATAATTAGCGGAAATTTTTCTTGTAATTTTAAGAATACAAACAATATAAATATACCAGTAGTTGGTAATTATACTATTCCAATTAAAGTGGCTAGATAAATTTAAATTCTAGTAAGGTATTAGTAACGCTTTTTAAAATTGCGGTTATTATTATTTCTTCCGCCACCGCTTCCTCCGCCAGGACCTCTGCCACCAACTTGTCCACCACGGTTTCGATTATTATTTTGCCATCTTCCACCAGCAGGGCGATATTCATCACGCTCAAAATTTTGATTGCGATGTTTAATATATGGTGTATTACTAAACTCAAGTCCACCACCTGTTATGGAATTTAACTCATTACGAATAGCATCATCTTGAACTAATTCTTTATGCCAGTTACTATATGCTAGTTTCATATAGTGTGCAATACTGTTTGCAAAACCAGCTTTCTTTTCTTCGTCGGTTTCGGCCATTGCTTTATCAATGACCAATTCTAAGTTCTTACCTAAATGCGCATATTTAATTTTGCGTTTAGGGTAAGGTAAAGGGTCGGGCTTTTGCTTATAAGTCTCTTTTGTAGGAATTGGATAAGGACTGTCTACATCCAATTTAAAATTGCTCATAAAAAATAAGTGATCCCATAATTTATGCTTGTAGTCCTCAATATTTTTTAATGATGGGTTTAAGAATCCCATTAACTCAATAACTACTTGAGCCTGCTCTTGACGCTTGGCCTTGTCCTCAATGGTCATAAGATGGTCCACCATCCTTTGAACGTGACGGCCATACTCTCTCATCCCCATTATACTTCTTGCTGTATTGTACTCCATGTATTAAATCTTCCGAGTAACAAATGTAAGGGTTTTACGGTTAATTTTTCCCCTGCACCTAAAACCAAAGTGTGGTTTTTACGTATATTCGCAATATGGAGGAACTGTTACAACAAATAGAGGCCATCAAGGCCGAAATCGCTGCTACGGTGGCAAATACCCCGGATGCGGTAGAGCAATACCGTATTAAATACTTAGGAACCAAGGGTTTGGTAAAACAAATCATGGGAGAGATGAAGAATGTGCCTAATGAACAGAAAAAAGAATTTGGTCAAATATTGAATGCTTTTAAAATTGTAGCAGAAGAAAAAATGATACAATTGCAAGAAGCCTTGGGCGAAAGTGATGAACAAGGGGGTGCGAAATTTGATTTCACCTTACCTGGCGATCCAGTTGCGGTTGGCACAAGACATCCACTTAATTTAGTCCGCAACCAAATGGTATCCATATTTAAGCGTTTGGGTTTTGCAGTAGCGGAAGGACCAGAGGTTGAGGATGACTGGCATAATTTTGGTGCCATGAACTTACCTGAGGACCATCCAGCGCGAGATATGCAGGATACTTTTTATGTACAAGCAGCAAGTGAAAATAATGCAGCCTGGTTGTTAAGAACACATACTAGTAGTGTGCAAGCACGTGTGATGGAAACACAAAAGCCACCTATTCGTGTAATTTGTCCGGGTCGTGTGTATCGCAATGAAACTATCTCAGCAAGAGCACATTGCTTTTTTCATCAGGTAGAAGGATTGTATATAGATGAAAATGTAAGCTTCGCCGATTTAAAACAAACACTCTATTTTTTTGTGCAAGAAATGTTTGGTAAGGATGTAAAAGTAAGATTCCGTCCTAGTTATTTTCCTTTCACTGAGCCTAGTGCGGAGATGGATATAAGTTGTCAAATATGTGCAGGCAATGGATGTAATATTTGTAAGCACACAGGATGGGTAGAAATTTTAGGAAGTGGTATGGTGCATCCTAAAGTGTTGGAGAATTTTGGCATAGACCCTGAAAAGTACACTGGCTTTGCATTTGGGATGGGAGTAGAGCGTATTGCGCAATTAAAATACCAAGTAAACGATTTACGTTTATACTCTCAAAACGATCTTCGCTTTTTAGAACAGTTCAAGAGCGTTTAGTTAAGCAATTTGTTGCTTTTTGGATTTAAATGGTTTTAGTTTCAAACTTTTATTTAATTGTTCAGCTTCTATCATGTCAAATGAAAGTTGAAGCCTAATCCATATATCCGCGGTACCACCAAAAACTTTTGCAATTCTTGTAGCAAGTTGTGGTGTAATTGGAGACTTTCTATTTAATACATTCGAAAGTAATGCGCGCGAGATACCTAATAAGCTAGCGGCATCTGTTATTGTAAGGGCATTTGCAAGAATAACATCTTCTTTGAGAATTTCCCCTGGATGTGTATTATGTTTAATTTTTCTGTTCATTACAAATATTAATGATAGTCAACCAGGTTGATATCGTAAATCTTACCATCTTCAAATCTAAAAATAATTCTCCAATTTTCTTTAACTATTACACTCCAATAGTCAATATAATTTCCTTTTAACTTATGAATTCCCCAGCTAATAAATGGCAATAAGTCTTGAGGCACTTGTTTTACTACGTGAATGGTATCTAATATGCGTCTTATTTTATCAATTTGATCTTGAGGTAGCAGTTTTGTGCTACCCGACTCCCAAAACAATTTTAGGCCTTTATGTTTGAAAGTTTTGATCATATGTAAAAGTATTCTTTGAGAATTGATAAATAAAATAAAACGATTTGAAGATTTTCTAAAAAACAAGGTTTATTTTTATTTAAGATGCTACACAACACAAAGGGAATTGTACTTCGCGTAACTAAGTATGGAGATACGAGTTTAATTATGACGGCGTATACCGAGCTTTTTGGTTTACAACAATATATTATTAAAGGCGTTAGAACCACTAGCAAAAAAGGAGCAAACAAAGCGGTGTATTATCAGCCGGCTGCCATTTTGCAAATGGAAGTGTACCATAGTCCCATGAAAGGATTGCAAATGGTAAAGGAAGTAAACTGGGATACTATTTATCAAAATATTTATTCTGATGTAGTCCGAAATGCAATAGCTACCTATATTGTAGAGATTTTACAACAAACCCTCCAACCTGAACCGCAACCCGAATTATTTTATTTAATTGAAGATACTTTCAAGCAATTAGATAAAGGAGATGCTGCATTGGCAAGTAATTTGCCTATTTATTTTCTTATTCATTTAAGTGAAACCCTGGGTTTTGGATTGCAAGGAAACTATTCCGATGCTACCCCTTATTTAGATGTAAAAGAAGGACAGTTCATTAAAGAAAAACCACTGCATCCCTATTTTTTAGAAGGACAAGAAGCTCAAACGGCATCTACATTTTTACAAGTTCAGTTTTACAATGATTTAGAAAATATTGTTTTGAATGGCGGTCAAAGAAAAAAAATATTAGAGCTATTTCAACTTTCCTTAAGCTGGCATTATAAAGGGTTTAAAGAAATTAAGTCATTGGCTATATTACAGGAAGTGCTGCATTAATATCTTGATAATTTAATATACAATTCTTTATATATAATTTATAATTCCATTATATTTAAGGAACTAATTTATTTATGGAAGTACATCATCACACACACCATCCCAAAAAGTGGAAAGAATATATCACTGAATTTTTAATGCTTTTTTTAGCTGTAAGCTTAGGTTTTTTGGCCGAAAACATTAGAGAACATCAAGTGGAAAAAGTAAGAGAAATTAAATTTTTGCAAAACATTCATTTAGATTTAAAGAGTGATATTGTAGAAATTGATAAGGATATTGAGTCCAATATTAAAAAGCAACACATGGGGGATACCATGTTAAATAGCTATGCAGATGGTAAGCTTTTAAAGAATCTACCAGATTTTTATTTTTTTATTAGAAACATATCTTTAAGAAAACTACTTGAAAACTCTAATAACGGTTTTATTCAATTGAAAAATGCGGGTGGTTTAAGAATGATTGAAAACAAAAAAATAATTCATGATATTCAAGAATACGAAAACTTAATTATTAAAATTGAACGCTTAGAAAATATATCCGAAAATACTTTTCAAAACTTTAGATTTAAGGCTACCAAAATTTTGGATGTTACAACAGTTACTGAAATGAATAGAGAACAAATACTTTCTGCAAGTGATAGTAATTTTGTTAGATTTTTTAAACCTGCTCATCCTAAACCTTTAATAACTCAGGATAAGTCAGAAATCAATGAACTCTTAAATCTAGCTTCCTATGCCTTAAATACAAATGTGTATATTGTTCGTAATTTAGAAAAACTAAAACAACAGGCTATTGCCCTTGATAATTATATATTAGCGGAATATGGTCAAAAATTTGATTAATTATGGAAGTACATCATCACTCTCATCATCCTAAAAAGTGGAAAGAATACATCATTGAATTTTTAATGTTGTTTTTAGCCGTTAGCATGGGTTTTGTGGCGGAAAATGTAAGAGAAAAGCATGTCGAAAACGAAAGGTCAGAAGAACTAATTCAGGCTTTTGTAATTGATATAAAAGAAAACCAAAAGCAATTAGATTCTTTGATTTTAAAAAATCAAAAAAGTTCAAATTATTTTGATTCTATGAGTATCAATCATGCAACGATTAATACTACAATCAATTTAATTGATTTAGCTCATTCATTAGATTTTTGGGTCTACCGTTTTATAAACCGTAATACCATATTTGAGCAAATGAAAAGTTCAGGAGCTTTACGATATATACATAACAAAGAGGTTTTAAATGCTATTTTACAATATGAACAGCATGCTGCTCTTGCTGAAACTAGGTCAATGGAATCAGAGACACAACAATATTTTAATGAATTCAGGCCAGGTTTACAAAGATTATTACCACCGTCTTTTTTTATTATTAGAGGATTAAGTAATGGTAATCCTTCTATAAATATATCTAGATCTAAAAGGATTGATGTTCATCCTGGGTTTATTAAAAATTATAATCTACATGATAAGGAATTACAAAAACAGCTGCAGGAAACCAAACTTTCTATAGCTCAAATTAGGGACTTATCTAAACTTTGGATTCACCGAGAGGAAAGAGTGGAGCTTAGTTTAATATCGCAAATAGGCCTAAGAGAAGACGGAAAAAAATTATTACAATTATTAGAACACCCTGAATAATTAATTGTTGTTTTTACGTTTATGATGACGGCGCCACATAATAATAAGTATTGCAAAAAGGCCAAATAGAATTGGGAAAGTCATAATGTTTATTTAATAATTGAATTTATAATAAATACATAGTTTTATATTAATTAAAGCCAATGAAATTTAAAATTATATATTTATTGTTTGCAATTTCTGTGCTTACAAGTTGTCATAATGCATCTCTTATCACCATGAATAAAGCTACTCCTCAAACTTTCGATTACCAAGCACACCGAGGAGGGCGCGGGTTAATGCCGGAAAATACCATTCCTGCTATGTTAGCAGTGATGGATAATAATAAAGTCACTACCCTTGAAATGGACTTAGCCGTTACAAAGGATGAGCAAGTGGTAGTTTCGCATGATCCAACCTTAAATCCTATTATCACTACTAAAGCGGATGGCACTTATATAAAGGCGAATGAATTTACTATTTATCAAATGGATTATATGCAGCTTCAAAAATTTGATGTGGGTTTAAAAATTCATCCAGGATTTTCACAACAAAAAAAATTAGCAGTTACAATTCCAACCTTAAATGATTTGGTGGATAGTGTTGAATTAAAAGGAAAAAATATTGGGCGTCAAATGTTTTATAATATTGAAATCAAATCAGTTGATGGGAAAGATATTATTGAACATCCAGTACCTGAAGAATTTGTGGACTTAGTTGTGCATTTAATAAAGCAAAAGAATATAGTTAACAGAACTTCTATACAAAGCTTTGATCTAAGACCCCTAAAAGTTTTGCATAAAAAATATCCAAATGTTCAAACTGCATATTTGGTAGAAGGTAAAAACACAGGGGATGTTAAAATGAAATTAGACTTATTGGGCTTTACGCCAACTATTTACAGCCCTGAATTTAAATATGTAACCAAGGAAACGGTTGATTATTGTCATGCTAACAACATGAAAATAATCCCATGGACGGTAAATACAAAAACTGAAATGGACGCTCTTATTGCTTTAGGCGTGGATGGCTTGATTACGGATTATCCTAATTTGATACAGTAGTAAACGAGTTAAATTTTTATTTTTAACACAACACTAATTATACTATTCTTCTTGAAATAGCTTTCGTTAAATTAGTTGCACCCACCATATTTTCAATGACCACTACCCCCGGTTTTTTTCCTGTTTCAAAACTTCCCAAGTGTTTGTCCATTTGTAATGCACTCGCACCATTGATAGTGGCCCAGCCAAGCATTTCCTCCAACGGAATATTTGGGTTGTGTTTTTGAATGGTTTTTAATTCATCCAAAATATTCAAGCTCCAGTTGCTTGCATAGCTATCGGTCCCCACAACAATATTTACACCACTGTTTCTTAGCAATTCAATAGGGGGCATGGTTTGCTCTATGTATTGATTGGCATTGGGACATAGGCACCAAAAAGTATTGGGCATTTGTTTTTTCACTGCTTTAATATCTTCGGCACTTGTAAAACTATTATGCACTAAAATACTTGCAGCTGCATTTTTAAAAATAGGAAGTACCGATTGCAATGAACTTAATCCTGTTGCTTCAAAAAAATCTAAACTAACTTTTGTTCTTTCATACATTCCTAAAAACGAACCCGTCTTGGTTTTAAAAAAATCATTCTCATCCGGCGTTTCCTGATTGTGCATGCTAATAGTATGTGATCCAAAATGCGTTGCTAATAATTTCCATAAATTATTGGTAACCGAATAAGGCGCATGTGGCACAAGGGATGCACGAATACATTTATCCTGAAATGCTTTTTGGTTCTCAATACCTGCAATTATTTTATCATGCGCGCGGGTAGGATCCAAATCATATAACTCTACAAAAGTATAGTAGGCTAAATTGTATTTTGCTTTTTGAGCAAGGGTGTCAATGGTGTTACTTATATCGCCCACTGCTACAATTCCGTTTTTAAGCATTTCTGCTTCGGCATTTTCAATGGCTTCCTCAATCACATGCTCCTCCACTTTTCTAAGTGATACAATTTGTTTTACAAATTCTTGTAAACCGGTATGTGCGGGAATCATATCCTTCATGTGAGACAATTCCAAATGACAATGTGCGTTCACAAAGCCAGGACTTAATATCCCGTCAAAGCTTTGAATATCGTCTCCTGCATCTTCAATTCCTACCATCCCTTCAATGGTCCCCTCTTTTGTGGTAATCAAAACCAGTTGATCTTCTAAAAGTTCAGTGCCTGTAAAAATTTGAGTCGCTTGAAATTTCTGATACATATATATAAGTGTTCCTAAAAATAGTCTAGAAATACCAATTATAGGCTAAAGGCGCACAAATAATGAAAACCTGCTATTTCCTAACTCATTGATTTTCAGTATATATTTACTATCATTATTATAATGATACAAAAATATTATTGATTATCAATTAGTTATAAAGGAGCGATTAAAATTACAGTTCAAAAAGAGCAAAAAACCTAAAATACAGTCGTAGCTTTGCCCTCCCTTCAAAAGAGGGAATTATTAATGGCTGGCGGGATAGCGCGGCCTCATTTAAACAAAGAATTATGAGTAAACTACATTTCACCACGAAGCACGCCAACGCGGCTACCGTAAAACATGGCTGGTACATTGTTGACGGTACTAATCAAACCGTAGGACGTATTGCTTCAAAAATTGCATCTGTTCTACGTGGTAAGAACAAAGCTTATTACACTCCTCACGTTGATTGTGGAGATTATGTAATCATCATTAACGCAGAAAAAGTACAATTGACTGGAAACAAATTCCACGATAAGCAATACTTAAACTACTCTGGTTACCCAGGTGGTAAAAAGGAAGAAGCTGCTGAAGATTTAATCAAGCGTCGTCCAGAAGTAATTATGGAAAGAGCGGTAAAAGGTATGTTACCTAAAAATCGTTTAGGACGTAAGATGATCAAAAAGTTATTTGTATATGCTGGTGACAAACACCCTCATACTGCACAACAACCAAAAGAATTTAAATTTTAATTAATTCCAAATCTATATAAATGGAAAAGCAAACAAATGCAGTAGGTCGTCGTAAGGAAGCCGTAACACGTGTCTTCGTTAGCAAGGGTACTGGAAAAATTACCGTTAACGATAAAGATTA
>CANGQJ010000003.1 GCA_947456625.1 Bacteroidota bacterium
GAATCTGTAACCTTACCTGTAACTGTTTTGTTCTGAGCTTGTGCATTGATTACAAACAAGCTTAGAAAAAGTCCGACAAATGCAGACTTGACAATTTTGAAATTCATAATTGGCAGTTTATTGGTTTATTAAGCGTGTACAAAATACACTTTTTTAATATTCGACCTATTATTTGTTAAATAATTTTTAACTTTTTTTAGAAAAAAACTAACAACAGTTATTTTAGACGTAGACTTAGTACTAGAGAATTGAGCTTAAACCCAATAAAATCAACACATTAGGAGTTTTTAAAAAAATACTTAATAGAAGCTTAAAAAGGTGCTTATTTTAAGCCTAAATTTTTTTGCAAACGTTTGCGACAAAATTTGTGAAAAGATTTCCATAAATTTGTACGATAACGATTGCGTAATGACAAATACTACTCTCAAATTACTAGCACAACAATTACAGTTAAGTATTTCAACTGTATCAAGGGCCTTAAAGGACCACCCAGACATTTCTGCGTCTACAAAGGCAAAAGTGCATGCACTTGCTCAAAGTTTAGATTATGAACCCAATGCCTATGCCATTCAGCTTAGGACACAAAGCAGTAAAATACTTGGCGTGATTGTTCCTGCAATATCCAATTTATTTTACGATAGTTTTATTGCTGCGGTAGAAGAGGAAAGTCGCAACAATGGCTACGCTGTTATGATTTTACAGTCAAGTCATAATCCCGAAAACGAATTGAGCAACTTGAAAATATTTAGACAAAATCGAGTCTCTGGTGTTTTTGCATGTTTGTCTTCTAGTTCAGAAAATTTGGAAGTTTATCAAAAAATGAATGAGCGTGAAATTCCTGTGGTATTTTTTGATATTGTTCCAAAGGATAATCGCTTTACTAAAGTGCGCATGGCCGATGAGCGTTGTGCAATTATGGCTGCAGAAAATATCATAAAAAGAAATGCAAAAAAAGTACTTGCCATTTTTGGTGACGAAGTATTGTCAATTACTCAAAAAAGGAAAAGTGCTTTTCAAAAATTTATGCAGGATTTTGCTCCAAAAATTCATTGTTCATACGCACACGCAAACAGTTCTTTGCATGCAGAAGAACTCATGAAAAAATTTGCAGATAAAAAAAATAAACTAGATACAGTGTTTTGTATGACTGATGAAATTTTAATTGGCGTTATGAAAACCATTCAAGAACTACAATTAAAAATACCTAGTGATATTGGCGTGATTAGCATTAGCAATGGTTTTATTCCAAATCTTTACTACCCACATATTAGTTACGTAGAAACTAGTGGATATGAATTAGGCAAACTTGCATTTATTCAAATGATGGCTAATATGAAAGGTGGAAAAACATTAACAGAACTTACCGTTGACGCCAAATTTGTGGAAGGGGGATCTATGTAAATTGTATTTCAAAAAAACAGCAGCACTAAATAACATCCAATGTCATTTCAAGAAATAGATACAGCTAAAGCATTTTTATTTGATTTAAATGGAACCATGGTTAATGATATGCCATACCATATCAAAGCATGGCACAAAGAAATAAATAAACTTGGAGGTAAGCTTTCACTAGCTCAAATGAAACAGGAGTGTTATGGCAAAAACGACGAACTACTTGAACGCGTTTTCCCTGGCAGGTTTACAATGGAAGAAAAAATTAAATTAGGAAACGAAAAGGAAGCAAATTACCGAATAGAATTTAAGCCTTATTTAAAATTAATAAATGGGCTTGATGCCTTTTTAAAAAAAGCGGAATTAAAAAATATTAAAATGGCAATAGGCTCAGCTGCCATAGATGAGAATATTAGTTTTGTAATTGACAACATGAACATTAAACATTTTTTTACCGCAATTGTAAGCGCTAATAATGTATCAAAAAGCAAGCCTCATCCTGAAACATTTTTAAAATGTGCAGCCCTACTAAATGTCCAGCCAAATGATTGTATTGTTTTTGAGGATACCCCAAAAGGAGTTGAATGCGCATTAAACGCAGGAATGAAAGCAATAGTTATTTTAGGAGAACATGCCGCAAGTGAATTTGAACCTTTCCCTAATGTAATAAAATGTGTCTCAGATTACACTTCATTAGAATTTAATTAGTACCGCTAAAAATAAAAAACCTATTTTCCAATACAGAATTTTGAAAAAATGAAATCCAATTGGTCCTCGTTGGTTATTTGACCAGTAATGGTACCTAGGTAATGTAAAGCTTGGCGAATGTCAAGTGCAAGTAAATCTCCAGTAACATTTAACTGTAATCCGTTTTCAATATCGTTTAGTGCTAAAACTAATTTTTTTAAAGAAGCTACATGTCTTGCATTTGTAATAATAGTACCTTCTTTATTTAAACCATCGGCTGCTACTTTATGGTATAATACATTTTCAAGCGCTTTTATATTTTCTTTTTCCTTAGCCGAAATAAATACAACATGCTCAAAAGCATTGTTTTGCAAAATTGTTTTGTCTTTTAATAAATCTTGTTTGTTACCAACTAAAACTAATTTATCCGTTTCCACCTCGGATGTCCATGCTGAAACCTGATCTAATCCTTGGTCATTTACATCAAATAATGCAATCACCAAATCGGCATCTAAAATTTTTTCCTTACTTTTTTCAATACCCATTTGCTCAATGCTATCGCTTGTTGCATTTCTAATGCCTGCAGTATCTATTAATTTAAAAAGAATTCCTTGAATATTTAAATACTCCTCAACAGTGTCACGCGTGGTGCCTGGTATTTCACTCACCAGTGCTCTATTTTCGTTTAACAGCGCATTTAATAAGGTACTTTTCCCTGCATTGGGTTTGCCAACAATGGCAACTTGCACTCCATTTTTAATTACATTTCCAAGTTTAAAAGAATCTAATAATACTTGTGTTTTAATTTGTAATTGTTGTACTAAAATTTCTAATTCTTTTTTATTAGCAAAGGCAACATCCTCCTGTGAAAAATCCAACTCTAGTTCTATGAGTGCCGAAAATTTTATTAATTTTTCACGCATCAATTGCAAGTCGGTTGAAAAACCGCCTTTTAAATTATGTAAAGCTGTTTTACGAGCAGCTTCGGTATTACTCGCAATTAAATCTGCAACCGCTTCGGCTTGTGTTAAATCCAATTTACCATTTAAAAAAGCGCGTTGTGTAAATTCACCTGGCTTTGCCATTCGCGCGCCAGCATGAATCATTAATTGTAAAATAGCATCCTGAATTAAAGGAGCGCCATGACATGAAATTTCTACCACTTCCTCCCCTGTGTATGACTTTGGTGCACGGTATAGGCTAACTACCACTTCATCAATCACATCGGTTCCATTTATTAATTTTCCAAAGTGAACAGTATGCGATGGTTGGTTTATAAAACTCTTTTTAGAAAAAACTGATGCGGTAATTTCAATGGCCTTAGAACCACTTAATCTTATCACTGCAATGGCCCCTAATCCTGGCGCAGTTGCAAGTGCTACAATGGTGTCATTCCAAGTACTCAAATTTTCACGCATGCAGCAAAGATAGCCTTATTGTATAAATTTTTTCAAGCCATATATTTTAATTAAAGGCTTAAAAAACAAATGGCAGCCGTTTATGGGCTGCCATTTGTTAGTTCGAAGTAAAGTTGTACTAATCTTCTGAAACTTGGAATACAATTGCTTGTCTATGACGGTAAATTACATTACGGCCATTTTGAACAGCTGGTTTCCATTTTGGACCTCTTGTGATTACACGAACCGCTTCATCAGAAGTACCATATCCAGGATTGTTTTCAGCTTTAACATCTGAAATAGATCCGTCTCTTGCTACAACGAAAGAAACTGTAACTGCGTATTTTCCAGCAGGTGCTCCGTTTTCTACAGGTAAGTCTCTATTTAAAGTTCTTTCTAGGTAACGTATCCAGCCTTGTTGACCACCAGGGAACTCAGCTGCTTGTTGCACTACGGTAAAGATCTTATCTGTTTCCTCGTCTGGAGGAGCAGCAGGACCTGTACTTTGTTCAACAGGGGCAACAATACCATCGTCTTTAATACCTTTTTGGTCTGTTGCACCAATTTTAACGTCTTCTAGTTTTTCAATTTCTTTTACCTCATCCTCTTTTTTCACTTCCTCATCTTTTACAATTTTTGGAGGTGTAAATTTAGCCATTTCCACTTTTGGTGGTTCTTGCTTTGGTGGAGGTGGTGGAGGTGGAGGTGGGGCTTTCTTATCTTGGTTTACATCTGCTAAAGAAACGTCCTGAACAATAATTTCAGTTTTAGATTTTTTTGCAGTGTTAGACCAAATAGCACCACCTGCTAATAATGCAGTTATGGCTATCATAACAAGCAACGCTCTTTTCAAGCGATCGTTGTATGTTTTTCTTAGCTCATAAGCACCATACTCCTTATATCTTCCCTCAAAAATAAGGTCTAATACGTCGGCGGTTAATATTTTATTTATGTCCATTTTTAATGCTTTTAATTGCTTAAGGTTTTACCGCAGTTTCGTCTGATTTTTTAATCAATTGCTCTTCGATATCAAAAATATCAACGAGTGCGAATTTTTTTACAACGTTGATTGACATTTCATCCAAAATATCAATGACGTTTTTGTAAGTGCAATATTGGCTTGGTTTAATCACAACAACTAAGTCATGCTCTGGATCGTTAGGATCTTGAGCAATACTTCTTACGTATGCTTTCTTTTTCAAGATGACATCTCTAATAGAGTTCTCGCCATTATAAGAAGCAGATAAGAAATTAGAAGCGTCATTTTTTAATTGACCTTCATAATAGTATATATGATTATCCGCACCCATTAGGATGGTTAAAGCTCCTGATTCCTTTGCTTTATTTTGCTCCTCAGGTTTTACTTTATCATCCGGCAAAAGCAACTTCATAGCTGTTGGTTGACTCATCGTAGTAGTGAAGATGAAGAAGGTGATCAGAAGGAAACCTAAGTCCACCATCGGTGTTAAATCCACACGCGTTGATAGCTTTTTTCCTTTCTTGACACCGGGTCCTTTCTTATGGCCACCACCCGAGGTATCTAATTCTGCCATAGTAAATAGCTTTTAATTAGTTTATAATTTAGTTTTCCTGTTTTTCTCCACTCATTGATTTCTTGTACAATTCTGAACCTACTGGTGCATTTTCAGGATTGGTAACCATTTGGAATTTTTGAATGTTGTTTTTCTTGAATGCAGTTAAGACCCCTTTGAATGAAGGGTATTTAGCTAAGTTGTCCCCTTTTAATAAAAGGTCCATTTTAGATCCAGCATAAGCGTCATTAACAGCTTGCATCCAAACAATCAATTCATTATTCGTGCTATCCTTACAAGGAATACCAGGAAGTAGATTTCCTTTTCTGTTTTCTTCAGAGATAGATAAGAAAGAAGATAAACCGCTAAATGGAGCGCCTATAAAGTTTGCACTTTTAAAAGCAGCTACATCAATTCCTAAATTCTTTGTTGTATTTAAAGAATTAGCAACGAGTTCTCTTTTTTGCTTATCGTCTATAGTAAGAAATACTTTACCATCTTTATCAATTGTAACAAGTACAAAGTCCTTGTTAGGTGCCACCTTTGAAGCTACTGAACTAGGTGTAGTAACAGCAATTGCTTCTGAAGGCTTGAACTTAGTTGTCAAGATAAAGAAGGACAATAAAAGGAAAGCCACATCACACATGGCAGTCATGTCGATGGTGGTACTCTTACGAGGTAATTTGGCTCTACCCATTTTTATTATCTTTTAATTTATTGATAAGGTTGCCCTTATTTAAATAGTTTTCTACTTAACTACTATTTGTAGTTTGCTGCGAAGCTTTGAGTTAAAGTAAATCCAGACTCATCGATACCATATGTAATACCATCGATTCTTGTAGTGAATACGTTGTACATAATAATAGCGATAGCAGAAGTACCAATACCTAATGCTGTGTTATACAAGGCCTCAGAGATACCTTGAGATAATTCACGAGCAGCTTCACCACCACCTTCTTCTCCTAATTTAGAGAAAGAACGAATCATACCTAATACCGTACCAAACAATCCTAATAAGGTTGCTACTGATGCGATTGTAGATAAGAACACTAAGTTCTTTTCTAACATTGGTAATTCTAAAGCAGTTGCTTCTTCGATTTCTTTTTGGATGTTTAATACTTTTTGGTCTGTATCTAATTCTGTGTTAGAAATCATTTCTTTGTACTTTTTCAAACCAGATTTCATTACATTACCTACAGATCCTTTTTGTTTGTCACACTCAGCAATTGCTTTGTCCACTTCTTTGTTTGCTAAATGGAATTGTACTTTACGGATAAACTCTGTGTTGCTTCCAGTACCTGCTGCCTTAGCAACAGTTAATAATCTTTCAACAACGAAAGTTAATACTACTAATAAGCTACCAATCAAAATAGGCACGATGATACCACCTTCGTACATTTTAGTGAAAGTTCCTTTAGGTCCTTTGTGTGAAGGCCAGAAACCACCACTAGGATCAGGATTAGTGAAATTACTTGCGTTACCTAATACGAAACGCCAGATAACATAGCCTGCTACGATACAAGCGATAGGTGCTAAAGTTGCAATCAAGTTGCCGCCTTTTTTCGGCTGTGCTGCTGTTTTTGATGCAGCGGTTGCAGTTGGTTTAGTTAAATCAGCCATGATTCAATTGATTTTTGGTTTTAAATAAAAATTTATAAAAGAATTTATCCTTTTCTACTATTGGTTAGAATTCACTCGAATCTTTACGCACTAGTTTCTAAGGGGTTACAAAATAAGTAATTATTTGATTGAAACAATTTTCCGTGCAATTTTTTATTTAAAATTTAATATTGCTAACTAGTGTTGGTAGAAAGCAATATTTTTATGCACTTAAATTAAAATTAATTAAAATTTCATATGAAGAAAATTACAGTAATATTAATTCTTTGTGTCCTGACGACATTTAGCCTAAATGCACAAAAACCCGATTTAAAAGCAGACACCAGTGCTTTGGCAGCTGGACCTAAAAGAGACGCTCCAGTTAAAAACGGCCCCAAAAGCTTTGGCGAACTTATTACCAAAAAGGCGGTAAGTCAAAAAGGGGTGTTTAATGTTCATTTTCAAGACGATAAATATTACTTTGAAATTCCAGATAGCTTACTTGGAAGGGAATTGCTTGCTGTAACTCGCTTTTCAAAGGTTGCAGGGGGTGCAAGCAGATATGGAGGAGAAGAGGTAAACGAACAAAGTTTATTATTTGAAAAAGCACCTGGTCAACGCATATTTATGCGCGTGGTTACTTTGATAAGTAAGGCAGACAGTACCCAAACTATCTCAAAAGCGGTAAAAAACTCTTATTTAGACCCCATTGTTGCTTCTTTTGATATTAAGGCATTTGGAAAGGATTCCACAACTAGTTTGATTGACGTTACCGACTTATTTAAAGGTGATAATCAAGTAGTTAGCTTGACAAGTAGTGAAAAAAGGAGCTTTAATTTAACTGCTTTAGCTTCGGACAGATCCTATATTGAAAGCATCAAGTCTTATCCTATTAACTTAGAGGTAAGAACAGTTAAAACTTATTCCGCAAGTAGTGCTATGTCTGGAAGCCCAATGGGTGGAGGTAGCTCAATACCGGCTGCAATGAACGCAGGGGCGGTTACATTTGAATTAAATACCTCAATTAGACTTTTGCCTAAAGTGCCAATGAATGCTCGTTTATTTGACTCTAGAGTGGGTTTTTTCGCAGATAAATATGTACAATACTCGGATGATCAACAAAAAGTAGAAAACCAAGTATTTGCCGTAAGATATAAACTAGAGCCTAAGCCTGCTGACTTAGAAAAATATAAAAATGGAACATTGGTTGAACCAGCTAAACCAATTATTTATTATATCGATCCAGCCACTCCCAAAAAATGGGTTCCTTATTTAATTGCAGGTGTGAACGACTGGAACGCTGCTTTTGAAAAAGCAGGTTGGAAAAATGCAATACAAGGAAAAGAGTGGCCTAACGATAGTACCATGAGTTTAGAAGATGCTCGTTTTTCTGTGATCCGATATTATGCCTCTGATTTAGAAAATGCTTATGGTCCTCAAGTACACGACCCGCGCAGTGGAGAGATACTTGAAAGTCATCTTGGTTGGTATCATAATGTAATGAACTTAGTTCACGATTGGTACATGATTCAAGCTGGCGCTGTAGATACTGCTGCAAGAAAAATGAAATTTGATGATAGCTTAATGGGGAATTTAATTCGATTTGTTTCCTCGCATGAAATAGGACATACTTTAGGTTTAAGACATAATATGGGTAGTAGTAGTAAAACACCTGTTGAAAAATTAAGAGATGCAAAATGGTTAGAAGCAAACGGACACACTGCAAGTATTATGGACTATGCTCGTTTTAATTATGTTGCACAACCCGAGGATCATATTAGTCAAATGGGATTATTTCCACGTATTGGCGATTATGATAAATGGGCCATTAAATGGGGTTACACCTATACTGGTGTAGGTGATGAAGCAGATAAAAAAATAACCAACAAATGGGTGGTTGATGCTTTAAGTAAAAATGATCGTTTGTGGTTTGGTGGCGAAGGATTTAATGCCGATCCAAGAGCTCAAATCGAAGACTTGGGTGACAATTCGGTTTTAGCTAGTGAATACGGAATAAAAAATTTAAAACGCATTATAGCAAAACTTCCAGAATGGACAAAAGAAGAAGGTGATCATTACGAAAACTTAAGAGACATGTATTTGCAATTGCTAGTGCAATACAACCGATACATGGGACATGTTGTAAAAAATATTGGCGGTGTAAATGAGACCTTTAAAAGTGTAGAAGAAAAAGGGGACGTGTACACTGCAACACCAGTTGCAATTCAAAAATCTGCAATGAACTTTTTACAAACACAATTATTTAAAACACCTAAATGGGTTTTAGATAATAACATTTTGAATAAAATTTCAAACCCTGTTGCCAATGAGCGTGTTCAAACCATACAAACTAACATTTTAAAAAGTTTGTTAGACAAAGGTCGCTTGTATCGTTTAACTACTAGCACTACAAGATTCGGTAATGCTTCTTATGCTTTACACGACATGATGGAAGATACACGTAAAGGTTTGTTTACAGAACTTTCAAGCCACGCAAGTACCGATGTATTTAGACGTAATTTGCAAAAAACATATGTAACTCAATTAGGGGAATTAATTAATCCTACTGCAGCAGCAACAACTTTAGTTGCAAGTCCTTTTAGAATTGGACCTGCTGTTGATGTATCAAACACCGATGTTATTTCTGAAGCTAAATCACAATTAAAAAAATTAGCTGCCAGTATTCAAACTAATAAATCAAGTATGAACGATGCAGCAACGCTAAGCCACTTAGACGATTTACAAGATCGTATCAAACATATATTAGATCCCAAATAATTGGTTATACTAAAAATAAAAAGGCCCCAAATTTGGGGCCTTTTTTAATACTTCTATTTTATTAATCAAATATTTTTTATTTCATATTTCAAATGAAATTACTCGTAACGTAGTGCATTAATAGGATTTAAAGAGGCGGCTTTCATGGCCGGATAAATACCCGCAACAAGTCCTACTATCGAACAAATTGCAATACCAATAAACACCCACATCCATGGTATTACAAAACCGGTATTTAAAATAACACTAAATAAATTTCCTACTAGTATTCCTAAAATAATACCAATCACTGCTCCTAAAATACTTATACAAACGCTTTCAAATAAAAACTGACGACGAACGTCTTTTTTCTTTCCACCAATGGCTTTAATTAATCCAACTTCACGCGTACGCTCACTCACTGCTACAAGCATAATATTCATAAGTCCAATAGCAGCGCCAATTAAAGTTATCATTCCTATAGCACCTGCAGCTCCACTTACACCTGCTAAAAAACCAATAAACATTTGCGCAAATTTATCGCTCTTATCAATTACAAAATTATCTGCCTCGGTTGGGATTAATCTTCTTGCTTTTCGCATTTGATCGGTAGTTTCACCAATGGCTGGCTCTAACTCTGCAACATTATTAACCATTACGCCTAACGCATAAGATGGATTACTACTTTGATATTGTCTTGCATTTTTTAAAGAGGATATAACAACATCATCCTGACGGAGCATAGCGCTTGAACCTTTGGATTTTAATAGCCCAATAACCCTATATGGTTTGCTTTGTAATAAAATAACTTTATCAATGCAGGATTCAGGTTTATTTGGGAAAAGTTTTGCAGCCACATTGCTTCCAATGATACACACGTTGCGTCCACTTTGCAAGTCTACATTATTTAAATTACGTCCAGCGGTTAATGAATATCCATTAACGGCTAAATAATTTTCATCCCCGCCCATTAAAGTAATTTGAGGATTTGTTTTTTTATCCTTGTAATGTAACTCATTATTTCCGCCAAGTCTTTTTGAAATACTTACTACCGCTCTATTAAAACCAAAATGTTCTTTAAAATAACTGGCTTCCTCTATTCTAATAGGCTTGTCTAAATTTGATTTTTTTTCTTTAAGGCCTTTTTTAACTTTTGAAAATTCATTATCTCCATTATTAGGCCCACCCATGCGCGCATTCATTTCCTTGTATCTTACTACAAATGCATTGGCCCCCATGAAGGAAAAATTTTCTTTTAAACTTTGATTCATTGCTGAAATTGCAGTAATGATTCCAATTAAAGCCATAATACCAAAAGCAATAATAGCCACTGTAATACCAGTTCTAAGTTTATTGCTTTTTACAGTACGCCATGCCAACACAAATGAATCTTGAATAGTCATTATACAAAGTTTACAATATTAAAGGTAGGATACATTCAACAAACCACCCATTAATACCATTTAGAAGGCTTTACTTATTGAAGAACGGCTAAAAGTATAGATAATTGAACATGAAGCCGGGGAATACTCCCATAATAATAATTAAGACTGCAATTACCCAAAGCTTTAATTCATATGTTTTATCTAATTCATTAATAGCAGGTTCCCCAGAAATAAAATACATGGCTTGTATCAATCTGAAATAATAAAACACACTCACCGCTGCAAATAAAATAGCAACAATTAAAAGCCATAATCCAGCGCCTGCAGTTAATAAAGCATTTAACATATAATACTTAGCAAAAAAACCAGCTGTTAATGGTATGCCTGCTAAAGAAAACAAAAATAAAGTAGTTACAAATGCTAAGGCAGGATGTTTTTTTGCAAGTCCGTTATAGGAATCAAAACTATAATCCTTCATTTTTACAAGTACCGCAAACAATCCAATAGTTGCTAATGAATAGGCAACAATATATAACAATATTGCTTCGGTGTTAAATATAGAGTTGCCATATAGTGCAAACAACATAAAGCCAGCTTGTGCAATACTTGAATATGCCAACATGCGCTTTACACTGCGTTGAAAAACGGCAGTAATATTTCCAACCAATAATGTAGCTACTATCACAAATGATAAAATAATAGGCCAGGTATAACCAAGCGCAATTCGCTGTGCTTCAAACACCCTTATAAAAGCAATAAATCCAGCAGCTTTTACAATGGTTGCCATAAAGGAAGTAAATACGGTTGGAGCTCCATCATATACGTCGGGCGTCCAAAAATGAAATGGCGCAGCAGACACTTTAAAGTTCATTGATACAAATAGCAATATTAAACCGGCTGACATTAAGAAATTTTCATTCACTAAATGTGTTTTTGGATTTACAATAGGCATGGCTAAATGAAAGCTGCCAGTTGCTCCATAAATTAAAGTAATCCCTAGTAATAAAACTCCCGTAGAAAAAGAACCCATTAAAAAGTACTTTAAAGAAGCCTCATTGCTAAGTAAGTTTTTCTTATCTGAGCCAGTTAAAATATACAATGGAATAGATAAAATTTCAATTCCTATAAACAACATTAATAAATTATCAAAAGAGGTTAAAATACTAACGCCACAAAGAATAAAGAAAAAGATGGCAAAGAAGTCTGCAGTGTGATTGCCAATTTTTCCTATTTCATCGCCATTAATCCAAACATATAAAAAAGTTAAGATAAATAAAAGCATGTTGGCAAATAATCCAATTTGATTAAAAGCAAGCATTCCTTTGGTGTCAAAATTAATTACCCACCATCCTTTTTGTTGTAAAAAATTGGCAGCAATTAATAGGAGCATACCAACTAATCCTATGTTTTTTTGTATTCTAGTTGACGTAGTCATCCAAGAAACAAACATCATTATAACACCAAGTAAAGTAGAGACAATTATAGCATTCATTACAAATTCATTTAATTATTTGACAAACAATTGTTTTAAAGTATCAGCCGTTAAATCAAATAAAGGCTGTGGATATACTCCAGTAAAAAATACAACTACTATTAATACAATTAATACCGCTTGTGCATTTTTATTTACGGCTTGCATGTTGTTTACAGCAGAACTTATTTCTCCGTAAGCCACTTTTTGGACCATATTTAAGGTATATACAGCAGCTAAAATTACACTTACACCTGCAGCTGCAGCGATATATGGATTGAACTGGAATAAACTATTAAACATCAAAAATTCACCAACAAAAGCATTGGTTAAAGGAAGGGCAATATTTGCAAATGAAAAACCTACTAATAATATTGCAAGGGTAGGTTGTTTTTTTGCAAGTCCACCTAAGGCTTTCATGGATCTTGTTCCTGTTTGTTGCTCAATTATGTCTGCAATAATCCACAAGCCTAAAACATTAATGCCATGTGAAAACAATTGTACCAATGCACCTTGAACCCCTATTTGAATATTTGTAAATAAAGCAGCACTCATAAGTCCAATATGCGCAATACTTGAATAAGCAATTAATCGTTTTAAATCGTCTTGACGAATGGCAATAAATGAAGCATATAAAATGCCTATTACAGATAAAATAACCACAATGTTAGCATGTGCTAAAAATGCATCGGGGAATAAAGGCATTAACCATCTGATAATACCATACAATCCCATCTTAACCATTACCGCACTTAATACCATAGTTACAGCAGTTGGTGATTGCTCATAGGCGTCTGGCTGCCAAGTATGTAAAGGAAAAATTGGCATTTTAATTGCAAAAGCAATAAAAAATAATGCAAAAGCACTTGCACTTTGTCCAGGGGTTACATTAGCATGCTTTAAAGATTCAATTGCAAAGCTGTGGTCTAATGTATTTGTATATAATAATATGATTCCTATTAACATGAATAAGGAACCTAAAAAGGTATAAATGAAAAATTTAAACGTAACAGCAATTCTTTTTTCTCCACCCCAGATTGAACATAAAAAGTAAACCGGTATTAAAGCGAGTTCCCAGAAAAAATAAAATAATAATGCATCGCCTGCTAAAAACACACCCATTAACCCTGCTTGTGTAAGTAACATTAAGGCAAGGAAAATATTTTTTTGATGAGTTTGATTTTTACCAGTTGCAATAAAAATTGCTGGAAAGCTTATAGCAGTTAATAAAATTAAAATTTTAGCTACCCCATCGGCTTGCAAAACAAACCGACTATTTAAAACTGGAAGCCAGGTAGCGTCAAAGCTAACCGTTTTATTCATTATAATGTTTACTGCGGCTAAAAGTGTAAACAGCCCAGCTGCAATTGCAACTGCATTTACATACTGCTCCTTTTTAATAAATAAAAGTGCAATAGCTGCAAGTATAGGTATCAATAAAAATAATAATAGAAACATGATAACTTATGATTTATGAGTCAATTTAAATAAAAAGGTAAGGATGCTTAAGTCATTAAACCAAAACAAAAACATTAAAATAATACTCAATACCATGAATAAAATATAAGTTCCCACCTGACCACTTTGAATTAATCTAATTTGACGAGCACTATATTGAACTAATTTCCCAGTTCCATTAACAGCGCCATCAATAATATTTTTTTCTATAACATGCTTTAAAAATCCTGCAAATTTATTCAATGGATTTACAATTGCATTTTCATACAATTCGTCTATATACCATTTGTTGTATAAAAAATTACCTAATGTAGTTTGTGGCGCTGCGTCGGCTTTTTTACGATAAACAGAAACGGCAATTAATAATGCAACTACTGCAATACTAACCGAAATTCCCATTAATATCCATTCTGTTTCATGTGATAAATGCACTTCTTTAGCCTCACCTAAAATTGGTATTAATTGTTGTGATAACCAATGATGCCCCCCCATTAATTCTGGAACGCCAATAGCACCAGCAATGGCACTTGCTACCGCCAATAAAATTAAAGGCAAGGTCATAGCAAAAGGGCTTTCGTGTAAATGATGTTCCTGATCATGTGTCCCTCTGAATTGACCTAAGAAAGTAGTTGCATATAAGCGGAACATATAAAATGCAGTCATTGCAGCACCCAATACACCTAGTGCCCAATAAATTGGATTTTTTGCAAAAGCTGCTGCTAATATTTCATCCTTAGAAAAGAAACCGCTAAATGGAGGTACCCCAGCAATAGCTATACAACCAATTAAAAAAGTAATGTGCGTAATAGGTAACTTAGATTTTAAACCTCCCATTTTACGAATATCTTGCTCATGGTGCATTGCGTGAATTACCGAACCTGCACCCAAGAATAATAAAGCTTTAAAAAAAGCATGTGTGATTACATGAAATACAGCGCCCGAATATGCACCAACTCCTAGTCCTAAAAACATATAACCCAATTGACTAACTGTTGAATAAGCCAGTACCTTTTTAATATCGTTTTGTTTTATAGCAATAGTGGCTGCTAATAATGCAGTACTAATACCAATAATGGCTACTACATTTTGAGTTATTTCACTTGCACTAAATAAAATATTAGAACGCGTAATCATATAAATACCAGCAGTTACCATGGTAGCAGCATGTATTAATGCGGATACAGGTGTAGGACCCGCCATTGCATCGGGAAGCCAAGTAAATAAAGGTATTTGAGCACTCTTACCCATTGCTCCAACAAATAATAATAAAGTAATTGCAGTAATATCGGTGCTTGACAACTTAGCTAAACTTTGAGCAGTTAATACGCTATCGTAACTCACTGTACCTAATTTAAAAATAATCCAAAAAATAGCCAATAAAAATCCAAGGTCACCAATACGGTTCATAATAAAGGCCTTTTTAGCAGCGTAATTATAAGTTGCATTGGTAAACCAATATCCAATTAACAAATAAGAACAAAGTCCAACACCTTCCCATCCTATAAACATAATCACATAGTTGTTACCTAAAACCAAAAGCAACATAGAGAAAATAAATAAATTTAAATAAGCAAAGTAACGCGCATAATGCGGCGCATCCTCGTCCTTCATATACGCTGTAGAATATAAATGTATTAAAGAACCAACTCCTGTAATAACCAATAAAAACAAACTTGACAAAGCGTCTACTTTAAATTCAAAAGGAATTTTGAGTGTTGTAGTATTAATAAAATCAAAATAGTGAACAGTTGCAGCACCATTAGTCTGTACATGTAAAAAAGCTAGGATACTAAATACAAAAGAAGCAACAATATAACCAGTTGCTTTATAGGCAATGGTTTTTTTGCTCCAAAAATTACGTCCTAGGCCGTTAAATAAAAAACCGGCAAATGGCCATAAAATAATAAATGCTATTATAATTTTCATGCGAAATGAATTAATTCTTTAATCTATTTAAGAAATTGATATCGATAGAATGAGTGTTTCTAAACATCATAACAATAATGGCTAATCCAACACTTACCTCGGCAGCCGCAACCACCATGATAAAAAATACAAAAATTTGAGCGTCAATACCTGCGGTACTTTGTGGCGCTAATTGTAAAGCAGCACCATGATACATTTTTGAAAAAGCAACTAAAAGCAAGTTTACTGCATTAAGCATAAGTTCAATACACATAAATACAATAATTGCATTACGACGTGTTAACACCCCAATAACTCCTATGCTAAATAAGGTTAAACAAAAAAAGATATAATATTGAATTGGCATAATTGCTATTTATATTTTAATATTTATGATGCTATACTGTTTTTTTAAATTTATTTTTTACCTATAATTACAGCACCTACCATGGCGCTTAAAAATAAAACACTGCTAATTTCAAATGGCAATACATAATCAGTAAACAAAGCCTTCCCTAATGGATGAATTAAACCAATGGTCCCTTCTTTCATTAACACCTGTTTTCCCTCTAATTGACTTGTTTGTTTTACTAAAGCAATTAATAAAGTAAGCAAACTACCTCCTGCTAAAACTCCAATAAACTTTGTAAGTAATTTTTTTTGAGGTTCGTTGTCCTTTTTTACATTCATTAACATGATTACAAATAGGAACAAAACCATAATAGCCCCAGCGTAAACAATAATATTTACAATGGCAAGGAACTGCGCATTTAATAAAATATAATGCCCAGAAATGGCAAAGAATACTAAAATTAGCCAAAGCACACTATGAATTGGATTTTTGCTAATAAGTACCATGGAAGCACATATCACTGCAAATGCCGAAAGGGCGTAAAATAATATTTCTAATGTATTCATATGAATTAAGCTTCTACTCCTTTTGCCTCTGCAAAAGCGCCAGCTTCAGTCAAAGGATTTGGAATTAATAAATCTGATTTTCCATATATAAAACCTTTACGTGTAAAGTTTGCTGGCGCAAAAGTTTCACTTAAATAAATGGCATCCTTAGGACATGCATCCTCACACAGTCCACAAAAAATACAACGAAGCATATTAATCTCATACTTGGCTGCATATTTTTCTTCGCGGTACAATGTTTCTTCCCCATCTGTTCTTTCCGCAGCTTCCATAGTAATGGCCTCTGCAGGGCAAGCAACTGCACACAAACCACATGCGGTACAACGTTCACGACCTTCTTCGTCACGATTTAAAACATGAAGCCCTCTAAATACTGGACTAAATTCACGTTTTTGTTCTGGATAACGAATAGTAGGCTGCTTTTTAAACATGTGACTAAATGTAATCATCATGCCCTTGATAATATTAATCAAATACAAGCGCTCCAAAAACGTCATTGGTTTTCGGTTAACTGCTTGTGCTTTGTTTGTTAATGCTTGCATGGTTTAAAAAATATTTTTATTTACTATTATAATTTAGCTAGGATTACAGCGCCCGTTAATAACATATTAAATAAGGCCAAAGGAATCATTGTTTTCCAACCCAATCCCATTAATTGATCATAACGGAAACGTGGAATAGTCCAACGAATCCACATGAATAAGAATATAAATAATACAATCTTAATTAATAAAGTACCCACTCCAATTAAAGCAGCAATATTGGGTGCTACGCTTGCTTCGTTAAAGAAAGGTAAATCGTACCCACCAAAATACATAGACGCCATAATAGCGCTACTCATTATCATATTGATGTACTCAGCAAATAAATAAAATCCCAATTTCATAGAAGAGTATTCCTGATGGTAACCAAAATTTAATTCGTTTTCTGCTTCTGGTAAGTCAAATGGAGTTCTGTTACACTCGGCCATGGCAGTAATAAAAAATATTAAAAAGCCCAATGGTTGATACACCACATTCCAGTAGTTTCCTTGAACTTGTTGTTCTACAATTGTTTTTAAACTTAAAGAACCAGTTGTCATTAATAATGCAATTAATGCAAGCCCCATGGCTAATTCATAACTAATTGCTTGTGATGCTGCGCGAAGCGCAGACATTAAAGAGAACTTGTTATTAGAAGCCCATCCTCCAATCATAATGCCATATACGCCCATACTTACTACTGCAAATACATATAAAATTCCAATGTTCACATCCGCAATTTGAAGTTCAACGTGACGACCAAATACATCCACCGCACTACCCCAAGGTATTACAGCACAAGTCATCAAACTTGCAGTCATAGCTAATCCTGGACCTAAGATAAATAACCACTTGCTTGCAGCATTTGGAATAATTTCTTCCTTCATGATTAGTTTCAATCCATCGGCCAATGGTTGTAATAAACCAAATGGGCCAGCACGGCTTGGACCTGGACGGTCTTGTAAAATAGCAGCTACTTTACGTTCGCCAAACGTAGTATATAAGGCAATTCCCAAACTAGCGAAAACAACAATGGCAATCATTATTAATTTCTCTATGATAAAGCCTAGGTCAAGTGAAAGAATGGTCATGCTATAATATTATTAAGCGTTTTCAATTTTATTAAATGTATCTCCATGAGAAGGGCCTTGTATTTTACCTAAGTGAATATTAGGTTTATTCACTTCACTTTCGTCATGAATATCCATTAGTAAATGTGGAGTTCTGCCACCATTTACTGCTTTAAAAGTTTCGGTAGGAATGGTAGTTCCCACATTTCCTGCATAGTGTCCTTGTGAAATAACCGATGCACGGCTTATAGCACGTGGACCTTCAATTACCCAATCACTTGCCTCTTTTTTATCAAAACGGCAAGTGTTGCAAATCCATCCTGGCTTGCCATCGGGGGTGTCTTCAATTTCACCCCACTCGTCCTTGCGTGCAGTAACACGGTATACTTCGTCACCTCTGTTCCACAAAGTAACACGACCACTGCAACTAGGACAGTCGCGGTGTGCATCCATTGGTTTTAAAAACCAAACACGATTTTTAAATCGGAATGTTTTATCTGTTAATGCACCCACTGGACAAACGTCAATGACATTGCCAATAAATTCATTGTCTAAACTTTTTTCAATATGCGTTGCAATCTCTGCATGATCTCCTCTGTCTAAAATTCCATGAACGCGTTTGTTGGTTAATTGATCCGCAGTAAACACACAACGGTAACATAATATACAACGCGTCATATGCAATTGGATATTTTTACCTAAGTCGTGCTTTTTAAATGTTCTTTTTTGGAACTCAAAACGAGTTTTTGATTTACCGTGGTCAAAACTTAAATCTTGTAAATGACATTCACCTGCTTGGTCACATATAGGACAGTCCAAAGGATGATTCAATAATAAAAACTCTACTACACCTGCACGTGCATCTACTACTTTTTCACTGGTAATATTTTTAACTTCCATTCCGTCCATCACAGTAGTACGACAGGACGCTACTAATTTTGGCATAGGTCTTGGGTCCTTTTCAGAACCTTTTGAAACCTCTACCAAACAGGTACGGCACTTACCACCACTTCCTTTTAATTTGCTATAATAACACATTGCAGGAGGTGCTACCTCACCACCAATTTGACGTGCAGCTTGTAAAATAGTGGTGCCAGCTGGAACCTCTATTGTGATGCCATCCACGGTTACTTTAAAAAATGTTTGTTCGCTCATAGTTTATCTTTCTATGTTATGCAGGTACATGAATTGGATCTGCATAGTGTTGTAAACCAAAATTGCTTGTTTGTGATAATTCAGGATTTTTTACATGCCATTCAAACTCATCACGGAAATGACGAATTGCTGCAGCCACCGGCCATGAAGCCGCGTCGCCTAATGGACAAATAGTATTACCCTCAATTTTTCTTTGAATATCCCATAGTAAATCAATGTCGCTCATCTCTCCTTTTCCGGTTTCAATTTTTTGTAAAATCTTTTCCATCCAACCTGTTCCTTCACGACAAGGTGAACATTGACCACAACTTTCATGACGATAGAATCTTGCTAAAGTATAAGTGTTCTTTACAATACATTGATCCTCGTCTAAAACAATAAATCCGCCAGAACCCAACATAGATCCTGTTGCAAAACCGCCATCGCTTAAACTTTCATAGTTCATGTAACGTGGCTCTCCCTTTGCAGTAGTTAATAATAAGTTGGCCGGTAAAATTGGCACAGATGACCCACCAGGAATACAAGCTTTTAATTTCTTGCCGTCTTTTATTCCACCGCAATATTCATCGCTATAAATAAATTCTTCAACTGTTATAGTCATATCAATTTCATAAACACCTGGCTTATTAATATTACCACATGCCGAAATTAATTTTGTACCTGTAGATTTTCCAACGCCAATTTTAGCATACTCCTCACCACCCATATTAATAATGGGCACTACTGCTGCTAAAGTTTCCACGTTGTTTACCACCGTTGGACGCATCCATAAACCTTGAATGGCAGGGAACGGAGGTTTAATTCTTGGATTGCCTCTTTTACCTTCTAAGGATTCAATTAATGCTGTTTCTTCACCACAAATGTAGGCACCCCCACCACGTTGTACGTGAATATTACAATCAAAACCTGTTCCTAAAATATTTTTTCCTAAAAAACCAGCGGCTTTTGCTTCTTCAATTGCCTGCTCTAAAATATTAGTAATCCAAGCATACTCGCCTCTGATATATATGTAAGTGTCATTAGAACCTAAAGCAAAACTTGATACAATTAAACCCTCAATTAATAAGTGTGGTAAAAATTCCATTAAATACCTATCCTTAAAAGTACCTGGTTCAGATTCATCGGCATTACAAACCAAGTGACGTGGAACGCCTTCTGGTTTTGCAATAAAGCTCCATTTCATTCCTGTTGGGAAACCTGCACCACCTCTTCCTCTTAAGCCACTCTTTTTTACTTCCTCTACAATTTCGTCGGTGGTCATTTGTTTCAAAGCTTTTTCTACCGAACGGTATCCGCCCTCACGACGATATACTTCATAAGTTCGTATACCTGGTACATTTGCTTTGTCTAATAATAATTTTACGCCCATTTTAATATATTTAATTCAGGTCTTATTAATTGTTTGTTGCTTGCGCTCTGTACTCAGCAATAATGCTATCTACTTTTTCCTTGGTTAAATGTTCTTTGTAAATTTTCCCAACTTGCATCATAGGTGCATAACCACAAGCACCTAAACACTCTACTAATTTTAAAGTAAACATGCCATCCTTGGTTGTTTCGCCTGGCTTGATGTCCAATGTCTTTTTGATATAGTCAATAATATTGTCAGAACCACTAATCATACAAGGACCTGTTTGACAAACTTCAAAAACAAATTTGCCCACTGGCTTTAAATTATACATACTGTAAAAAGTAGCCACTTCATATACTTCAATTGGCTCAATTTGTAATAAGCTAGCAACATAATCTAAGGCTTCAGTTGATAACCAACCGCCAAAGCTTTCTTGTGCCAAATGCAATGCAGGAAGCAATGCACTTTTTTGTTTCCCTTCTGGATAACGTGCAACCAAGCGTTTAAACTCGGTCATTTGTATATCATTAAAAGTAGTAGCCATATTCTAAACTTTCTTTTTTCAATTTATTTTTCAAATCCAAAAACCATTGCGCAAATGTTATGCGTCTAACTCTCCTGCAATCAAATTCAAACTACTCATTGTCACTACCGCATCACTTAACATGCCCCCTGTAATTAATTCAGGATAGGCCTGATAGTAAATGAAACATGGACGACGGAAATGTAAACGGAATGGAGTTCGACCCCCATCACTCACTAAATAAAATCCAAGCTCTCCATTGGCACCTTCTACTGGATTGTAAATTTGTCCTTTTGGCATTTCAACCTCGCCCATAATAATTTTAAAGTGCCAGATTAACGCTTCCATATTATTGTACACATCTTCTTTTTTAGGCAAATAATATTCAGGAACATCTGCATGGAAAATTTCAGCTTCGGCGCCTTTAAATTCCTGCACTTTTTGATATGCTTGTTTTATAATTGAAATGCTTTGCCACATTTCTGCATTACGCACTAAGAAGCGATCGTAGTTATCACCAGTAGTTCCTACCGGTACCGTAAAGTCAAAATCTTGATAGCTACTATATGGATTGGCTACACGCACGTCATAGTCCACACCAGTTGCGCGCAAGTTAGGTCCAGTAAAACCATAGTTCATTGCACGAGCAGCACTAATGCCACCTGTGCCTTGTGTACGCTCCATAAAAATACGGTTGCGCGTAAACAAACTTTCAAACTCTTTTAAAACACCTGGATATTCATTTAAGAATTTCTCGAGTTTCGTAAACGCTGTATTTGTGAAATTCCTTTCAAAGCCGCCAATACGCCCAATATTAGTAGTAAGACGGGACCCACATACTTCTTCATATATTTCATAAATTAATTCACGGTATTGCATTACATAAAGGAAACCTGTGTAAGCACCTGTATCCACACCCACAATAGAATTACAAATTAAATGGTCCGAGATACGCGCTAGCTCCATAATTATAATTCTTAAGTAGTCCACACGTTTAGGTGTTTGTACATTTAAGAATTTTTCACAAGTCAAATGCCAACCCATATTATTAATAGGACTACTACAATAATTTAAACGGTCTGTGATGGGGGTGATTTGATATAAGTTCCTGCGCTCTGCTAATTTTTCAAAAGCACGGTGTATAAATCCAACCGATTGTACCGAGGATACCACGCGTTCTCCGTCAATTTCCATGATATTCTGAAATACGCCATGGGTAGCTGGGTGCGTAGGCCCAAAGTTTAAAGTAGTGGTCTTTTTTTCGATAGACCCCTCTGGTAATGTGATATTATGTTGTGCTTCCATATATTTTACGTTGCGCTGTTCTGTAATTTTTTTTAATGAACTTGAAATAGGACTTAACCTCTTCCAAACATTTCATCATCCTTGTCAACTCGGGTTTGATCCTCCAATGGGAATTCTTTTCTCATAGGAAAATAATCCATTTCTTCTACATTTAAAATGCGTTTTAGATTAGGATGTCCTACAAAATTTACACCAAAGAAGTCGTATGTCTCACGCTCCATCCAATTGGCACTTTCAAAAATTTTAGTTGCAGTAAATACATCTGGTTTTGTAACAGGAACTGCAACCGAAAAACGTATACGAATGTTTTCAATAAAATTGTGTAAGTGATATACCACAACAATTTCTGCATCTTTGTTATCGGGATAATGCACACCACATAAGTCTGTTAAAAAAGTAAATCCTAATTCGTCAAACAAATATTGCATCACTTTTAAATTAAATGCTGCAGGCGATTCAAATGAAAGCATCCCAGAGTCAGTGGAAAAATTCGTAACCTGATCTGCAAACTTTGCTTCCAATTGCGCTTGTATTGTTTCGTTTGTTAAGGCCATATTATTTGAATAAAATAATTTAAAATTTTACTATTGAATGCCGTAGCTATTTAATAATTCCTTGTATTGATCAGTATTGCGACGACGAATACTTTCCGCTCCCACTAAGTCCTGAATTTTCATAAAACCGTCAATAATAGCTTCTGGTCTTGGAGGACAACCTGGAACGTAAACGTCTACGGGTATTACTTGATCAATACCTTGTAATACGCTATAAGTATCAAATATTCCACCACTGCAAGCACATGCACCAACAGATATCACCCAACGTGGCTCGGCCATTTGTAAGTATACCTGCCTTAATACAGGCGCCATTTTTTTAGAAATGGTGCCCATTACCATTAACAAATCACATTGACGTGGAGAGAAGCCAACACGCTCCGATCCAAAACGAGATAAGTCATAATGTGAAGCCATGGTTGCCATAAATTCAATTCCACAACAAGAGGTTGCAAAAGGCAAAGGCCATAATGAATTTTTCCTGGCAAGTCCCACTACAGAACTTAATTGTGTTGCAAAAAAACCCTCTCCACCAATACCGTCTGGTGCTGGGGCCATTGAAATTGCATCTGCAATTTCTGCTTCTTTAGGATGTACGTTAAATCTAACTGGACGCATAATGAATGCTTTGAATTTTAATAAATTAATCTTCCCATTTAAGTGCTCCTTTCTTGATAATATAAATGAACCCTACCAAGAAAAATAAAACAAATAAAACCACTTCACCTAAACCACCCCAACCTAAACTTTTAAAATTAACTGCGTATGGATAAAAGAAAATTACTTCCACGTCAAATAACACAAACAAAATGGCAATTAAAAAATACTTAATAGCCATTGGGGATCTGGCATCTCCGTGCGATTCAATACCACTTGTAAAAGTGGCTAATTTGTCATCTGTTTTTCGCTTGGGACCTAACAAACTTGAAACCAAAATCATAAAGGCTACAAACCCTCCTGCAAATGCTAATTGCAGTACAATTGGTAGGTAATTCGCCGCATTATTTGTTTCGTTTGCAGATAGTAATAATGTCATCAAATTCATACAACTCATTTAGGTGCCGCAAAAATACACAAAGGATAGCACCTAGCACGAAAAACTCCCCATAAATGGGGAGTTTTTTTTCTATTATTTTAAGCTTTAAAGTAGAACCTTTGGAAAGGTTCAACATTATGAATTTTTCTTAGGGGGTGCTGGCTCCTCAGAACCTGGCTTTGTACCCTTTCCAGCTGGCATTTTCTTTAAAATTTCAATGTTTTTAACGAATTGGGCCTTAGCCTGAGTTGTGGTAGGGTCGTTTGGAACCAATTCCAATACCTTATCACACATTAAAACGGCATTTTCGTATGCTTTTGTTTCGTTGTAGTAGCCAATTAAGGTATAGTAGTTGTTAATTAAGGCTTGTTTGTTTTTCTCAACATCTTTCACTAAGAAGTTGTTTTGTAATGTAACTGCCTCAAATAAAATACCTAAATTATTAGCAGTATCCAACAACTTAGCCGCTTTTACATTGTATAAATATCCATTAGACTTATCAGGGAAAGCAGTGATATACTCCTTTGCTGCGGCAGCAGCTGTAGTACCATCTCCGGCGTTAATGGCTATGCTTGCTGTTTTGTAAAAATAGGTCTCATCTTTAACCCCTCTTATATCAGAATATTTAGCAAACCACTTAGAGGCATCGGCATACATTCCAGCTTTTTCAAACATCTCATATCCAAGCCTGTAAAGCCTCATAGCGTTTTTCTTGTCTGCGGCATTTGCAGCAACTGCTTTTTCTAAAATTGCTCCAACTGCTAGTTGACTACCAGGGAATTTAGACAATACTTTAACGGCTAAATCATAGTCGTTTGGTAATAATTTGTCAACTGGTGTGTTATTAATAAATGGCTCAATGTATTTTTTTGCAGAAACCGAATCCCCTTTACGAGTGTAGTTGTATGCCAATAAAACGGCAATTCTTGGGTAAGTTTCAATTCCAATTGTAGCTTCTAAAGTTTTTGCTTTTGCTAAAGAAGCGTCGTATTGACCCACTTGGAATAAATAATCCGCGTATAAGTAATCAAAAGCAGGGTCTTTGTCGGCATATTGTAAGAAAAGGTCTAAATTTTTTCTTGCTTTAGTAGTATCAATTGTTGCATAGTAAGTATAAAGAGAAACATATACTGGTGCTATTGCAGGGTCAATGGCTACTGCTTTTGCGTAATTTTCTTCAAATATTTCCTTGTTACTTTGGCTTTGGTAAATTTTACCTATTCTGTAGTAACCGTATGCATTTTTGGCATCCTTGTCAATTGCTTTTGTAAATGCACTTACAGCTTCACCTCCATTTTCACCACCTAACTTCAAATAGTTAATACCCAGGTTCATTAACAAGTCTGGCTTAATGTATTGTTCCTCATAACTAGAAACAATTTCCTTTAATTTATCAATAGCATAATGATGGTCTCCAATATTCATAGGAAGCTCAGCATAAACTCTACCAATCGCATTAATAATATCGGCATTATTTTTTCCTTTATTTCTGCCTTTTTCAATCTTAGAACTAGTAATTGCTAATTCTAAATTGTTTTTAATTAAAGCAGCATCTGCACCTTCTAAAGATTGAATATGTGCCATACCAACCAATAACCAAGCGTCATTTCCTTTTGTTTGTAACGCTTGCTGGTAAAGGGCCTTAGCCTTTTGGATATACTCTGGAGTTGGTACACCATTGTAGTTTTGCGCCAGCAAAGCTTGTCCATACCAAAAAGTAACTTCTGCATCACCTGGTGCTTTGTCTAAGGCTGCTTTGAAAAAATCAAGCGCTGATTTGTTTTTTTCATAATTCAACAACTTCACACCTTCGGCAAGTGGAGAAGCGGCAACTTGTGCTGTTAATCCTGTTGCAATAAAGGCAAATCCCATAATCAATAAAGCCACTTTTTTCATCAGTTCAGTTTTTACTTTTTTTTAATTTCAACATTGATCAACCCTAGCTATTAAATGAAAATGTCCTTATGACACATTCAAATAACGCTTTTATAAGATTCATTTTTGAGAAGTCTAAAAATATTAATTTTTTTGGAAGAAACAGATATTAATTTTTACAAAATGAACTATAATCTGTTAGTATTTTGGTAAGATTTAGTTTACCATACTGTTACGTTTTTGAAAGCTCATTTTGGCCGGAACTAAAAATGACCTTCTAAAAATGAGCTGTCCTCGCTCTAAACTCATAAAATTAAGTAGACCAGAGCCTAAACCGGGTGCATTTTCTTTTAATATGTAATATATTGGTAATGACATAGAATATTCCCCTTTACTAATGGTAGCCTGCGATGGCTGAGCAAATAGTCCTTTTTCGGCACATAACGTGCATTCTAGCATAGCTGTTTTGACATATTTTCTTGCCTCAATCTGGCTGTTATCGTACATATCCCCAATCCAATTCATGGCTACAAACCCAATTGCATTTGGATTATTTTTAATATACGCAATCACCGCTGCACTGCCCTCAGCCGACATTACATTTTTTCCAAATGGCTTTTCTTTTGTTAAACTGTCTTTTAAAAAGCGTACCACACCGGTTAAATGACTTCCATCCATTACTACTTGTTGAGGATTTTCCCCTGTTAAGCGCTTTTTTATATCGGCTAAACTAAAAAGAGAGTCCTTAGCCAATTTGTTTACCAAAATGGCAACTGCATCGTAGGCAAGTACTCCAAAAGTGGGCGTAAATCCAAGCTGATTTTTATAATTTAATTCTTCGGCTTTATTTAAACCTCTAGTAATAAAAATCATTCTAGTACTGTCCGATTTAAAATCTTTTAAACATTCAATTTCGGATTTATACTCCACTAAAATATGCGCATTTGGATAACTTGATTGAAACACTTTTACTTGTTGATCAATAATAGATTTAAAACTTAACTCGGCTGAAACATGTATGGTGCCTGATGTTGTAGTGTCCTGTATATTTTTTTGCTCCGATGTTTTACAAGCAAATGTTCCAATTATTAATAGGAACATTATATTTTTTGTCATACTACTTTGTTAAATAAATTTTGCAATAATAAATGCCCTTAATATTCTTTTTGAAAGCCTCTATACAATCTAAATCCACCATATAATAAGCACATGCCGCCAAAAATATTTCTCCATTCATTGTCCAAATTTATAACTTGATCCAAGTGAAAGTATTTAGCCCCAAACATGACTACTGCGCAGCCCAAAATCAAAAAAGCCATGGTAAAATCATAAATGCTTCTAAAAATACGGTAGGTTTTTTCGGATCTATCTCGTCCGGGATTTATTTCAGACATATTTGTGAAATTTTGTGGCAAATTAAACAATTATATAGGATGAATTTAAAAATTTATCTTTACACCCAAATTGGACAGCATGAGCAAACCTTCCATACCACAAGGCACTAGAGATTTTAACGCAGAAGTGGTACAAAAACGTCAGTATATTTTTCAAACCATTCGTTCGGTTTTTGAATTATATGGTTTTCAACCATTGGAAACACCTGCCATGGAAAACCTGGATACCTTAATGGGTAAATATGGCGAAGAAGGCGATAAACTCATATTTAAAATTCTAAATAACGGATTAGATAACCCTCAAAAAAAAGATCAAATAATGGAGGGATATGAAAAAGTATTGGCTGGGAAAAACAGTACCGCAATAACCGAGCGAGCACTACGATATGACCTAACCATCCCTTTTGCACGTTACGTGGCAATGAATCAAGGTCAACTTGTATTCCCTTTCAAACGCTATCAAATACAGCCAGTTTGGCGTGCCGATCGTCCTCAAAAAGGAAGGTACCGCGAGTTTTATCAATGTGATGCAGATATAGTGGGAAGTGAAAGTTTAATAAACGAAGTTGATTTAGTGGCGATATATATAAGCGCATTTGAAAAATTAAATTTACCTGTTGAGATTAAAATTAACAACCGAAAAATTTTATTAGCACTAGCTCAAATTTGTGGTGGCGAAGATAAACTCATTGACTTAACTATTGCTATAGATAAATTAGATAAAATTGGATGGGAAAAAGTAAAAGAAGAATTAAACAACAAAGGTTTTAATGAAAGTCAACAAAGCATTGTTGAAACTTATTTAAATATTTCAGGAAGCAACGCAGAAAAATTAAGTAAGCTAGCAGCATTACTTGGCAATAATGAACACGGGGCAAAAGGAATTGAGGAATTAAATTATGTTCTGGATTATCACAAAGCAACTGGAATGCAAAAGCATTTAGTTGCCGATTTCACTTTAGCAAGAGGACTTAATTATTATACTGGTATTATATTTGAAGTAAAAGCCTTAGACGCTCAAATGGGCAGTATTGGTGGTGGTGGCCGCTACAACGACTTAACTAGTTTATTTGGCGTACCTAATATACCTGGTGTAGGGATTAGCTTTGGCGTAGATCGTATCTATGATGTCATGGAAGAAAAAAATCTTTTCCCGGAAAGTATTAATAAAGCAGCACAGGTTTTATTTTTTAATTTAGGAGTAGCAGAAGCAAAAGTTGCTTATGCTCAAATGATGCAGTTAAGAGCAAAAAAAATTGCTTGTGAAATGTACCCTGAGAAGAGCAAATTTGACAAGCAATTTAAATACGCTGAGAAAAAAGGAATCCATAATATTGTTATAATTGGAGCAGATGAATTAAGCAATGCATGTTGTAATATTAAAAATTTAGCAACTGGAAAACAAACAACAGTTCAATTTCAAGACCTGCCAAATTTTCAATTTTAGTATACAAGTTTTTCTTCCCAAATTTCCATTTTAAATTCACGCTCTTTGGTTCCAACAACCGAAGCAGTAGCCTCTTTTGTACCCACCAATTCCATTCCTTGTACTGCAAAAGTAACCGACTCTACACTTTTATTTGCAGCTCTTTTAAAAATAACAAGTCCATCATAAGCAGCTAAATAAAAAGTATCTACTCCCTTTTTTTCTAATGTAAAACTGCCCATTGGACTTACCACTTTTAAGGTGGTATCTTCCACTTCAACAACCGCTTCTGCAACTGGACTACCAGCCGCAAATACATACTTCCCAGTGTAATCTTTTAAGGGGCTATTTTGTGCATTTACTACGGTCATAAAACCAAGTACTACAACAAACATTAATACTAATTTTTTCATATTGACAATTTTTTAAGAAAATGAATTTAGACAGAATTTTGCTACCAACAAAATTAATAAAGGGTTACAAAATGTATAAAGTATCTTTGCTTTATGACGAAGACAAGACCTAATATTAGAGAAGTAGAAGTCACTGAAATTGAGCGTTTTATAGCTCATTTGGGTGAAAAGCCATTTAGGGTAAAGCAAATTGTAGAATGGTTATGGCAAAAACATGCGCATAGCTTTGACGAAATGACCAATTTAAGCAAAGACCTAAGAAAACAATTGGTGGAAAATTTTAGTTTCCCGGCTTTACAAATTGACACCACGCAACAAAGTGAGGATGGAACTTTAAAAACCAGATTCCGCACTTTTGACGATCACATGATTGAGGGCGTTTTAATTCCAACAAGTGAGCGTAAAACTGCGTGCGTTTCCTCTCAAATTGGATGTAGTTTAAGTTGCAAGTTTTGTGCAACTGGAACTATGGACCGTAAACGAAATTTAAACTTTGATGAAATTTATGATCAGGTAGTTTACATTAATCAACAGAGCGAGGCAGCACATGAAAAACATTTAAGTAATATTGTTTTTATGGGTATGGGCGAGCCTTTAATGAACTATCACAATGTGTTAAAAGCAATAGAGAAAATTACTTCCCCTGACGGTCTAGGCATGAGTCCAAAGCGTATCACAGTTTCAACCGCTGGTTTGGTAAAACAAATTAGACAATTGGGTGATGATGGAGTGCGTTTTAAATTAGCAGTTTCATTGCACGCGCCTAATGACAAAAAACGTAACGAGGTTATGCCAATTAATGAAAGCAATAATATTAAATCATTAATCGAAGCGTTAAATTATTTTTATAAAAAAACAGGCACAGAGATTTCATTTGAATATATTTTATTCAGAGACTTTAACGATTCTGAAAAAGACGCCGAAGAGCTTACTAAAATTTATCGTCAAGTACCTGCCGATTTAATTAACGTAATTGAATACAACGCGGTGGATCATTTTGGCTTTGACAAACCAGACGAGGATGGCTTTGAGCGTTTTGTGGAAATTTTACAAAAGAATCGCGTAAATGTAAGAGTAAGACGCAGCAGAGGTAAGGATATTGACGCAGCTTGTGGACAATTAGCAAATAAAGGCTAATTCACTAGCATACAAAAATATAAAGGAGCATGAAGCAAAAAAGATCAGACAACTTTGACAAATTTGCCAATAAGAAAAAAGGCAGTGCAGTTAAAGAAGAATACAGACAAGAAAAGAAAAAAGCAAAAGCCGATTCAAGAGCTGCAGGTGAAGCTGCGCGTCAAAGAAAAAAAGATATTGCTAGAGGCATTGCGGTAGAACCTGTTGGCAACAACAAAAAAGGGGGCTATGCAAAAAAGGATTATGTAACAGGTCCGCCAAAATATTCTATTCCATTAAGAGCAAAATCTGCACCTAAAAAAGCAGCAGACGATACCCCTGCAAAATATGGCGAAATTAAAAGAGGCGCTGGCATTGGTTCACCTCGTTTAGCTGCAAGTAAAAGAACACCTGCTTCTATGGATAAAGCCGACGCTAAACGTACTGCAAGCATAGGTAAAGTAAATGCAAGCGACGATATGCCATATGAGCAAATGCCTTTAAATAAATACATCGCACATGCAGGAACCTGTGGCCGACGTGAAGCAGCAGAACTTGTTAAAGGAGGTCATATTACTGTAAACAGTGATACTGTTTTAGAACCAGGCTATAAAGTAAAATACAAAGATGTAGTTAGATTAAAGGGGAAGGTTTTACAACTACAAGTAACACCGGTTTATATTTTATTAAATAAGCCAAAAGATTATATCTGTACTGCAAACGACCCAGAAGGCCGTAAAACAGTATTAGATATTATTAAAAACGCCACTACGCAAAGAATGTTTCCTGTAGGTCGTTTGGACCGTAACACCACTGGCGTTTTAATATTAACCAACGACGGTGATTTAGCTCAAAAATTAACACATCCTTCCTACGAGATTAAAAAAATATACGAAGTTACCTTAGACAAGCCTGTTACAAAGGCCGATATGGAAGCTATTGCAGCAGGGGTTACATTAGAGGATGGATTTATTGCTGCAGACGCGGTGAGTTATGTTGGTAAAGAACGCGACGTTATAGGTATTGAAATTCACAGTGGTAGAAATAGAATTGTGCGAAGAATATTTGAACACTTAGGCTACGATGTACGCCATTTGGACAGAGTGATGTTTGCAAATCTTACTAAAAAAAATGTAGACCGTGGCAAGTGGAGATTTCTTAGTGAAAAAGAAGTGAGACTTCTTAAATTCCTTAATAAATCCTTTACACGAAAAGCTTCAAAATAATTTTAGGATGTTAGAAATATTATTTGAAGACGAAGATATTATTGTACTTAATAAGCCAGCAGGTTTATTAAGTATTCCAGATCGTTTTGGGAAGGACCCTTCACTTAAGTCGTTATTACAAGAAAAATTTGGTGAAATTTTTACAGTACACCGCCTGGACCAATATACCAGTGGATTAATTTTATTTGCAAAAAATGCAACTGCGCATAAGCAATTAAGTGAATTATTTGAAGGCCGCACTATAATAAAAAAATATTTAGGCATTGTAAATGGTAGACCGCAGCAGCAAGGTGTTGTTGAAGAATTCATGATGGAACACCCTATTCGTAAGGGGTACATGATAATTCACGCCAAAGGGAAAGAATCTAAAACTACTTATGAAGTAGTTACCTATTTTAAACAATTTGCATTAGTTAGTTTTCAAATACATACCGGTCGTACACATCAAATTAGGGTACATGCAAAACATATTGGACACCCAATTGTATCGGATGATTTATACGGTGATGCAGAAAAATTAAAATTATCTAGCATCAAGAAAAAAAACTTCAAGTTGGCAAAACAAGAAGAGGAAGAACGTCCTTTAATGGGGCGACAAGCATTGCATGCTGCTAGTGTATGTTTTGAATATAAAGGAAAGGAGCTCCTAATTGAAGCTCCTTTACCTAAGGATTTTACTGCTACTATAAAGCAGTTAGAAAAATGGAACACAATCAATACTAATTAATATTTAGTATTGATAAATTTAAATTACAATTTAGATTTATACACTACACCGTCCTTCATTACAAAATTTACTTTACCCATTACTTCAATATTTTTTATTGGATCTCCATCTACAGCAATAATATCGGCTAATTTATTTTTTTCAATACTTCCTAAAATAGCTTGTGTTCCCATTAGGTCTGCAGCATTCCAAGTAGCGGCTTGAATTGCTTCAATGGCTGGCATTCCTGCCTCGGTCATGTAAACAAATTCTTTCCAATTTCTCCCATGTGCATATACTCCTGCGTCGGTACCAAATGCAATTTTAACACCTGCCTTATAAGCCTTAGCAAATGTATTTTGAATACGCGGCCCAATTTCTGATGCTTTTTTTGCAACCATTGGCGGATAGTATCCAGGTATTTTTGCACTGTCGGCTGCAGACTTTCCTGCAATAATAGTAGGTACTAAATACGTGCCATATTGTTTCATTAATGGGAAAATAGATTCGTCCATTAAAGTTCCATGTTCAATTGAATTTACACCGCCAACAATGGCTCTGCGCATAGCTTCCACACCATGACAATGTGCAGCAACTTTAAAACCATAATCCTTTGCAGCAGCTACAATTGCTTTTACTTCTTCTTCAGTAAATTGAGGATTTTCTCCATTAGCAGCCATACTTAATACGCCACCGCTTGCAGTAATTTTAATAACATCACTTCCATCCTTATATCTTTGTCTTACTGCTTTGTACGCATCTTCAGGACCATTAATCACTCCTTCCTTTGGACCTGGATCGCCCATTAAATCCTTTCTGTAATTATTGGTAGGATCGGCGTGGCCACCAGTCGTTGCAATTGATTTTCCTGCAGTATAAATTCTGGGTCCAATAATTTGTCCTTTTTGAACTGCCTTGCGCATGGCAATATTTACACCCGAGCCTCCTAAATCACGCACCGATGTAAACCCACTCATTAAACTTATTTGTGCAAATTTTAAACCGCTATAAGCAACTTCTGCTTCGTTTTGTGTGAAGCTTTCTAAATATCTATTAGGGCTTGTTTCTTGTTCTAAGTGTACATGCATGTCCATCAATCCTGGCATTACAGTACTCGCTTTTAAATCAATAGTTTTATCGCTGGCAGTGCCTTTTACAAAACCATCTAAAATGTCTACAATTTTGTTGCCTTCAACAACCACTGTTTTTTCTTTTAAAACTTGTAATTGTTTTACATCAATTAATTGACCACATTGTATATATGTTTTTTGTGCAAAAACAGAAACAATACTCAACCCAAATAAAAGGGTAAATAATAAACGACGCATATTTAATTGTTTAATGAAGTGTGTTAATGAAATTAAATATACAAAAAATCCACTCCTTTTTAGGGGAGTGGACTATTTAGTTAGGCCCTAACTCGAATCTACAGTGACACACTTATACTAGAATCGTCCAGTGCCTATATTTTTAATGGGTCTTTAACGTTAATTGTATACTTTATTTATTAGGTTGTGGTGTATAACGTAAATAGGGTTTTACAATATTTAACCCTTTAGGAAATTTCACTAAAGCATCCTCGGTTTTAACTGCAGGTACTACAATTACGTCCTCCCCTTCCACCCAGTTTGCTGGAGTAGCAACACTATAATTCGCAGTTAATTGTAAGGAATCAATTACACGTAATACTTCCACAAAGTTTCTGCCTGTGGATGCAGGGTAAGTGATCATTAATTTTACTTTTTTATCTGGACCAATAATAAATAAAGAACGAACTGTAAATGTTTCAGAAGCGTTTGGATGAATCATATCATAGGCATTGGCTACTGCCCTATCCTCGTCTGCGATAATTGGGAAACCAACATGCACATGTTGTGTTTCATTAATATCACTAATCCAGCTTTTATGACTTGCTACACCGTCCACACTTAATGCCAACACTTTTACATTGCGTTTTGCAAATTCTTCTTGTAATGCTGCTGTGCGTCCTAACTCCGTAGTACACACAGGAGTGAAATCCGCAGGATGTGAAAATAAAACACCCCAACTGTCTCCTAAATATTCATAAAAATTAATTTCACCAATGCTAGTCTTTGCAGTAAAATTGGGTGCAATATCCCCTAATCTTAAACTCATAATGTATGTATTTTAAATATAAATAATTGCTTTTTTGAATTGAGAAAACAAAGATACTTATTTCCTACTAAATTAGTAGACTTTTAATGAATTATTTTTTTAAAATATTTTTGAACCCTATATTTTGCAAATAAATGTTTGCCCAAGTATGCAACTACTTTCCGTCGTCGGTGTATAACTCCAATAGCCCATCAGGTAATTCAACCTGCACTATTTTCTTGGCATGATTCACTCCTTTTAAACTTTCTTCATGCAAAGGAATATAGGCTTCTTGACCCTGGTATAAAATGGTCACCATTAACTGATGGGGTTGTTCAATAACCTCTTGTATAACTCCAATATTTTTACCGGCTTCTTGTACCATATAACCCAATAAAGCCAAGGGTGAATTTTTCTCTACTAATTTTTGAAAATCGGCTTGTGGCAACCATACTTTTTTACTGGTTAAAAAATTAGCAGCCTCGCGTGTTTTAACCCCCTCAAGTTGTAAGTGAGATATTGTATCAGTTTTTGCACTTGCCGATGCTATAAAATAAGGAATAAAACTTCCCGTTTTTTGTTCAATAAAAATAGCCTCAATTCCTTTAAAAAGAATTGGCTTACCCAATGCATGTTCTATAATTACTGCACCTGCAACACCATGTGGCGCTACTAATTTTCCAATATGAATATAATCACTCATGCGCAAATTTAGTTCAATTAATAGAAATTCAATTGCATAAAAAACCCCAGCTTCCAAAAAGGAAACTGGGGTTTTTTATGCAATTTTAATAGTGTTAACTATTCAGCAGCTGGAGTTTCCTCAGCAGCAGCTTCAGCAGCTGGAGCTTCAGGAGCGGCTACTTCAGCAACTACTTCCGCTACAGGCTCAGCAACTTTCTTTACAACAGGTACGTACACTTTTTTAGCAGCTTGTGCTTTTTTGTGCGCATCGTTTTTAGAAGCTACTTGTGACTCATGCTCAGCATACCAAGTTTGGAACTTAGCCATTGCAGTTGCATCATCAAATAAGCCTAATTTAACACCACGTAATAAGTGTTTCAAATAAAGTACACCTTTGAATGATAAAATTCTGTGAACGGTGTCTGTAGGTTGAGCACCTTTGTTTAACCACTCTAACGCTTTTTGACGATCTAATTCGATTGTCGCAGGAACTGTTAAAGGATTGTAAGTACCAATTTTTTGGATGAATTTACCATCTCTTGGTGCGCGTCCGTCGGCCACTACTATAAAGTAGAACGGTCTTTTTTTACTACCATGACGCTGTAGTCTGATCTTTACTGCCATTTTAAATAGAAATTTATAGGCGTTAACAAATAAGGTTGAGGCGCAAAGATAATAGAAAGGGTTGATTTGACCCAAAAATCCCCTCAAAAAGTCAAATTTATCGCTTTAAACCCGGCATTTTACTCATCATTGCCGAACCCATAGGCCCATTCATCATTTTCATCATCTGCTTCATTTGGTCAAATTGCTTCATAAAAGCATTAATCTCGCCAATATTTTTACCGGAACCATTGGCAATTCTTTGCTTACGACTTGGTGTTAACATATCAGGATTTCGTCTTTCCAAAACTGTCATGGATTGGATGATTGCTTCCACACCCTTAAATGCATCGTCTTTAATATCTACATCCTTTAAACTTTTTCCCATACCAGGAATCATGCCCATTAAATCCTTTAAATTACCCATCTTTTTTATCTGCTGAATTTGGGTTAAAAAATCTTCAAAATCAAATTGATTTTTACGAATTTTCTTTTCTAATTTTTTAGCAGCTTCCTCGTCATATTGTGCTTGTGCTTTTTCAACCAAAGAAGTAATATCACCCATACCCAAAATTCTTTGGGCCATACGTTCAGGATAAAAAACATCTAAGGTGTCCATTTTTTCACCACTGCTCATAAACTTAATTGGCTTATTCACAGTGTACTTAATACTCAATGCGGCACCCCCTCTTGTATCACCATCTAACTTTGTTAAAACCACACCTGTAAAATCCAATCTATCGTTGAAAGCCTTTGCTGTATTGACTGCATCCTGTCCAGTCATGGAGTCTACCACAAATAAAATTTCTTGAGGATTAATTGCAGATTTAATATTGGCCACTTCATTCATCATTACTTCGTCCACTGCTAAACGACCTGCAGTATCTATAATGATTACATTTTTATTATTTTGTTTTGCATAGGCAATGGCATTATTTGCAATAGAAACTGCATCTTTATTTTCAGACTCTACAAAAACATCTACACCAATTTGTTCTGCTAAAACTGTTAATTGATCCATTGCAGCTGGACGATAAATATCTGCAGCCACTAATAATGGTGATTTTTTTTGAGCCTTTAAATAATTGGCCAACTTTCCTGAAAAAGTAGTTTTACCAGAACCCTGTAAGCCGGCTACTAATATGATAGTTGGGTTGCCATTTAAAGCAATTGGAGTTGCTTCCGATCCCATTAATGCAGTTAATTCGTCCTGTACAATTTTAACCATTAATTGACCTGGACTAATGGCATTGATTACCTTTTCGCCAATGGCTTTTTCCTTAATGGTATCTGTAAATTCCTTAGCTATCTTAAAGTTCACATCGGCATCAAGCAATGCCTTTCTAATATCTTTTAAAGTATTGGCAACATTTAGGTCATTTATACGCGCCTGACCTTTCAGGTGCTTAAACGCAGACTCTAATTTTTCACTAAGGCTATTAAACATAATTCAACATTAAGGGAGGCAAAGATAAGACAGGGTATTGATAAATTATTTTGAAGTTCGAAACTTATCTAATGTATTGATTATTAATATTTTATGACATTATCGAACCAGTACTAAGTGCATATTGGCAGTTTGTTAACTAATAAACATTGAAAAATACTTGGAAGCTAGCCTTTAATTATTATTATTGCACCTAACGAACTAATTAAAAAGAGGTTATAGCGTTATTTATGAGTAAGAAACAATTATTTACATTAGAGTTTCCAGTGAGATGTTCACCAGGTATATTATTTGAATTCCTTTCAACTGCATCTGGATTACAGGAGTGGTTTGCAGACAAAGTAGACGAATGGGAGAACGTATTTAGCTTTTCTTGGAACGGAGGTGTACCCGATAAAGCAGAAATTGTAGATCAGGAAGAGGATAAATTTATTCGCTTTAGATGGTTACACAGTGAAAAAAATGAATACTTTGAATTCAGAGTTGAGAAAACAGAAATCTCTAATCAAACCATTTTAATCATCAAGGATTTTGCTGAGAAAAATGAAATTAAAGATCAAAGCAGGCTTTGGGAATATCAAGTAAAAGACCTTTTTCATCGTATAGGAAGTTAGTTCCAACAAATTGTTCAAAAAATTAGACATACTAATTCTTAAGGCATTCATTGGGCCTTTTTTGGCAGCACTTACTATTTCTACATTTGTGCTGACGATGCAATTTTTTTGGCTATATATTGACGACTTAGTTGGAAAAGGATTGGATTTATTTACCATCCTACAACTTATTGGATTAGTTTCCGTAAGTACATTTACAACTGCATTACCGTTAGCACTTCTTTTTTCTTCCATTATGACCTTTGGAAATTTGGGGGAAAGTTTTGAATTAATTGCCATTAAGTCGGCAGGCATTCCTTTGGTTAGATTCATGAGGCCATTATTTATTTTCGCATTATTTCTTTCGGGTGTCGCATTTTTATTTGCAAATAATATTATCCCTGTAACTCAAATGAAGCTTACTTCTCTGAAGTATGAAATCATTGTTTCAAAGCCAGCATTAGATATTAAAGAAGGAATTTTTTATGATAAAATAGATGGGTATGTTATTAAACTTGGGAAAAAAGAATCTAACGATAGTGTTATTAGAAACATTGTAATTTTTGAAAAGAAATTTAATCTGCAAGATAACATGATTCTTGCAGAATGGGGCGTGATGCGCGTTTCAAAGGATAAAAAGTTTTTAGAATTTATCATGTATAACGGTTGTAGATACCAGGAAAGGGGTTTAAGAAATACAACCAACACCGAATTTAGTAGACTCTATTTTAAAGAGTACAAAAAAGTATTTAATCTCAGTAGTTTTCAAATGGGAGGCAGGGGGAGTGATAATATTTATGACCCTAAAATGTTAAGCATTAGACAATTAAGTCACGCTATTGATTCTTTATTAAACAAGGATAGTGTTTATGTTAAAAAAATGAATTCAGAAGTAATACCCTATCTAAAATTCATGAAATACAAAGACAGTTCACAAGCATTCGCTGCTTTAAAAAACGCGCCTAAAATAAATAGCTTTAATCAAATTTTACCTGACGCTACGGCTAATAGCATTATAGAGTCGGTGGGCTACCAGTTTTCTTCTATTTTAAATAACATTGAAAATATTAAAGAAACATTTAAATCAAATGAATCGGCAAGTGCACTTCACGCCATTGAACTACACCGCAAATTCACACTTTCATTTGCTTGTATCGTTTTATTTTTAATTGGGGCTCCGTTGGGTTCCATTATAAGAAAAGGAGGCCTTGGTACTCCACTAGTTTTAGCAATTGTGTTTTTTGTGATCTTCTTTTTACTCAACAATTTTGGAGAAAAATTTGCAAAGTCAGGCGAATGGACCGTTTACAAGGGAATGTGGATGTCCTCTGCCATTTTAATTCCAGTAGGCTTGTTTTTAACATACAAAGCCATGCGTGATTCTCAGCTATTTAATCAAGAATTTTACTATAGGCTTTTACAGCCAATTAAAGTAACTTTACGTAAGTACTTTAAAAAATAACAACATGAAAAACCTTCCTCAAAATCGCCGTCAGTTTTTATCAAAAACGGGCAAGGCCGGTATTGCACTAGCAACTATGCCATTGATTTCGAAAATAGTTCCATCTAAGTTTATTTCAAATTCAGAATACCAACAACAACCATTGCCTTACGCCTACAATGCACTAGAACCTTTTATTGACGCTATGACCATGGAAATTCATTATACCAAGCACGCAGCCACCTATGCAAAAAACTTAGCAGATGCTTGCGTTGCAGAAAAAGTAAACACAGAAACTACTTCCCTTGTTTCACTCCTAAATAATATTTCAAAATATTCAGCCAAAATGCGCAACAACGCAGGAGGTCATTATAATCATGAAATGTTTTGGCAAATCATGAAGCCTGCTCCATTAGTAACTCCAACAGGTGCGCTTGCCGATGCTATTGCAAAAACTTTTGGCAGCTACGCTGCGTTTCAAACTGCATTTAGCGAAGCTGCAAAAACAAGATTTGCAAGTGGATGGGCTTGGTTACTCGTAAAAAAAGACGGCAGCCTCGCAGTAAGCTCTACTGCCAATCAGGATAACCCATTAATGGATACCGCCGAGGTACCAGGCACCCCAATTTTAGGATTGGATGTATGGGAACATGCTTATTATTTAAAATACCAAAACAAGCGTCCCGACTACATTAATAATTGGTGGAATTTAGTCAACTGGGAATTGGTGCAAAAAAAATACGGCGACGCCATTTTAAAAAAATAAGCTTTCCATTTTATTAGCGCAATTCACAACTTTTTTGAGTGCATCATACTAAACAAAATTTAAAAATTCAATATTACTTAACGGCATTGTCCGTTTTAGTATTTGTATTAAAACTTGTTACGTTTTTTATGACGCATTCGCTGTCGGTTTTATCTGACACCATGGAAAGTGTTGTAAATATTATTGCCACATTAGTAGGTTCCTATAGTATGTTTATAGCTGCAAAGCCAAAGGACAAGGACCATCCTTATGGGCACGGCAAAGCCGAATTTGTATCGGCTGCATTTCAGGGAAGCTTAATTATTGGTGTTGGTTGTTTAATTATTTATGAATCCATAGATAGTTTAATGAACCCTGGCAGTTTGCATAATTTGGGAAACGGATTTTGGTTACTAATTATAATTGCAATTATAAATATTGCAACTGCTTTGTTGGTAATGCGCATGGGTAAAAAAAATAACTCCATAGCACTAGTAACAAGTGGTAAATTATTTTTAATTGATTTTTTTACAACCCTTTCGGTGGCCATTGGAATTTTAATTCTTATCATTACCAACATTCAAAAAGTAGACGCTATCATTGCGATACTACTTGGTGCATGGGTGGTTTATGATGGTTATAAAATCTTACGTGCATCCCTAGCGGGAATTATGGATGAAGCCGATATGGCATTACTTGAAAATGTAATTTCTGAAATTAATGCAAGCCGTAATGAAAATTGGATTGACTTGCACAATTTAAGGGTAATTAAATATGGCGCCTTACTGCATATTGATTGTCATTTAACCATGCCTTGGTATTTAAATGTAAATGAGGCGCATAAAATTATGGATACGTTTACAGATTTAATAAAAAGTAAATTTGGAGATAGCGTTGAGTTTTTTATTCATATCGATGGATGTATGCATTTTAGTTGCGCTATTTGTAATATTCAAAACTGTGATAAAAGGCAAAATCCATTTCAGAAAAAATTAAATTGGACCATGGAAAACGTTTTGTCCAACAATAAACATCAATTGTAATACTTATTAAGAAAAATAAATTTATATGAATAGCTGGAAAGAATTTCAAGAGCAAAATAAGGATCGTTTTTTAAATGAATTATTGGATTTATTAAGAATACCAAGTGTGAGTGCCAAAAGTGAAAACAAGGCAGATATGCTTAACTGCGCCAAAGCGGTTGAAAAATCATTACTTGACGCGGGTGCTAATACCACTAAAATTTATGAAACGCTAGGACATCCTATTGTATACGGAGAATTAATAGTTGACCCTAGTTTTCCAACAGTGCTAGTGTATGGCCACTACGATGTACAACCTGCAGAACCATTAGAGCTATGGAATAGTGGCCCTTTTGATCCAACAATTATTGACGGGAAAATATTTGCAAGAGGTTCATGTGACGACAAAGGCCAGTTTTACATGCATGTTAAGGCTTTGGAAATAATGAACAAAACAAATTCACTTTGCACCAATATTAAATTTATCATCGAAGGTGAAGAGGAAATTGGTAGTCCTAATTTAGCCACATTTGTAAAAGCGAATCATGCACTTTTAAAAGCAGATGTAATTTTAATTAGTGATACCGCAATGATTAGCATGGATAATCCTTCCATTGATATTGGTGTACGTGGCTTAAGTTATATTGAAGTGGAAGTAACAGGGCCCAACAGGGATTTGCATAGTGGAGTATATGGTGGTGCAGTGGCAAACCCTATTACTATTTTATCTAAAATGATTGCTTCATGTCATGACGAAAACAATCATATTACAATTCCTGGTTTTTATGATGATGTAGTAGCATCAACTACTGCAGAGCGCGCTAAAATGGCCGAAGCTCCATTTGATTTAAAAGAATGGTCCGAGGATTTAGGTATAAAAGAAGTTTGGGGTGAAAAAGGATATAGCACCAACGAACGTACTGGCATTCGTCCCACTTTAGAAGTAAATGGTATTTGGGGTGGCTATACCGGCGAAGGAGCCAAAACAGTTTTGCCTTCAAAAGCATTTGCTAAAATATCATGTCGTTTAGTGCCTAATCAGTCATCGGAAAAAATAACAGAAATGGTTTTAGCGCACTTTAAAAAAATTGCACCTCCTTATATAACAGTTAATGCATTTGAACATCATGGAGGCGAACCTTATATGACCCCTATTGATTCACATGAGTACAAAAGCGCTGCTAAAGCAATAGCAACTACATTTGGAAAAGAACCAATTCCAGTAAGAGGTGGCGGAAGTATTCCAATTTGCGCTTTGTTTGAAAAAGAATTGGGATTGAAAATAGTATTTATGGGATTTGGTTTAGATAGTGATAATTTACATAGTCCAAATGAAAAATATGATATTGTAAATTTTTACAAAGGCATTGAAACCATCCCTTATTTTCATAAATATTTTGCAGAAAAAAATGCTTAATGCATGAAAGTAGAAATAGAAAAAAAAGAAAAAGTCAGGCTTGACAAGTACCTATGGTCTATTCGTGTTTTTAAAACCAGAAGTCAAGCTACAGAAGCAATTGACAAGGGTCGTGTAAAACTAAAAGGCGAAAATGTAAAAGCGTCAAGAGCAGTAGTAGTAGGTGATGTATATGAAGCAAGAACAGAACATAAAAATTGGACCCTTAGAGTTACACAAATTTTAGAAAGCAGAATGGCCTATAGCGAAGCTATTAAATATTACGAGGACCTTACCCCAATTGAGGAACTAGAAAGAGTAAGGCAAGTAGCGGCTACGTTCCAAACAGGAAAACGATTAAGTAAAATTGGACGTCCTACTAAAAAGAATAGACGTGATTTAGGCGAGTTTTTGGATTAACTTTGCAATATGACCATTGAAATATTAACTGTATTACCCGAATTATTAAATAGCCCATTTGAGCATAGCATTATGAAGCGTGCTCAAGAAAGAGGTCATTTAAATATTAAACTACACCAACTTCGTAAGTGGGCAATAAATAAACATGGTCAAGTTGACGATTACCAATATGGCGGAGGCGCAGGTATGGTTATTATGTGCGAGCCACTTGCAAATGCAATTAATGAGTTACAACAAGAAGGCAAGTTCGATGAAATTATTTTTGTCACCCCTGACGGAAAAACATTTGATCAAAAAGATGCCAATACCCTTTCTTTAAAAAATAGAATATTAATTATTTGTGGTCATTACAAAGGCATTGATCAAAGAATAAGAGATTTGTATGTTACTAAGGAAATTTCCATTGGTGATTATGTATTAAGTGGAGGCGAGCTCGCCGCTGCAGTTATTGTAGACACAGTTGGAAGACTAATACCTGGTGTATTAAACGACGAAACCTCGGCGCTCACCGATTCTTTTCAAGACAATTTATTGGCACCTCCAGTATATTCCAGGCCAGCAAATTTTAGAGATTTAGAAGTCCCCCCCGTTTTATTAACCGGAGATCCTAAAAAAGTAGATGCATGGCGTCAAGAACAAGCAATTAAGCGTACCAAACAAAGAAGACCCGACTTATTAGGTGAATAACAAGCCACTTAACCCCTTTTTTTGGCCTTTTTCGTAACTAATTAAAGAAATTCTCGTTTCAAATTGGATATTTGCAACCACATGATAAAAAGGCTATTTTTTACTTTTTTCGTATTTATTACAATTGGACTTTGTACTATTGTTGGTGCGCAAAACATAAGTGATTTTCAAAAAGGTTTTCAATTAAATATTCAACCCACCTCAAGTTCCATTGTATTAGATGGTATTTTAGATGAAGCTGCATGGAAGAGTTCAACAGTTGCAAAAGATTTCTTTAAAAAATATCCAAGCGATATTGGTGCTCCTAAGCAACAGACCGAGGTGCTAATGACCTTTGATGATAAAAATATTTACTTTGCTTTTAAAGTATACGCTAAAGAGGATCAAATTATTAAAAGTTTAAAAAGAGATGTAGGTTATGAAGGGTCAGATGGTATTGCTGTTATTTTAGATCCATTGAATCAAAAAACAAATGGATTTATTTTTACATTGACCTCAAAAAATGTACAATCCGAAGACGAACTCACCACAAATACCGAAGAAAAACTATCTTTTAGTTGGGATACAAAATGGAATTCTGCAACAAAAATGTATGCTGGTTATTGGATTGGCGAAATTGCCATTCCTTTAAAATCATTGAGGTACAACGATAAGCAACGTTTTTGGGGAATTAATTTTTTAAGAGCCGATTTGCAAAGTAACGAATACAGTTGTTGGACAAAAGTGCCACCCATTTTTAAATCCTATGATTTAGGTTATATGGGAGTTTTAAATTGGCCCGATGCTCCACCCAAAACAAGTGTAAATAAAATACTTTTACCCTACATCACAGGGAACTCAACTAGTGACGATGAAAATAATAAATTATTAAAAAACTCAGGCAACATTGGCTTTGATGCAAAAATGACTTTAAATTCTTCATTAAATTTAGACGTCACGGTTAATCCTGATTTCTCGCAAGTTGAAGTGGATCAATTAGTAACTAATTTAACGCGTTTCAATATTTTCTTACCGGAAAAAAGAACTTTCTTTTTAGAAAATGGCGACTTGTTTTCCAACCTAGGGAATTACTTTGTAAGTCCTTTTTATTCAAGGACCATTGGTTTGGACAAAGAAGGCAATACCATTCCTATTTTATTAGGGGCTAGGATTTCTGGCAACTTAAATGCATCAACTAGAATTGGAATCATGGATATCCAAACTGGTGCCAAGGGAAGTTATTCACCTGAAAATTTTTCGGCCATCACTGTTCAAAAAAGATTATGGCAAAGATCTTTACTAAAAACATATTTTTTGGATAGAGAAAATTTCATTTCAACTGCTGATATTAAGAAAAATCCAATGGATCAATATGGAAGAAATGCTGGAATGAGTTTGATTTTATCAAATAGTGAGGGGACTAAAAAAGGAGAAATTAGTTATCATCAATCCATCAAGCCTAATATTAATAATAAAGACGCATTTTTTGAAGCAAATTTTGCTAGAACAATAAACGACTGGCGCTTCTTTGGGCAAATGGGAAATGTCGGTAAAAATTACTACACGGACATGGGCTATGTTCAAAGGATTGATAATTACGATGCCTTAAGAGACACTACTATTAGAGTGGGCTATAAAGATGCATATAGTAGCATAAGTAAAAAAATATATTTAAAGACTGGGAAAATAGGAAGGCTTGAATTTTCACTTGAAGAGTTCTTTGTTTTAAATGCAGACAATAGTTTTAGCGAAAACGAAAATGCTTTTAAAATTAATACCGAGTATAGAAATAGTTCTGGTTTTAAATTGACATTCACAAATTCAAATCTTAATTTATTATTCCCAACCAAGCCGGGCAATGGTATTCCGCTTCCAACGGGCACTTATAAATACAATCAATTTAATTTGATGTACTATTCTGATATGCGTAAACTGTTTAGTTGGAATACAATGGTCACCTTGGGTGAATATTACAATGGCGATATAACAGGAATTGGAGCAGGCGTAATTTGGAGAAATCAACCCCATTTAACTTTTTCGTTAAATGCAGAAATGGATAAAATTCAATTGCCAAAAGTATATGGGAACAATAATTTAATTTTAATTGCGCCTAAACTAGAATATAATTTTAATACCAAATTATTCTGGACCACCTTTGTTCAGTACAATACACAGCAAAACAATTTTAACATAAACAGTCGCTTACAATATAGATTTAAACCAATGAGTGACTTTTTCCTAGTGTACACAGATAACTATTTTACAGATCCTGTCATTAAAAATAAAAACAGAGCCCTTATCTTTAAGTTTAGTTACTGGTTTAATTTATAAAAACAAGTATCAATTTTATGGGCAATCATTTTACAATATCAGGCCAATACGTTGACATTTTAAACAAGCGTATATTTCCTGCAAACATTACTATTACCGATAAAGTAATAACACAAATTGAACCTTGTGAATTCGCTCCTCAGCAATTTATACTTCCAGGCTTTATTGACAGCCATGTTCATGTAGAAAGTAGCATGCTTATTCCTAGTTCCTTTGCACAACTTGCGGTGGTGCATGGCACCATTGGAACAATAAGTGACCCTCACGAAATTGCAAATGTTTGTGGTGTAAAAGGAGTGCACTACATGATAGACAATGGCAAAAAAGTGCCTTTTCATTTTTTCTTTGGCGCGCCAAGCTGTGTACCAGCAACAAGTTTTGAAACAGCTGGAGATGCTATAAACAGCATTCAAGTTGCCGAGCTATTAGCAAGTGATGATATTTATTATTTAAGTGAGATGATGAACTTCCCAGGCGTTTTATTCAAAGACGAGGAAGTGATGAAAAAAATAAAAGCAGCACATGCACTAGGAAAGCCAGTAGACGGACATGCGCCAGGATTAATGGGCGAGGATGCAAAAAAATATATTCAAGCAGGTATAAGTACCGACCACGAATGTTTTACAATAGCAGAAGCAGTTGATAAATTAAGTTTTGGAATGAAAATTTTAATTAGAGAAGGGAGTGCAGCTAAAAACTTTGAAGCCCTATACGAGCTTATAGACGATCATCCAAATAATGTTATGCTTTGCAGCGATGACAAGCATCCTGACAGTTTACTAGAAGGTCATATTAATGTGCTTTGTGCAAGAGCAGTTGCAAAGGGATTAGATATTTTTAATATTTTAAAAGCTGCATGTATTAATCCTGTTTTGCATTACAAATTACCTACAGGCCTTGCTCGTGTTGGCGACAATGCTAATTTTATAGTTCTAAATGACTTAACCCATTTTAAAGTAAATCAAACTTATATTAATGGCGAATTGGTTGCAGAAAATGGCACCTCATTTATAAATGCTATTCATGAATCCATTATTAATAACTTTAATGCTTCCCCAATTCAAATTTCAGATATACAAATAAAGGTCCATAATTACCCAACAATAGAAAATAAAATTCCAGTAATTGAGGCCATAGATGGACAATTAATTACAAATTGTTTATGGGAAACCCCAGCTATTGAAAATGAACTTATTGTATCAAATGTCAAAAACGATATTTTAAAAGTAGTAGTATACAATAGGTATTTTAAAGCGGAGCCAAAAATTGCATTCATCAAAAATTTTGGATTTAAGCAAGGCGCAATTGCTTCAACAGTTGCACATGATAGCCATAATATTATAGCAGTTGGTGTAAGCGACAAAAATATTGTTGAGGCCATTAATTTAGTAATTGAACAAAAGGGTGGTATTAGTTGTGTGGAGGATTCAAATAATTTGGTATTGGGACTTCCAGTAGCTGGACTTATGAGTGCAAGTGACCCTTATGAGGTGGCAAACGCATATACCCAAATTGATCAAATGGCTAAATCCCTGGGTTCTAAACTAGGATCCCCTTTTATGACCTTAAGTTTTATGGCATTACTTGTTATTCCACATTTAAAATTGAGCGATAAAGGGCTTTTTGACGGGGACAACTTTAAATTATTTTAATATTGGCTAGAAGAAACTTAGTTTTGAAAAAAATAGAAAAAGATGGTTTATCATTTAAGTGAAAAGCATAGCTTATTAAGCAACTGGGTTGCGGAATTAAGAGACATTAATGTACAAAATGATAGAATGCGTTTTAGAAGAAATTTAGAACGTATTGGGGAAGTAACAGCATATGAAATGAGTAAACTCATGCCTAGTAAAGTAGTACCAACCACTACGCCATTAGGAATACATCAATCCAAAGTATTAGCCGAGCAACCGGTATTGGCTACTATATTAAGAGCCGGACTTCCACTACATCAAGGCATGTTAAATTATTTTGACAAAGCCGATAATGCATTTATTTCTGCCTACAGAAAACATCACGACAACGGAAGTTTTGAAATTAGCATTGAATACCTTAGTTGTCCTAATTTAAACAATCGTGTAGTTATTGTATCTGACCCTATGCTTGCCACTGGCGCTTCGCTTGTAGAAACCATAAAGGCAATCACAAAAAATCAAACACCAAAGGAATTGCATATAGTTGTAGCCATTGCTAGTAAAAAAGGAATAGAAACAGTAGAGGCCGCACTTGGTAAAAACATTCCAATTTGGTGTGGCGACATAGACGATACTTTAAATGACCATAGCTATATCATTCCAGGTTTAGGGGACGCAGGCGATTTAGCATATGGAACCAAAATGCAATCCTAATATAGGACTTCGTATCTTTACCATAAATCATAATTTTTGCTTAAAGAACTCATCATTTCTATTCGTGCATTTTATAGAGCACATCAATTCATCATGCAGCATCGCATGTGGAGATGGATGATTTTACCTGGTATCATTTATGCTTTTTTATTTGTAATTGGCATTACCTACTTTAGTCAAACTTCAAGTTTGTTTATTGAATGGATTATATTAAAAACGGGTTTAAAGTCATGGGTTGATAGCATAGGAAGTGATTTAATTGGATTTTTTATAACCATGGGTAGTTTCTGGCTTTGGTTTACTTTATTGCTATTTTACTTTGCATTATTCAAATTCATTTTCCTACTTTTATTTGCACCTGTATTTTCATACCAACACCTTCGCATAGCAGCTATTCAAAAAAACGAAATATTTATTTTCAAATGGGGTGAATATATTATGTTAGTAATTCGAGCTATTAAATTAAACCTCACTAACATGTTATGGCAAACGGTGTATTTGATTCCAATTGTTATTGTTTGTACTATTCCAATTATAGGTTGGTTTACACCTATATTAACCATTTTAATGGAGTGTTATTATTTTGGATATGCTATGCTTGATTATGGTTTAGCAACAGAAAATAAATCAAGGGTTTCGGCTACCACTTATGTGAGTAATCATAAGGGACTTCCAATTGCAAATGGTATTGTTTTTTATATCATGCATTTAATACCAGTGGTAGGCTGGATGACAGCCCCTTTTTATGCACTAATTGCAGCACATTTAAATACACAAGAAATAAAGGATAACGCATAATGAGTATTGGCAAAGTATATTTATTACCAATGTTACTTCACGAAGAAGGTTGGGATGCTATTTCTTCCAACACACAATCTTGGATAGCAAACTGTGACGCTTTTTTTGTTGAAAACGAAAAAACCACCAGACGTTTTTTTAAAAAAGTATGGAAGGAAATGGTAATTGACAATTACATTTGGCACCCCATTCACAAAGTAGAGGCCGATCAAATAAATGTGTTTATAAGTATATTGAAGCAGGGTAAAAATATTGGGATTGTTTCTGAAGCAGGATGTGCTGGCATTGCCGATCCTGGTCAAATATTAATTGCAGCAGCACAGGAGTTAGGGGCTATAGTAAAACCATATATCGCACCAAATTCAATCATAATGGCACTTATGGCCAGTGGCATGAATGGTCAAAATTTTCAATTTCATGGTTATTTACCAATTGACAATGCCGAAAGAAAGAAAAAAATGCTTTCGTTGGAAGCCGATGCAAATTTAAAGGGTGCCACGCAAATTTGTATCGAAACTCCCTACCGAAACAATCAACTATTGGACGCTTTTATTGCTAATTGTCACCCACTAACCAGGCTATGCATAGGAGTAGACATCACTGGCCCTAACGAATTTATAAAAACGGCACCTATTTCCTATTGGAAAAATAATAAGCCAGAACTTCACAAAAAATTAGCTGTTTTTTTATTGAGCGCAAAGTAAAAGCCGAATAAAATTATACAAGTGCTTTTCCTAATTTAATGAATGCAAAATGCTTATGCATATTGGAGAGCAACGCATCCACTTGTATTTATTAGTTTTCATTTAATATTGGGGGCTGCAAGTAGTTCATTTTTCCCACAAATTTCTTTTTACAATAGCCTTCAACTTGCTATTGTCATTTTACTCATTGGAATAGTGTTATTACTATTTTTTAATAATGTCAAAAATCAAAATTTTTTACAGGGGTTATTAGTATCTATTATTTTAGTGAGTTGGGGTTTGGCTATAAAATTTGCTGCACAAAAAAATAATTTACTTCACATACCCTACCCCAATAAGTTTATTTTAATATGCCAAAATTGGGTAATAACTAAAATAAACTTATACATTGCTAACAAAGAGGCAAATGGTTTTGCATTGGCAATTTTATTGGGTTTAAAGTCTGATATTAATAAAGAACTAATTAATGCTTATACGCAGCTAGGCATAATACATATTGTGGCTATAAGTGGGATGCATTTGCAAATACTTTTTAATAATTTAAATAAAATCACACAATACTTTCCTAAATCAAAATTGTTTTTAACAGTAGAACTTATTTTACTCCTCCTTATTGTTTGGACTTATACGCTAATGGCATTTGCAAGTCCCTCTATAGTAAGAGCAGCTTTGTTTTTTTCGTTCTTTACTTTTGGAAAGTTTATAGGTGCTTCTAGTTTTGTATTAAATTCCATTGGCGGCGGATTACTTGTTTTATTGCTTTTCAACGTAGGGGATTTATCTAATATTGGCCTTCAACTTTCTTACGGTGCCGTTATTGGTATTCATTTATTTTATAAACTATTTTTTTCGGCAATTGAATTGCATAACCCAATAATTAAATTTTTATGGAGTAATTGCTGTATGAGTTTAGCAGCTCAGCTAACTACCCTGCCTATTTTAGCGTTGCACTTTCATCAAATTGCAGGTTGGGTACTAGTAAGTAATTTTATTATGGTCCCACTTAGTAATTTCATTTTATATGGGCTGGCCATTTTATTATTGCTCCCTAATTCACTTTTTATTACACATTATTGGGGTCAATTCATGGAAAAATACATCCTTTATTTTAATAATATGGTAAGTGGTTGGTTTCAAAACACAAAAGCAGGAAGCATTTTAATTACAATGCATTATTTTGATATACTGTTTTACTATCTTATACTATTGTTTGTTTACTTATGGGTGTATTTAAAGCGTCCAAACTACCTAATTTGGACTTTGGTATTTATTTGTGTGTACTTGCTTAGAAAGTTATTCAGCTAGTTGGTTTTTTTGTGGAAAATGTCCCCTTTAAAAAAATAGAGGAACAACGTAACTTTGCCTATGGAAAAGAAAATACAATCGGCCCTTATTTCGGTCTTTTATAAAGACGGTTTAGAACCTTTAGCAAGAACATTACATAGTTTAAATATTACCATTTATTCTACTGGTGGTACTCAAAAATTTTTAGAAGATTTAGGCATCCCTTGTATAGCTGTAGAATCAGTTACTGGCTACCCATCTATATTAGGTGGTCGTGTTAAAACTTTACACCCATCGGTTTTTGGTGGAATTTTAGGTCGTAGGTACGAGCCGCAGGACCTTGCCGAAATGGCGCAATATAAAATACCCGAATTAGATTTAGTAATTGTTGACTTATACCCTTTTGAAGAAACATTAAGAACAACCAACGAAGAAAAATTAATTATTGAAAAAATTGATATTGGCGGGCCTTCTATGATTCGCGCTGCAGCCAAAAATTTCCGCGATTTAGTGGTATTGTCTGCCAAAGACGACTATCAAAAATTAAATGAATTATTAATAAACCAAAGCGGAACCACTAACCTTGAGCAACGTAAATCATTTGCCGCCAAAGCATTTGAGGTAGTAATGCATTATGACGTTGCCATTAGCAATTATTTTAATCCAAGTGCTGGCAAAGTATTACGTTATGGTGAAAACCCACACCAAGTTGCTACATTTTATGGCAATTTGGATAATTGGTTTGACCAATTAAGTGGCAAGGAATTATCCTATAATAATTTAGTAGACGTAGACGCTGCTATTGCTTTAATTGGCGATCTGCCAAAAACAAGTTTTGCAATTATTAAACACACCAATGTTTGTGGTGTTGCTAATCGCAATACTGTATTTGAAAGTTGGAACGCTGCGCTTGCAGGAGATCCTGAAAGTGCATTTGGCGGGGTACTTGTTACTAATGGCGCAATAGACAAAGCAACTGCCGAAGCAATACAAGAAATTTTCTTTGAAGTACTTATTGCTCCTGCATTTGATGCAGACGCTTTAGCAATTCTTGTTACTAAAAAGAATAGAATATTACTGCAAAGTAAAGCTGGTGTTAGTTTTAAACCTACAGCCGCCAAGTCTATATTAAATGGAATTTTAGAACAAGGAATTGATACTGGCAATTTTGCAAACTGGGATGAAGTGGGTGCAAGACCTTGTACTAGCAACGAAAAAGAGGACTTGGAATTTGGAAATATTATTTGCAAGCATTTAAAAAGTAATGCAATTGCACTTATTAAAAACAAACAACTTGTTGGAAAAGGTTGTGGTCAAACTTCAAGGGTTGACGCTTTGAGACATGCCATTGAAAAAGCAAAGCAATTTAATTTTGATTTAAAAGGTGCAGCACTTGCATCCGATGCATTTTTCCCGTTTGATGACTGTGTTAAAATCGCACATGAGCAAGGAATTGAAGCTTTCATTCAGCCAGGCGGATCGGTTAGAGATAAGGATAGTATCGCTTATTGTGTAAACAATGGTCTTGCTATGGTGATGACACAACTTAGACATTTTAAACACTAATACCTTAAAATGTCTACTCAAAAAAAAGCATACCTTGCACTATGTGTTACAAGTATTGTGTGGGGTACTACTTGGGTAGCTAGTAAAATGGGTGTTAAACATATGCCTGCATTTGAATTGGCTAGTATTAGGCAATTTTTAGGCGGCATTACGTATGTACTCTTTTTTTTAATCAAAGGTGAAAAGCTGCCTACAAGGCAACAATTTATTTGGTTAGTGCCAATGGCTTTTTTAATGTTTGTCTCGGCCAACGGCATTGCAACTTACGGACTCCAATTTATTACAAGTGGGCTTGCAGCATTAATTGCAGCACTTTACCCATTATCGGTTGTACTTATTGAAAGATTTTATTTTAAAGCAATAAAAATTACAGCTCCAACTTTAACTGGTTTATTGTTAGGGCTTTTAGGAATTGGATTTATTTTTTACAAGGATAGTCTTGGAACACATGATTCAAAATACATTTTTGGAATTGCGTTATCTATGTTTGCCATGTTTTGCTGGAGTGTAGGCTCTATCATAATTGCAAGAAATAAAATTCAAATGAACGCCTACAATTCAATTGGCTGGCAAATGCTAATTAGTTCAGCATGTATGGGGCTTTATACAATTTATAGTGGCAATTATATAGCCTTATATAAAATTCCAGCCATCTCTTGGGCCGCAATTATTTATATGGTAATTGGGGGTTCAATTTTTGCATTTGTTTCCTTTATTTATAGCATGAAACATTTACATCCAGCTATCGCATCGCTTTATGCGTATATCAATCCCATTGTTGCAATATGGGTTGGCTCTTTGGTACTTGGGGAACAAATGTCATGGAATAGTATTATTGGCACCATATGTACCCTTATAGGTGTTTACCTCGTGAATCGTAGTTTAAAAAGTCAAAAAGATCCTGTAGAGGCTATTTCCGACGCAGATGCGATGTAATTATTTTTTTTGCGCTTGCTTATAAAGTTGATTAAATGTTTTGTTAGGGAAATCCAATGGCGCTCTTTGTGCACTCCAGCCCTTAAACATTTTATTGACAAGCCAATTTTTAATTGGCGCATTACCCTGATTCATTAATCTTCTGCTTAACGAACCTTGTTTCCAAATTTTCCAAGCAAACTTTTCGCTATAATCGCTTTCGCCTGTTACAACCGACTCTCTTCGGTTTTCTAGTAAAAGTTCGTGTAAATTTATTCTGACCGGACAAACTGCAGTACAGTTGCCACACAAGCTTGAAGCAAAACTTAAATGCTTATAGTCATGCATTCCTCTTAAATGTGGTGTTATAACACTTCCAATAGGACCACTGTAAGTAGTATCATAAGAATGGCCACCTATATTTTTATAAATTGGACAGGCATTTAAACAAGAGCCGCATCTAATACAATATAAAGCTTCTCTGCTTTTTGCATTTGCCAATAATTCTGTGCGGCCATTATCAAGTAAAATAACATACATGTCCTCAGGCCCATCTACTTCATCGGGCTGTTTTGGTCCTGAAATAATACTGTTATACACTGTAATTTGTTGTCCAGTACCATAGCTAGCAAGCAATGGCCAAAATAATCCCAAATCATTAATTGAAGGAATCACTTTTTCAATACCAACAATAACAATATGTGTTTTTGGCATTGAAACCGAAAGCCTTGCATTCCCCTCGTTTTCTGTTACTGCAATACCACCAATATCTGAAATAATAAAATTAGCGCCTGAGATACCAATTTGGGCACTGGTATATTTTTCTCTTAAATTTTTTCTTGCTACAAGTGTAAGTTCTTCGGGAGTAAGGTTAATGTCGGTACCTAATTTTTCTGAAAATAATTTTGCTACATCTTCTTTGCTTTTATGCATTGCAGGTGTAACAATATGATAAGGTGATTCTCCATCCAACTGTTGAATGTATTCTCCTAAATCGGTTTCAACACTCTCAACCCCAATAGATTCAAGATAATTATTTAAATGTATCTCCTCCGTTACCATACTCTTACTCTTCACAATGGTTTTACAATTTTTAGCTTCGCATATTTCGCCAATAAAATTTAAAGCCTGCTCACTATCCTCAGCCCAAAATACCTTTGCGCCTTTTTTTGTAATTTTTTCTTCGAATTTTGTTAAATATAAATCCAAGTGCTCAATGGCTTCCCACTTTCTATTTTTAGCCATTTCCCTTACTACTTCCAAATTAGTAAACTGAGCCAAACCCTTTGGTACAACAGCATTATACTTGCCTATATTAAAATTAATTTTTCGTCTATGCTCTAGATCTAACGCTTTTTCATTGCTTTTTTCTAAAAAAGATTCGGCATATATACTTTTCATCTAACTAATTATTTTTGTTTAAGATGTTTTGCAGAAGCATCTAGTGCATTGTAAAACTCCTCGCCGTATTTTCTGATTATTGATTCTTTTAAAAACTCGTAAGCTGGCACTTTTAATTTTTCACCAAGAGAACATGCAGCAGCACATAAGTCTTCTCTAGGTTCATAATTCAAATACTCAACATTAGGATCGGATTTGCTTTTGGTCACTTTTATTGGAAACAAATGACAACTTATTGGTTTTTTCCAAGGAATTTTTCCGTCGTTATAAGCTTGTTCAAAAACACATTTTATAATTCCTTTAGTATCCTTATATCCATATGCACAAATTTGACCGTTTATTGTTGGAGTTACCCAGCCAAATTCTCTATCATACATAAATTGACCCACTTCTTTTACTTCCTTGATACCCGCCTTAGTCATATAAGGCTCCACTATGTCGTAGAATTTTTTTATGTATTCTTTTTCTTTGTTCTCTAAAGGAGCACCCGCATCACCATCCTCACAACAACCGCCCTTGCATTTATTTAAATCGCAAACAAATTGTTCTTCTACCACTTCATCGCTCACTAATACCGAATCAATAACTATCATATCAAGAATTATGTTGTAAAGATATAATTATTTCCAACGAAAACTGTTTACAAGGTGCTCAAGATCTTTAAACAAAAAAGCATTAATGGGTGCTAAAGAATCTTCGTTAGGGGTGGAATCAAAATACAATACCCCTCTAAAAAATTTTTTGGCCGAGTCTGTTAAAAAAAACTGATAATTGGTGGCCACATTACCTCCAATATGAAAAAACACTCCATGCACTCCATTTTGTGTGGTAAAAACCGAGTCCTCAATAAGGTTAGCCATACTATTATGGTTATTTGCAAAAGTGTAGGCATCTTTAACCAAGGTATCTAGCTCATGTGGCTTAATGTCCTTATAGCTAACATAAATAGTCCCGTTTAAACTAGGGAAATTAATGTTAATCCAGCCGTTGGTTTGAGTATTGTCTCCAAAATAATTAAGCTTACGCTCAATTTGAGCATATTTTGGATATTCAAAAGTATATGCATATCCTGGATCATTAAATAGCTGGTATTGCTTGTTAGGTAAGTTCACTTTTTCATAACCTTTTACTTTTGGAACAAATGGGCTATTACATGCCATAATTAGCACTACAAAAAGAAAGGTGAAAACAAATCCTACTTTATACATTTTCAGAGTTTATTGCTGGTTGTGGATTTATAATTACTTGAATTTTATGAATTCTATTTTTTTGAATTTCCAAAACAGTCAAGCTAAATTGCTTGAATTTTACTACCTGTTGTAGCGTAGGGAATGCACCAGCTAATTCTAAAAATAAGCCAGCAACAGTATCGCTTTCCCCTTTTACAGCATCAAAAAAGCTAGTGGACAGGTCAATGTAATTGCAAAAATCTATAATAGTAGTTTTACCTTCTACCAAATAATGAAAATCATCCACTTTTTTAATCATAGCTTCCTCCTCGTCAAATTCATCCTTAATGTCTCCAACAATTTCTTCTAAAATGTCTTCTAAAGTAATAATGCCACTTGTACCTCCAAACTCATCTACTACAACAGCAAAGTGAATTCTTTTTAACTGAAACTCTTTTAATAAATCCTCAATCATTTTTTGTTCATGTACAAAAAAAGCAGGCCTAATTAAACTGTCCCAATTAAAATTTTCATTTTCACTTATATGAGGTAAAACATCCTTTGTATGTATCATGCCCACAATGGTGTCCAAATCCTCTTTAAACACTGGAAACCTGCTGTAGTTATGCTCTTTTATATGTTCTAACAATTCCTGAAAGTGAATAGACGACTCCACTCCATATACATCAAGTCTTGTTTTCATAATTTGTTTTACAGAAATATTTCCAAACTTTACAATCCCTTTTAAAATCTTTTTTTCGTTTTCTTGTTGGTTGGGTGAAGTTGTCAAATCTATGGCATGGTCAAGCTCTTCCATACTATAGGTTGTTCCTGTATTTTTATTTGCTAATTTATTTTCAATTACATTGGTATACTTAACCATAATACCACTTGGTTTTGAAAATATAAAATACACCACTTGTATAATACCGCCAAAATCCGAAGCAAACCTTATATTGTTTTGAGTGGCCATTACTTTTGGTAAAATCTCTCCAAAAAATAAAAGCAATAATGTAACCGCAATAACCTTTATAATAAATTCAAAACCCGGGATTCCAATTTGATCAAAAACAAATAAATCGTTTATTAAGATATTGGCTATTAAAATAATGCAAATATTTATGAAGCTATTTGCAATAAGCATAGAGGTAAGTAAGCGCTTAGGATCTTCAAGTAAAGTCACAATTCGTTTTAAAGACTTACTATGTTTACCTTTTAGTATTTGAATATCCTTGTAGGATAATGAAAAAAAGGCAACCTCCGATCCTGCAATTGCAAAAGATAAAAATAATAGTAAACTCATGAGTAGTATAAGAGAGCTGTCTTGGCTAAGAGGAACTAAAACCTGTGTAGCTAAAAAATATGTATTACCCGAGTGCGTTTCCAATTTTGATTAATTTATGAGGGAAAGTTACCAATATTTTAAGACAATTTATTTAAGAAGATACCCTTGGTCGTCTAAAAAATTATTAATTGTTTTAGGGAATGCGTATTTGTTTAAAGTTTTCAAATTTACCCACTGGCCTTGCTCAAAAACAGCGGGCATGGTATTTAAGGCTACCATTATAAATCTGACATTTAACTGCTGATGTGTTAATAGTTGTTGGTATGTTTTTGACAAACTTATTGTACTAACATTTTTAATTTTAATGGTCAATTGCTGCCCTAATACTTGTTCGTAATAATCATTATTTGCAGGGACTAATTTATCATTCTCCACTAAATAAAAATGAAAAAGGCCTGCCCAAATGTCTCCAACTTCTCTTTTTTGAATTAATATTTTTCCGTTTAAAGTAAAACAGAAATAATCAAAATATCTTTTTTTCTTTTGAATTGATTTTAATTTAATTGGCAATTGTCCAACTATATTTTTATTAAACGCAACACATTTTTTTTGCATGACACAGCTAGAACATAATGGAGACAATGGTTTGCAAACAGTGGCCCCAAAATCCATTAATGCTTGATTGTATATACCTGCTTTTGTTTTTGCTAAATTTTCAGTAGCAATTTTATTAAAAATTTCAACCCCTTCTTTGGTATCTGTTGGTGTTGCAATGCCATAAAATCTTGCAAATACCCTAAATACATTTCCATCCACTACTGCATGTGGTAAATTATATGCAAAGGATGCAATAGCCGACGCTGTATAGGGACCCACCCCTTTTAATGCCAAAAGTGACTCATAGGTATTTGGGAAAACTCCTTTATGATTTGCTACAATATACTTAGCTGTAAACAATAAATTTCTGCACCTATTATAATAACCCAGCCCCTCCCATAATTTAAAAACTTGATTTTCTTTGGCGGCTGCCAAGTCTCTAATAGTTGGAAAGTGAACAATGAATTTTTCATAATAAGCCCAGCCCTGTTCTACCCTCGTTTGCTGCAAAATAATTTCACTCAGCCATATTTTATAGGGATCCTTCTCTCCTTTCCATGGCATTGGTCTATGATTAGACCTTTTGTCCCATTTTAGAAGCAAATCGCAAAAATCTGTATTCATTATGCTCAAAATTGAGCAAAAATGGCCAAAATTTGCCTTTATTTATACAAATCTTGTTCATTTATAAATTAAATATATTTTATATATAAATATTTCTAATGCGTATTTGCTTTAATTTATGCGTATATATGTTTAAATAATTGGGGAATTAGTTGCAAAAAGCAAAAAATAGATTTATTTTTAATACCGAAACCCCAAAAATCAATTTCATGAGAAAATCTGATCTCATCAATCTTATTGCTACCGAAACTGGTGTTCCTAAAGTTGATGTATTAATGACTTTAGAAAGAATGTTTAAGGAAGTAAAAGAAAGCTTGTCAAATGGCCAGAACATTTATATTCGTGGATTTGGCAGCTTTATTACTAAGAAAAGAGCTGCAAAAATTGGGCGTAACATTAAAAAAAATATTGCAGTTCAAATCCCTGAGCATTACATCCCAGCATTTAAGCCAGCAAAAGAATTCGTAAATGAGGTAAAAGAAAGACGTAAGTAATTTACCTTTGCCGGAAACGAATCAATTTTGAAAAAACCTCAGCTTATTGTTGCCTTTAGTGCTGCACTATTGTGTATTGCCATTTATATATTTGTCCCAAGAACGGCTAAAAAGGAGGCAAATTTCAATACAGCAACCAATGTTAACCAACAAGTTAGTTCCCAATCTTTGGTGGATGGCGCAAAAACAGCCCTTACCGCTAGTCAAAAAATAACTTTACTAACTATTGAAAATCAATTAGTTAATTCCAAAAATTCTTTAGATAGTATTAAAATTTACAAGCAATTATCCCTTTTTTGGGCCGATTCGGCACATAGGGTGGAACCATATTTATATTATACTTACAGTGCTGCTTTGTTGGAAAATTCTGAAAAAAGCCTCACTTTTGCAGCCCAGCAGTTGGTAGATAACCTAACAACGCCGGATGCACCACCTGCCATTCTTAATTGGATTGCAGTTAATGCAAAAGTTCTTTTAGAAAAAGCATTGGTAATCAATCCAAATAACGACTCTGCAAAAATTAATTTAGGTGCTTGCTACTTGTTCGGAAATATTTCTGACAACCCAATGCAAGGCATTTTAAAGGTAAAAGAGGTAGTGGACAAAAATCCACAAAATGTATACGGTCAACTAATTTTAGGATTGGGTGGAAAAAAATCTGGTCAATATCCAAAAGCCATTGAAAGATTTAATACCATTTTAAAATTACAACCCAATAATTTGGAGGCCATGGTTAACCTCGCTGAGTGTTATGAGCTTACTAATAAAAAGGATTCTGCTATTGATTGGTACGCCAAAATGAAAACTTTGGTAAAAAACAACGAAGCAAAAGATGCAATTGATAAAAGAATAAAAGAACTAAACAAATAGTTCAAAATATATTTGAAGTAACAATATTTTTAATAATAAAAAAGATCTGACATGCCTTGTGGTAAAAAAAGAAAACGTCATAAAATTGCGACGCACAAAAGAAAAAAACGTTTAAGAAAGAATCGTCATAAGAAGAAGAATAAATAATTCTCTTCCTAATACAAGCGTGATCTATTAAAAGCTCACGCTTGTACTTTTTTCAAATGCACGCCACTATTCTACTTAGCAACTTTACTTTACCTTTTCCTTCCTTCGTAAAGTGGTCGTGTTTACAAAAATTATAAGGCATTAGCTAAGCTATTACTAGCCATGCTATGTGCATTAAAAAAGTTGCTATAAGTGAACAAAGATTTAATTATTAATAGTTCCGCTGATGGGGTTGAAATAGCCTTATTGGAGGACAAAAAGCTCGTGGAAATTCATAACGAAAAAATGGATACCCGTTGGGCTGTAGGCGATTTATACTTAGGAAAAGTTCGTAAAATTATTCCTGGATTAAACGCCGCATTTGTAGACGTAGGCTTTGAAAAAGATGCCTTTTTACACTACACCGATTTAAGTCCTTACATTAAATCCATTATCAAGTATACACAGGAGTCTGTTAATAATACCGATGGTAGTTTTGATTTAACTAAGTTTCAAAACGCACCTGAAATAGTTAAGACTGGAAAAATTAGTGAAGTACTTAATGGCAAGCCTAACATACTAGTTCAAATTTTGAAAGAACCTATTGCAGCAAAAGGACCAAGACTTACTTGTGAACTTTCACTTGCAGGACGTTTTATAGTGCTTACTCCATTTAATGAAATAGTAGCAGTATCCAAAAAAATTCACAGTGGCGAAGAGCGTAAACGTCTTCAAAAAATGATGGAGTCCATCCGACCAAAAAACTTTGGTGTGATTGTAAGAACAGCTGCGGAAGGAAAATCTACTGCAGAACTTCACGAGGATTTACTTACACTTGCTGAGAATTGGAAAAATATTCAAGCCAATTTAAAAGGCGCTATGTCTCCAGCTCGAATTATGAGTGAGCAAAGTAAAACCACTAGTATTTTAAGAGATTTATTAAACGAGGACTTCAATAAAATTGTAGTAAACGATAAAAAAATATTTGACCTTACATTAAGTTATTTACAAAGAATAGCGCCGGCAAAAGCAAATATTTTAAGTCTGCATACTGGTGATCAAGATATTTTTGATCAGTACGGAATTACCAAACAAGTTAAATCTTCATTTGGAAAAACGGTAAACTTAAATAGTGGCGCTTATTTAATTATAGAGCATACCGAAGCCTTGCATGTTATAGATGTAAATAGCGGTTTTAAAAGCGTAAGCAATAATCAAGAGGAAAATGCTTTACAAACTAACTTAGAAGCAGCTGAAGAAATTGCACGACAATTAAGACTAAGAGATATTGGGGGCATCATTGTCATTGACTTTATTGACATGAAACTTCCTGATAATAAGAAAAAAGTACAAGAGGCCTTGGATGAATTCATGAAAACGGACCGTGCAAGACATTCGGTGTTACCAATTTCTAAATTTGGATTATTGCAAGCTACCCGTCAAAGAATACGTCCCGAAGTAAATATCAATACCTCTGAAGATTGCCCTGCTTGTAATGGAACAGGTAAAATAACTTCCACATTATTATTAGAGGATGAGATGGAAAAGAAATTAGCATATTTGGCCACTCATGGCCACAAAAGCTTGCATGTTTTAGTGCACCCAATTATACATTCTCATTTAACTAAAGGCATCTTTAATAGTATTTTAAAAAGGTGGAAACGTAAGTATAAACTTAAACTAAAATCACAGCCCGACAATAGTAGTCATTTAGTTGAATATAAGTTTTTAGACGACCAGCAGGAAGTAATAAAACTATAAACAATTTCGGCTTTTGCTTATTAAATGATTTAAATAGCATTTATCTTTAGGACATGAGTAAATCCAAATCGGCATTTTTTTGCAACAACTGTGGTTATGAATCCGCAAAATGGGCGGGTAAGTGCCCTGCTTGTAATGAGTGGAATACTTTTACCGAAGAATTAGTTGAAAAAGGAGAGAAAAAAGACACTGGATGGGAGGAGTATACTACGCAACAAAAGGGCACACAGGTTATTGCCATTAATGAAGTAAATAGTCAATCTGAAAAAAGAATAAGTAGCGCCGACGCAGAGTTAAATCGCGTTTTAGGAGGTGGTATTGTATTAGGATCTATTGTACTTGTTGCTGGCGAACCAGGTATTGGAAAAAGTACTTTGTTTTTACAACAAGGCCTTATGATGCAGGACCAAACCGTATTATATATTAGTGGCGAGGAAAGTATACAGCAAATCAAAATGCGCGCTGATCGTTTAAATTTAAAAAACGAAAATTTTTATTTACTTACCGAAACACGCACCTCAGATATTTTCAAAGCCATTAAAAAATTAAAACCCACTGTTGTAATTGTTGACTCTATTCAAACACTAGAGTCTAATTTAATAGAGGCTGCAGCTGGTAGTGTTTCTCAAATAAAACAAACTGCCGCCGAGTTTCAACGCTTTGCAAAAGAAACAGGTACCCCAGTATTTTTAATTGGACATATCACAAAGGAAGGTACCATTGCAGGACCAAAAATATTAGAGCATATGGTGGACACCGTACTTCAGTTTGAGGGCGACCGTCACTATGCTTACCGTATGTTGCGTACTTTAAAAAACCGTTTTGGTAGCACCAGTGAATTAGGAATTTATGAGATGACTGGCGAAGGCATGAAAGTAGTAAATAACCCTTCTGCTTTTTTAATTGCACAACGTAACGAATCCTTAAGCGGAAGCACCATTGCTGCAAGTATGGAGGGAATGCGTCCTTTATTAATTGAAGTGCAAGCATTAGTTACACAAAGTGTTTACGGCACCCCGCAACGAACCGTTACTGGCTTTGATTTAAGAAGGTTACAATTATTATTAGCTGTGCTTGAAAAACGCGGTGGATTTGCATTTGGCATGAAGGATGTTTTTGTAAATATTGCAGGTGGTTTAAAAATTGAAGACCCTTCCTTGGACCTTGCAATAATATTATCTTTATTATCATCCTATGAGGACATTCCATTACCACAAGGTATATGCTTTGCTGGTGAAGTAGGATTAAACGGTGAAATAAGAGCAGTTAATAGAATCCAACAAAGAATAGCAGAAGCAGAAAAATTAGGATTTGAAAAAATTTATATTTCTGCTTTTAATAGTAAGGGCATTGAGCCAAAAAAACATAGTATTCAAATTATTCCAGTAGAAAGAGTAGACGAAGCTTATCGACTATTCTTTTAATGCAATTGCAAAGATTCCTTATCCTAAAGCCCTATGCTGTAATTCGGGAATTGTTACAAGGATTTATTCATTTATTTTATCCTCATGTTTGCTTGCATTGCGCATCCGAACAATTACATCAGGTACAAATAATTTGCAGTAGTTGTGAAAGCCAATTGCCATTCACAAATTTTGCACAAATAAAAAACAATCCAGTAGAAAAAATATTTTGGGGAAGAACTAATATTTATCAAGCTAACAGTATTTTATTTTTTACCAAGGACAGTATTGTTCAATCAATTATTTTTGAATTAAAGTACAAACAAAATAAAAAAGCGGGATACCTATTAGGCAGGCTTATCGCAATTGACCTATGCAATAATCCAAAATACAGTGAAATTGATTATTTAGTTCCAATTCCTATAAGTATACGAAAACAAAGGACTAGAGGTTTTAATCAAAGTCAAATAATTTGCGAGGCTATTGTTGCAGGTGGTTTTCAAAAAACTATTGTACAGGCTTTAAAAAAAACAAAAAGCGTTTTCACTCAAACGCACAAAAACAGAACACAAAGAGGGGAATTAAGGAGCAAAATGTTTGCTGTAAATGACAATTATATATTAAAAAACAAGCACTTATTAATCATTGATGACGTGCTCACTACTGGAGCCACTCTGGAGGCAGCTAGCATATGTTTGTGGGATGTGGCACCTGCAAGTATTAGTATTTTAACAGCAGCTTATACTTATCATTAAACCATTTTATCAAAATATTGTTATATTCATATCATAAATACTATTCAATGAAAATATTAGCAACTCTATTAATTATGGCAACTGCCTTAATGGGTAATACTCAAAGTATACATACATTTAAAGTAACTGGAATTGACGGCAAGCAAATTGACCTTGCCGCATATAAAGGAAAGAAAATATTAGTTGTAAATACGGCAAGCAAATGTGGTTACACGCCGCAATACGAGGCCTTAGAAAAAGTCTATGAAACTTACAAAGACAAATTAGTAATCATAGGATTCCCTTGTAATCAATTTGGTGGACAAGAGCCAGGAACCAACGAAGAAATTGTAAGTTTTTGTAAGAAAAATTACGGAGTAACTTTCCCTCTTGCCGATAAAATTGACGTGAAAGGTGCACAAACAGCTCCTATTTATCAATGGCTTACTCAAAAGTCAAAAAATGGTGTATTAGACGCAAGTATTGCATGGAATTTTAATAAATTTTTATTGGATGAAAATGGCAAAATGATTGCCTATTTCCCAAGCAGTACCAAACCTGATAGCGAAGAAATTTTGTCTCGTTTAAAGTAGGTCGCTTCTCAAACTATCCATTATCTTCGCCCTATGTTACTTAGCGAAGTTATCGGGCATGAAAAATTAAAAAAGCAGTTGGTTGACATGGTGCAAAACCAGCGTTTAAGCCATGCTATGCTTTTTGTGGGACCCGATGGTGCTGGTGCTTTACCGCTAGCTATTGCTTTTGCTCAATACATAGTAAGCATCCCAAATGCCGCAGAAAATAGTGGTGCGAATTTATTTGGTGCTCCTGAAACCAGTGTGCCTAAGATGTATAGTCCCAATGAAATTGCTGCCCTGCCTGCTTATCACAGGGCCAGTCAATTAATGCATCCCGATTTACATTTTTCATTTCCAAGTATTACCGAAAAACCAGGAACCAAAAATTTAAGCTCCAATTTTATAGAACAGTGGAGAGAGTTTATAAATGGCTATCCTTATGGAAATGTTTTTGATTGGTTGCAATCTATTAAAGCCGATAACAAACAAGGAAATATTAGCGCAGACGAATGCGCCGAAATTATAAAAAAACTTTCTTTTAAAAGTTTTGAAAGTACATACAAGGTACTTGTAATGTGGATGCCCGAATATTTAGGGAAAGAAGGAAATAAATTATTAAAATTAATAGAGGAGCCGCCTGTAAATACAATTTTTATTTTAGTAGCTGCATCGGATGAGCAAATTCTTCCAACTATATTAAGTAGGTGTCAATATATTAAAGTGCCCCGACTCACTAAAGAGGATATTCAAACCGCACTCACCGAAAAGGGACATTTGGATCCAGAAAAAGCCGCCCAGATAGCTGCCATCTCGGACGGCAACTACCGTGAAGCACTTCACTTGGTGCAACATAGCGATTCGGACTTTTTAACCCAAATTAGAGAGTGGCTTAACGCTATTTTAAAAGGAGGCCCTTTGGCCCAAAACAAATGGGTAGAGGAAACCAGTAAAATGGGCAGGGAGCCTCAAAAGCAGTTTTTGAAGTATTTTAACCACTTATTAGAACAAAGTATTAGACTTAAGGTATTGGGAGCCGATATCCCATTGGACCCAGCTTTAAAGGATTTTGCCCTTAGAATTAATAAAATAGCGGGTGTTGGGCAATTAGAGGCCATGGTACAGGAGCTTGACAAGGCAGTTTATCATATTGAGCGTAATGCCAACCCAAAAATGCTTTTTATGGCCTTGGGTATCAAGTTCTATCATATCATTCAGAACAAAACCTTAATTTTGACAGAAGGCTAAGCCAAAAAAGGAATGGAGTGACAGGATGCTTAGTATGGTATTTATTATTCATTAACAGTTAGAACTAACTATATATGGGATGTGGATCATGCGGAACTGGTAAACCAGGCGGTTGCAAAAGCAATGGCGGTTGTAGTTCAGGAGCTTGTAACAGATTAAATGTGCACGATTGGTTGTGTGACTTACCTATTGACGATATGGACAATCAATGTAAGGTTGTAGAGGTAAGTTTTAAACAAGGCAGCCGCAAAGATTTTTTCAGAAACACTACTTTACAGCAATTTGAAAAAGGAGACTATGTAACTTTAGAAGGCGTCAACGGATATGACCTTGGTGAAGTTTCCCTTACAGGCGAATTAGTAAGAGTTCAATTAAAGAAAAGAGGGGTTGACGAGTTCAATCCTGATATGAAAAAAATTCTTAGGCCAAGTGCAGATCGTGAAATTGAAACATTTAAAATTAGCAAAAGTAGAGAAGCCGATATATTAGCAAGAAGCCGTACTCATGCTTCTAATTTAAAATTGGCCATGAAATTAAGTGAGGTTGAATTGCAAGCCGATGGCAAAAAAGCAACATTTTTTTATACAGCCGATGACCGTATTGACTTTAGAGAGCTTATTCGCATTTTTGCAGGTGAGTTTAAAGTAAAAGTAGAAATGCGTCAAATTGGTATTCGTCAGGAAGCTGCAAAGCTAGGTGGAATAGGCAGTTGCGGACGAGAGCTATGTTGTAGTACTTGGTTACACGATTTCAAAAGTGTAAATACTACAGCAGCACGTTATCAAAATTTATCTATTAATCAAACCAAATTAAGCGGACAATGTGGTCGCTTAAAATGTTGTTTGAATTTTGAATTAGACACTTACTTAGATGCCTTACAAGGTTTCCCCGATTATGCTGATACTTTGCAAACTGCAATGGGTCAAGCATTTTTAATTAAGAAAGATATTTTCAAAAACTTAATGTGGTACACCCTTCCTAATAATACCAAACATTATCCATTAACTATTGACCGTGTTGTTGAAATAAAAAAATTAAACCAACAAGGTGTAATGGTAGATGAATTACAAGCCGTTGAAATAACAAGTGGCAAATCTAAGGAAGTGGAATCTTCGTTTGTAGAATTAGTTGGTCAAATAAGCCTTAAAACACTTGAGAAAAATGATCGTCGCAGAAGAGACCAACAAGGTGGTGCTCGTCCTAATAACAACCGTCCTAACAATGGCCCAAATGGCCCTAGAAATAACAACGGCCCAAGACCAAATCAAGGACAAAGACCAAATCAAGGACCAAGACCAAATCAAGGACCAAGAAATAACAATCGTCCTTCACAAGGCGGCCCTTCCCAAGCATAATATTTTAATGAAATAATTTTTCTAATTCTTGATTGGTAAAGTCCATTAATGTCTTTACATAATTAGGAGAGAAATTAAATTCAAGACCTGCCGTCTTATACAGCTCTGGCAAGGTTTTGGTACCTCCTAGTGCCAGTGCATTCATATAGTTTTCCAATGCTTGGCTTGGATGCTTCTGATACTGCATCCACATACCAATTGCTCCTAATTGTGCAATGCCATATTCGATATAATAAAAAGGTACTTCAAATAAATGTAGTTGTCTTTGCCATCCTATGGCACGGTACATATCAAGCCCAGAATAATCAATGCTATTAGTAGAGAACTCTTTTAAAATTGCCGTCCAGGTATTTGTTCTTTGCTCAATTGTGTGATTAGGATTTTCATAAATCCAATGTTGGAATTTATCAATAATTGCAATCCAAGGGAAAATAGTAATGGTACGTTCTAACTGATGTTCTTTTGCACGATTTAATTCTGCATCATTATCAAAAAAAGATTGCCAATGATTCATGGTAAATAATTCCATGGACATGCTTGCCACTTCCGCAATTTCCATTGGATATTCTTTAAACGCACTTAGTGCAAGTGGGTGTGCTAAAAACGAATGAATGGCATGGCCACCTTCGTGAACCATTGTGGTCACGTCACTCATTTGACCTGCTGCATTCATAAATATAAATGGTGCACCCGATTCTGCCAACGGGCAATTGTATCCACCTGGCGCTTTTCCTTTCCTACTTTCTAAATCAAAATGTTTAAGTTCTTTCATTTTTTTCAAGCAATCTGCAAAAAATGGATTGAGTTGCTCAAAGCAAGTGACCGATTTTTCGTATAAATCCGTGCCATCTGTAAAAGGGCGCAAAGGCTTGGTGCCAGCAGGTTCGGCTTCGGTATCCCAGGGCTTTAAAGTAGCTAAACCTAGTTTTTGTTTTTTGCGTGCATATATTTTGTCAATCAAAGGAAGCACATGTAATTTAACGGCTTCATGAAATTGGAAACAATCTTCTTTAGTATAATCAAACCTACCTAGTTCTGCAAATTTGTAATCACGATAGTTTTCAAAACCAGCATTCACTGCAACCTGATGTCTTTTTTGAATTAATGTAGTATATAATTCATGCATGACATCCTTGTCTTGTAAACGACGTTCTTGAATTTTTTTATACGCTTCCTCCCTCACTGCCCTATTTTCATTTTCTAAAAATTGAGAAGCTTGTTGTAATGTATATTCTTGACCATTCATTTCAATAGTCATTTTGCCAGCAATAGTTCCGTATTGTTGTTGCAAAACACTTAATTCGGCTTGTAAAGGAATATTTTCGGTTCTGAATAATTCAATGCTTTTTTTAACGGAACGTAAATAAGTAAAATATAAATCCTTGTCTAATTCATGCACAAATTCGGAGGCAACTAATTTTTTATTTAAGGCATCGGCATATGGTTGCATTTTAGGCTGTATTTCCATGCAGAAATACGTAAAGGCATCCTCTAGGGTTTTGTCAGTGGTATCACATGTCATTTTTATTTGTCTCCAACAAGCATCCTCGCTAATAAAAGCTTCCAATTCACTTAAATCCTGTAACCATTTTTCAAGCTCCCCTTTGCTTTGAATTGAGCGATTGGTTAATTCAATAAAAAAAGGCTCTAAACCCTCCCAATTGGTTAATTCAAATGCCGTTGGAAGGTATTTATGGGGTGTTTTTTTTATGTCCGCTGTTCTTAGCATAAGTTGATATTTTAAGTGGCAAATTTACTACTTTTACACACTTTAAAAGTTTAAAAATAGTGTCCAATAGCATTCATTTATTACCAGATCATATAGCCAATCAAATTGCGGCAGGCGAGGTTATACAACGACCTGCAAGTGCGGTAAAGGAGCTATTGGAAAACGCTGTTGATGCTGGCGCTACCGAAATTAAACTTATTATTAACGACGCAGGTAAAGCCCTTATTCAGGTTATTGATAACGGCAAGGGCATGAACCCCATTGATGCTCAAAATGCTTTTGCGCGTCATGCGACAAGTAAAATAAGTTCTATTGAGGACCTTTTTCAGATAAGAACCATGGGATTCAGAGGGGAAGCACTTGCATCCATTGCTGCAGTTGCGCAGGTAAGTTTAAAAACCCGACAAGCAAATGAGGAACTAGGTACAGGCGTGGTAATTGAAAACAGCCAAGTGAGTGAAACCAGTCCGGTGGCTTGTCCAGTGGGTACAAGCATTAGCATGAAAAATTTATTTTTCAATGTGCCTGCGCGCAGAAATTTTTTAAAAAGTAATTCGGCCGAATTAAAACATATTATTGAAGAATTCACAAGAGTAGCTTTAGCTTTCCCTGAAATTTATTTTAGTCTTACCAATAATGGTCAGGATGTTTTTCATTGGGAAGCAGGAAGTTTTAAACAAAGAGCAATTCAAGTTTTAGGAAATAGTTATCAAACTAAACTTGTTGCAGTTGGTGAAAAAACCGACTACCTTACTATTTCAGGTTTTGTTGGAAAGCCCGAGACGGCAAAAAAAACAAGAAGCGACCAATATTTTTTTGTAAATCGTCGTTTTATAAAAAGTGCGTACTTACATCATGCCATTGCAAATGCATTTGAAGGACTTATTCCAAAAGAAAATTTCCCTAGTTATATTTTATACATAGACGTAGATCCTGCGCAAGTAGATATTAACGTGCATCCTACCAAACAAGAAATAAAATTTGAGGACGATAAAATAATTTATGCATTTGTGCAAGCAGCTGTAAAGCATGCATTAGCTCAATTTAGTATTGCACCTTCCTTAGACTTTTCACTGGATGCCAACATTCAAGAACTAGATGCCATTCAGAAACCATTTTCTGAGGAGCAAAAATTTAGTGCCGCTAGCAGTTCTTTGTATGCTGGATTTACACAAAAAAATCAGGCGCACTTTATTCCTAAAGTAAGTGAGGCAGAAAAAAAAGAGTGGAAAAGTTTCTTCACCAACATCCCTTCTGGAGATGGCAATGATCAAAATAATGCCGAATCCTTTATTGTAAAGTCCTCTTCTATGGGGCTATACAAGGATGATACCAATGAATTAAGTATAGACAAGGATGCCACCTTATTGCAAATTAACAATACCTATATATTAGCGCCAATGAACGCTGGTTTAATTATGGTACATCAACAACTTGCTCATGAGCGTGTACTTTATGAAAAGTATCAAAACGCAACTACACAAGCCCATGCTACGCAAAAAAGCTTATTCCCTGTTGTTTTAGAATTAAGTGTTGCCGATGCTATTTTACTTGAAGATATTATAGAAGACTTAGCTGTAATAGGTTATGAAATAGAACCTTTTGGACAAAATAGTTTTATTATTCAGGGTATCCCTGCCGATGTAATTTCCGGAAATGAAAAAAATGCAATTGAACTTTTACTTGAACAATTTAAACACTTTAGTAGTGATATTAAATTTAGTAAGCGAGAAAAATTAATTAGATGTATGGCAAGGCAATCGGCAATTAAAGCTGGCCAATCCTTATCACAAAAGGAAATGCATATTTTAATTGAAGATTTATTTAATTGTAATACACCCAATATTACTGCTACTGGAGCCCCCACCTTCATAGATTTTAAAGAGGCTTACCTAGACGGCCTATTTAGCAAATAAATAATAAAAATTTATTTACTAATAATCTCCCATTACTGCAGTAAGGTATTGCTCTACCGCATGTCTCACTGGGTAAGTACTAGCACTCACATGATTTCCAACTAAAACCGAAAATAATAATCGAGTTCCTTTATTTGTTATAATGTAACCACTAAGCGCAATTTGATTACCAAGTGTTCCTGTTTTCGCATACAAAACTCCAGGAATATTTTTATAGTAGGAAGACAATGTTCCTTTACCACCTTGCGCAAATACTGCTTTAATCCTGTCCATAGAAAACTCGGTTTCCATTTTTTGCAATAAGGTGATATAGTTTTCTGGAGTTGTTAAATTGAATCTGCTTAAACCACTACCATCAGCCCACTCTGGCTTTTGTGGAAAACTCGAAAAATCGGTTTTTAAAATAGTATCTATAATTGCAGCATCATTAATAGTTCCCAGAAGCTGCTGACTTGTCATTAACATTACTTGTTCAGCAAAAAAATTATCACTTCTGTTCATCATAATTTTTAGCAAAGTATCGGTTGGCGCTGTTTTAATAATAGTAGCAGTTGCCTGACTCCATCCTTTTTGAATTACAATTTTCTTTTTTGGATGTAAGCTATCTTCTATTAAGGCTTTTGCTAATGCATATTTATTGTCAGTTATAAAAGGCACTTGATGTTCTAAATCCCTAATTGAATCGGGCTTAGCAAAGAAATTATTGTTTAATTTTTCACGAGTCCACTGCGTATACACTTCGGGCATAGTTAGTTTTTTAGTAAAATAGCTTGGCCTTATTTGAACACCATCCTCTTTCTTTGAAACTGTTAATACGTTACCATAAATATTTAACCTACTTCTTTCGGGTTGATAGTCCTCTGGGTAATCATCCCAAGCCCAGCCCCTACCATAACTTTCAAAGCGATCCTCTTTTTCTGGCAAGCATAAAACAATTCGCTTTTTGGTAGATTTAATTAATTCAGCAACAGGTTGATAACTAAAATCGGGATGCATGAAACTAGGATCTCCTAATGGCATTAAAAAAATACTATCCTTGTTTTCGGCAAACTGCCAACCAGGAATAGAGTCCTTTAAATATTTCATTCCTAAATAACAAGATTGAATTTTAGTGTTGCTTGCAGGAGTGAAGTAGTGATCACTTTGGTATTTTTCTACCCATTGTCCAGTGGACTCATTAAATATGGCAATACCTACATGCGCTCCTTTTAAAGCTGCTGAGGATAATAAATTTGTTTTTGCATTTTGTGCAAGTGCAGCAGTATTTAATAAAAATGCGGCAAATAAAATAAATGAAATTGGAGTAATTACTCTCTTTCTAATGCTCTTAACCATCGTTCAGGAATTTCGTTATTGGAAGCTACTAAATAATCCTTATAACTGCAAGGACACCATTGTTCGTTATGTAATTGCATCCACCAGCGGCCGGTACTTTTGCTTTGTAAAAATTTAGTGTCAATATCAGAAAAGGCAATATGAAATTCCTTAAACCTTTCAATTTCAGATAAGGGGGCTTCCTTTTTGCCCTTTTGTACTCCGTCTACTATATACCAAATCATTTGAGCCATTTGTATAGCTGTAAGTCCTTTATGGTCCTGCTCGGCTTGGTATCCAAAAAGCCCAATGGTACTGGTTTTCCAGCTCATACCTGCATATTGCATTAAAACACAAGCCTCCTCGCCATTAAACCCATTGGGTGTAATTAAATTAGCAGGTGCATGTGCATTTTGAATAGCACTAATATCAAAACTCATCATATGTGAATCCCTAATTACAGGTTCCATTTCTTCAATACTTTCTCTAACAACCCCTAATCTAAAACAGTCAAATCTTAATTTATCAATTGTTTCCAGCATATGCGGATGCATAAAATAACTTTGGAAACCAATATGTGCATAATGATTTAAGTGATTAGGAAGTCCTGTAAATAGTTCTTCTAAAAAATGATCAGAAGGAAGTCTTGCCTCTAAATCTAAATCAATTTTTGCATCGGCCACCACTGCATTTACTAGTGTTGGAATGGAAGTATATGCATGATATTGTGCCAAGGTTAAATCGTGTGAGCCTCCAATAATAACCACTTTTTTATTTTGTAAAAGCAATTCTGAAATTACTGTTCTAAGTGCCGCATAACTATCGGCTATAGATTGCCCTAATTTAACATTGCCTAAGTCCGCAATATTTACTTGCGCATGCCAATAATATAAATCATAAAAAGCTGCTCTTATTGCATCGGCAGCTGCATGTCCATTTAAAGCATAACCAGCACCCCTGCATTCACCTGCTCCAATAATTACAATATCGGCATTGGAAATATCGGGCAGCGTTCCTTGGTTTACAAGTACATGTTTACCCAGTTGGGTATCCCTATAACCCTCGTCCTTTGAAAGGAGGTCCAAATTAACGGGTTCAACAAAATCTTGAATAGACGAAAGTGACATGCGTATCAATTAACTATAGCATTAACGATAAATCTGAGCAAACATTGTCTTCAAAAGGGTCAAATATGGATTATTTCCCTAATTCATCCTGAAATTTATAGCCTATGCCCCTAATGGAAATAAAGTGAAGTGGATTTCTTACATCTTTTTCAAAATACTTTCTAAAATTAAGGATGAAATTGTCAATAGTTCTGGTATTTGGAAAAACATTATACCCCCAAACAGCTTGTAAAATACGTTCCCTAGATACGACATTGTTTTTATTGTCAATAAGCAACTTTAATAACATGGCTTCCTTTTTGGTTAGTGTGATTTTTTGACCAGTAAATGTAATTGCCTCTAGCGCGTTAAAATCAAAATGGTTATTGGAAAATTGATAGTGATCATTTGAATTTATGGGACCAGACGCGCTTGATTTTTGAATTAATTTAGAGACTCTTAATAATAGTTCCTCCAAATTAAATGGCTTAGTCATATAATCATCTGCGCCTATTTTTAACCCCTGTATTTTATTTGCACTTGTGTTTTTTGCACTTAAAATAAGAATGGGGGTTTGATTGTTTTTTAGTCTGACAGTTTCAGTGATAGAAAATCCGTCAATGCCCGGAAGCATCACGTCCATAATTATTAAATCAAAATGTGCATGCTCTATTAAATTTAATGCGGCAGGGCCTTCGTATGCCGAACTAACCTCATAGCCTTCTAAAGTTAGATTTAATTTTAGCGCATCATGCAAATGCACTTCATCCTCTACTAATAAAATAGAATAATTAGCCATATTTAATTTAACAAATAAGTAAATGTAAAAATGCTTCCAGTTGGCGTATTAGCAACTACTTCTAGTTTTGCTTTATGAAAAACAGCAATGCGCTTACACAGGTATAAACCAAGCCCAGTGCCTTTTGTAGATCTTGTATACTCGGCACCCACCCTGTAAAATTTTTCAAATATTTTTTCTTTATCACTGGCTGGAACTCCCACTCCTAAATCTGCAACAGACAATTCTACCAAGCCATTATTTTCTAATAATTTAATGGCAATTGGATCCTTGGCATTTGAATATTTAATGGCATTGTCAATTAAATTATTTAAAAGTAATTGAAGCAAAACCGACTCACCTTTAATGTAAATATTTTCTTGAACAGTAGTGACAAAATTTCTTTCTAAAAATCGATTCTTAAAAATAGTAGCTGTGTTTTCTACTATTAAGGATAAACTTACTTCTTGCGCATTTGCTTGATATGCTCCCATGTCTAATTGAGAAGCCAATAAAATATTATTACATAAATTATCTAGCCTTTGCGTTTCCGAAAGTGAGGCGGTTAACATTTTTTTTTGCTGTTCCGCATCCAGCTTTCTTTTTAATAAGGTTTCAATATTTAACTGCGTAATGGCTATAGGCGTTTTTAATTCATGGGTAACTGCCATCATAAAATTTTGCTGCTGATTAGAATAGCGGATTTGTTTTATTAAGGACCTATATACATAAATAGCACCCAGTAAGAATAAAAATAAAATAGTGAGCCCTTCGCCAATGTATTGTTTGTTTTTTCTTTGCTGATAATCCTGAATGGCATGTACTTTTTGAGTAAGCGCTGGATCGTTGGTTTGAAAACTACCATACTGCACATTTGCAATTTGATCGTTTTGCTTAACTAGCGCTACATACCACCATAAAAAAGCAGCAACCATATAGGTTAAGAACAACCAATAAAAAATACGGACAAACTGAAGTTTATTTATTTTTTTAAAGCTGCTTATCATGGCTTTATTTTTTCAACCCGAATACCAGTAGATAATATATTTTCAAGTGGATCCTCGCGCATGGTATGTTGTAATACAAATTTATAAACTCCTTTTTTAAACTTAATAGGCTCCGTTCCAACTGGAATTCTTTGATCAAAAATGTCGTCCATCCCAGTGCCAAGCCAACCCTTTTCGTCATCCGCTAAGTTTAAATTTAAAGACTGTTTTGTAACAGAGTCGTTGGGCGCTGTTGTATTTAATTGAATCCAAATATTTTTATAATGATAAGCGTTATGATGTCTTATCACAAAAAACACTTTGTAATAAGCACTGGTATCGGCAATAGTAAATTGATATTCATTTGCTTGCCTTGAGGGCCAACTATGGTTGGGATAAATTGTATTTTGCTCATAAAGCTGTTTGGTTTGACAACCTAATACAATTAGCATTGCCAATAAAGTATTTATTAAAAATAAATTTTTAAATCGCAACATATCTTATAACACATTTAGTATTTGTTCCTTTGCTTTTTCAAGCTCGTCCTTCATTAATATCACTGCTTTTTGAATTTCAATATCATTGGCTTTTGAGCCTGTAGTATTTATTTCTCGTCCCATTTCCTGTAGTATGAATGAAAGCTTTTTTCCTTTTGAAGGATCTTTTTCCTTAAGTACATCCTTAAAATAATTGCAATGATTGGTAAGCCTAACCTTCTCCTCCGAAATATCAATTTTTTCTATATAGTAAATTAACTCTTGCTCTAATCGGTTGTTGTCATATTTATCAGCACCTACATGTTGATCTAATAATTTTACAAGCCCTTCTTTTATTTTAACACGGCGATTGGGTTCGTGAACAGCAATACTTGCTTGTTGTGCCTCAATTGCTGCAACCCTTTCTAGTAAGTCTTTTTCAATAGATTTCCCTTCCTCTATTCTGTGATTTGTTAATTGATCTATGGCCAATTGCAATGTTTTAAAAATTGCATTCCACTCTTCGTCGGTAATAATTTCACTAGTAGAAGAAACTACGTCGGGTAGTTTTAATAAAGTACTTAAAATATTTTCTTGAGCAATTCCTAATTCGTTTGCCAATTCAACAATAGGTAAATAATAAGATTTAGCCAAAGCTGTATTAATGCTTACTGGCTTGGATACCCCATTTGATTTTACCGAAATACTACATTCTACACTTCCTCTAAATAAGCACTCATTTAATTTATTGCGTATTTCAATTTCATAGGACTTTAAAAGCGAAGGTATGTTTAAACGAAGGTCAAATTGCTTGCCGTTAAGTGACTTAACTTCTATTAAAATTGTCTTTTCATTGAAATTAGTTTCTGCGCGCCCATATCCTGTCATTGAATGCAACATAGTATACCTTTTTATTAGTGAATAAAGGTATTAAATTATAGGCAAGCAAGGCCACTTTTTAGAAATCAATGCCTATGAAATTTTTCTTTTTTTGCTGATATTGTATGAAATCAAAGGTATACAATTTGCCAGGCCTATGGGTTACATGGGTCTCCATCTCATCGGTGTCATTTAAAAAGCCCATAGAAGCAAATTTCTTTCTGAAATTCCTTCTGTCTAATTTAACATCCAATATTGCTTCGTATACATTTTGCAACTGCCTTAATGAAAATTTGACTGGCAATAAATTAAAGGCCAAAGGCTGTTCCTGAATTCTTTTTTGCAACCACCTGGTACACACTTCTAAAATTTGTTTATGATCAAAAGCCATTTCGGAGAGCTGATTTACGGTATGCCATTTTAATTCATTGTCATGTAACAACAACTCATGGTGTTTTATATTTAAAAGTGAAGCGTAAACAGAAGTAATCACTCTTCCACCTGGATGTCTGTCGGGCTTGCTAAATGTATGTACTTGTTCTAAAAACACATTGGTCATCCCTGTTCTTTGTTGCAATACTCTGTTTGCTGCCGTATCCAAATCCTCATGGGCATGCACTTTATCCCCCAATAGAGATAACTTTCCACGAAACTGAGATAAATCGCTTTTGATAAGCAATACTTTAAGGGAGTTGTCATGGAACCCAAAAATGACACAGTCTACCGTTAATGGCACTTTTGGATAAGCGTTTACCAACTCAATGGCGTCTTTGTCTTCCTTAGCTAAATTAGAAACTAAGGACTTGTTGGGGTCTAACATAAGCAAACTAAAATAAAAGCAATCGTAAGCCAAAATACGAAATAAAAGAATAAAACAATTTGTAATTTAGCAGACATTTAAAGACATGTATACAAAACCTCAAATATTAGACCTTCAAGCCACTACGAAGTTGTTCTTACAAAGCCCTCAAAAAATAGTTGCTATTGATATGCTAAGGAAAATATTGAAATTTCATGAATATCAATATTATGTTTCAGCTTCGCCACTTATAAGCGACTACGAATACGATACGCTATTTAAAATATTAATTGAACTTGAGGCTAAGCATCCAAATTTAATCACAAAGGATTCACCAAGTCAACGTGTTGGGAATAGCTTAAATAATAACTTTGAAACTTTGGCCCACTTAGTGCCCATGTTAAGTTTGGAAAATAGTTATAATGCTGATGACCTAAATGATTTTGATAGAAAGGCAAGAGAAGGTGCATTACTTGATGCAATCACTTATTGTGTAGAACCAAAATTTGATGGTGCTAGCATTTCATTGGTATATGAAAACGATTTTTTAGTGCGTGCTTGTACTAGAGGCGATGGTGTTGCTGGTGAAGAAATTACTCAAAATATAAAACAAATAAGATCTATCCCTTTAAGTATTCCTTTGTCCGAATATGGCATTCAGCAAATGGAAATAAGAGGAGAGGTAATTATGAGTAAAAAATCATTTGAAAATTTTAATGAAAAATTAAAATCAAAACAATTGACTATCCTTGCCAACCCAAGAAATGCCGCAGCAGGTAGTTTAAGAATGAAGGACCCAGCAGAAGTTGGCGAGCGCAATTTAGACGCTTTTATTTACCATATTAGTTTTTATAATTTACAACAAGGCGCTACTATCCCCGAACTTTTAAAAACACATAGTGGTGCGCTGGAACTATTGTGGAATTTGGGTTTTAGGTCACCACAAAATGAGAAAAAGATTTTTTCAAATATGCAGGACGTTATCAAATTTTGCAACGATTTTGAATCAAAACGTGATAACCTGCCATATGAAATTGACGGGCTTGTAATAAAAATTAATGACTTTGCTTTACAAGAAAAGCTAGGCATGACCTCACATCATCCAAGATGGGCAATTGCTTATAAATTTAAAGCACGTCAAGCCACAACAATTTTAGAAAACGTAGAATTTCAAGTGGGTCGTACCGGCGCAGTTACCCCCGTTGCAAAACTACAAGCAGTTGCCATTGGTGGTGTAACAGTTTCAAGTATATCCATGCACAACGAAGAGTATATTAAAGAAAAAGATTTAAGACTTGGAGATACCGTAATTATTGAAAGAGCAGGTGATGTGATTCCGCAAATTGTACAGTCCATACCTGCTTTAAGAAAAGGAACAGAAAAAATTATTGAGTTCCCAAATAACTGTCCAGTATGTGATTACTTATTAGAAAAAGAGGAGGCCGAAGCAGTATGGCGTTGTAATAACCCCTTGTGTACTGCTCAAATTGTGGAGCGCATTATTCACTTTGTGAGTAAGGATGCAATGGATATCAAAAGCTTTGGCGATGCCAATATTAGAAAGTTTTATGAGTTAGGATTGCTAAAAAATATTCCCGAAGTATACCAATTAAACTTTGATCAAATTGCTACCCTTGAAGGATTTGGTAAAAAAAGTGTTGACAATTTAAAAGCCGCTATTGAAGCTTCTAAATCACAACCCTTATACCGCTTAATTTACGCCCTTGGTATTCGATTTGTTGGAGAAACCACTGCTAAAACAATTGCCGCTCAAATAAATCACATACTTGACCTTACTTTATTATCAGAAGCGGAATTACAAAATTTTGAGGACGTAGGCATTAAAGTTGCAAAAAGCATTTATGATTATTTCCATGATGAAAATAACATTGCACTTATAAAAAATTTAGAGGCACTTGGTTTAAATATGATACAAACCAATACAACTGCGGTGGATGGTAATTTAGCAGGGCTTTACTTTTTATTTACCGGCACACTCACACAACTAAAACGCTCCGAGGCCGAAGCCATAGTAGAAGCAGGTGGTGGCCATATATTAAGTGGTGTAAGTAGTAAATTAAATTACTTAGTAGTAGGTGAAGATGCGGGAAGCAAATTAGAAAAAGCAAAAAAAATAGCCTCGATAAAAATAATTACCGAGGCCGATTTTATTGAACTTGTAAAAAACTAAGGTCTATAAAATCTTGTATTAATAATTTTATCTGGCAAATATAATTTAATTCTTCTCTATCGCCATGGCCGCTAAAATTCATAAACACGAACTAAAAGTCTGAGCGCAGCGAGTTCACAATTTTAGATGTAGCTTTTTATTTTTAGCGGCCATGTCGAGCTCGAAGCATGAGATGATTTATGAACACTTTTTAAATAATCCCCTTTTCATTTAAGTACTCTGCAATTTGAACTGCATTGGTTGCAGCGCCTTTGCGCAAGTTATCACTCACTATCCACATGTTTAATGTTTTAGCTTGTGTCTCGTCACGACGTAAACGGCCTACAAATACTTCGTCTTTTTCATGAGCCCATAATGGCATTGGATAAAATTGTGTAGCATCGTCCTGTTGAACCACAACACCAGGTGCAGCAGCGAGTTCTGCTATTAATTCTTTTAAATCAAATTCATTTTCAAACTCTACATTAACACTTTCGCTATGCCCGCCCATTACTGGGATACGCACGGTGGTAGCAGTTACTTTAATATTATCATCTTGCATAATTTTGCAAGTTTCTTTTACCATTTTCATCTCCTCTTTGGTGTATCCATTTTCTAAGAACACATCAATTTGAGGAATGGCGTTTAAATCAATTTGATATTTATAAGCCATTTCAGCTGCATCTAATTTTTTTCCTGCACGCTCATCCATTAATTGGTCTACTGCTTGTTTTCCTGTACCAGTAACACTTTGATAAGTGCTTACGATTACTCTTTTAATTTTATACTTTGCATGTAATGGTTGTAATGCTACCACCATTTGAATTGTGGAACAGTTTGGATTTGCAATGATCATATCTTCGGCAGTTAGCGCAGAAGCATTTACCTCTGGAACTATTAATTTTTTAGTAGGATCCATTCTCCAAGCGGAAGAATTATCAATAACACGAATGCCTGCTGCTGCAAATTTTGGAGCCCACTCGGTAGAAGTTCCACCACCTGCCGAAAATATTGCTACTGCTGGTTTTGCAGCAATACCTTCTTCCATTCCTACTACTTTATAGGTCTTTCCTTTAAAACTAACTTCCTTGCCAACCGAACGTGCAGAGGCAACTGGAATTAATTCAGATACTGGAAAATTTCTTTCAGCTAGTACTTGTAACATTTTTGTGCCTACTAGCCCTGTGGCACCTACTACTGCAACACGCATGGTTATTGGTTTTTATTTTTAAAATTCATTTTAATTATTACAATGATTAACAAAAAAAGCCTTCCTGGTTAAGGAAGGCTTCTGAGTATATTTATTCGCATACAAACAATCAGACCTTCCGCTTAGCGAGGTTTTTTAATTTGTTTTGTATGTTTATTTTTATGCATTGCGAAGCAAAATTAATAGCTCTTATTGTTTTCACCAAATTAAACTAACTTAATTTCAAAGTTTACTAAATCAACGAACGATTGTACGCGTGCTTTAATATCAGCATCATTTATCTCGGTTAAACGTTGCGTACCAAACTTTTCAACGCAAAAACTAGCCATCGCACTACCTAATATAATAGCTGCTTTCATATTTTCAAAAGAGTAGTCTTTTGTTTTTGCTAAATGTGCTACAAAGCCGCCAGCAAAGGTATCTCCAGCCCCTGTTGGATCAAATACTTCCTCTAATGGTAAAGCCGGTGCAAAAAATACTTCGTTCTCATGGAATAATAAAGCACCGTGCTCCCCTTTTTTGATGATTAAATATTTAGGCCCCATGGTCATAATTTTCTTTGCCGCTTTCACTAAACTATATTCACCACTTAATTGACGCGCTTCACTGTCATTAACAAGCAATACATCTACTAAACTAATTGTGTGTTTTAAATCATCCATCATAATTTCCATCCAAAAGTTCATGGTATCCATGACAATTAATTTAGGACGACTTTTCATTTGCTTAATCACACTGCTTTGAACTCCTGGCACTAAATTGCCAAGCATTAAAATGTCGCAGTCCTGATAACTCTCAGGTACCACCGGTTGGAAATTTTCCAATACATTTAATTGCGTATCTAAAGTATCGCGTGTGTTCATATCTAAATGATACTTACCGCTCCAAAAAAATGTCTTTTCGTCTTTTTTAATTTGAACACCTTCTAAAGTAACGCCACGGTTAGTTAACGCATCTAATTCGGATTGTGGGAAGTCACCACCTACTACAGAAATTTGTTTTACAGGAGTGAAATTAGAAGCACACCATGCAATATATGTTGCTGCACCACCAATAATTTTATCACTTTTCCCAAAGGGAGTTTCAATGGCATCAAAAGCCATAGATCCAACTACTACTAAAGACATTTTAATTTTTTTTATTTTCAGGTGCGAAACTACGATTTTTAAAGCTAAGAAGTGAGTAAGGTTAAGCCTAAAATAACAACTACTCGTAAGTGACTGATAATCAAAAAACTAACAAAAATTAAGATTTTTTGAAAATATTAGTGAGTTTTAAAGGTAAATTGGAGTAATTTTGTAGCATAAATCAAGCAATTTTATATCATGGCTAGAATTAAAACCGAAAAAAATTTATCTCGCAAAGACGTAATTGTTAGCAAAGCAGCTACTTTATTTAGAGAAAAAGGATACAAGGCAGCAAGCATGCGAGACTTAGCAGAGTCGGTGGGTGTAGAGGCTGCAAGTTTGTACAATCACATCAAATCCAAAAGTGAATTATTGCACGAATTGGTATTTAGTGTTGCCAATAAATTTGTTTTAAAATTAGACGAGATTGAATCGGAGCCAATTAGCTCGCTTCAAAAAATGGAAAAGATTTTAAGATTCCATATCAGTGAAATGATCAATCATTATGAGGAAGTATATGTAAGCGACCGTGAATGGAAACATTTATCTGACCCATACTTATCTAATTACCAAAATCAGCGCAGAGTATATCGTAAAAGATTAGCTGCATTAATTGAAGAAGGAATTAGAATCAAAGAAATTAAAGCCATAGACGCTCCTACTGTTGTATTAATATTTTTACACGCTGTTAGTGGAATTGAAAGTTGGCACCGTTCAACAAAAAAAATTACTGCTGAGGAATTAGAGCAAAACATGGTAGCCATTTTAATTGATGGTTTAAAAGCAAATAAATAGATTAACTTTGTTGTTAATCTTATACCGTGTCAGAAAGAAATAATTTCATTGATTACATCAGAATTTTTGCCCATAGTGGTCATGGCGGAGCTGGTTGCAAGCATTTTTTAAGAAACAAATTAACTGCAAAAGGTGGACCCGATGGCGGTGATGGAGGCCGCGGTGGTCATGTAATATTAAGAGGCAATAGTCAACTTTGGACTTTACTGCATTTAAGATATCATAAAAATGTAATTGCCGAAAATGGCGAAAACGGAAGTAAAAATAATTGTACCGGTAAGGATGGTAAAGATATTATTATTGAAGTCCCTTTAGGAACCATTGCAAGAGACGAGGAGACTGGAAAAATTGAAGCCGAAATTTTACATGATGGTCAAGAAATAGTTTGGTTGAAAGGCGGACGTGGTGGCTTAGGAAATAGCAATTTTGCTACTGCCACACAACAGGTTCCAGAATATGCACAACCCGGTGAAGATGGAGTTGAAGGTTGGAAACAAATAGAATTAAAAGTTTTAGCAGATGTTGGATTAGTAGGTTTCCCGAATGCAGGAAAATCTACGTTACTATCATCTATTACTGCAGCAAAACCAAAAATTGCCAATTACGCATTTACTACACTTACACCTCAATTGGGCATGGTAGCATATCGTGACAATCGCTCGTTTTGCATTGCCGATTTACCAGGAATTATTGAGGGCGCTGCCGAAGGAAAAGGCCTAGGGCACCGCTTTTTAAGACATATTGAACGCAATGCGGTTTTGTTATTTTTAATTCCAGCAGACGCTAACGATCATAAAAAAGAATTCGAAATTTTAAAAAACGAACTCAACGAATTTAATCCAGAACTATTACAAAAAGAATTTATCATTGCCATTAGCAAATCCGATTTATTAGATGATGAATTAACTGAAGCAATAGAAAAAGAATTGCCCGAAAATATTCCGCATATATTTATCTCCTCTGCCATTAATAAAAATTTAGTTGAGCTTAAGGACATGCTTTGGAATGCTTTAAATAAACCTATTTAATATAATTTTATCTACCTATTTAGCGCGTCAAAGTTGACGCGCTTTTTTTATTATTTAAAAACAATAAAAAAAGCCTCCGAAATTTCGGAGGCTTTTTACTAGCTAATATTTTGTAAATACTAATTGTTATTTGACTTGGCAGCTTTGCTACGTTCATTTTCATCCAACATTGACTTACGCATACGAACCGACTTTGGAGTCACTTCAATACACTCATCAAATTGAATATACTCCATACACTCTTCCAACGTGAACTGAATTTTTGGAGTGATACGAACGCTATCATCAGATCCACTAGCACGGTGGTTGGTTAATTTTTTCATCTCCACTGCGTTGATATTTAAATCACCTGGCTTAATGTGTTCTGCTAAAATTTGACCTGCATATACTTCCTCACCTGGCTCAATAAAGAAACGACCTCTGTCTTGTAATTTATCAATTGAATATGCAGTTGTTGTACCACCACCTTTTGCAACCAATACGCCATTGCTTCTTCCAGGAATTTGACCTTTCCAAGGCTTGTATTCGTTAAAACGGTGCGCCATTACAGCTTCACCAGCAGTTTGCGTTAACATTTGAGAACGTAAACCAATTAATCCTCTTGAAGGAATATCAAATTCTAAATGCTGCATGGTACCCTTAGATTCCATAATTAACATCTCCCCTTTCTTTTGGGTTACTAAGTCAATTACTTTACCACTAAATTCACTTGGTACATCTACCACCAATATTTCAAAAGGCTCATTCTTTTTGCCATCAATTTCTTTAACTAAAACTTGTGGGTTACCTACTGTTAATTCATAACCTTCACGACGCATAGTTTCAACCAATACACCCAAGTGCAAGATACCACGACCGTAAACCAAGAAACTATCAGCACTATCTGTTTCCTCAACACGCAATGCAAGGTTCTTTTCGGTTTCTTTAATTAAACGATCACGAATGTGACGAGAAGTTACAAACTTACCTTCCTTACCAAAGAAAGGAGAGTTGTTAATACTAAATGTCATACTCATGGTAGGTTCGTCTACACTAATAATTGGTAAAGCTTCTGGGTTTTCAGGATCTGCAATGGTATCACCAATATTAAACTCTTCTAACCCAACTACAGCACATAAGTCACCAGAAACTACTTCGGTTACTTTACGCTTACCCATTCCTTCAAATACGTATAATTCTTTTACTTTATTCTTTTTAATACTACCATCGGCTTGCACCAACACAATATTTTGACCTTCCTTAATAGTTCCTCTTTCTACTTTACCAATGGCAATACGACCTAAGAAAGTAGAATAGTCTAATGAAGTAATTTGCATTTGCGTATGCCCTTCCTTCACATCTGGACCTGGTACATATTTTAAGATACCATCCATTAAAGGAGTGATGTCTTCACATTGCGTTAAGCTATCATTAAACCAACCATTTTTACCACTACCATAAAAAGTAGGGAAGTTTAATTGATCTTCTGTTGCATCTAAGTTGAAGAATAATTCAAAAACGGCATCGTGCACTTCGTCAGGACGACAGTTTTCTTTATCTACTTTATTAATGATTACAATTGGTTTTAAATTTAATTGCAATGCTTTTTGTAATACAAAACGTGTTTGTGGCATTGGACCTTCAAATGCATCCACTAACAAGCAAACACCGTCGGCCATTTTTAACACACGCTCTACTTCACCACCAAAGTCAGAGTGACCTGGAGTATCAATTACGTTAATTTTAACGCCTTTATATGTTACAGAAGCGTTTTTACTTAAGATAGTAATTCCTCTTTCACGCTCTAATTCGTTGCTATCCATGATAAGATCACCAGTCTCTTGGTTATCTCTGAATACCTTAGTTGCGTGTAAAATTTTGTCCACCAAAGTTGTTTTACCGTGGTCAACGTGCGCGATAATTGCAATGTTTCTTATTTCCATGTACTGTTTTGAGGCTGCAAAGGTACGCCGTTTACAGTCCTAAAAAAAACAAAAGGAAAAAAAGGAGTGAATAGATTTACACTCTGATATATATTTTATATTTATTTAATATATAACCCAATAACCAGCAAACCAACATAAAACTTAGCGCAAAGGCTAAAGATGCCCAATAAGGGGCAAAATGGGAGAATCCGTGCTCATAAATCCACTCAAATAGGGACTTATCCCCTATGTCTATCATATTTAGGGTCATGGCCAGTAGCTCTGAAAACAAATATATAACCAAGGGGTTTTTGCCAAAAATTTCAAAAAAGCCCGAAAACTGCAATTGTCTTTGTAGTTCAATGCGGTAAATAATGGTGCCAATAATTACCATGTCTAGTCCCACCGTGAGCATCACAAAACTACTAGACCATAATTTTTTATTAATTGGAAACTGATAATTCCACATGAATCCTAAAAATATAAAGCCAGCTCCCCACATTAATAAATGAGTAAGTCCTTCATAGGTCTTTCCTTTTTCTTGAATAAACTTTCCAACTCTAAATCCAATTAATACATTCACAATAGCTGGCAGGGTGCTAAGCCATCCTTCTGGATCAAAAGCAATGCCTTCGCCATGATACATATGCGAATCACCCATAAACCATTTGTCAAATAAAATACCTGCATTACCTGTCATTGTTAACTCTTGGCCAGGCATTCCAAAATGCAAACTTAAATACCAATACAACAATAATAAAATTGCCGAAAGCACCATTACTACACGCTCATGCATATAATGTACAATAATAGAACCAATACCATAACAAAGTGCAATGCGTTGTAATACGCCTAAAATGCGGGTATCATTAATGGACTTAGTAAAAGGAAACCAATACATTAAATACCCTAATAAAAATATAAGCGCAGTGCGTTTTAAGATTTTAAAAATTACAGTAGTGTTAGTTAATTTTTCCCATTTTGGAAGTACAAAACTCATTGCATTCCCAACTGCAAATAAAAAGGAAGGGAACACCAAATCAGTAGGTGTAAAGCCATTCCAATGTGCATGTAAAAAAGGAGCAAATGTAACTGCACCATCCCCTGGGGTATTTACAATTATCATTAAACAAATAGTCATACCCCTAAATACATCTAGAGATAAAAATCTTTGATTTGACATAGCATCGTTTTTAGATAATCAAGGTACGCAAAATATTTTTTATTAAACATTGAATTAGTTAGCTTTAATTAAATATTAAAATTATGCGCGCCTTAAAAATGATAGCAGTATTTATATTAGTTATAACCCTAGTATATTTTTTGGGATCTCATCCAAAAGCCCCAGTATTTGATACTACGCTTCTTTCTATTGCCGCAAATACCAACTTGGACAGCTTAGTGGCTGCAGGTGAAGCAAAACATAAATTAAAACCAAATAACCAGGCCAAAATAATTTGGGCGGATAGTGCACATCAAACAACAGAATATGCAATTGTTTATTTGCATGGGTTTAGTGCAAGTCAAATGGAAGGCGACCCAGTTCATAAAAACATTGCAAAACAATTTCATTGTAATTTATACTTATCAAGATTAGCCGAACATGGAATTGATACTACCGAAGACTTAGTAAATTTAACAGCAGAAAATTATTGGGAGTCGGCAAAATGGGCATATGCCATTGGAAAAAAAATAGGCAAAAAAGTAATTTTAATGAGCACCTCAACTGGTGGAACACTTTCGTTACAACTAGCAGCAGCGTATCCAGAAATTGCAGCGCTAATTATGTACTCTCCAAATATTGCTATTAATAATCCTGCAGCACCATTGTTAAACAATCCTTGGGGATTGCAAATTGCAAGAAAAGTAAAAGGAGGTAATTATGCAAATATTGATTTTAAAAATAATGATTATCCTAAATATTGGAATACACACTATAGGTTAGAAGCAACCGTTGAATTAGAAAATTTAGTAGAAGCTACCATGAATAAGGAATTATTTAAAAAAGTACATCAGCCTACTTTAACTCTTTATTATTTTAAAGACGAACAACATCAGGACAATGTAGTTAAGGTAAGTGCCATCCGTGAAATGATGTCCGAAATTAGCACCCCAAATCCTTTAAAAAAACAAGTAGCTATTCCTAACGCAGGAAATCATGTTCTTGGTTCTCCAATAGTATCTAAGGATATTATAACTGTTGAAAAAGAAACAGCTGCTTTTATGGCTTCGCTATTGCAACAGCAATTTTAGAATCGGCTGTTCCATAATATAAAATCCATTGGTCTTTAAAATAAACCAGCCCTTCTACAAAGCAAACATTGTTTACTTCTCCTTTTAACTCATAGGGCTTATTGGGATGAATAAAATAATTAGCGTCTCGGTCAAGTAATTTATAAGGTTGGTTTTTATCAAACAACGCCCCTGCTGCGGCATAGGTAAACTTAGGTTGAGTTGTATCATTATTATTAGCAGCATTGCTACTATTATAAATAAGAATTATACCTTTTGAAGTATACAATGCAAATGGACCAGGTTCCACCAACCTACTATCAAAATAACCAGGCCTTGGATTCAAAACGGCAATTAATTTTTGGTTTTCACTGTTTTCAACTGCTTCCCAATGTAATAAGTCGGTTGAACTTGCCATAAATAAATTGGTGTCACCAAAATACATCCAGTATTTACCTTTTATTTTTTTGGCAACCATTTTTTCACCAGCTTGCTCAACTACAATAGCGCCAGACTTGGACCAACTGTTTATATATTTTGAAGATTGCAAAACAGGGCCTTGTTTTTTCCAATGCAAAAAATCATAAGTAGTTGCAAAACATAGTCTTGCTGTTTTGCCATCATAGGAAGTATAGGTTAATAAATATCCACTATCTGGCATGCTAACAATACGTGGGTCTTCTACACCACCTTTCCATTCATATTTTAAAACCGAATCCCTTGTTGGATAAAAAATGGGGTAAGGTTGTTTTTTAAAATGAATGCCGTCCTCGCTAATAGCTAAGCCTAAACGTGAGGTCATGGCACTATCCTGTGCTCGATATAATAAAAATACTTTTCCGTCCTTTACAAAAGCAGTGGGATTTAAAACATTTTTAGATTGCCAGTTAACTTTTTTATTTTGTACAGGGCATAAAAAACTAAAACTAGTATCGGGAAGTAAAATTGGGTTTACGCTATCCAATTTTACAAACGTGTTAAAATACCAAGCGGCTTGTTTTTTTTCTTTTTGATCAGAAAAATTACAAGCCGCAAGTAAAAATAATATAGGTAGTAGTTTTAATTTGTTCATACTACCAAGTTACATAAATGTTTTTATTCAACCGGTTTTCTGTGTTTGCTAGAAACATAAGTATACACCGATGGGATTACAAACAAAGTTAAAATAAGTGAAAACAATAAACCTCCTACAATTACAGTTCCTAGAGGTTTACGGCTTGTTGCCGCAGCGCCTAAGCTAATTGCAATTGGAAGCGCTCCTAATGCAGTAGCTAAACTGGTCATTAAAATAGGACGGAATCGTTGCGAAGCTGCTTCTAGTACCGCCTCTCTAATTAAAAGTCCTGCTTCACGTTTTTTATTTGCAAACTCCACAATTAAAATACCATTCTTAGTTACTAGACCAATTAACATGATAATACCAATTTGAGAGAATATATTTAAGGTTTGATTAAACAACCATAAACAAAGTAGTGCACCAGCAAGTGCTAATGGAACAGTAATCATTATTATAAACGGATCGGTGAAACTTTCAAACTGAGCAGCAAGTACTAAGTAAATTAAAATAAGTGCTAATAATAATGCTTGAGAAGTATTAGAAGAGCTTTCTTTAAAGTCTCTACTAGGGCCACTTAATGCAGTTTGAAAACTTTCATCCAATTGCTCTTTAGCAATTCGCTCCATTGCTGCAACTCCGTCGCCAATTGTTTTTCCTTCGGCAAGTGAAGCCGAAACTGTAGCAGAGTTAAACCTGTTGTAATGGTATAGGTTAGGTGGGTTACTATTTTCCTCTGCTACCAGTACACTTGAGATTGGAATATTCTCACCTTTATTATTACGAACATATATTTTATTAATATCGGTTGGCTCGTTGCGTTCTGATCTTGGCACCTGTGTAATAACTTGATACTGGCGATCGTTCATAATAAAGTAAGCCGAGCGTGCTCCACTAAATGCAGCTTGTAATGCTTGTGCAACATCGGCAGTATTTAAACCTAAATCACGAACACGCATACGGTCAATAGATAAATCCAATTCAGGTTTATTGAACTTTAAGTTTACATCCACGTTTTGGAAAGTCTTGTCCTTACGGGCAGTTTCTAAAAACTTAGGAATTGCTTTTTTTATTTTTTGAAAATCTAAATTCTGAATAATAAATTGAACTGGTAATGAACCTCTAGACATCATACCCACCGATATTGTTTGTTCCTCAATAGCAAATACACGCACGTTTTTAAAACGCTTCATTTTTTTATTAAGATCCATTGCCACTTCGGATTGTGTTCTTTTGCGGTCTTGCTTGTCAACTAAACCAATACGACCCGAAGCCGAACTGTTTCCGCTATTACCACCATAACCAGGAATACTACCCCATGTGAACGCTTGCTCTGGGAAAGAGTCCTGCATAATTTTTACTGCCTTTAATAAATCGCCTTTCATGTCTTCATAACTCGTACCCTCGGCACCAGTTAAGGTAATTCTAATAGAGCCCTTATCTTCTAAAGGAGCTAATTCACTTTGTATAGTTTTACCAAGTACAACAATTAATCCCACACAAGCAATTACAATTACCCAAGCAAACCAACGTACTTTTAAAAACTTTGATAATAAATTTTTATAGCCATCTTCAAGGCCTCTAAAGAATGGCTCGGTACGCTCATAAAATTTACCATGCGCTCCGTCCTTTCTGTTTAAATACACATTTAATACCGGTGTTATTGTAAGTGATACAAATGCGGAAACTAAAACAGCACCTGCAACTACCACTCCAAATTCTTTAAATAAAGAACCTACAAATCCTTGTAAAAATATCACAGGCATAAATACCACAGCGAGCGTAATTGAAGTAGAGATAACGGCAAAGAAAATTTCTTTACTGCCTTCTCTAGCTGCATCTTTTAAGGAAAGTCCTTCTTCTATTTTTCTAAAAATATTTTCGGTAACCACAATTCCATCATCCACCACAAGCCCAGTGGCAAGTACAATAGCAAGTAAGGTTAATACATTAATAGAGAACCCTGCCAAGTACATAATAAAGAAAGTGGCAATTAATGAAATTGGAATATCTATTAAAGGGCGAATTGCAATTAGCCAGTTTCTGAAGAAGAAAAATATCACCAATACCACTAGCCCAAATGAGATCACAATAGTTTCTCTTACTTCCGAAAGTGCTCTTCTTATATTTAAAGTATTATCAATAGGCAATGCAAATTCAATATCCGATTTATTTTGTTTTTTAACTTCTTCTAATCTTTTATAAAACTCGTCGGCAATTTTAATTTGATTGGCACCTGGTTGAGGCGATATAGTTAACATAACTACTGGCACCCCATTAAAATAAGTACCTTGATCCTCTTGTTCTGGCCCCAATTCCACTTTTGCAACATCACCTAAACGAACAATCCCATTATCGTCTTGTTTTAAAATAATATTTCTGAAATCAGACTCGGTGGTTAGTCTTCCCAAGGTTCTAATAACAAATTCAGATTTATTTCCATTAATAGTACCTGCTGGAAGTTCTACGTTTTCTTTGTTAAGCCCAGTTTGAATATCATTAAATGCAATTCCATAAGCGTTTAATAAATCGGCATTAGGATAAATACGCATAGACTGGCGCTTACCTCTAATTCCTACATTACTTACTTCGTCAATAGTTTGAAAGCGTTGTTGTAAAACATTTTCGGCATACTCGGTTAATTCAAGCAACCCTTTTGTTTTACTCCTAACAGTAAGCATGATAATAAAGTCGCTAGCATCTGCTTTAGAAACTACTGGAGGACTTGGTAAATCCTGAGGTAAAGCCCTCATTGCTTGAGAAACTTTATCACGCACATCATTTGCGGCAGTTTCTAAATTGGCGCCTAGATTAAATTCAACTGTAATATTTGAATTACCTACCGAGCTTGAAGAATTTATAGTTCTGATTCCAGGAATACCATTAATTCCTTTTTCCAAAGGCTCGGTAATTTGGCTTTGTATTACTTCGGCATTGGCACCCGTATAAGCTGTTTGAACCGTAATAATGGGCGGGTCAATGGCAGGATATTCTCTTAATGCTAAAAAAGAAAAACCAACTAAACCAAAAATAATAATGGCAATATTCATAACCGTTGCAAGCACCGGTCGCTTTAATGAAAGTTCAGATATATTCATCTAAATAACTTAATTTTTAAAAACCTATTTTGTAATATCAATATTGGATAGTGTCTTTCCAATTTTTAATTTAGAACCCTCTTTTACAAACAACATACCTGCCACAATAACACTATCACCTACTTGCAACCCTTTTGTAATTTCAACTGCAGTTTGTGACCTGTATCCTGTTTCCACATTCACAAATTTTGCTTGGCCATTTTTTACAATTACAATTTGTTTTGACTTGGAGTCGGGTATAATCACATTTGAAGGTACCATGATAACCGGCTTGGTATTGGTTTCACCTAAATACACTTTTGCATAAGCACCAGGTAAAACCTTTCCTTGAAAACTAGTACGAATTTTTAAATTTCTAGAGGCAGCAATAATTTGAGGCTCAATTGCAGTAATGGTTGCGACTGCTTTAGACCCTGTAGCGCCTGCAGTTACAACATTTACTTTTTTACCTACAGCTACATAAGATGCATATACTTCAGGAACTGTAAAATCAAGTTTTAATTTTCCCAAGTTTTGAAGCGTAGCAATTGTAGTAGTGGTGTTAATATAAGCACCAACACTCACTAGTCGTAAACCTATTTGACCAGTAAATGGAGCTTTAATAATTGTTTTATCAATTAAAGATTGAGTGTAAGCAACGTCGGCTTGAATACTTTTTACTTGTTGCAATGAAACATCATAGTCGCTTTGATTAATTCCTTTTACTGCTAATAATTGCTTGTTGCGTTTTTCATTAATCACAGCTAAATCCAATTGCGCTTTTGCTTTTAATAATTGGGCTTGTAAGTCGGCATCATTTAATTTAGCAATAACAGTTCCAGCTTGAACTAATTTACCTTCGGGAATCTGTAAAAAAGTAACACGGCCATTTACCTCGGGTCTTAACTCCACATAGTCATTTGCAAGGACAGTTCCGTTTACTTCAACTTGCTTTTCTATCTTTTGAGTTTCCAAAATTGTAACGTCCACCGAAACGGGCGCGTTTGGATTAAACTTATCGGGACCTTTTAACTTTTCTTTACAAGCACCAAATAATAAAACGCCTGAAATGGCAAATAAATGTATCTTTCTCAAGTGACTGAATTTTAGCCACTAAAGGTAGTCAAACCACCGCTTTTTTGGAAATAAAATAGATGAGTGGCGTGGCCTAAATCAACGCTCTAACGGCCTTTTTTATACTCTTGGTACTTTTTTTCAATATAAAGCCCCAGTTCAAGGTCGTTTAGTAACCCCAAAAGCTCATAGGAAGGCCTACAATAGGTCATAAATTTAGACAAAGATTCACCTTCTAAATGAGTTAGTTTTTGAACAAAACGCTTGGTGAAACGATAGTCTATGTATTTGTCGTGCTCCTGAGTGAGCAGCCTTTTTTGAAGAAATTGAAGGTTTTTGTTTCTGTGAAAACGAAACATATTTATAATTTCATCTAAATCAAACCCAACTGTTAAGCCGGCAGGTCCAAATAACTGCTGATTATTACTTAATCTAAGCCCTGGCGGTTGGTAATTAAAATACTTGGCATAATCGTTTCGGTTTTGAATAGAGTCCAGCCTGTAATAACTATTCCTAACGCGCACTTCTGGTAAATCATAACCCGCCACATGAATCATGATATTAAAATTATGTGGATCCAAAACAGTGTCAACTGGAAATTTTTGCGTGTTTTTGCCAAAAAGGGAAAACCAAACTGAATCCTTTTGTTTCACCGTTATTAGATACCTGCCAAGTGAATCGGTAATAGCTTTATTGTTTCCGCTATTTACCACCACCGATTCAATGGGCCTTCGACCCGAGATATCATAAACAACTCCACTTAATGTAACAATTTGTGCATTAGAAGTAATTGCAAAAAACATCAATAAAATGATTCCAAAAAAAAGCTTCAAATTCATTGATGCAATATTAGGGAAGGATTGAATAAAAAAACAATTATGGTAATTAAATTAACAGGTTTTTACCTTTTAATTCACTTTTTGAGATGCACTAAAACAATAAACTAATAAGTCCAACTCCAATTACACTTAAGACCAACCAGTGCGTGGCTATTTTTTTTGTGTATAATAAGTAGGTGCATATTGCTAAAATGCTTGCATTGATAAAAATATTAGCAGCACTTGCCACTTGAATAGATTGCAATAAGTCCTTACACAAATAAAAACTTGCCCCTAGCATAATACCTACTACTGCTGCATGTATCCCTTCCAATGACCTATAAACAATTGCATGTTGTTTTAAATTTTGCCACAGCGGAAATGAAAAAAGAACAATAAAAAAACTAGGCAAAAAAGCACCCAGCACCGCAACTAATGCGCCTATGACTTGCCAATGCATGCCACTATTTTTTATAGCAACGGCTCCGGTATAGCTTGTAATAGACCACACAGGTCCAGGAAGTACTCTACTAATTCCAACACCTGTTAAAAAAGTTTCGCTTGAAATTTTAATTACATCTCTTTTACTTGCAATTACTTTATTTGACAATGGCCTAGTTACATATTGTTCATACATTAAAGGAATTAGAACATCACCTCCCCCAAAAACAAAAGTACCAAACCTATAATTTGTTTCAATTAAATTAAAAATTTTCTGATGTGCCCAATTATTTTTTGTTGCTTTTTCTGACAAAAATCCTGCTGTGATAAAAAGTGTTATAAATAGTAAGAGCGTGCTATAATTAATTTTTATTTTTTGAACAGCAATGGTCGGGATTCTTTTTTTACTAAAATTGGTGGCAATACCAGCAAGTATAATTAAAATAGGAATAGTCCATGGTGATTTAAATGCAATCACAATTGAAATGCAAGTGCCAAAAAAAATAAATTTAGTAATGGTATTGTTAATTGCTTTTCTGTACAGTACTATGGTTGCACTTATTATAAAAGCAATGGACATAGGTTTTAAATAAACCAAACTTTTTAAAAAAACTGGGTAAATATTATTTGAAAATAAAATACCAATAATAGCCATAATAGTACATGCCGGGAGCAACCATACAAAAAGAGTTAAGGTAGCTAAAGTATATCCTCCTATTTTATACCCTATTAGAATTAAAGTTTGCGTGGAGGTAGCACCAGGAAGTAATTGACACAATGCGTTGTATTCTAATAGTTCATCGGATGTTAAATCCTTTCTGTCTTCAACAAATCTGGATTGCATTAAACTTAAATGTACCTGAGGCCCTCCAAAGGCAGATAGACTATGGTATAAAACAGCTTTTAAAAATGATATGTATCTTAATAGTTTCATGTAGGATTATACCCTAAAATTAAAATATTTTAAGCACTTTAATACCTGTCATCCAATTTAAAGCAGCGGGGACTAATTATTTTATAACTTTGTACTTTAAAAATTTGATTTATGGTGCGTTATTTCATTTCTTTTGTCCTGCTCATTATAATTGCAGGTTGCGCTCAAAGTAACTATTCTAAATATGCCCCTATATATGACAGAGATACCTTAGCCGATATTCCGGATTATAGCAAATTGGAATATTGGGCTGCGCATCCAAATAAAAGAAACCCTTCGGACAGCATACCTCATGATATTAAAACAAGTGTTGCTAGTACAAAGGATGTAGATGTATTTTTTCTTTATCCAACAAGCTATTTGGATAGGACTATGCCCTATGGATGGTCTGCCCCATTAAAAGAAAATAAAATAAATATCTATACCGATTTTTCTGCCATTTTATATCAAGCAAGTGTGTTTAACGAAGTGGGTAAAATTTATGCGCCAAGATATAGACAAGCAAATATAATGGCTTATTATCCTGTCACTAGCGAGGATACCACTAAAGCATTGGCCGCTTTTGATTTAGCATACCAAGATGTTAAAAATGCATTTGAATACTATTTAAGTCATTTCAATAATGGAAGACCTATTATTATTGCATCGCATAGTCAAGGTTCTACGCATAGTATTAGATTATTAAAAGAATATTTTGATGGAAAACCACTTGCCAAACAATTGGTTGCAGCATATGTAGTAGGCATGGCTATTAATCCTGCTAATTATACTTCTCTAAAAGCATGCGAAAAACCAAATGAAACAGGATGCATTTGTGCATGGAGAACATTTATGGAAGGATTCCAAGAGCCATTTGTAGATAAGGAAAATTTTAATTCCATTGTAACCAACCCGCTTTCCTGGGACAATCAAAATGTTAAAATTAGTAGGGACCAAAATCCTGGATCTCTTTTGTATAATTTTAATAAAATCTCTCCACAAGTTGCAGGTGCAATAAATCACAACGGCGTTTTGTGGACACCTAAGCCACACTTTTTTGGGAATTTTTTAATTAAGACTAAGAACTATCATATTGCGGACTATAATTTGTATTATGTTAGTATCCGAAAAAATGCAGCGCTTCGCGTTAATAATTATTTTGAAAAGCAAAAAGGAAATTATACCAATTAATTACCCACCACACTTAAAAATTTAATGCGCATTATTTTTAATTGCTCCCAAGTGTAATCGTTCTCGCTTAATTCTTCCTGTGCTATTTGCAAAGAAGAGGTTTCGCAGTTTTTAAAATATTCCAAAATTTCTTCTTGGTCATATTCATCTAACCATTCGTCAATAGCGTAGTCTAAATTTAATTTTGTGCCACTTGCGGCAATGGTTTCCATTTCCTCAAGCAATTCATCCAATCGTAAATCTTTATTTTTTGCAATAGTTTCTATTGGAATTTTTTTGTCAACATTTTGTATGATGTAAATTTTATTACTGGATTTATTTGCAACCGATTTCATTACAAAATCATCGGGCTTTTCAATATTATTTTCAGTAACATACTTATCAATCAATTCTACAAAGGGTTTGCCATACTTAATGGATTTACCTTTACTAACCCCTTGGCATCTTTCCAATTCCTCAAGTGTTGTTGGATATAATGTAGCCATATCCTGTAAAGAGGTTTCTAAGAAAATGACAAAAGGCGGTAGCTTTCTTTTTTTAGCCTCCACTTGACGCATTTCCTTAAGCATTTCAAACAAAGGTTCGTCGGTGGTAGCTGTGCCTGATGCTCCAGTTTCTGTTTCATCATCGTCGGCATTGGCATCATCAAAAACCTGGTTTAATACAATTTTAAAGCTAGTAGGTTTTTTCAGAAATTTTTGTCCGTTACTGGTTAATTTAAGTAAACCGTATTCCTCAATGTCTTTCTCTATCATTTTTTCAAGCATGGCTTGACGTACTAAACTATTCCAAAATAAATTGTCTTGGTCTTTCCCAATTCCAAATACCGATAGTTTTTCATGACGGTATAAACCAATTTGAGGCGTAAAGGCACCCATTAATATTTGTACCACATAGTCCGCAGCAAATCTTTCATCTAGTGCTTGAATTACTTGTAATAATTTTACAAGTTGTGGTTTTGCTTCAATTTTTTCTTTTGGCTGTAAACAGTTATCGCAATTGCCACAATTTTTATCCGGCCATGGTTCCCCAAAATAATGCAATAAACTACGGCGCCTACAAACACCACTCTCGGCAAACGCAACCGTCTCGTCAATTAATTGTGCGCCAACTTCTCGTTCACTTAAAGGCTTATCTCTTAAAAAATGTTCTAGTTTTGAAACATCGGCATGTGAGTAATATAAAATACAATTGCCCTCTAATCCATCTCGGCCAGCCCTTCCGGTTTCTTGATAATAATTTTCAATAGACTTTGGAATGTTATAATGGATTACAAAACGAATATCAGGTTTATCAATGCCCATTCCAAATGCAATGGTCGCAACAATAACTTGAACATCCTCATTTAAAAATTGATCTTGTCTGTCGGCCCTTAATTTTTGATCTAATCCTGCGTGGTATGCAACTGCTTTAATATTATTTGCAATGAGTAAATCCGCTAGCTCTTCGGTGGTTTTTCTGTTAAGTGTGTAAATAATACCACTCTTACCTTTATGTCCACTTATATATTTTACAATACTTTTTACAGTTAACTCCTTTTTTACTTTAGGTTGTACCTCGTAATATAAATTAGCCCTGTTGAAAGAAGATATTAAAACCTCGGGATCACGTAATGCTAAATTTTTAACAATATCAGATTGAACCTTAGGTGTTGCTGTAGCTGTTAAGGCTATAATTGGCACTTCGTTATTTATTTCCTCCATCATTTCCTTAAGCCTGCGATACTCGGGCCTAAAATCATGACCCCACTCCGAAATACAATGGGCCTCGTCCACAGCAAAAAATGAAATCTTTAAGTCGCTAAAAAAATCTAAATTTTCTTGCTTAGTAAGTGTCTCTGGGGCCACATATAAAAGCTTGGTTTTGCCAGATAATAAATCCGATTTTACCTCTTTTATTTGACCTTTATTTAAGGAAGAATTTAAAAAATGTGCTACATCATCCTTTTCGCTATACCCTCTTACCAAATCCACCTGGTTTTTCATTAAAGCAATTAAAGGGGAAACCACAATGGCGCAGCCGGGTAGCATTAAAGCTGGTAATTGATAACATAAACTCTTGCCACCACCCGTTGGCATAATAACAAAAGTGTCCTTCCCACTTAATAAAGATAAAATAGCTTTTTCCTGGGTGCCCTTAAACTCCTTAAAGCCAAAATGTTGCTCTAAAGCAGCCACAATATGTTCCTTACCCAATCCTTGGGGATTTGAGTTGGAATTAGAGGCAGGTTTGGGTGTTTTTTTGGCTTTTGGCATTTATAAATATCTTGAAATCAACGTTTTCGGTAAAATTGGACTAATAAGTTAACGAATTTATTGCAAGAATTGTTCATTCCAATATGGAATTTAAAGAAAAAGCTTTTTTTTAAGGTTTTCTTTTAAATAGGTTAATAAAGTATATGAAACGTTAACTTTGCCAATCGTTAAAAGCTTATGACAAATAGCATTAAGTCCATCGCAATTAGAACACTTGAAATTGAAATTGACGCAATTAAAAACTTGTCGAATTTTGTAGATAATTCATTTGAGCAAGCCATTATCGCAATTCATGAATCAAAAGGAAGGCTAATTGTTAGTGGCATTGGCAAAAGCGCCATCATTGCTCAAAAAATAGTTGCAACTTGTAACTCTACTGGAACCCCGTCTATTTTTTTACATGCTGCCGAAGCCATTCATGGCGACTCGGGCATGATTACTCCCAATGATATAATCTTAGTTATTAGTAAAAGCGGTGAAAGTCCAGAAATAAAAAATTTAGTGGCCCTAGTTAAAAGTTTTGGAAATATTTTAATTGGCATGGTAGGCAACACGCAAAGTTATTTAGCAACTGCTTCCAACTTTGTTTTAAATACTACAGTTAACAAAGAAGCTTGCTTAAATAATTTGGCTCCAACTTCCTCCACAACAGCACAAATAGTTATGGGCGATTTAGTTGCCATGTGTTTAATGGAGCTAAATAATTTTAATGCTAGCAACTTTGCCAAATTTCACCCTGGTGGAAATTTAGGAAAACGATTAACCTTAACAGTTGAACAAATTGCAAATACAAATAATAAGCCATTTGTTAATGCAAATACAAGTTTAAAGGAAGTGATTTTAACTATTTCAAAAAACAGGTTAGGCGCTACAGCAGTGGTAGACGATCAAAATAATGTACAAGGTATTATTACCGACGGAGATATTAGAAGAATGCTTGAGAAGCATAATAGTATACAAGACTTAAATGCTAGCGACATTTATCATCAATCACCAATTACCATTTCCCCAAACAATTTAGCAGTAGGCGCTTTGGAGCTTATGGAGCAAAAGGATATTAGTCAAATTATTGTTGCTGAAAATAATAAGTATGTTGGTATTATACACATACATGACTTAATGAAAGAGGGCATTTTATAAAATAAATAAATTAAGGGATGAATAATAAACATCACTATGTAGCAATAATGGCAGGTGGGATAGGAAGCAGATTTTGGCCTATGAGCAGAACTGCTTATCCAAAACAATTTTTAGATGTTCTAAACACAGGCAAAACATTAATTCAGTGGACCTTTGATCGTTATGAAAAATTTATTCCTAAAGAAAATATTTTTATTGTAACTTCTGAAGAGTATGTAGACATTGTAAAAAAACAACTGCCTACCCTGCCAGTAGAAAATATTTTAGCCGAACCAAGTAAAAAAAATACAGCCCCTTGTATTGCGTATATCTCTTTTAAATTAGCTCAAAAGGATCCTGAAGCTAACTTAATTGTAGCCCCTAGCGACCACTTAATTTTAGAAGAAACTAAATTTCAAAATATAGTAGAGCGTGCATTAGATTTTGTTTCAAACATCAAATCATTGGTAACACTTGGCATAAAACCTTCTCATCCTAATACTGGATATGGTTATATTCAATATGAAGGTTTGGAAGTGGCCAGTGGGGTTTATAAAGTTAAAACCTTTACAGAAAAGCCAACTTTAGAAATAGCAAAAACGTTTATTGAAAGCGGAGACTTCCTTTGGAATGCAGGTATTTTTGCCTGGAAAGTAAGTACCATTTTAGCAGCTTTTGAAAAACTGCAACCCGAAATGTATGAACTTTTTGAAAATGAAAAAGAAAACTTTAATACCGAGAACGAAAAACAAGCAATACAAAAAATATATCCGCAGTGTACTAATATTTCTATAGACATTGCTATAATGGAAAAGGCAGAAAATGTATATGTATTGCCTTCCGAGTTTGGCTGGAGCGACTTAGGCACTTGGAACAGTGCTTATGATAATATGGAAAAGGATTATTTAAGTAATGCAGTAGCCTCGGACAATGTAGTTGTTATTGATGCTACAAAATGTATGATTAATGCCCCCAAAGATAAATTAGTAGTGGTGCAAGGTTTAGACGATTTTATTGTAGTGGACACTAAGGATGTATTACTCATATGCAGTAAAGAAAAAGAGCAGTCTATAAAAGAATATGTTGCCGAAGTAAAACGCAATAAAGGCGATAAATATATTTAACCACACCCCATACTATGGCAACAATTATAACCGGAACTGGTAGCTATATTCCTAGCATTGTAAAAACCAATAAGGATTTTATTGACAACAGCTTTTATGCAGAAAACGGTGTACTTATTGAAACGCCCAATGCAGAGATTGTTGAAAAATTTAAAGACATCACTGGTATTTATGAAAGAAGATACGCTAGCGAAAATATGAATACATCCGAGATGGCAACTGAGGCTTCAAAATTAGCTATTAAAGATGCAGGCATAGATCCTGAAACCATTGATCAAATTATTGTTGCACACAATTTTGGAAACGTTTTACCAGGAACCATTCAAACCGATACCATTCCTGCAATTGCATCGCGTGTAAAAAATCAATTAGGCATATACAATCCAAATTGTGTTGCTTATGATATTTTATTTGGTTGTCCAGGTTGGATACAAGGTGTAATACAAGCCGACGCATTTATAAAATCTGGAATGGCAAAACGTTGTTTGGTCATTGGTGCCGAAACACTAAGCCGTGTAGTAGACCCACACGATAGAGACAGTATGATTTTTAGTGATGGTGCAGGTGCATGTATTGTGGAAGGTGATGATACAACCACAAGTGGCATTTTAGCTTCTAGTGTTCAAAGTCATTGTAACGACGAAACTTATTTTTTATATTTAGGAAAGTCCTATCATCCAGAAGGTGAGGAAGAAACTAGGTATATAAAAATGAAAGGGCGTAAAGTTTATGAATACGCTATCAAAAATGTACCAATTGCTATGAAGCAATGTATAGAAAAAGCAGGCGTAGACATTAAGGACGTTAAAAAGTTTTTTTTACATCAAGCCAATGAAAAAATGGATGAGGGCTTTATAAAAGCATTGTTTAAATTATACGGTACCAGAGAAGTGCCAGAAAATATTATGCCAATGAGCATTCATGATCTTGGCAATAGTTCGGTTGCTACCATTCCAACTTTATACGATATGGTAAAGCATGGCAAATATCCTGAGCATACTTTAAATAAAGGTGATATTGTTATTTTTGCTTCCGTAGGCGCTGGTATGAACATCAATGCCATTTGCTACAGAGTTTAACTAGTTAACTTTACATCATATTAATAAAAAAGGAGCTAATAGCTCCTTTTTTATTAATATCCGCGAACATTATTTCCTTCTATATAATTCACAAAGGCTTTATTACAAACTCTATTTCCTCCTGGTGTTGGATAGTTGCCTGTAAAGTACCAGTCGCCTGTATTGGTTGGACAACATTCATGTAAGTCCTCAATGGTTTGATATATTACTTCCACAGGAATATTTACATTTGGCGGCGTAATAAGTTGTGCAATTTTATCTGAAATCTCCTCGGGTGTGAAAGGCTTATATAATTGCCTTACTACATTCTCGGTATGTAAATTAGTACTTGCTTCTAATTCCTTAATTCTTTGGTAGGTTTGGTCTATAATATTTTGCATGCCTCTTTCCTCTAATAAGGCTATAGCTGCTTTAAAAGCAATAAAATCGCCCATCTTACTCATATCAATACCGTAACAATCGGGATATCTAATTTGTGGGGCCGAGGATACTACAATAATTTTTTTAGGCGATAAACGAGATAACATTCTTATGATACTTTCACGAAGTGTGGTGCCTCTTACAATACTATCGTCTATCACAACTAAAGTATCCTCGTCTTTTTTTACAGTACCATAAGTAATATCATAAACGTGTTGTACCATTTCGTTTCGGTTGGCATCCTCTGTTATAAAGGTTCTAAGCTTAACATCTTTTATAGCAATTTTTTCCTGACGAATTTTTCGGTTTACCATTTCTTCCAATCGCTCTGCATCTACCTCTTTACCCCAACTTAAAATACGCTCTACTTTAATTTTATTTAAGTACTGCTCCATGCCTTTTACTAAACCATAAAATGCAACTTCCGCGGTATTAGGGATATACGAGAAAATGGTGTTTTTTAAATCCTTCTCTATTCGGTCAAGTACAATTTTACTTAAATGATTTCCTAAAGCAATACGCTCACGGTATATTTTTTCATCACTGCCGCGTGAAAAATAAATACGCTCAAAGGAACAGGCTCTTCTTTCTTTAGGTTCAACAATTTGCTCAATTTTATAATCTCCTTTATCATCTACAATAAGCGCAGTTCCTGGCATTAATTCCAAAACTTCGTTTTCACCTACATTAAAAGTAGTTCTAATAGAAGCTCTTTCGCTAGCAGCAACAATTACTTCGCCGTCAATATAATAATATGCTGGACGAATACCGTTGGCGTCACGCATAATAAAACTATATCCATTGCCAATTAATCCGCCAATAGTAAAACCACCGTCAAATAAAGGAACGGCTTGTTTTAAAACATTTACAATATTGGGGGCATTGGGATTAAGCGCTTCCTCCTTTACTAAAAAATGATGAATCACTTCCATCATAGCTGCTAGGTCACTTTGCTTTTCAAAAGGACCTGGATCAAAACCAATTTGCTGAAATAGTTCGTCGGTATTTACTAAATTAAAATTACCAGCTAAAGCAATATTTTTTCCTGGCACTAAATCCTTTTTGATAAAGGGATGACAAAACTCTACATTGTTTTTCCCTTGTGTACCATAACGCAAATGACCTAATAAAATCTCACCCATAAAATGCAAATGTCCTTTCATTAATCCTGGGTGTTTGCTAATATCGGGTTGGAACTTTTCAAGCTCTTGTATTTCTAAACCTATTTTATAAAATAAATCTGCAATAGGTTGAGGGGCATTACTTCGTTGTCGGTATAAAAAAGGATTACCTGCTTCTATGTCTAATTTTAAGGTAGCAAGTCCTGCACCATCTTGACCACGATTGTGCTGTTTTTCCATGAGCAGGTAAAGCTTATTAAGACCGTAGGTAACCGTCCCTCTTTTTTGTAAGTAATAAGAGAAAGGTTTTCTTAATCGAATGTAAGCAAGGCCACATTCGTGCTTTATTTCGTCGCTCATGATGGTGTTTAAGGAGCCACAAATTTACAATAGTTCCTTAATCTTATCTAGCAAGAAGCTAAAAAAATAAAAAATTAATAGGTTTTTTGCTTGATTAAGGCATTGGCCACTTTAGTCCACTCCTTAATCTCAGAACAGTGCTGATATTCTTCGTCAATAAAAATGTAATAATTGGTAATATGTTCATTAAACCAACCCTCTAAAATTTTGGCCTTTTTTTGCTCAAGTGCCCTTGCAGCAACTCGGTTATAATCCTCTTTTAGGTTTTCCTTATGTGGCTCGGTTCGGTCCTTAAAATAAACCAATCTTACTGTTTTTCTGCCTCTATCGTCGGTATAAACCTGAGGAGCCGAAACATCACCTGGCTTCATAGTTTTTAATAATACAATCATATCCTTGTCGGGAAGCATATCGTAATTTACATACGTAGATCCGTCTCTTCCCGAAACAGCACCACCAGTAAACTTACTGCCTTCGTCATCACTATTTTTATTCACCGCTTCTCCAAAACTATATTTATTTGCTAGGATATCTTTTCTAACACTGTCTAAAAAATGTTTGGTCTCGTTAATTTCATCGGCAGAAATTGGAGGGATTCGTAAAATGTGTTTTACCACTGCATCATCTCCAGATCTTGAAATTAATTGAATTAAATGGTAGCCAAACTTTGATTTAATGGGTGCAGAAATTTGGCCTTCCTTTAATCGGAATGAACCCGACATAAATGCAGGATCAAAATTTTTCTCATTTCGATTTAAATTAAACTGTCCTAGGTTTTCCTTTGAACTAGGATCCTCGGAATACAATTTAATTAATTGATCAAACTTATTAATGCCAGCCTCTACCTGACGGCGGTAATCCATAAGTTGTTTAATTACATATTCCTCTATATCCCTATTTGCTTTTGGATGCATTACCAACTCAAGTACTTGCACTTCACTTTCATATAAAGGCAAACTATCGGCTGGAATTTTATTATAAAAAGCACGAACCTCGGTTGGTGTAATTTTAATTTTTTCTACAATTTTTTGCTGCATTTCGTCGGCTAGCTTTTGTTCCTTAATTAAAAGTTTAAAATCATCTTTTAATTGTGAAATACTGCGACCTGCAACTTCCTCTAACACTTCCTTAGAACCAAATTGTTGTAAAAAACTTCTGATACGACTATCAATTGCACTTTGAATTTCGTCCTCGGTAACATTAATTGAATCCTTCTCGGCTTGTAATACCAAGGCTTTACGAATAAGTTGTCCTTCTAATACTTGACAAAGACTAGGAATTACAACACCCTCTTGTCCCTGTGCCTGCCTTTTGTAATCGGCAATGGCATTGTCAATGTCGGATCTTAAAATAAATTTATCTCCAACTGTAGCAATAATTTTATCGGCTAATACTTTTTTTACTTGTGCCTGTGCCGAAAATGTAAACGACAATAAAACTAAAGAAAAAACAACGCTAACTATTTTCATCAATAATATAATTAATGGGGTAAAGATCTGATAGGGGAGTGAAACTCCCAACTATCAAATCTTAATTATTTTATAAAGTACGTTTAACTTCTTCTTCTTCAAAAGCTTCCACGATATCTCCTGGTTTCAGATCGCTAAAGTTTTTAATTGTTAAACCACACTCCATATTTGAAACTACTTCTTTTACATCGTCTTTGAAACGCTTTAAACTTCCAAGCTCTGCTGCTTGACCTTCGCCTTTTGGATATTCTACAATACCATCACGAATAATTCTGATCTTAGAATTACGACTTAATTTACCATCTAATACAAAACATCCTGCAACAGTTGCTTTGTCAAATTTGTAAACCTCGCGCACTTCCACGTTGGCAACAATTTTCTCTTGAATTTTTGGTTCTAGCATTCCTTCCATCGCACTCTTGATTTCGTCAATCGCATTATAGATAATGGAATACATTTTAATTTCAACGCCTTCCGCCTCTGCTAACTTATTTGCTTGCATACTTGGACGAACGTTAAATCCAATAATAATTGCATCCGATGCAGCAGAAAGCAATACATCCGATTCAGAAATTTGACCTACTCCTTTTAATACTACGCGTACCGCAATTTCTTCGGTAGATAATTTTTGTAAGGAATCACTTAAGGCTTCTACAGAACCATCCACGTCACCTTTAATGATGATGTTTAATTCTTTAAAGTTTCCTAAAGCCAAACGACGACCAATTTCATCTAAAGTAATATGTTTTCTAGTTCTTAAACCTTGCTCTCTTAATAATTGTGCACGTTTAGTAGCTAGTTCCTTAGCTTCCGATTCCTCTTCGTAAACTTTAAATTTCTCACCCGCTTGTGGTGCTCCATTTAAACCTAAAATAACAACTGGTGTAGAAGGAGGTGCAACTTCAATTCTTTGGTTACGCTCGTTGAACATAGCTTTTACACGACCATAATATTGGCCAGATAAAATTAAATCTCCTTGACGTAATGTTCCGTTTTGAACTAATATGGTTGCAACGTATCCACGACCTTTGTCCAAAGAAGCTTCTATGATAGTACCTGTTGCTTCTCTGTTAGGATTTGCTTTTAAATCTAAAATTTCAGACTCTAATAATACTTTTTCTAATAAAGCATCTACATTCAAACCTTGTTTAGCAGACAATTCTTGGTTTTGGAATTTACCGCCCCAAGCTTCTACTAAAATATTCATTTGAGATAATTGCTCGTATATTTTTTGAGGATTAGCTCCGTCTTTATCAATTTTATTTACCGCAAAAATCATGGGTACATTCGCTGCTTGCGAGTGACTAATGGCTTCCTTGGTTTGCGGCATCACTGCGTCATCGGCAGCAACTACAATAATAGAAATATCGGTTACTTTAGCACCACGCGCACGCATTGCTGTAAAGGCTTCGTGACCTGGCGTATCTAAGAAAGTAATTGCTTTTCCGTTTGGAAGTGTTACCTCATAGGCACCAATGTGCTGCGTGATACCACCGGCCTCACCTGCAACCACATTTGCATTACGGATATAATCCAAAAGTGAAGTTTTACCATGATCCACGTGACCCATGATAGTTACAATTGGAGGACGCTCTACTAAGTTTGCTTGATCTTCTGCTTCTTCCTCTTCATCCATTTCTTCTGCATCTTCCAATCCAACAAACTCTACTTCAAAGCCAAATTCAGATGCAACTAATTCAATAACTTCCGCATCTAAACGTTGGTTAATAGATACCATGATGCCCAAGTTCATACACTTGCTAATGATATCTGCAAAGCTTACATCCATTAAACTTGACAACTCACTTACTGTTACAAATTCTGTTACTTGTAATTTGTTATCATCTCTTTGTTCGTTGTTTTCGTTTTCTGCAGCTTCTTCACGACGTTGACGACGATACTTGGATTTCATGCTCTTACCTCTACCACCTTGGCCAGATAATTTAGCTTGTGTTTCCTTAATCTTATCCTGAATTGCTTTTTGATCTATTTCTTTTTGTTCTGCTGTTTGTGGTACATTTCTACGACCACCACCTGCTTGACCTGGACGGTTGTTATTAGGACGATTGCCTTGATATCCGCCACCACCGACATTATTAGGACGATTGCCTTGGTATCCGCCACCTTGTGGACGATTGCCTTGTTGTGCACCGCCACCATTTTGATTACCGCCTTGTCCTTGTGGACGATTGCCTTGTCCTTGAACTGGAATACGCTTACGAACACGTTTTTCCTCTTGACTTAATGGCTTAGGACGTGTATCACTATTAATTGGTAAATCAATTTTACCTAAAATTTTTGGACCTGTTAATTTATCGGCTTGAATATTTGTGATTTCACCATGTACATTTTCTGGTGCAATAGAGTGATCCACTGGAGGAGCTGGCGCTGGTTTTGGCGCATCCTCTGTTTTTTTAGTTGCCGCTTTTTTAGTCTTTGCTTTTGCAGCTTCTTCTGCAGTTTCTTTTGCCGCTGCATTTGTTGCTACTTCTGCTGGAGTATCTGTTTTCTTTGCAGATTTTTTTGGTCTTGTTGATGAGTCAATTAAAGACAAATCTATTTTATCAAGCACTTTTGGCGCTTCCACTTCTGGAGCATCCACCTTTACTTTTACAGGCGCTTCTTTTACTGGATTTGCAATTTCTGCAAATGCATCCACTTTAGGTGCTTCGGGAGCTTTAACCACTTCCGCTACTTTCTTAACTTCTGCAGCAGGCGCATCCTCTGTTTTTTTAACTTTTTCTGCACTAGCACCTTTTGGAAGTTCCACATGATCTGCTTTGTTCCTAGCAACTTTATCGCTCTGGAACTCGGCCTGTAAAGCATAATACTGCTCTTCAGATAATTTAGCTGTAGGCTTTAGGTCGTCTTTAGGAAAACCTTTCTTTGCCAAGAAATCAATGATGGTATCTTGACCCACATTGAATTCTTTAGCAGCTGCTAACAGTCTTGGTAGTTTCAATTCTGACATTCTATTGTTTTTTGTCCCATTTAAATCTAAAGATGACTAGGGACCAATCACCTATTACAAATATACTTCTTATTCAAAGGTTATTCGCCTTTGTCAAATTCTTCTTGTAAGATACGACGCACATCTTCGATCGTTTCTTTTTCTAAGTCGGTTCTTCTTTCCAATTCTTCTGGACTTAATTTTAAAACACTGCGGCCTGTATCACAACCCACACGCTTAAATTCGTCAATAATCCATGGTTCAATTTCATCGGTAAATTCGTCCATGTCAATATCAAATTCATCCACCATTTCTTCATCTTCACGGTAAACATCTAATTCGTATCCTGTTAATTCAGAAGCCAATTTGATATTCACACCTCTACGTCCAATGGCTAATGATACTTGATCGGCTTGCAAATAAACCTCTGCACGCTTTCGTTCGTTATCCAAGTTCATGAAGCTAATTTTTGCAGGCGTTAATGAACGTTGAATTAATAATTGGGTATTGGTTGTAAAATTAATTACGTCAATATTTTCATTTTTTAACTCACGAACAATACCGTGAATACGAGAACCTTTCATACCTACGCAAGCACCTACTGGATCAATTCGGTCGTCAAAAGATTCAACTGCTACTTTTGCACGCTCACCTGGCTCACGAACAATTTTCTTAATGGTAATTAAACCATCAAAAATTTCTGGAACTTCTATTTCTAATAATTTAGCTAAGAACAACGGACTTGTTCTTGATAAGATAATTACTGGTGTATTATTTTTCATATCCACTCGTTCAATTACCGCTCTTATGTTTTCTCCTTTCTTGAAAAAGTCTTGTGGAATTTGTTCTGTTTTAGGAAGAATTAATTCATTGCCTTCTTCGTCTAATAATAAAACTTCTTTTTTCCACACTTGATAAATTTCAGCATTCATGATTTCACCAATGCGATCAGAATATTTTTTTACTAAAGCAGTTTTCTTTAAATCGTTGATACGTGAAGCTAAAGTTTGCTTTGCAGCAAGAATAGCTCTACGGCCAAAATCATAAATATTTACTTCCTCTAATAATTCCTCACCAATCTCAAAGTCAGGCTCTATCTTGATTGCGTCAGAGTATGAAACCTCTGCTAAAGGATTGTCTACATCATCATCGGGACGAATTTCACGACGACGGATAATTTCCAAGTCACCTTTTTCGGCGTTTACGATAACGTCAAAGTTCTCGTCGCTACCATATTTTTTTCTAAGTAAAGTTTTGAAAACATCTTCTACCACTTTCATCATGGTTGGACGATCAATGCTTTCTGCGTCTTTAAATTCTTGGAACGCCTCAATCAAATTTATACTTGCCATAACATAATTTTTTTTCAAGCGCTGTGCTTGATGATTTGTTAAAATTGAATTTGAACTATAGTTGTTTTAATATTTTCAAACGGAATAAGCAATTGTTGTTGGGTAGCTTTTTTACCCTTCCCCTCGGTCCACTCAATAATAATATCGGCTTCCGCTACTGTTGTAAGTGTACCTTCTTTTTTGGTGCCATCCAACATTTCAACCTCTACTTTACGACCTATATTTTTATTGTATTGTCTTTTTAAAATAAGCGGTTCGTCTACACCTGGAGAAGAAACTTCTAAAGCAAAATCTCCTTCGGGAAACCAGCCAGACTCCTCTATTGCCCTATACAATTTGCGGTTAAAGTAAATACACTTTTGAATAGGCAATCCGTTGTCGCCATCCAAGTATATTTTGATAATGTGTCCAGGTTTTACCTTTACAAATACCAAAAAGTATTCTGGATCCTCTAATAATAGAGGTTCAATAATACCATATACCCTTTCCTTTAAATCGTTTACTTCCATAGTTAAAAAAGAAGAAGGGAACGATTTCGTTCCCTTCATTTCTCTGCTTATTCTGGAACAAAGGTAATAAAACGGGATGAAATATCCCAATAATATTGGTTAGAAGTGTATTTTTGCGCTATGTGGAAGATAATTATAGACGGAATAGTTATTTACTTGCTATACAAAATCATTTTTGAGATAGTAATCCCAATAAGCAAGGGGGTTAAAACAGTAAGGAAAAATATGGAGCAGGTTCAAAGGCAGCAGGCGGAGGCATTTAAACAAGCACAAAATGCTACTGCTCAAAATTCAAGTGCAACAACTACCCATACGCCCAAAAAGGAGGTAACTGTTGAGGCTGAATACATTGATTTTGAAGAAGTTAAGAAGTAATTTACCAAACACATTTAATCCAAAACTAAGTCGTTTTCCACGCGCATTCCTGGTTTTAAATACAAAACCTGCATACCTACGCTAGCAGCAGCTATTATATTAGGTTCGTTATCGTCAATAAATAAGGTTTCCGAAGCCAGCAAACCTTCCTTATCCAAAATATGCCTAAAAGAGGCCGAATCGGGCTTTCTTTGGCCCATTTTGTGCGAAAAATAGGGTGTTTTGAACAGTTTTTCAAAATTTCCACCAATTTCTTGGGCATATTGTGGGATAAAATGGTCGTAATGGATTTGATTGGTATTAGAGTATAAGAATGTGGCATATTTGCCATTATTTGCTTTTACCCATTCGATACTCTCTTTTCTGTAGCCAATTAATAAAGCATTCCAAGCGGTAATAATTTGCGCTTTGGTTAAGTTCAGCAAATACAATTTATTGAAGCCTTCGCAAAATTGATCCTCAGTAATAAGTCCAATTTCTAGGTCAAAAAATATTTGATCCGATTTATTGAGCGTGAAATGATTTTCAAAATTAGGAATTCCTAAATCATCAAAGGCCTTATACATTTTTTCAAAATCAATGTCATACAATACATTGCCTAAATCAAAAATCAAATTTTTAGTGGCTGTCATACATGGGTTTTAACAAAGTTGAAGATAAATAAACCTTTTAAATATTTGTACATTTGATTTATGAAACAAAATTTAGCGCATGTAGCAGTGGTAGTAAAAGATTATGACGAGGCCATTCAATATTACACAACTACTTTAGGTTTTAAATTAATTGAAGACACCGTGCTTTCTGAAACCAAAAGATGGGTGATGGTGCAACCCCATGGTGCAAATAATGGATGCATGTTACTACTTGCAAAAGCAGCCACGCCCGAACAAGAAAAACATATCGGCTTTCAAACTGGAGGACGTGTGTTTTTGTTTTTACACACTGATGATTTTTATAGAGACTATAATAATTACACTGCCAAAGGAGTGGAATTTACCATACCCCCTCATGTCGAAGAATATGGAACCGTGGCGGTGTTTAAGGACCTATATGGAAATTTATGGGACTTAATTGAACCGTCAAAAAAATAAATTTATCGCTTCATAGCTGCTGCCATATATTTACAAGGAGCATCTCCTTTTTCAAGTTCTGCTTGAATATTTGCATGCGAGGCCTCGTCTCTGTTTTGACTTAATTTAAAAACGTGCTGTAAGTCCGATACCACTATATCAAATGAGAATATGGCTTTCATGTTTTGTTGCATGTACTCCTCCGATAAATTTTTTACCTGTGTGGGCGAGTCTGCATCCTTTTCAAAATGCAAAGTCAAATTAGTGAGTAACTGTCGTAAATGAGACTGGTCCTTTATTTCCATTTTACCACGTGCATGCACTGTTTGATAATTCCAAGTGCTTCCCATATTTTTTGTGGTATACCAACTAGCACTTACAAATGCGGACGGCGCCGAAAAAATAACCAACACATTATTGTTTAATTCAAATGCATTGGAATGATCTTGCTTGCGCATCATATGACCACTTAAAGTAACTACATCGTTTTCAATTTTTATAAGCACAGGAACATGTGTTGCCACGGGCAAACCACTCGCATCCACTCCACAAATGGTTACAAAAGGATTGGCTTGCATAAAATCAATAACTTCTTGATGATTGCTTGCTTTGAAATATGAAATATCGTACATAAAACAGAATTAAATTTTAATAATTTTTTAAAGTGGCAATGCGGTTGTTGTTTTAATTTCATCCATTACAAATAAACTATTAATATGTGCTACCATAGGAAGCACCGCTAGTTTTTCCTGATAAAATTTATTGTAAGTTTCTACATCCTTGCTTACTACTTTTAAATAATAATCAAAGCTTCCTGATACCAAACTACAGGAAATGATTTCATCAAATTGTAAAATAATTTGTTCAAACTCGGCAAAATTATTTTTGGTTTGTTTGTCTAAAGTAACATGGCAAAACACTACCATGCCTAAGTCAATTTTTTTGCGATTGATAAGTGCTACATAATTTCCAATCACTCCCTCCGACTCTAGCCTTTTAATACGGTCGTGAGTGGGGCTAACCGATAAATTAATTTCGGCACTAATGTCTTTTAAGGTAGCCAATGCGTTTTTTTGGAGGATACGCAAAATAGCAAGGTCGATATTGTCTAAATTCATAAGTTAAAAATAGTGGGCGTAATTATTTCGGTGAATAGGCTAAAAACAAGCTAAAAATACTGCATATTTCTAAAAATATAGTATTTCAAAGTAAATTTTACTGTATTTTTTAATTTATTTAATAATATTTTCTTTTATCAGAACTTTACGCAGTAATAAAAACAAATACTATGATTATTGGCTGCCCAAAAGAAATTAAAATTCAGGAGTACAGAGTGGGTTTAACACCCGAGGGTGTGGACGCTTTAGTGAGACAGGGACATGAACTTTACATGGAAACCCTTGCAGGTGCTGGTTCTGGATTTTCGGATGAGGCTTATATAAAAGCGGGTGCTAAAATTTTAAATACCGCGGCACAAGTATACGCTATTTCGGAGATGATTGTAAAAGTTAAAGAGCCATTGGCAGTAGAATTTCCATTAATTAAAGCTGGACAAATATTATTTACTTATTTCCACTTTGCAGCATCTAAGGAATTAACCGATGCTATGATAAAATCACAAGCAGTATGTATTGCTTACGAAACAGTAGAGCTTGCCGATGGTTCTTTACCATTACTAGTTCCAATGTCTGAAGTGGCAGGTAGAATGGCTATTAATGTAGGTGCTTACTATTTAGGAAAGCCATTTGGTGGAAAAGGAAAATTATTAGGTGGTGTGCCAGGAGTAAAGCCAGCTGAGGTTTTAGTGATTGGTGGTGGAATTGTGGGAACACAAGCCGCTAAAATGGCTGCAGGGCTTGGTGCTAACGTAACTCTAATGGATACCAACTTAGCAAGATTAAGATATTTAAGTGATGTAATGCCAGCCAATGTGGTTACGCAATACTCTACAATCATGGCAATTAAAGAAAAATTACCTACCGCCGACTTAGTAATTGGTGCTGTTTTGTTACATGGTGCAAAAGCCCCTCACTTAATTAAAAAAGAGGATTTAGTAAGCATGGAGCCAGGATCGGTTGTTGTGGATGTAGCAGTTGACCAAGGTGGTTGTATTGAAACTTGCAAACCTACCACACACGAAAATCCTGTATTTACAATAGATGGTGTAATTCATTACTGTGTTGCAAATATGCCAGGTGCAGTTCCTCAAACTAGCACACGTGCTTTAACACAAGCAACGCTACCTTATGCTATTTCCATTGCAAATAAAGGATGGGAAAAAGCGGTTATGGAAAATACAGCGCTTGCAAAAGGATTAAATATTAGAGCTGGTAAAATATTACACAAGGGTGTTGCAGACGCCTTTAACGCATAAGTTCATATTAGTTTTGGTTTGGTTTTAGAAATTTAAGCCCCTTGTTTTCACAGGGGGCTTTTTATGATATATATTAGTTTTAATAAAAAATAATGCAAAATAATATAGACGTTAAACTATTAATCGTATTTTTACGATTAATAAGATAACCATGTCCGAATACGCACTCAAACAAGAACAAATTGCCCAATTTGCAAAAGCATTAGGTCACCCTGCAAGAGTGGCAATCCTAAATTTATTAATCAAAAACCAATCCTGTATTTGCGGAGATATTGTAGACGAACTTCCCTTGTCTCAAAGTACCGTTTCACAACATTTAAAAGAATTAAAAGAAGCGGGCATTATTAAAGGTGAAATTAGTGGTGTAAAAACTTGTTATTGTATAGACGAAGCCAATTGGGCTAAAATGGGTAATATGCTTACAAAATTATTTGACGCATATTCCGCTCCTAAAAAATGTTGTTAACTAAATAAATAAAATTTTATGAAAACAGAATTAGAATTAAAAGAAATTGTAAAAGCAAAATATAGTGAAATTGCTTTACAAGATAAGGAAACCAATATGTCCTCTTGTTGTGGTGCAGGTGGTTGTAGCACTGAGGTTTATAATATTATGTCCGATGACTATACCAAAATGGAAGGCTATGTGGCCGATGCCGATTTAGGTTTAGGTTGTGGACTTCCTACCGAGTTTGCAAAAATTAAAGAAGGTGACACAGTAGTGGATTTAGGATCTGGTGCAGGCAATGATTGTTTTGTAGCTCGCAGGAGTGCTGGTGTTTCCGGTAAAGTAATTGGCGTGGATTTTACACCCGCTATGATAGAAAAAGCAAGAGCCAACGCCGAAAAAATGGGATACAATAATGTAGAGTTCAGACAAGGTGATATTGAAAACATGCCCATTGGTGGGGATGTAGCCGATGTAGTAGTAAGTAACTGTGTTTTAAATTTAGTACCCAACAAACATGCAGTATTAACGGATATTTATAGAGTATTAAAACCAGGAGGACATTTTAGTATCTCGGATGTAGTGCTTGTAGGCGCCCTACCAAACGAACTGCGCAACGCCGCAGAAATGTATGCTGGTTGTGTAAGTGGAGCTATTCAAAAGCAAGTATATTTAGAGCTCATCAATGCCTGTGGTTTTAAAAATGTGGTATTGCAAAAGGAAAAACCAATTATTATCCCAAATGATATTTTGAAAAATTATTTATCGGATACAGAAATTGCAAAGTTTAATCAATCCGAACTTGGAATTTTCTCAGTTACTGTATACGCGGAAAAACCAGTAGCCGCATGTACTCCAGGATCGGGATGTTGCTAAAAATTATTAAATACAAACTATCTAATAAGTTATGAAAAATATTTTAGTGTTATGTACTGGCAATAGTTGCCGCAGTCAAATTGCCGATGGTTATTTAACTAAGCTTACAAAAGACAAAGCCAATGTATATTCTGCAGGCGTGGAAACGCATGGTGTAAACCCAAGAGCTATTGCAATTATGCAAGAGGATGGCATTGACATTTCAAAAAACACATCCAATAATATAACGGAGTATTTTGGGATTGATTTTGACTTTGTAATTACTGTTTGTGATAACGCCAAGGAGCGTTGCCCCTATTTCCCAACCAAAGCATTAAAATTTCATTACAATTTCCCCGACCCCGCAAAAGCAACTGGCACCGAGCAAGAAATTATGGAGCAGTTTAGGGCAGTAAGGGAAATGGTTAAAAAATACTGTGAGGACTTTGTGAAAGAAAATTTATAAACATATCTTTTTTTTATACATTTTCTTGTCGGCTACAAATTTTTTTCTAAGATAAAAGGTTTGTGTTGTGGTTGCCACAGGATTGCATAAAACCTCAATGTTATTAATTCCCATTTGAATTGCTTTTGCTTCAACATGAGCATATAGCACGTCAGCTAAATGGTATTTTCTATACTTAGGTGACACAAAAAAATCCTTTAGCTGAATTGCTTTTTTATTATTTATGTGAAAATCAATTTTTTCACCAATTATGCAACCAATTATATTCCCAAGCTCATTTTCGGCCACTGCTATGATATAATTTCTAGTAGAACATATTTTATTATATTTTACAGAAAAATTTTCCATGTCAAACTCATTAAGATGAATTTGCGATAAGGATACAATGAAATAAGGTAAATCATTGGAGGTTGCTTTTCTAATTGTCCATTTGTCTGTCATAATAATTACAACTTTAATAAAGTAAATAGTTCTTTTAAATCATTAATTATATAATCTGGATTGGCCTGTAAGAGTTGTGCTTTATTTTGTGCCCCAGTAGTAACCCCAATATTTAATAAACAATTTGCATTTTTGCCTTCTTCAATGTCTATTTGAGAATCTCCAATTTTAATTACATTTTTCGAATTCTCTATTTCAAATAAATTCATTGCTAAATGTATCATATCAGGTGCTGGTCTTGAATTTTTTACATCAGAAGCAGTCACTAATAAATCATAATGATAAAATTGTCTCCAATTAATTTTATTCAAAATAAAATTGGCCGTTTTTTTATCGTAGCCTGTATTTAATACCACTAATATGTTTTTATTCCTTAGTTCTAATAACACCGTTTCGGCATTTTTCATTGCTTTTAAATCAAATATTTCATACGATTTTTCTAAATTTTGTTTAAAAAGCTCAAAAATATTATTTGCTTTTTGCAAATCCACTTCCGACCCAACAGTTTTAATAATATCTTGTATGGCATTTAACTTTTCTTTCCCAGCTCCAATGGATAAGACTTGTTCTAAACTAGCATCAATATCATACTCATTAACAGCTTTCTGCAAGGTCTTGTATACAATATTATCCTCGTCAATTGTAGTTCCAGCCATATCAAAAACAATCATAGATACTTTCATATTATTCAATTAAAGCGTTTTCAATAATGGATTTATAGGATTCAATAGGGTCAACTTTGAAATTTGGAATTTTTGCCAAGTCATCCCATTTTCTTAGTTCCACAGCCTGTTTATAAAAAACATTTTTTTCAAATTCTAATTTTTGTTGATCATTCATAATGCCTCCTTGTAAAATTAAACTAGCTTTTGAAACAGAAGATAAGATACTGTAGTAACCTGGTTCTATTAAACATAAATATCTTTTAGCTGCTACATGTAATTTAACCGATTCTACCACTTCAGATTTAAAATAGGTTTCTAAAAATGCGGCACCCAACGCTTCATGTACATCGTCAATGCCTTGTTCGGTGGCGTTATCAGGTAAGTCATGTAGAAGATGTCCAATATCATGCAATAAAGCAGCTGTAATTAATTCATCCGAACCGGATGCTTGTTTTGCAAAATAAGCTGCTTGAAGCCCATGCTCTAACTGCGTAACTGCCTCACCTCCATACAAATCACCTCCCTTAGTGTTAAATAAGTTAATGATATAATTTGCTACTAAATGTTTTTCCATAAAAATATATTTAAATTTTTGCAACGGCCTCCTCTGCAAATCCAAACGAAAGTGTCATTCCATTTCCACCAATACCATTAATAATAAATACTCCAGGTTCAACTTTTAAAAATAAATCGGTGGCGCCATTAGTCATTTTAGGATAAATACCATTCCAAGATTGTTGTAAGGTCCAGTTATCAATATGTATTAATTTTTTTAGATATTTTAAAATCAATTCATTAATGTAATTATTGTCAAATGGCTCAAAATCTAAACCATATTCATGAGAGTCACCTACCGTTAATTCGCCTTTATTATTTTGAGACACCATTACATGTATTCCATGTTTAAGATATTGAGGTAATTCTATTTCAATTTTTGTTTTTAATTTATCTAATAAAGCAGAGGCGGTAAAACTTTTATAATGAAGTAAGGACAAGCCACCGCAAACCGATGTCCCAATACGATAGTTATTATCATTTGGAACAAAGCGCATCATTTGCAACTTGGTTTTTATAATAGGAAGTTCTTTAAATTTAAAAGGATACAATGTTTCAAAATCGGCTCCAGAACATATACAAATGATATCTGCGTTGTATTTGGTTTTAAATGACCATACCGTGTTTGTTGTTACATTGGTTACCGCTGTTCCCCATAAAATATTAATATTATAATATGTTTTTAAGTAGGTTGGTAAATTTTTAATGCCTTCTCTAGGATCAATTATAGTTTCATCGCTACTATACAAGCCAGAAAATAAATTATTATTATTAATTCCTTTAAATTTCTTTTGTATAGTTTCTGAATTTAATAAAGTAACGGGTCTTTGAGATTTTATGAAATGTTCATATAATTCTTCTAAAACCTCATTTTCTTCATTATCATAAGCTAAATGAACACTACCACATGGGTCAAAAGGAATTTTAGCGGACTTTAAGTACTCTTTCCAAACTTCTCTTGATCTAATTGCTCTTTCGTACAAAGGACCATCTGGTTGACCAATTGGCCATAACATTCCAAAGTTTCTAATTGATGCGCCTAAAGATTGTTGAGACCTTTCTATTATAGTAACCTTATAGCCTTTTAATGCTAAAGCTCTTGCGGTAGCCATTCCTAAAATCCCTGCACCTACTACTATGGCTGTTTTATCGCTCATAACTAAATTGATTAATTTTTCTTGTATAATAAGTTAGTGAATAAATAGAAATTAGTAACCCAAAAACAGATGATATGATTACTCCTTTTGCATAAAATTGTGCCCAGTTTAAATTTAAATGAGCCACCCCTTTTATATAAATAACTACTACAGAAGCAAAATATCCAAACGAGTCCATTAAATAAATTAAAAACCCCACGTTCCCTTTTAATTTAAAAGTGGCAATCATTCGATCAAATAAAATGGAGTTAAAAGGAGTATAACCAATATACAATCCCAGTCCAACCAATAGCATCCAATAAAACCCATTTAAATAATGGTATTCAAATAATAAGGAAAAAATAAAAACCATTAAAAAACCAAGAATAATCATGTATTGACTAATTAGAAATACCAAACTATTATTTTTGATCATTATCATACTTGCTATTATTGTTAAAACAATGATAGCAATAGGCAACTCGGTATTTGTAAAAACATTTGCATTATTATACCCCAAATTAGTCCATATATCAGAAGCAAAATTATCCCTAAGATCTCTGAAAAGAGTAAGTACTATATATATAATTATAAAAGACAAAAGACCAGGCATAAAGGTTTTAAAAAAATGTTTTCTTTCATCTTTATTCATTGGAAGCCTTGCTGTTTTTAACTTAACTTCCGAATCATTTGGCTCTGATATTTGTTCTAATAAAAAAACCAATATTATAATTGGAATAATAAACATTAGGCCAGTATCAAAAGGCAACCATATATCACTCACTTGAAAATTAAGTTGTACCCATTTCCCAACCGATTTTGCAAAACCAGAAGATACAATTATACTAGCACCCATTGCAGCACCAATAAAATCAGTACCTCTCCTACCTTCTACGTATGAAAAAATAACGCCCCAGGTAATTCCTAAAGGAAACCCATTTAAAAATAAACACACAATATTTAAAGGAGTTGGAATTATGGGAAATATGAATAAGGGTATAAGTGAACAGAGCACTAATATTAATACCAATTTACCTCTGCCAACATGTTTTAGCTCGGAAATATATTTTACTCCAAAAATTTTACTTGTTGTGTATCCAAGTACTTGCGCTATAACCAATAAATTTTTAAACTCAATACCCATAAACTTAGGCATAGTAGCGTATAACCCTACTGTAAAGGGTTTGCGAAATGCAAATATGCAAGAATAAGTTAAAAAGCATACTAAAGCCGTATAAACAGAAACAGCTATTTGGTTTTTCTTTAATTCTTGAAACTTAAAACTCATTTCAAAATGTAATTCAAAGGTTCGCCAACGGGATGTTTTGCAATAGTTTCATTAAAGTCTTGTCCCATTAATTTTGCAATTGTGGATGCTATTTGTTTTTGATAAAACTGCCCTGCCACTTTAACCTCCCCTAAATTTTGAATTTTTGGCCCCATTGCTGCAAGCCAAATTTGTGAGGATTCTTTAACTTCTTGGCCATGATTTTTCCATGTGGATTTCCCAGTTCCTCCTCTTCCATGATCACACGTAATTATTAAGGTAGTATTATTTTTGTACTGTGTTATAGATTGTATTGTATTCCATAAATTCGAAATCATAGCGTCTTCCGCATGTAATGATTTTAAATATTGATCATACATACCAGAATGTGCAAAGTCATCGGTTTCATCAAATGAAATGTATAATAAACTAGGGTGATATGATTTTAGATATTCTTTGGCTGCAAAATATGTAATTATATCAGGCCTTACATTAATTGGCTTTGCAGTTAAAAACTGCATTTCATTTAATAAATTTAATGAAGGCTCTTTAAACGAAAGCGTATCTACATCGGAATTTACATATACGCCACTTCTGTTTTCATTTAAAATGTATGGAAAAACATCCCATGTTGAAAATGCAGCTACTTTGCCTTTGTACGCAGGTACTTTATTCAAGTACTCAAGCACATTTATGTTTTTATTTAAAATTTTGTCGTTAGAGTTTACCGCGTCATCCGGGAAACCTGTAAAAATTTCGTTATAACCAGGATATGAAAATTGATACTTATTTGCGACATTAAAATTTACATCATAATTCCTATTGCCTAAAATTACGCCATTACGCTGTATGGTATTCCAAATAAAAGGCGCTAGTAAACTTCTCCTATTATTTAAATCTTTGGACCAAAAATTAGTTTTAACATACTCAATATCGCCGTCATAAGTCTTATCGTTTAAAATAATGCTATCGGCACCATTGAAAATTTCTTGCCATCTTAATCCATCTAATGTAACAACGATCACATTTGGAGTGCTAATTGTAGTTTTATTCCCAGTAAAAAATAATGAAAAAATAGTTAAAAAAAAGGGTATAAATATGTCTAACATTTTGAGTTTTTTTTGCAATTCAAAACTAAAATTTAGTACTATTGTATACCCTTTTTGTATATGATATAATCGTTACCTTATTATTACCAAATCATTAAGAAACCTTGTATTTTATTATCTAAAAAAGTATAATAAATGAAATTGAATGATATTTTTAGAACCTATTTAATAAGTATAAATCGCTCTTAATTGTTTAATTTTTTTATCGTTGAGTCCCATTACTTTTTCTAAATAATTATCAATTGTACCATATTGTGCTTTGATAGTTGTAAAAGTAGATTGGATGTACTCTTTTTTTGCCGACATCATGCTACTAGCAGTTTTTTCATCCAAACCATAGTATTTAGTCATTTGCGCAATGGCCTTTGCATTTTCATTTCTACGATAATAATTAGTGGCTTCATAATCATTAAAAATGATTTCTTCGTCAACGCCTAATGCATATAATATTAAGGCAGCAGCTATTCCTGTTCTATCTTTTCCTGCTGTACAATGAAATAAAATTGGGTTGGCATTTTTGTTCGAAATGAGACTATCAAATAAAGGCATGTACCTGTCTTTAAAAGGAGTTAATACATTATAAAAACTAATCAGAAAAGAGTCTGATTTCATGTATTTACTCATATTTTTCATGTAATTGCTATCTCCTACATTTTCACTACCCGCAGGTAATGATATACGCAAAGTTCCTACTGGAATTTTATCTGGTGCGGTTTTAACTTCATATGGGCCTCTAAAATCAAAATCGTATTTGATATGCAAGGATGCAACTTTGGATAAATCTTCGTCGGTTAAGGTATTTAAGGCGGCAGAGCGATACAATAATCCAAGCTTAACTTTTTTATCGTTTTTTGTTTTATAACCTCCAATGTCTCTAAAATTTACAGCCCCTTGTAATTTTACTTCTCTTATGTTACTATCAACTAGTTGTGCATTTTGAGCATTATAACCTTGTCCTTTTGTATTAATAAAAAAGAATATAAATAAAATTAAATAAACGTTTTTCATATGTTAAAATGTAATTTAAAAAGTAAATCCAAGCTGTAAACCAAGCCCTACTGAAGCAGGCGCGTAATTACCAAATCTAAAAGGCACGGGGATGGAAAACCAATAGGCATAATCATTGGTCTTATAATATACTTTATTGAAAACAAAAGTATAACCAAATCTTCCCGAAGTTTCAAATGCAACTCTTGTTAAAAAATTAAAATTATTTGGTCGTCTAAAAATAATTCCAGGATGGAATAAAAAATTAGTTTCCTTGGAAATACCATTGACTCTTTTAATAGTAGGTGAAAATTCAAAGCTATATGCTATAGTTTTGCTTTTAAGAATGTTTATCCCCATAGGAAAGGACACCGTATATTGATGATCGAAATTATAAGATATCCCATTTGCATCGGTAGTAAACAATGGATGGCTTATACTAAAATAGCCCTTGGTTTTCAAATTTGGATCAATTTGTTGTGATTTAACCAAACCAAATACCCCAATAAAAAGGAATAAAAGTATGATTCGCTTTCTGTTCATAGTATTTTTAAAATATTTTTTGTTTACCTTAAATTTATATTTGGTCTAAGAATATTTAGATCTTCGACTTTGGCTTTTAAGTAAATTAAAAAAAAGTGGGAAGTTTTTACACTCCCCACCCTAAATTATAAACATGAGTACCTATGAACTATTTGATTAACCACATTTTAGCAGTCAAATCGTCTGTACCACCATATTGAGATTGTAAAGCCGCTTTGTTATTAGTTGGGTTATAGTTTGTTTCGTCCACCGGATATTGCCATCTTAATGGAATCTTAAACGATGGAGTACCAATTCCAGTACCACCTTCTTTAAATGCTGGGATTCCAGTTCTTCTCCATTGATAGTATGACTCAAAACCTGAGTTCAAGAAGAAAGAAACATATTTCTGATTTAAAATTTGCGTTAAACCAGTAGCATTGTCACCAGCATAAGCAATATTTGTTAAGAAAGTATTTACGTCATAAGTAGCCGTTCCTAATGCAGGCTTAGTACCGTCATTGTTACCAATTGCAATAGTGCCGCCTTGTTTAATACCATACCAATCAAGAGAAGCTTGCACTCCTTTTGTATACCAGCTAGCAGCAGATTGACCTGTAACCCAACCTCTATTAGCAGCTTCCGCAATATTGAAACACATTTCACTGTAGCCTAATAAAATATAAGGCTCTGATAAAGTACCACCAATATTTGTTGAAGTCATATATCTGTTATAACTAAGACTTGCAAGCGGTGTATTGTTCGTAAATGTAAATTTCATTGAAGCAATTGCAGAATCTTGTTCCTGTCCAACATAGTTTGCAAAACTTCCAACAGGATTTGTTGCATCTATACTTAATACACCTGGAGATAATAAAGCCAATACACGAGGATCTTTATTTGGAACTGTAACACCAATCCAAGTTTTAGAAACATTCAAACAGTTATTATATTGCGCATAACCATATCGTTGAGGAGGGTATTGGTTGTAAGCTGAATTATAAACAAACTTCACATTATCACTATTACTTGTCATAATAGGATATTGTGTTGGGTTACTTAAAATAGCAGCAAACTGAGATTTAATATTTAAATCTGCATTGTCATCAGCACGCTTGCTTAATGAAATCAATACTCTTAATTTATAAGTATTAATTGCTTTTTGCCATTGTGCGTAAGTTAACCCAAATACATCACCACCTGCATCCACTTTTGTGTTTGCATTTGAAGTAGAAATTAAAGCAGCGATTTGTAAGTTAGCAGAATCTAATAAAGCTAAAGATTGCTTATACACATCATGCTGACTATCATACTTAGGAGTCAAGTTATTGATGTCATTTGATTGAGACATTGGGATATCACCTACTCTTTGTGTTAACCAAATGTAAGAATACGCTTTAAAAAACTTACTTAAAGCAAAGTATACATTGGTTTTGTTTTTATACTGATTAAACGCTTGTTCCTCCATTTTCACACAATACTTAATATTATCATAAGTAGTGCTTGTAGTTGACCAGTTGTAGGCGTTTGAACCGAAATAATAAGTATAGTTAGACACTACGTTTTGGTTATACTTATACACGTTAGAAACGATAGGATCTTCTTCCTTCATTAAATTCGCAGTAATGTGATTTAATATTAATGAGGAAGGGATGGTAGAGCTTTCCGCAGCCACGTTTGGATTGGATAACAAATCGCCTTTTTGGCAACCTGTGATACCAAAACTTACAGCTACTAAGCCTAAGATGATATTACTTAATTTGATTTTCATATAATTACTTTTATACATTTTGAATTTTAGAAGTTAAGATTAATGTTAAATCCGAATCTTCTTGCAGTAGCAGATTGTAAAATCGCTCCTTTTTGTAAAGATCTATCTGAGTCATTATATCCAGAGGCAAATTGATCTAAGTCCTGGTCTTTTCTATCAGCAAAGTATAATAAGTTTCTACCTACTAATGAGATAGTTGCACCTTTAATATACTTTAACTTAGCTAAAAAGTTTGCAGGTAAAGAATAAGCAATATTTACTTCACGTAATTTTACAAAAGAACGATTAGTCATCCAATACTCATCCACACCACCGTAACCAGAAGCTCCAGCAATTGTTTGTACTTTAGCAGCAACATCATTTTGAGCGAAAGTCAATGCACTCATATTTGTTATCACACCACCTGCATAAGTTGGAGTACCAGATACAATTTTAACACCAGGTCCAACATATTTAGCAGTTTGAGCTACAGTACCATTTGCAGTTGTTTGCCATTCTGCTAAACGAGCAGCACCAATTGCACCTTGAGTAGACTCAATTGAAGTACCACCATTCATACCATCATGATAAATTTGGTCGTAGATATTTCCACCAATTCTACCATCAAATTGGAAACCAAAGCTTACATTTTTGAAAGTGAATTTGTTGCTAATTCCAAAAGTATAATCAGGATTTGCAAATCCTAAGAATTTATTGTTACCAATATCTGAAGGCGCTCTTAATGGAGTACCACCAGACCAAACAATATTGTTTGAACCATCACGTACAAATGCAGAACCATAAATCGCATCTAAACGATCGCCTACTTTGTAAACGTGGTTGTTTAAAGTTAAGCCGGTTTCAGAACCATAAATTGCATCCAATGTTTCTTGGTAAGTTGCATAAGTAGCATTGATATCCCAGTTAAAGTTAGCAGTTTTGATAGGTGTTCCAGATAAAGTAATTTCAAAACCTGCTTTTTTAGAAGTGATACCATTTACGTTTTGTGCAGCATAACCTGTTGAAGATGCTACTGGTAAAGCGTAAATTTGAGGTCCGTTAAAGCTTGTAAAGTAAGTGAAGTCAAATCCTAATCTGTTTTTTGCAAATTTTAAATCAACACCACCTTCATATGAAGTACGGTCAAATGGTTTTAAAGTACTATTTGCAATGGTATTAGAATAACCTACCGAAGGAGTTCCATTATAATAAGTTTGGAATGCGTATGCATTTTGGTTTGCATAAGAAGGGCCATCATAAGAACTATATAAGTCAGAGCCATATCCTAATAAACCACCATTGGTACTTGTACCAGTAATTGCAGTGAATGCAGAAGGAACAGTAGATTGAGTTAATCCACCTTTTACATCGGCAAATGAAGCACGTACTTTAGCAAAAGAAATAAATGAAGGTAAATTCAAATAATCTTTTAAAGCAGAACTTAATGATACGGAAGGATAGAAGAAAGTATTGTTTCCATCAGGTAAAGTAGATAATTGATCTAAACGACCTGTGTGAGATAAAGTAGCATACTTACTTAATGTTAAATCCACAGAGTAAAATGCGCTATACACTTGCATTCTTGAATTCCATGTATAAGCTAAAGCGGCATCTTTTGTATTTGACAATACATATAAGTTTGGAACCGCTAATGCTTTGGTAGTTCCCCAGAAAGAGTTGTAAGCAAAAGATCTTTCAGAAACACCCGCTAAAGCAGAGATACCAATTTGACCTACTTTCTTTTCGTAATTAGCAGTTAAGTCAGTATTATTTTCGGTCAATCTTCTGCTATCCTCATGGTAGTCACCATACCATCCAAAGTAGAACCATGGAGTGTACGTATTTAAGTTAGCGCCTGCTGGAACTTGTTCAGTTCTTAATTGGCTCCAAGTAGAGAATTGAGAACGTAAGTTGAATGTTAAATCGTTGGTTGGCTTATAAGAAGCTTTTACATATCCATTCACATCTGTTTTATCATGAGAACGTAACCACTTTTTAGCCATAAACCAAGCACTGTTTTCACGACCATATTCTTGAGCATATGGAATTAAGTTTTGAACTCCTTGTGGTCCTTTATAGATATCTTTTAAGTCATTGATATCGTAATCAGATGATCCATATACTTTAAACATATAGATGTAAGAGTTTGGACCATAGTTTACGTCAGGAATATTTGGAGAGTATTGCTTATTCATGTTTAAGCTAGCTTCTAATCTTAATTTCTTAGAAATGTTGTAGCCACCATTCACTGCTAAAGTATAAGAATTTAACTTTGTGTTTGGAGACATCCCTTTTTGATCCATATTAGAAATAGAGATTCTAACATCAGACTTTTCAGTTGCACCAGATAATGAGATGTTATTGGTATTGATGATACCAGTTTCCATGAAATTTTCAAAGTTATTCTTACCTTTTGCAGTCCAAGGAGTTGCAGTTCTAATACCTGTTACAATATCGTAAGGGCTATTATATTGCTTCACCATTTGACCTTCAAAACGAGGACCCCATTCTGGTAAACGTTGCTTGTTATCATATAAAACATCACCATAGCTATAACCATAGTTAGTACCACGACCATATTCTGCTTGTGCTTCAGGAACAGCGATAAAACCATTCTCAAACATAGTGCTTGAGTTAAAATCTACCTGCCATCCTTTTTTATCTTTTGTACCTCTTTTTGTAGTAATTACAATAGCACCATTTAAACCTCTAAATCCATATAATGCAGAAGCATTGGTACCTTTTAATACTGTATATGTTTCAATATCATCTGGAGCAATGTTCCATGTATCTGTATTTACTGGAACTCCGTCAACCACAAATAATAAATCTTTAGAACCACGTAAAACTAATTCTGGACGACCTAACATTTCGGCGTTTGCACCTACTGTTAAACCAGCAACTTTACCAGCTAAAGAGTTAATTGGATTGGCATCTCTTGCCTTAATCAAATCACTACCTTTTAATTCTTGAATTGAGTAACCAACTTTTTTAGTTTCTCTCTTAATACCGTAAGCAGTAACCACAACATCTGTTAATGCTTTTGTATCTTCTTGTAATGCTAAAGAAAAACTAGCTTCATTACGCAAAGTATAGGTTTGAGATAAAAAACCTAATGAAGTTACTTCAACTGATTTATCTGAAGTTGAAATTGTAATTTTAAAATTACCTTCATTGTCTGTTTGAACTGTTTTTTTAGAAGGGATAGCTCTTACTACTGCACCAGCAATACCAATGCCTGTTGTAGTTTGAATTTTTCCTGTTACAGTTCTTGTGTCTTGAGCGTAGACATTCGAAATAAAGAAAACTAATAGCGTAACGCCTATTAAAGCCTTCTTGAATAATGCTTGCATATGTTAAATTTTGTGCAATTTTAACACGACTAATGTTACCAGAATATTAAAACTAACATTACTCGAACAAATTAATATTTTGGTAATAAATAATTTATAATTTCATAACATTAAATAGTAAACAAAATAATTTAGAAAACAATGAGCAATATTTCAATTAGAGCAGTAGAAAAAAATGATATGTTAACTGTATATGAACAAATTTGTGAATTAGAAGAAATATTCTTTGATATCAAGGCTTTTGAAATTATATTTTTAAATAATATAAATGATAAAAACAAACTATACTATTTAGCTCAGGATGATAAAGGAGCATGCCTAGGATTTATAAGCTGTCATATTCAATGCCTACTTCATCATTGTGATAAGGTTGCAGAAATCCAGGAATTATTTGTTAAACAAAGTCATAGAGGAATGGGAATTGGAGGAAATTTAATTACGTTTATTGAGCATTTGTTAAAAGAGTTAGATTGCGTCTCCTTAGAAGTTACTGCTCAAAGTAAGAGAATTGAAACGCATGAATTTTATAAAAATAATGGATTTAAAAATAGTCATTTGAAATTTACAAAAACAATAGAATGAAAAATATAAAAAGAATTTTAGTTTTCACAAGCATACTAATATTGAATAATGCAATAAGTCAAAATACAACTATGTATTCAACTTATAATGCGCACTCACATAATGATTATGAAAATCCTATCCCGTTTTTCACTGCTTACGAAAATAATTTTGGCTCCATTGAAGCAGATATATTTTACTTTAACGATAGTTTATTTGTAGGTCATGTTTTTGGAGATATAACAAAGAAAAGGACCTTGCAATCATTGTATTTAGATCCTCTTAATAATAAAATAAAAATCAATAACGGTTTCCCTTACAAGGATTCTACTAAAACTTTACAACTTCTGATAGATATTAAAACAGACCCTGATAGAACTATCGGGAAATTGGTGAATCTATTAAACACTTATCCGGCCATTATTCAATCGGGTAAATTAAAAATTGTTATTACAGGTAATAGGCCTAACTCAAATAAATTTAATCAATACCCAAGCTACCTATTTTTTGATGGTAATTTAGGTAAATCCTACAGCAATTATGAATTATCAAGGGTAGGTCTTTTTAGTGCAGATCTTAGTGAATACACCCATTGGAATGGCAAAGGTGTCATGGTAAAACAAGATCAGCAAAAAATAGATTCTATCATTAATAGTGTTCATTTGAAAGGTAAACAAATTCGTTTTTATGGTAGTCCAGATTATATGAATGCATGGCAACAGTTTATAAAAATGAAAGTGGATTTTATTAATACAGATCATATTGTTGAATTGGCTAAATTCTTAAATAGTTACAAGAGTAATAATGTTAGTTTATTACAAAAACAGAATACCTATTTACCGAAATTTTTAAATGATGGCATAAATAAGCCAGTCACTAAAATTATTTTATTAATTGGAGATGGATGCAGCTTGCCTCAATGGTATGCTGGATATACGGCAAATGGTGGGGCACTAACTGCATTTAATTTAAAGCATATTGGATTTTCTAAAACTAGTTCTTCGGATAATTATGTTACCGATTCTGCTCCAGGAGCAAGTTCATTGGCAACGGGGGAGAAGATTGAAAATAGACATTTAGGACTTTCGCCAAAAGGAGACTCATTGTCAATAATCACAGATTATCTAGCTTCCAAACAATTTAAAATTGGACTCATAAGTAGTGGTGACGTTTCGGACGCAACACCAGCCGCGTTTTATGCACATGCAAAAGAAAGAGATAGTTCAATTGAAATTATTCGGCAATTAAACCATTCTAATGTACAAATATTAGCGGGGGCAGGAAATGATAAATTAAATACCGCTGGTATTTTACAAAAGAAAAATTCGGCAACCTTAAATAATAAAACCCTTGAAAATTTATTGCCTAATTATAAAATTGTAAACAATATAAATGACATTCAAGTATCTGGAAATAAAAAAACATTAGTAATTGAAAAGCAAGCTGGTTTATCAATGCAAGAAGGTCGCGGGGCTTGGTTAGCCAATGCATTTGAAAAAGTGAGTACTTCATTATCGGGGGATAATAAAAATTCCTTTTTTATGATGGAGGAGGCTGCACAGATTGATTATGGCGGACATGCTAATAATATGGAGTACGTAGTAAAAGAAGTAATTGATTTTGATGCAGTAATTAGTAAAGCAATTGAATTTGCAGACACTCATAAAGGAACTTTAGTGATTATAACGGGTGATCATGAAACTGGTGGGTTAACATTACATGACGGGAATTATCATCAGCAAACAGTTAATGGACAATTTGCTACTAATGACCATACAGGCATTCCTGTACCCGTTTTTGCTTATGGATATCGCTCCTATTTATTTGATGGCGTTTATGAAAACTCGACCATTTTTAACAAAATTAAAGAAGCGATTAACTAATTTAAAGTGAAATAGTGACATCTTGACCCCATGTAAATGTAGTAGTCATGGCTGGCTTGTTCCAAAGTACCTCTCTTACCGTTAATTTTTTGGTGTTGGTATTAATAGTTACCAATTCAAAAGCTAGTTTGGTTTCATCTTTTGCCGAGGACCTTCCTTTCATGGGACTATCAGTTCTTATGCAATTTAATTGAATATTTTTATTTGGGCCATAGTAAGTATAATATTCAGTAAAATTTTCATGACCATGAAAATATACTTTAATATTTGGATGCTTTTTAATGAACGCCGCAAATTCATTTTGTTCAATGATTGTTGCCCCTTTTACATCTTTGCCATCCTTATACCTTTCGGGTACTAAGTTTTCAAATTTATCCTCCTCATTAATATCATGTATGCCATTGGGATTTTCAAAAAACCTAGGTTCAACGTCTGGGATGCTATGTGCAAATAAAAATACTGGAGTTGTTTTACTCACTTTTATTAAATCTTTTTCCATCCATACTCTTTCTGCAGAATCGGGATATAAGCTTAAAAAAATAAAATGTACTCCGCTTATGTCTTTTGAGTAATGTATCCTACATAAACTGCTATCAAATATGGTTACTTTTTTTTGGGGGAACATTAAATTATATATTCCTAACATTGAGGCAGGATCCTTTTTAGGATTCATAGGCCTGTGAAAACCAATAGCATTACTCATATCATGATTACCAGGCACCACCCATAATTTTGATTTTTGATTATTACGGTTTTTTAAATGCAAGCTATCAATAAATACTTTTTCAAATTCAGACCAGGATTTTGCAGCGGTTTGCACATCACCTTCCATTCTGTTTGCAATATCACCTGTAATAACTAATGCATCAATATTTTTAAATTGATTCATTACTTTAACCATGGCAAGGTTCACATCATTAGCGGATACGCGTTGCTTCCCTTGAAATTTTTCTTTTACTAAGCCAAAATGCACATCCGATGTAAACAAAAATTGAACAATGCTATCCTTAGGATTTAATTTATGGGTATAATAATGTGCATTTGTTTTTTGAAAGCTCAAAAATGAGATAACAATAATCAAAAAATTAACAACTTTATTTTTCATAAAAATCATAAATGAAATAGAATAAATTTAATTAAAATAATTAAAAAGGGTGCCCATTACTTTCGTAAGAACACCCTTTATTCAAATTAAAAACAAATATTTAATTAGTGCTGGTTTCCTCTACCGTTACTTTGATAACAACCTATATCCTTGCCCGGAGGTGTAATTTCCGTTGCACCTAAGCGTATGTCTTGTATTACATCTGCTCTTGGTGAGAACCCAATAAATCCAGCTCCAATACATGGAGAATTTGGCTTTAATGCATAGTTAGAAGTTCCAACTACTGCAATATCTCTTAACATTAATCCAGCAGGCAATGGCACTGGGGCATTAATAAATTGAGGGTTGTTAGCACCTACTACTGCAGCGTTTGCCGTATATACTGCGCCTATTGTCCAACCAACAGGTAAATAAGTTGATGGCTTAGGAATATCAGTCTCCATTGGCTTGCTTATAGCTGTGCTTACTGATAAAGAAGGAATAAACTGACTTGCTACAGATAATGAATCGGCATAATAAAAATTATAACCATATTTTAAATTGGCTGTATCAGCAATTGGATTATTTACAACACGTAATCCAAATTTACAGTTTACAATTAAGTTATTATACGCCATGCCACCAGCACCTTCTTCAAAATTAATAGAACCGCCACGTCCTGCAGCAGAACGACGATATCCACAGTTAATAATAGTATTATTGTAAATACGCACATTAGAGCCTGGTTTACCAACTGCAACGTTAATATTTGATACTTTTGGACCATTTGTTGCCATACCAATACATAAATTATAAGCAAAGTCACCAATAGTACCTGCTTTTGAATTCATTGCTTCACCACCAGTATATCCACATTTTTCAAAAGTATTTCTCATTACATGTATTTTTCCACCATTGATTCTAAATGGATCATCCACACTTCCATAAATCCAAGAATCTTCTAAAATAAAACTACCATCAGGGTTTGCGAAGTACACAGGATAAGGACTTGAGCTTCCTGTAAAACTTTTCATAGCGGAACTAATTGCAGCACCACCAAAATCAACATGTGTCCATTTTATAACAATTAAAGGACAAGTTGTTGCACCTGTAACACCAGTCCACTTTCCCTTTAAAGCTGGATCCAAATCGGGATTAGATCCTAATTGGTCTGTTCTTGTAACACCAGGGTAAGTTAAATAAATAGGGGCCTCCTTAGTACCCAAAGAAAGTAAGGTTCCTTTTACACCTAATCCTACTGGCACCCCTGCGGTACCTGTGAAATTTACAGTCACACCTGGTTGAATAATTAAAGTATCGCCAGTATTCACAAAGATATCACCGCTTACTGTATAAGTTTTACCAGTAAGCATGGTACCTTTAATAGCTCCGCTTAAAGGTGCAGATTCACTAATAGGTGATGCTGGCACAATAACTGCCTGCCATAAATCTTTTGTTTCTTCGGTTTTAGTACAAGAAGCAAATCCTGTAACAAGCACCGCTAGTAAATAGATAAAATATTTTTTCATTATATAAAGTTGAATTATGATTAAAGTTTATAACGGACGCCAAATAAGTAAGTAGTTCTATAGTAATCTTTTTGAATAATGATTCTATTAGCTGCGTCGGTTTGTAAAGCCAATGCTCTAGCACCACTACCCGCCATATAGCTATTATATGATTGGTGTAACGATAATTCCATTGGAGCATCGGTAAGGTTGTTCACTTTACCATAGAAAGAAAAATGTTTACCAATTTTCTTTTCAAAAGAAATATCTAAAGTTGTTGTAGGTGATTGCCAATAATTTAAGCCAGCATAAGGGCTAATAAAACTAATACGCTCTCCTGTATAAACTACTGCAGTTTGAAAGTCAAAACCAATTTTAGGATTTTTGTAAATGAATGATAAATTTCCTACGTGGTTTGATTGACCTTGTAATGGTCTTGTTTCAGATACACGCTTAGATACAATTTGACCAGCAGTATTACGATATGACAAAATTAAACTATCATTGGTAATACTAGAATTAGTGAAAGTATAGTTGGCAGAGATTCCAAAAGATCCAATAAACTTAGTTGCAACTGCTTCAAAACCATAGTTGGTAGCCTTACCAATGTTCACTGGTTGCAAATACAAGCTATTAATATTTTGTGGCTTTACTGCCGAAATTTCAATTGGGTTTTGGATGTCTTTGTAAAATCCTCCTAATAATAATTGATCAGAACCTTTGCTATACAATTCGTAACGTAAATCTAAGTTGTCAGCTACCGTATGTTTTAAATTGATAGGATCTCCCACTTCTTTGAAAAATTCTCCATCAGCACCGTCTGGGATTAATTCCGAAAAACCAGGTCTAGCAATAGCTCTGTAATATGCAAAACGTAAATTTTGATTTGGTGTTAATGCATACTTTAATTGAGCACTTGGCAATAAATCGGTGTATTGAATTGTGCCGGATTTTGCTTGCACATCCTTTGTTAAAAGCGTTTCATAATGTTGGTTTGTGTTCTCAGCTCTTACACCACCTAATAATTCTAAATTGTTGGTTAAATTCCATTTGCCTTGTGCATAACCAGCTGTAATTTTTTCTTCAAAAGTATAGTTATTGCCATTTAAACTTGGTGCCCCATCACTTACTGGGTTAAATAAAAACTGTGCAGTATTAATGGTGCTATAAGTAGATCCTAGCAATGGTTTTAAACCATATGAAATGTAATAATTTTCACGGTTTTTATCTCGGTATAATCCTCCCGCTTTAAGTTCTATATCACGTCCAAACAAAGATGTGTTTTTGGTATAGTTTAAATAAGCAGAAATATCTTTGTCGGTATTACTAGTCCAAATTCGGGACATAGACTGTAATTTATCTGCAGTTAAACTAGTAGCAACAATGGCATATTGGTGTGTAAACGAAGTTTGATCTGGCGTATTGCTCTTAGCAATTGCATTAGAGACAGACCAATCTAATTTATCAGAACCGCTTAATTTATGCTCACCTTGTAAAGTAGTACTGTTAATGGTTTGGAATATCCATTGACTTCTTTGTGAATTATCTACCACAGAGTTTAAAGCAACTGTATCCCAAATAAATCTTGTAGTAAAGTCGTCTAAGCGAACGTAAGTATTAAAAATTGAAATTTTATTATTCTTATTTATTTTATAATCCAATTTAGCATTTACCCCTTTTCTTTGACTTTGAACCGAGTATTTCCTTAACTGTAAATCAGAGAACAAAGGAATGTTATTTAAACCTGGTTGAGAGTTAGGCAAGAAAAAATTTGAAGTAGTTCCTCTGTAAATGTTTTGAAAACTTCCAGAAACTATAAATCCAAATTGTTTTGCTTTACCAAATCTGTTGCCAGCAGTTAAACCAAATGTAGAGTTTACTGGATTTGAAATATTATCATAGTTTAAATGAGCTACTGGTAAGTCATTTAAGTTAGCAACATACCCAGTAGCATTTCGTTGTGCAGGTGATGATAAGTTCATAGTGGACTTATCAAACTTGCTAAATTGTTGATCAGGAAATGAAGTGTTAAACCCACTTGCAGCATTTGCTTGAACAAATAATTGATTGGGTGCATCCTTCATTACTAAATTAATAGTACCGCCTATTGCATCTCCTTCCATACTTGGTGTTAAGCTTTTGCCAACCTCTAAACGCTCAAGTAACTCCGAAGGAAATAAATCCAATGGTATAAAACGATTTTTATTATCTGGACTTGGAATTTTAATACCATTCACTAAGGTATTAATGTAACGCTTTTCCATACCCCTAATAATAGGGTATCTTGCTTCACCAGAACTACTTTTTTCGATTGTCACACCACTCACTCTTTGTAAAGCATTGGCAACTGTAATATCTGGTAATAATTGAATATTTTTTGAAGACAAAACATTTATGATTGGATCGGCAATTTTTTCTAACCTTCTTACAGATTTATCATTGTCTTTTCCGTTTGAACTTACCGTAACAGATGTTAAAGCAGCAGTGGTAGATTCTAAATTAAAATCAATTATTTTAATTTCTGAAGCAGTATTTAAAGTGGCTTGCTTAGAATCGGTTTTATAGCCAGCATAAGTAACTTTGATTTCAAATTTACCTGCAGTTACATTTTTGAATTGATAAGATCCGTCTAATTTTACCATTTGAGTTTTATTGTTAAGGCTAACGGTTGCACCTACTAAGGGCTCCCCATTACCAGCATCTAAAACCTTTCCTTTTATTTCGCCAGCAAAGCTGTGAAGCGTAAATAAAAGTAAAATTGGTAGGATAACGCATTTTAATTTTTGCGTTAAAAAATTGCCATTCATGATTGATTGTTTAATGAATAGCAAAAGTATTTTTTAGATAAGCAAGCATGAATAATTACATGTTACCAGTTTATGAACGAATTATTACCAAATTGTTAACGAGCTTAAAATTTAAGCAAAAATTAAGTTATTTTTCAATTTCAAAACTGTCCACAACTTTCCCTTGAGTTGTAATTTGTTGTAGTTTAAAGCTATTGCCATTTATTTGTATGTAGGATAAGCTATGGGCTGTAGCAAAAAATTTATTAGTAAATTTTTGCCAGGAATCGGTATCAATGGTTTGTTCTGGATTATATAAATCAGCGCCACCTGCTCCTGTTACAACATAAATGACTCCTTTTGGTTTTTTATTAAAATTACCGTCAAAATTTTTATCCAGAGTCCATTTTCCATTAACTACCCTTCCTCTAAGTGTTTTATTGTCTTTGCCACCTATAAGTAAAGTCCCTTTTTTATCTGGAATAAAAGTTAATGGGTACGATCTTTGGTAATTATGAACATGGCCTGTGAAAACTACATCTACATTTCCCGATTCAAATATTGGGGCCAAAAGTCTCATTTGCTGTTGCTCAAAATGTTCACGAGAGGAATTAAATCCAGGCTGATGAAACATTACAAAACGCCAAGTTGCAGAGGAAGCATTTTGTAAATCCTGCTTTACCCAATCTAATAACTCCTTGTTGGTCCAGTCTACATAATTATCCGCATCAATTACAAGCCAATGTGCATTTCCATAATTATATGAAAAATAATTCATTTTGGGATATGCTTTACCTGCTGCATTTAAAAAGGCGTTTTTATTATTATCATTTGCCTTAAATGTGGGATATGCGCTTGCAAATTCTTTTATTTCAGGTCCATTTAATGGTTGTGCCCAAAAATAATAATATGCCAATGCATCGGGATATTTATCTAAGTCAGAATTGTCTACATCATGATTCCCAACAGCAGCTATAAAAGGGATGCTTCGCATTAGTGGTGCTCCGTTACTATCTGCAATATCTGCATTGTAAATTGGCCAAAATTTATTTGCGTATTCGCTTACCAAACCATTATCATAAACAATATCGCCAGGTACCGCTACAAAATCGGGATTTAAATTATTTGCTATAAGTGCTAGTTTTTTTTGATCTTGTTTTTCTGCACCAATGTCACCTATTGCAATAAAACTATAGGGCTCATTAAAAATTTTAGGTGCCTTTGCTTGTGATTCAAAAACTTTTTTTCCATTAAATAAAACACTATAATTAATAATGACGCCAGGTTGTAAGTCATTTAAAATAGCATGATATACTATAAATGGAGTAGTATTTTTTACATTAACTTTATTTAAAGTTAACGGTGCCAACTTGGCACTTTTATTATTTTGAACATATTGAACCTCCCAGTTATTGTTAGTATCTGTAGTGTGCCAAAGCAATTCAAGGCTTGTACTATTAGCATTATAACCTACCTGTAAATATGGTTTTACTAAAAAATTATTTTGTGCACTAGAAATATTTGGCAATATTATAATTGACATTACCATTAACAAAAGTTTATACATGGAGGGATATTTATATTATCTATAATAAATGAAACAACATTGGGTTTGTTGCCCATTTCTTTTTTTCAACTATCCAAGGACTGGTATGATCCTTAATATTGGATAAAATGTCCCAGGCCGCTTGCATATGCGTTTTTTTAAGCGCTACATTTTTAAAGGACGTGTTTTGTATAATAGTTCCTACAATTTCACCATTTACTAAATAGGCTGTTTTGTTAAAAATTTTACCAATGATATGGTTCTTTTTTCCAAAAAAACAATCACCTATTAAAATGCCATGCACTTGTTCTTGGTTCAAATCCATGATCATCATGTTTTGAATATACGCAACTGCCTCCCCTTTTTGATTAAGAATGGTGTACATGTTTATTTTTTTGACTTGTTTTAATTAAAATATCAACTATATCTGCAGTACTATGTTTGAGTTTTAAATGGATAGGTTTTTTTTGAGACACCCATTGATTAAAGTAGGTATTAAAGTTTTGGTCTATTTTTTTAAGCACCATAACGCCCATTTTTTCTAAAGCACTTGCATTACATGCCTGCTCGTAATGTTTTAAAATGGGTATACTTAATACTTTCTTATTCATATACATAGCCTCGGCAGGTGTTTCAAAACCACCAGCAGTGATAATCCCATAGCACCTTACCATGCTACTTGTAAACTGCTTATTGTTAATTGGGAAATAAGTGATGTTTTTATGGCAAATAATACGGCCCACCTCTTTTGTAAATACTTCAAAATGAAATTTTGGTTGGTTTAAAAAATGAGGCTCTAAAATTGCCATTGCATACTGAGGCAAATACACCGTAATATGACCGTCATTTATAGGATTTGCTTGTATAATATCTTGTTTGATAATAGGATTGTAAATGTTTTCGTCATAGTTGTCAAAGTGTAATCCTATATGTGTATTGCTTTTTACAAATTTTTCTAAAATAAACCCACCTAAAGGATTTACTTGCTGTGGCCTTGGGGTTTTTTTACTTTGAAAACTAGCTTGATGTCCAAAATGCACGCAGGGTAGCTTTTTCATGGAACATGCTAGGGAAGTAACAAATTCAAAATCGTTAATAATGAGGTCATAATTTTCAAGTGGTAAGGCTTTGGCATCCTTAACAATGTTAAGAGATAAGGAGCCCAAAATTTTATTATAATCTAGTCCCCCACTATGTTTATAAAATAAACTTAGGCCCTTACTCTTATATTTTATTGGCAAATTGCTTTTTAAATTGGAATTGGAACCACTTAAAAAAAAGTCAACCTGCCCATATTTTTGTAAATGAGGGTAAAGTTCCACAGCCCTACTTAAATGACCGTTACCAGTGCCTTGTATAGCGTAAAATATTTTCATTTAATTATAATGAAACCTGAAAAGCAACTTCACTTGTCATTACATTTAATTCAGTATTTAAATGCACGATTTTAATTTTTTCGGATGAAACATGTTCAAAAGCTTTAGGGTCATAATGGTATAAATGCCAAGCATTATCGTAATACTCTAGTGAGGTTGAATTTTCTATCCAGTCTCCACTATTTAAATAAGTAACCGAACCTTTATCGGTAGTTACTTGTCTTTGTTGTGGTTGATGGATGTGACCACAAATAACATATTGGTATCCATTTTCAATGGCAAGTTCTGCTGCAGTTTGCTCAAAGTTTCCAATCCAAGAAACTGCTTGCTTTACGCCATTTTTAACTTTTTTACTAAAGCTCATTTTTTCGCGACCCATTAGCCTTGAAATCCAGTTAAACAAGCTATTTAATACAATCAAAAGGTCATAACCATATCCTCCTAATTTAGCTAAAATTTTGGCACTTCCTTTGGTTGTTCTATCAAATACGTCCCCATGAAAAACCCAGTTTTTTTCTCCGTTAATTTCAAACACAATTTTATCGGTTAATAAAATATTGCCCATTTCGAAATCGGCATATTTACGTAGGGCCTCGTCATGATTACCTGTAATATAAACTACTTTAGTGCCCTTGCTTGCAATATTAAAAATCTCCTTTATAACTGCCATATGGCTAGCTGGAAAAAATCGCTTACTAAACTGCCATATGTCAATGATATCTCCATTTAAAATTAATGTTTTAGGCTGGATACTCCTTAAGTAATTAAGCACCTCCTTGGCTTGGCAGCCAAATGTGCCTAAATGAACATCGCTAATAACGCAAACATCAACTTTACGTTTTTCCATGGGTAGTAGTTTGTGTAAAATACGTATAAGTATATGTCCTTAATATGTCCTTATTATTAATAAATTATTAAGTAATCGGTACCTTGTATGTATAAATAACAAGAATGATAAATTCGTGTTGAAATTGAATGCTTTATGAAAGACAGATTTATTGCAAGGGATATAAGTTGGTTAAGTTTTAATGGTCGTGTTTTACAAGAAGCAAACGACCCAACAGTTCCTTTAAATGAAAGGGTACGTTTTTTAGGGATATTCTCCAATAACTTAGACGAGTTTTTTAGAGTTCGTGTTGCTACGCTTAAAAGGATGACCGATTTTGCCAACAAAAAAGGGCATGTCACCAATATTGATTTAATAGAAAGCCCCCAGGCAATTTTGGATCAAATACAAACTATTGTTTTAAAGCAACAAAACGAGTTTAACCGAATTTGGCAAAATATTAATAAGGAACTAAAAGCAAATAAAGTTTTTTTAGTAGATGATAAAAAACTTACGTTGGAGCAAAAACAATTTGTAAAACAATATTTTGACGATACGGTAAGGCCGTATATTATACCTTTAATGATTGAGAATGTTCCAGAGCTGCCTTACTTAAGGGACAAAAGCTTGTATTTGGCCATTGTGATGAGCAATAAGAACAATGCGTATAATCAAAAATTTTCCTTAATTGAAATCCCTTCCCGTTCGGTAGGGCGTTTTATTCAACTGCCATCAAAATTAGGCACAGCTAGCATTATACTCCTTGAGGATTTAATTAAATTTAATTTGCCCATTATTTTTTCTCATTTTAAATTTAATAAATTTGAAGCCCATATATTTAAAATAACCAAGGATGCCGAAATTGATTTAGACCAGGAAGTGGGCATGAATTTTATTGATAAAATATCTAAAGGAATTAAAAACCGACGCAAAGGAAAACCAGTTCGTTTTGTGTATGAAAAAGAAATGAACGCCGAAATTTTAGAGTTTTTAATTAATAAATTAAAATTATCTAGAAAAAGTAGCATTATTCCAGGTGGGCATATTCATAATTTTAGACATTTTATGGACTTCCCAAATGTAATTCCTGTAAAATCAAACCGCCCTCCGGCTTTAATACACCCCGCCTTTAAGAAAAAGGATTTGATTTCAGATGTGGTTTTAAAAAAGGATGTGATGTTACATTTTCCTTACCATACCTATGACCCAATAATTGATATGCTTAGGGAAGCTGCTATGGATGACAATGTAATTAGCATAAAAATTACGGCTTATCGTTTAGCAAGTAATTCCAAAGTAATAAACGCGCTAATTAATGCAGCGCGAAATGGAAAAGCGGTTACTGTATTTTTGGAATTAAAAGCCCGATTTGACGAGGAGGCCAATTTAGAATGGAAAACTATTATGGAGGAGGAAGGCATTAAGGTGTTAGTAGGCGTACCTAACAAAAAAGTACATGCCAAACTGTGTATTATCACAAAAAAAATAGGTGCTAAGCAATTAAAATATGGTTTTATAAGCACCGGAAATTTAAACGAAAAAACAGCTAGGGTTTACGCCGACCATTGCCTATTAACTTCTTCCGCAGTTATTTTAAACGAAGCTACTAGGATTTTTAATTACTTGGAAAACTGGCAACAAGGGGATAAGCCCATTGTAAAAATGCGCAATTTGCTTATTTCGCCCATTAATATGAGAAACTCTATTATTGAGTTTATCAACGCCGAAATTGCCAATGCCAAAAAAGGTAAAAAAGCATCTATTATTATTAAGCTTAATTCAATTACCGATATTACTTTAATTGAGCACTTGTATAAAGCAGTGAAAGAAAATGTAGAAGTACATTTAATTATAAGAGGTATTACTACACTTAAAGTGAATAACGATAAAGTAAATGCAAAACTAAACGCTATTAGTATTGTAGACCAATATTTGGAGCATGCAAGGGTTATGATTTTTCATAATAATGGCAATGAAAGGGTTTATATATCTAGTGCCGATTGGATGGTACGTAACCTAGACCACCGCATTGAAGTAGCAGTTCCTATAAATGATCAAGTCATTAAAAAAGAATTAATTGATATTATAAAAATTCAATTAAAGGACAATCAAAAAGCAAGAGTACTGGATTCCGAATTGGCTAATAAATATGTACCTTTGGTGGGTAGAAAATACAAATCCCAAGAGGAAACCTATTTGTACTTAAAAGGAAAAAAATAAATAATTGATACTAGCAGCCATTGATATTGGAAGTAACGCAGCAAGACTTCTCATTTGTGAAGTAGAAAAAAAAGGAAAGGAAACTGAGTTTAATAGACTTAATATTTTACGTATCCCCCTTCAACTTGGATTTGATGTATTCGAGAAAGGATTTATAGGAAGTCGTAAAAAAAAGATGCTTATTGATACTATAAAGGCATATAAGCAGCTCATGAAAGTATATGAGGTTGAGCATTATATGGCCTGTGCCACAAGTGCAATGAGAGATGCCCAAAATAGTAAGGAAATTATAAAAGAAATTGAAGCTGAAACTAGTATTGAGATTGAGGTTATAACAGGAGAATTAGAAGCTGAGATTATATATGAAAATCATATAGCCGAATTACTAGATAAAAAAGATAGTTATTTATATATGGACGTAGGCGGTGGTAGCACCGAGTTAACCCTGTATCATAACAATGAACTAGTGCTTCAAAAATCTGTAAACATTGGTACAGTAAGGTTACTAACCAATAAAGTAAATGAGGAAGTATGGGAGGAACTAAAGGAAACATGTAAGGGTATTGCCAAAAAATACGAACATATAACAGGTATTGGTTCCGGCGGTAATATTAATAAAATATTTTCCTTATTAAGATCAAAGGATGATACCTATTTACAAGCTAATGCTGTAAGAGAAATGCATAAGGATATGCTTGGTCTAAGTGTTGAGGAGCGCATGAAAAAATACAATATTAAAAAGGATAGAGCCGAGGTAATTGTGCCTGCCTTATTAATTTATACCAGCATTTTTAAATGGTGCAATGTGGATCAAGTATTGGTGCCTAAAATTGGACTTGCCGACGGTTTAATTCATCACTTATATGATCAGGTAATTAACGAATAATTACCAATTACTTTTTTTAAAATTACCGTTTTAACTTATTAAAAAGGCCTCCAAATGGAGGCCTTTTTATATAGATATTTTTAAGATAAATTAGAAGTTAAACTTAACCCCCAATTGTCCTTGCCATCTTGAGTTGATAGGATCCACAGAGTAGTATTGACCACCTGTTCCTGTTGGCTTAACAAAGTTAAAGGTTGGAGTGTATCCAGTTGAAGGCGCACCTGCAGCTTTACCATTTGCGTCAGCAACAAACTTTAAGAAGTTTACTGTGTAGTTGTTTAAGTTGGTAACAAAGTTAATATGACCCCAATCGTTGTTAATTAAGTTTAATACATTGAACACATCTAAGCTTACTTGTAACGATTGTTTAGAATTGTTTTTATTCAATTTGAATTCATGCATTAATTTCATATCTAAGTCATGCACCCATGGTGTACGTAAGCCATTACGCTCAGCGTATTGACCTTTTCTTGTTTTTAAGTAAGGGTCATTATCAATAAATGCACTTAAGTCAGCCCATTGTTGAGCAGCTGTATATGTTCCATTATCCTTTAACTTGATATCTGAAGCATCCTTTGGAATATAAGGAAGTGGTGCGTTAGAACCGTTACCAAATGGAGCTGATTGATAAATTAAGCTATAAGGATTTCCTGATTGACCTGAGTATACAAATGCAACTGAAGATGAATTCATTTTATTCCAGATAAAGTTGCTAGAGAAAGTGGCAACAATTCTGTTACGTAAATCAAAGTTAGAATATGCTAACTGAGAATTACTTGGAGTAATGGTTGGGTTTACGTTATAACTACTTTCCCATGAATTACGAATACCATTAGTGATATCCTTACTCATACCATAAGTATAGGCAACGCTCCAGTTCATATTTGCAACAGTTTTACCCATTGCAATGTTGTTAGTAGCTTTTGACAATTGTGCTGTCAAATTATATCTATACCCTTCGCTTGTGTTTGTTAAATAGTAAACGTTAGAATAGTTTGAATTGTATTTACCACCTACATATACAGGAGTTTGAGTTGGTCCAGAAGTAAAATAGGCTACTGAATCCTTTAAGTTAATTTGCTCATATTTTACATCATAAATTGTTTTAGTAAATAAAACATCTCCTGTAAATTTATAGCCATTACCAAATTTATAATCAACCGCTAAACTACTTCTCCAAATAGTAGGTAATTTAAAATTATTATCAAATACATCTACTTCTCTAGTTGCACTTCTTGAAACACCGCCGTATTTAGTAACCGTATCTTTTAATTTATCGGTGTTGAAAGCCAATGGCACTGTTGCTCCTGCTGCTGGACCATTCCAGTCAATATTACCATAAGTGTTACCGCTTAATGTGTAAGCATAACCATACCATGCAAATGGAACCTTACCAGTAAATATACCAGTACCGCCTCTAATTACAATTGATTGGTCACCTTTCACATCATACGTAAATCCTAAACGTGGTGATATAGCAACACGTGAAGGGATTTTATCGGTTAAAGTACTAAATGCTGGAGCACTGTATGTTGGGTTTGCAGAAACATATCCTACTGAATTAGTTGCATTCAAGCCAGCATCAATTACAGGTTGATTTCCAACATAAGAGTAGTCAAAACGAATACCTGGGCTTACTTTAAATTTGCTGCTTGCAGAAATTTCATCTTGTAAATAAGCACTCATTAAAGCCACTTTAAACGGATTAGGAGGGTTGTCGTAAATGCCATTTCTTGTTCCATCTAAGCCTGGAGCAGTCATAAATGCACCTCTAATACGACTTGGGTTATCCGCTAAGAAACTAGATAAACCTCTTGAATATTCCCAACGACCATTATAAGAGTTAATAAATCCATAAGATAAATCGTAGAACTCATTATGTGTTCCTAAGGTAAACTTATTGATACCTTTTGTAATGGTCAAATTATCACTTACTTCAACAGTAGTTTGCTTTAAATTATAGATAGAAGCTTCTCTCCAAGTACCTAAAGTAATACGACCGTTGTCAATATCCATATAAGGAGCTAAAGTGCCTGGGAAATCACGGTACTCATGTACATTAATATAACTTACATTAAATTGATTGTTAACGCTATTACTGAACTTCGTTTTTAATTCTGCAGTTAAGTTAATATTCTTTGTGTATTGTGTAAAGTCGGTAGAACCAAATTGGAAGTTAGTAGCAGAGCGCTCTAAGTTATTACCACTTCCATTGGTATAAATACCACGAACTGTTAATGTGTTTTTATCATTTAAATTAAAATCTAAACGACCAAATAATTTATCACTCTTAGTGAAAATTTTATAAGCACCCATATAACTTCCTGGATCGTATCCGTATTTAGTTTGTAATTTAGTTACAATAGATTGCGCTTCTGCTAAAGTAATAGCAGCACCTGGGTCGCCAATATTGTAAGAACTTGGTTCTTGTCTATCGGTACGCTCATAGTTTAAGATAAAGAACGCTTTATTCTTTACAATTGGACCACTAATCGTTACACCTTGGTTGTAATCATAAAAACTTGAAGCCATTGGTGTTTTTAAACCATCAACACTTTTCCCAATTAAACTAGCATTACGCATATAATTATAAACACTACCATGAATTTCGTTCGTACCACTCTTAGTTACAGCGTTTACACTACCTCCAGTAAAGTTTCCTAATTTAACATCATATGGAGCTAATTGAACTTGTACTTCCTGAATTACATCCAAGCTATATGGATTAGTTCTTGTACCCGAACCTGCAGCACCAGACTGTCCACCACCACTTGTACCACCAGCAGAGTTACTAAACCCAAATGCATCGTTATTAATAGCACCGTCAATAGTTAAGTTATTGTAACGGAAACTAGAACCTGCAAATGAGTTATTATTTGATTGAGGAGTCAATCTTGTGAAATCACTTAAACTTCTACCCAAAGTTGGTAAAGCGTTTAATTGTCTTGTACCAATTACAGTTCCACCTTCTGCTCTTTTTTTGCTGTTGCTGTTTACCACAACATCAGTTAATTGGTTCACTTTTGATGTTAAAATAATATTTACATCAGGATTAGCACCTAATGTTAAAGTAACATCGTTATAATCTTGATCTTTAAAACCAACCGAAGTAATTTTAATAGAATAAGGGCCACCTGGCTTTAAGTTAGGTGCCACAAATAATCCTTTTGCATTTGATTGGAAAACCGAAGTGAAACCAGTTGGAACGTGCACTAACTTAATAGTAGCGCCAGCAACGATTTCATTTTTTTCATTGGTCACACGACCACTCAATGTAGAGGAAGTCTCCTGAGAAAATGCATTGTTAAGGAACAATCCTAAAACAATAAACAATAATACCTTTTTCATTTTTCTTTAATTTGAACCACAAAAGAAAGAATAAATGAAATGTTAAAGCCTATTTGAAAGTTACCAAATTGTTACGTTTGACATTACGTATGCATTATGCCAATGTTACCAAATTGTTACCTAATTTTTTGCAAGCTTTAAAATGGTATCGGGACCATCTAATTTTAAACCCGAAATATCAATTTGAACGCTATCTGCCATGGCTTTGCCTTTTAGCCAAGTCCCATTATTCATTACTAAAATTGATGCTGCATTATATTTACCTGGAACTGTTATTATACCATTGTTTGGTTTTTCAAAAATATGTACAAATACAAAGTCGTTGTTTTGAGTGCTCACTATTTGTTTATCGGCACTTAAAGGACCGCCTCTTGTGGTGTAAATGGTGTGCCCAAATTGCTTGGTCCATTTACCAACTAAGGCCAAAGTATCGGTAAAATGAGTGCCAATTTCACCATTAGGCATAGGGCCTACGTTTAATAATAAATTGGTGTTGCGCCCAGCAGCACCCACTAGTGTTTGAATAACTTCCTTGTATGATTTATAATGATGATCGTTTATTTTAAAGCCCCAAGAGTTGTTCATAGTTATGCAGGATTCCAAAGGCAGTACCGAAGCAGACTGAAAACTTAAACCCGAATTATTTTGTCCCGGCAAATCCTGTTCAAACATTTGAAAATCCTCCCCATCAATGGGGTCCAGATGATGATTGTTTCCTATTAAACAGGCAGGTTGTAATTTATGTATAAGTCCATAAATTTCTTTGTATTTCCAGTCCACCCTTGAACTACGATCGGCCGAACCTTCGGGATTGGTTTGATCCCAATGTCCGTCAAGCCAAATACAACTTATAGAACCATAATTAGTAAGCAATTCTGTTAACTGGTTTTTCATGAAACTTAAGTAGGAAGCGTAGTTACTTGGTTTAGTGCGCCCAGCTTTTTTCCCAGTACGGCCGGTTTCATATGGATAATCACTGCGGCTCCAATCCAAAGTGGAATAATACAAGCCTAGTTCAATACCTTGTTTTTTACATTCGGCAGCAAGTAATTTTAGGACATCTTTTTTATAAGGTGTATTGGTAATTTTCCAATCTGAATATTTAGTATCCCAATTTGAGAAGCCATCATGATGTCGTGTAATAAAAACAATATACTTCATACCTGCATTTTTTGCAGTGCTCACCCATTTTTCAGCATCAAAATTTACGGGATTAAAAAGTTTAATTAGCCTTTTATAGTCGTCTACTTGTATGCCATGGTTTTCCATAACCCACTCACCATCACCTAAAACACTAGAGGCACCCCAATGAATAAACATACCAAATTTACGATCCTGAAAAGCAGATCTAGCACCTACATTACTTGTACTAGGAATATAATTTTGTGCTTGAATTTGTAAAACCAATACACAAGCAAAAAAGACAAGCAGATTTTTCATAAGTATACTTTTATAGTATACTAAATATATGAAAAAAAATTTATTAGTCTAAGCGGTACACACTGTGTAAGTCATCGGTGTTTTTAAAATTCACCCCTAAATCGTTGATAAGTCCATCCTTTACATCATAAGCCCAGCCATGTAAGTGCAGGTTTTGACCACGCTTCCAAGCATTTTGTACAATACTTGTTTTGCCCAAATGAAATACTTGTTCAATTACATTTAGCTCTACAAAACGTCGAGCGCGTAAATCATCATTTGTTATACCATCAAGCTCTTGATAGTTAATTCGGTATACATCTTTTAAATGACGTAACCAGTTATCAATAAGTCCAAATTGTTTATTGTGCATTGCAGCTAAAACGCCACCACATCCATAGTGTCCACAAACAATTACATGTTTTACTTGTAATACTTCAACAGCATACGAAAGTACACTTAACATATTCATATCACTGTGTACCACCATATTGGCAATATTGCGGTGCACAAATACATCACCTGGTTTAGTACCTGTAATTTGATTGGCAGGCACCCTACTATCGGAACAACCAATCCATAAATATTCTGGATTTTGTGTGTTGGCCAAATTATTAAAAAAATTAGGATCCAATGCCAATTGTTCGGCAACCCATTTTTTATTGTTTTCTAATAACTTATTGTAGGATTTTTCCATAAATCATATACCTGTTTACAGCGTAAAAATAGGTATAATTAGCTTAATTTTAAATAATGAATATTTTAATTGAAACCCTTGGCTGGATTGCCTCGGTATTAATTGTAGGATCCTACGCTTTAAACATCACAGGAAGGCTGCATGCCGAAAGCAAGTACTATGTTTGGGCTAATATTGTGGGTGGTTTGTTTTTTGTAATTAACACTTATTTCCATGGAGCCTACCCAAGTATGGTTGTAAATATTATTTGGGTAATTATTGCAATTGTAATGATTGCAATAAGAAAAAAGAAAGGTTAATTGAAGTGGATACTTCCTATATTATAAATGCTTTATGAGTAGTGCAAAAATTCATATCATCAATCTGTTAAAGTGGATAGCAATTTGCATAATTGCAGGCATGCTCATAGGATCTGTTTGTGCATTATTTTTAAGTAGTTTGGATTTTGTAACTAAGTGGAGGGCTTCACATACTTGGATTATTTATAGTTTACCTATTGTTGGATTTATAATTGGTGCCATGTATTATTACTTTGGAGGACCAGTTCAAAAAGGAAATAATTTATTACTTGAGCAACATAATAATCCAGCAACTAAAATTCCATTTAAACTTGCTCCCTTTGTATATATTGGAACACTACTAACACACTTAGCGGGTGGATCTGCGGGCCGCGAAGGCACTGCTGTTCAAATGGGAGGAGCCATTGCAGATCAGTTTACTGGCATTTTTAAATTAAATGATATCCAACGAAAAACAATTTTAATTGTAGGTATAAGTGCAGGTTTTTCGGCAGTATTTGGAACACCCATTGCTGGAGCCATTTTTGCTTTAGAAATTATGTTGTTTAAAAATATTAGGGTTGCAGATATATTACCAAGTTTCGCTGCAGCATATATTGCACATTATACTTGTTTAGCCTGGGGTATACATCATACTATTTATACATTACCTACCATTGGTCATTTTAATATGCACTCTTTGGTGCCAACATTTTTAGCAGGTTTAATTTTTGGAACTACTGCTTTATTTTTTTCTGCAGCAAATAGTTTTTGGAGCAAGCTATTTGTAAACATCAAATACGAGCCATTGCGACCATTTATAGGCGGTATTATTTTAGTGATAGTCATTTTACTAATGGGTACTACAAAATCAATTGATCCTTCCAAATTTTTGGGTTTAGGCATTCCTGCAATTACTGATTCATTTTTAACTCCGGCAGGTGGATATGATTTTTTAATTAAGCTATTATTAACCACTTTCACGCTTAGTGCTGGCTTTAAAGGCGGGGAAGTTACTCCCCTATTTTTTATAGGAGCAACATTGGGAAATATTTTGATAATTTTTATTCCACTTCCCATGGCTCTCTTGGCTGCTATGGGTTTTGTAGCAGTTTTCGCAGGAGCCACACACTGTGCTGTTGCATCCATTGCACTTGGGTTTGAAATGTTTGGAACCAGTGCTGGCATCTATATTGGTCTTGCTAGCATTGTTGCCTATTTTTCATCAGGTTCAAAAGGGATATATAGTGCACAATTAAAGGAAGGTGTAAAATATCAATTTTATAATTATATCAAACGCATTTCAAATTTATAAATCATTTAGGGAATGGCTATTTTAAAATTAGTAGAAACAGAGCAAGAATTAATTGGATTGAAACAATTACAAACAAATAATTTAAGAAGATTAGTAGGGGAAGCCGAAGCAATGAAAGAAGGTTTTGTTACTTCGGAATATAGTTTGGAATTATTAAAGAAAATGCATGCAATATATCCATCAATCATAGTGAAGGAAGGAGATGAAGTAGTGGGTTATACCATTGTGACGAATAAGGCAGTATTTGGAGAACATCCAGAGTTAGATCACTTGTTTAATACCCTTGACGCAACTAAATACAATAATGTCTTTTTAAAAGCGTACCCATATATTTTGATTGGGCAGGTTTGTGTAGGAAAATCACACCGAGGTCAAGGCTGGGTCCCTAAAATGTATGATTTCTACAAAAGTAATCATGCTAAAAATTACAAGTTCCTGGTTACCGATATCTCACAAGCCAACAAAAGATCCATTCGGATGCACGAAAAAATTGGTTTTGAAACCATTGGAGTGATTGAACAAGTAGGAACTGGTTGGGATATTGTTTTATGGGATTGGAATAAATAATTCAAAAAAAATAATTTATTATGTATAAAATTAGTAGCATTTTGTTATTGATAATTCTTAATCAATATTCATTTGCGCAAAATAAGATCACTCCCATTTTAATTACGGATATAAATATTGTTGATGTTGAAAATAACAAAACAATACCGCATCAATTTGTTGCCATTAAAGGTGATAGAATTGTTGAAATTGGAGGGAGTAAATTAAAAACTAAATATATAAAGGCACAAATTATTAATGGAAATAATAAATTTATAATGCCTTCACTTTGGGATATGCACGTTCACTTTGGCGGAGATACACTAAGAGAAGAAAATAAAATGTTACTACCATTATATATTGCGATGGGAATTAGTCATGTTAGAGACTGTGCTGGTGATATCAGCTTAGAGGTAATTGATTGGAAGAATAAAATTCAAGAGGGTAAATTATTAGGCCCTACCATTTTTACATCTGGGCCTAAATTAGAAGGTATCAATTCCATTTGGCCGGGTGATTTAGAAATTGGAACTGAATCAGAAATGAATACAGCTTTAGATTCTCTGCAAAAATTAAAAGTGGATTTTATTAAAATTACCGATAATACATTAGCACCTGAATTATTTTTAAAATCAATAGTTGAAGCAAGAAAAAGAGGTTGGAAAGTTACTGGTCATGCACCTGCTACTATGACTATTGAGTTGCTATCAAAAAATGGATTGTCTGCAATTGAACATATTGGATATTTAATTCGCTCCGCTTCCAAGGATGAAGAATTGATCACTCAATTAAAAGCAGCTAACAAAATTAATGGCAGAGAGGCATCGGAAAAATATTTACAGAGTTTTGACAGTTTAGTTGCTCTCAAAAAATTTAAGCAATTGGCAAAAAACGGTACGGCTGTAGTGCCAACTATCAATGGATCATATATCACAACTTATTTAGATCAAACAAGTCATGAGCAAGATGATTATTTAAAGTATCTAGGTCCTGCATTAAAAAGAACATACAATTGGAGAGTACAAAGGGCAGCTAATGATAATAAAGAAGCAATCGAATTTAGGCATCGCAACTTTGAAGCTGGTGCAAAATTATTGCCGTTGCTTTATCAGTCAGGCGTAAGTATTTTGGCTGGAACAGATGCAGGGTATCTTAATTCGTATAATTATCCAGGCCTTGGTATGCACCAAGAATTAGCAATAATGGTTAAATATGGGTTAAATGCACAACAAGCATTAAAGTGTTCCATAATAAACGGCCCTGCTTTTTTTAATATGGAAAAAGATTATGGTGCTGTACAAAAAAATAAAATGGCAGAATTACTTATACTTAATTCAAATCCATTATTAAATATACAAAATACACAATCCATTTTTGGATTAGTAAGACAAGGAAAATATTTGGATCGAAAACAATTAGACCAATTATTAATTCAAGTAGCAGGTAAAGTAAAAGCCTTGAATTAAAACAAATTTAATATTTTATGATCTATCCACCGGTCTTGTCAAGCAAGTAGGACCTCCGCCTCCCTTGACACTTATTTCAGCACCTTGGTATTCAATTACCTTGCAACCTGCTTTTTCTAGTCTTGATTTAGTGATTGGATTTCCTTTTACCATTAAGCAAACACGCGGTGATAAAGCAAGTACATTACAGCCCATGCTTTCAAACTCTTCATCAGGTACTTCAACCAAATCAAACCCTCTTGCAATTAATTCGTTTCTAAATACGATTGGAATTAAAGGAGAATATACTACTGCTAAGTTTTTATCTACTGGACTTAATACCGACATTAAATGAAATACATCAGAAGGTCCCTTATAGTGTGGCATGGACACTGGCATTACGGTAACACCTTGGGGTGCTAACAGTGCTGATAATTGACGAATCCCTTCCTCATTGGTACGATAGGTATGCCCAACTGCCAATGTTTTTTCATCTAACCAAGCCACGTCGCCCCCTTCAACAGTGCCTGGTGCTTTTATAACACCCAATATAGGAATGCCAGCTGCTTCAAAAGCACGCTGCTCTGCGGCAGGCTCGTTAATGCGGCCTTCCTTACCCATATTACAAATTATCATTCCCTTACTTGTTGCAATAGCTGCATCTCTGCAATAAATAGAATCCATATTTACGGTACTATCCTGTGGTAAATACAAAACCTCGGTGCCATTTTCTATAAATACTTTTTCAAATGCTTCATACTCTGCTAATGCTATTGAAATATCAGGCTTGCCTAAATAATTTAAAGCTTCCCAATGCTGCGAAATATGCGCATCATCCATAAAAGCAGCAACCGCTTTTTTAATAAATACCGTTTTTAATTTTCCGAATTCAGAATGAGCACTCATAATAAATTTAATTAATTGGTTTGTGTTTTGTCTCGTTTAGCAATTGCAAAAACATAAATAGGGACAGAAAATAAAGTAAGAAAAAATCCCCAGAAAACTGTTTCCTGTCCTAGTCCTAGCATAATCCAAATGCAAAATATAAATGTAAAACTTGCAAGCATAATAGCCATTGTTTTAGTCCAATTATTTGCAAAGTTTTTTCTTAATCTTAATATCATAAAAGAGGCTGTACAAAAAACATAAGGAATAATAATGGTTGAGGTAGTAAGTAAAATTAAAAACTGAAACTGTGCTACCAACCCTTTAGTGTAATTCATTATCATAAATACAGAGACGAAAACACTGGAGATAACCATACCAAGTGCAGGCACCCCCTTACTATTATTAAGCGCAAAAACTGCTGGAAATAATTTGTCCTTTGCAATAGCTGCAGGCAATTGCCCTTGTATTAATATATATCCATTTAATGCGCCAAATGCAGCAATAGCAACCCCTGCACTTACTAAATATTGTGCACTTGGCCCCCATATTAAAATAGCAGCATCGGCAAATGGAGTGACACTTGTTTTTAATTGCGCTGCTGGTATCATACCCATAATAGCAACCGTGCTTAAAATATACACCAGTGTTGCAATAAGGGTTCCCATGGTGGTGGCTTTAGCAACAGTGCTTGCCGAATTAGCAACACTACCCGAAGGAATGGTTGCACACTCAATACCTAAAAAAGCAAAAAAAGTTAAAGTAGTAGTGGCTGTTATTGCTGCAAAGTTGGAACTGCCACTATTATTAAATGGTAAAAAATTATCCCAATGAATATAAAATAAACCTGCAATGCCAATACAAATTATGGGAACAATTTTTAAAATAGTAGTAACCAATTGTAATTTCCCCGAGGTTAATATACCTAATGAATTAACCCAAGTTAAAAACCAAATGGTAGCTAGTCCAGTAAACGCAGCAAGTAAACTATTAGTAGATAATGCTGGGATAAAAGTACTCATAGCACTAATAAAGGAAACAGTAATAGCTGCGTTGGAACACCAAACCGAGACTAAATAACACCAAGCCACTAGGAATCCTGCAAAATCGCCCAGGCCTTTTTGTGAATACGCATAAGGACCGCCGTTTGCTGCTGGTAATAAATTAGATAAATGTGCAAATACTTTAGACAATAAAAAAGCGCCTATGGATGCGCATATCCAACCCACTAAACTAATGCCTCCAAAACTTGCAAGTGTTGCAGGCATCATAAAAACACCGGCGCCAATCATATTACCTATGACCAATGAAGTGCTGGTCCATAAACCCAATTGATTTTTGCTTTCCTGCATGCTGTTAAGTTAGGAAAAGTAGTGGAATTATACATACAAAACCTAAGGGTAAAGGAAATAAAAAAGCCCCGCGAAATTCGCGGGGCTTTAAATATATTAACTGATATAAAAACTACCAGTTAGGATTTTTAACAGCTGCAGAACCTGTAGCTGGTGCGTTCTTTCCAGTTTCATCTGTAGGAACATCCCAATAGTCCATAAAGTTAAAGTTAAGTGTAGCGTTAGTGTAAACTACTTTGTTAAAGATCAAAGTAGCGCCATAACGTCCACCACCATTTGTTGTACTATAAGTCCAACCCCAACGTCTTGCATCAAACCAAGATAAACCACGGAAAGCAAGTGCAGCACCTCTTTCTTTAGTTAACTCAGTTAAAGCAGCAGTTGCAGAGATAGAAGTTGCTAATGCAGCAACACCTGCTTTTTGGTAAGTACGAACAGCGTTAATTAAAGCAACACCACCAGCAACATCATTAGATCTAATTTTAGCTTCCGCTAACATTAAAGCATTTTCTTCATAAGATGGCCCGATATAAACTTCAATTCCACCTGGTTGCTTAGAACCAAGTACAGGAACTGTTAAGCCTTTTGCAGCACCGTCCACTAAAGAGTAACGAGTTGTGTTTGTATTAGCATCACCATAGAATACACCATCAGCAGTACTAAAGTTTGCTAAACGAGCATCGCCAGCACCAAAGTTTGCAACTAAACGCTCAGACACTTTATAAGTAGTGTTTTGGTTAGAAGCAGCACAGATACTAGCAACTGTACCAGAAGTTGCAGAGAAGAAAGAGTTAGTAGCAGTAGAACGACCTGTGAATACATAGTCGCCTTGACCAATACCTGCATTACAATAAGTTGTAATAGCAGCCCAATCAGCAGCAGAAATTACTGGTATAGAAGCTTTTGAAATAGTTGCACTTGTGCTACCATTTACAAAAGGAGCTAAACGGTTTACTAAAATGTTTCTAGCAAGTAAAGTATTAATTGACTTAATAAATTGAGCTGTAGAAGGCACTTTACCTAAACCAGTTTGATTTTGTTGAGGGATTAACTGAGTTAACATTGCAGTGTAATCGCCTTGGCTACCAATACTAGATAAAGTAGTTTGAGCTAATTTTAATTGCTTGTCGGACTCTGCAATGATTGCGTTATGATCAACGTACTTGTTGTTAATTGTAGCCGATTTGTCTTCAATTAAGCCAGCATAGTACATGCTACCAAGTTGTGCATATGCATAACCTTTCCAGAAATAACACCAAGCTTGCACTGTTTTTGCTTTATCAGCAGACAATGAAGAAATTGAAGCTAAATTTTCAAGTGCTGTGTTACAACCATTAATCATAGCGTACATATTTGTCCACTCATAATATAATGCGTTGTTACCATTTGCTGTAGAAGCTGGGTCGTTAAAACCACGAATGATACCAGTTGCTTGAGGTGAAGTGTTTTTGAAAGTTGTAGTAGCAGCATTTGTTGGATCAGCTACGAAACTATCAGGAACACCCATTGTTGTTGTTTGGTTGTTAGAACCTTGTCCACCACCTACAACGTCACCCATTAACTCGCGGTAACCCCATGGTAATGAAAAATAGCTATCACCCAACCATCCATCTCCGTAGTTGAAACCGTTCCAGTACACGCTACCTTGCGCATATGCAGCAATTCCACCTTCGGTGTTTACGTTACCCGCAAAAGTCGGGTCGTTAGGGTCTTTCACATCAAGTTGTTTCGTACAAGCGCTTGAAACTAACATGATGGTTGCGACCGCCAAGATGTACAAACTGTACGATCCTGATGTTCTTTGTTTTAAATTTATTAATCTTTTCATCTGTTATACTTTTTTATTTAGGTTAGAATTAGAATCCAAGGTTTAATGAAATTTGGAAAGATTTCATATTTGGAATCGTACTATGATCAACACCTCTGTCATAAGAAGAGTTAGAAGCACCTGAACTAATTTCTGGATCTAAACCATCATACTTAGTAAAGGTTAACAAGTTACGACCACTTAACACCAATTGTGCTTTTTTAGCCCATTTGATATCTGTGAATTTTGCTAAGTCAACTCCTAAAGAGATGTTTCTTAATCTTACGAAAGAGGCATCAGAATAGAAATAGTCTTTTGTAACGTTGTTACCAACACCCTTAGCTGTATTACCTAAAGCGTAGTAAGCACTCGCATAGTAAGCAGACCAAGCGCCAGTTTGTCCACCAATTGTAACTGGTTTAGCAAAGTCACTACTAATACCATCACGATACATCCACTCTTTAGTTTGCTCATACAAGTGTGCACCATTTACCCAATCAAATTGGAAACCAAAAGTGATAGCTTGTTTGAAAGTAAAGTTGTTGATGAATGAAGAAGTAAATGTTGGGTTAGGATCTCCTAAAGAAGTTGCTTCGTCAGAGAAGAAAATTGCTTTAGTTGCTGTGTTCACTACACGACCATTTACGATTTCATACTTACTTTGATCAGCAGCTGCGATAAATGGAGTTTTGCCATCAGCTCTTAAAGCAGATACGCTAGTTAAGGCTTTGTAACCATATAACTCACCAATCTTACGTCCAGCAGCTAATGCTAAACCTGTAGAACCAGCATAAGAAATCAATGGTATATCACCACCTTCTACTTTATCAATCATAGAAACTTGGTGTCCCCAGTTTGTTGTGAAATCCCAAGCAAAATTCTTAGAATTAACTACTGGGATACTTAAGCTAAATTGAATACCATTAGAAGACAATGCAATTGCGTTTGTTAATAAACTTGTTCCACCAGTACTTGGCGGTACGTTTTGAGCAAAGATTGCATTATCGGTATTACGCTTCCAGTAAGTAAATGAAGCGTTTAAAGTTCTAAACCAGTTACCTGATTTTAATAAACCTAAAGATAAATCTGTACCGAATTCAGTTTCAGTTGAAACCTCCACATTTAAGTTAGGGTTTTTAGCAGAAGACTGATTGGTGTATGCAACTTGAGAACCTGTTGGTTGCAAGTTTAACACAGGGTAACGATCAAATGCACCTGGTTGGATACCCGCTTGACCATAAGCCGCACGTAATTTCCAAGAAGTGATGAAGTTACTTACTTTATCAAAAAACTTAAATGACTCTAAGTTTACATAACCATTGTAGTGAGGGAAAGTGAATGGTTTAGAACCTGCACCAAACGCAGAAGAATAGTCAGTTCTAAATCCACCAGTAACACCCGCGTGGTTAGCCCAGTCAATTTTTTGATCCACTACATAACCAAATGTTACAAATGTTTCATTGTAGTCATAGTTATAAGCTTGAGACTGAGTAGAAGTCATAGAGAATGGAGGATTTAACTGTAAAGAAATACCGTAACCATCTAACTCCTTGTATTGACTCTTACGATAATCAAAACCAGCTAAAGTGCTTGTAGTGATTGGCAATTTCAAACCAAAATCTCTTTGGAAGTCAGTTGTAGCAACTGCATTCGCGTTAAAGTTTTGTTTTGTTAAATTGTATTGGAAGTTATCAATTTCACCTGTATTATCTGAACCGTTCGCACGACTAGCCCAGCTACCATAGTAGTTAGAGCTTTCGTCTAAAGATTGGTTGTAATAAGTCCAAACATCGTTTTCATTTCTGTAGCTAATACCATATTTCGCATTCAACACAATGTTTTTGTTGATTTTGTAGTTAGCTTCAAAATTTTGGATGATATCATATTTCTTACTGTTACCGCTTGTATAATCCACTTGATAGTAAGGGTTACCCGCGTTTACAGAAACGAAACTAGCTTTTTGATACACTGGGTGTTTACCACCTACAACTGTATCAGCAATGCTTAAGAATGGAGAGGTATTTAAGAAACCATAAATTTGACCTACACCTGCATTTGAGTTACCGTATCCAAATCCTGTTCCACCTGGTGCTCCCAAACCTGGGTGCATGTCGTTGGCAGTATAAGCAATACTAGTAATAGAACGGATAGTGAAATTTTTGAAAATTTCAGCACCAATGTTTGCAGTAATATTTGTTCTGTCTAAAGCACCATTGTTTCTTAAGAAAGGAGAATTAGAATGATTGTTAGAAACAGTCAAGCTAAAGTCGTTTTTCTCACCGCCACCATTTACGTTAATGCTATTGTTGATTGTTTGTGCATCTTGGAAGATTTCAGCAAAGTGATCATGGTATTTTAAAGCACCAACATATGGTTTGTTAAATTGGTTTCTTGGATCCAAGATACCATAACGAGTATAGCTCTGAGTTTCACCAGGAGCATTAGGGTTTGTTCCAACCTCACTACCATAAGTATAGGCTAATGAACCAGAACCTAATAAAGATCCTAATACTGGGTCAATTGTTAAAGGAGCACCTTTAGCAAAACCACCACTTGCGTTTGCAGAAATAATATTTCCGTTAGCATCTGTTAAGTAAGGGTGCAATTGAGCTTTACCAAAGTTTCCAGAGTTAATGAAAGTACTGTTTGCAACGCTAGAAGAAACGTTTACATTAATTTTTCCTTTCACCCCTTTTTTAGTGAAAATTTGGATTACACCATTCGCACCTTGCGCACCATATAAAGAAGCAGAAGCAGCACCTTGAACTACCTCCACACGATCAACTTGAGTTAAGTCGATAGTTGTTAAGCTAGAGAAAGGAACCTCAACTCCATCTAATAATACTAATGGACGAGTACCACCTTGTACGGTGTTAATACCACGTAATACGATGTTTACTTGGTCACCAGGGTTACCAGACACAGAAGAAATTTGCGCACCTGGGATTTTACCGATCAAAGCTTGGTCGATAGAAGCAGCAGGAACGATAGGTAATTTAGCAGAACCAATAGATTCTGTAGAGATACCTAATTTTTTTCTAGAAGTCGCAACACCTGATCCTGTTACAACTACCTCACTTAATGCTTTCACATCAGTAGCTAATTTCACAGTTACATTTGCAGCAGCAGCTACAGATTTTGACTCATATCCAAGTGCAGATACCACTAAAGTTGCACCATTTGCAGCTTTAAGTGTGAAAGTACCATCAGTGTTAGCTGATGCACCTGTTCTTGTACCTTTAACTTGAACTGAAGCTCCAGAAATTGGATCTCCTTTTTCGTCAGTTACTCTACCATTTACGGTAAGATTTTGGGCCATTGCAGTACCAAAGAATAGGCACGATGCAAGTAGACTCCATAAAAGTTTTTTTCTCATACTTGTTTTAATTTTTGTTAAACTGAACTTGTCTTGTATAACACGAAACACTAAATTAAGATTTTGTTAACAATTGGCAAAGAAAAAGGGCTTAAATAACACTTAATTTTCTACAAATTTAGTAGACTACTAAAAAAATATTCATAAATAATTGATTATCAATAAAAAAATTATTTTAATCATATTATAATATATCACATATATAATAATTACCTCCAAAACTTGAATATTTATTAAATTCATAGCCTTAACAATTACTTATGAAATTTCAGAAAAAGCTTGCTGCTTTGTTTATTGTTTTTTTTGTTTCAGTACAAATAAATGCACAAACCCTTTCTTATGAGGTGAAAACAAACCCGCATATTGACTCAAAAAAATTAGTACAAATAGACGCTTTGGTGAATGACTATATTGCTAAGCATTGGATAAATGGTGCTACCGTTTTAATAGCAAAGAACAACCAAATAGTTTATCACAAAGCTTTGGGTTATGCAAATCTGACTAGCAAAAAAGCAATGCCCGAAAATGCTATTTACAGAATAATGAGCCAAAGCAAAGCCATTACCAGCCTTGCTGTTTTGCAATTATTTGAACAAGGTAAGTTTGATTTAGATGACCCAATTGGCAACTTTATTCCAAGCTTTAAAAATCAAAAAGTAGTGGAAAATGTTAATTTATCAGATACTACTTTTACAACTGTACCTGCAAAACGTCAAGTAACAATACGTGACTTACTTACCCACAGCTCTGGAATTGATTATACCGATATTGGTTCACGCAAAATGAGTGCCATTTATAATAAAGCAGAAATTCCCTCGGGCCTAGGGTATTTTAATGCAAGTTTACTTGAAAAAATGACTGCATTAGGAAACTTGCCACTGGCACATCAGCCTGGTGAAAAATTTACCTACGGACTTAACTCTGATATACTAGGATGTTTAGTTGAAATAATAAGTGGCATGAGCTTAGAGACTTATTGTCAAAAAAATATTTTTGATCCATTAGGGATGAAAGATACTTATTTTAATGTGCCAGAAAATAAGGCAAGTCGTATGCCAAATGTTTATACCGAAAATGAACAACATGAGGTCATTGATTGGGCTCCTACCTTCCGAAAAATAAATCCTAATTACCCACTTATGAAAAAAACATATTTCTCGGGTGGGGCAGGATTGTCATCTACCGCGTATGACTACGCTATTTTTTTACAAATGATTTTAAATAAAGGACGCTACAATGGACGTCAAATAATTTCACCACGCACAGCAGAATTAATGGTTAGTCCACAATTAAATTTTAGAAAACCCGAGGAAGATAATTTTAGTTTAGGATTTTCATTGACCAGTGAAAAAAAAGCAAATTTAAATTTACGCAATGCAGGTTCGTTTTCTTGGGGTGGTTATTATGGAACCAATTATTGGGCCGACCCTCGTGAAAATTTAGTGGTGTTAATTATGACACAACAAACACCTAATTCGCATAGTGAGTTAAAAAATAAAATAGAAAATATTATTTACGGAAGTTTATCAAAGTAACTTATTTAATTACTTAATAAGCGAGATGTAGTTTTTCAAAAAACTGTGTCTCGCTTATTTCTTTTACATCACCAGGTTGCATAATACCTAGCTCAATGTCTTCAATTGAAATACGAATAAGTCTTATGCATTTATGATTCACGGCAGCAACCATTTTTCTCACTTGATGAAATTTTCCTTCGGTGAGTGTAATAGTTATCCAAGTGGTCACTACATTTTCATGAAGCCGCTTCCCTATCTCAAATAAATTTTTTGGCTTTGTAACAATTTTTACATCGCAAGGAGTGGTTTTAAAAATATTACCATTGCTTGCCGAAATTTCAATGCCTGCAGCTATTTGTTTTGCAACAGCATCACTTAAATTATTTTTCACTTGTACTAAATAGGTGCGTTTATGAGCAACAGGCCCTTGAAAAAGTAGTTTGGTAATTTTTTTATTTGTTGTAAGTAATAATAACCCTTCTGAGTTTTGATCCAACCTTCCAATAGCATGTGTCCCCACTGGAAAATCAAAATGTAAATTACCAAGTAAATTTACTTCATGACTACTTACAAATTGTGAAACCATATTGTAAGGCTTGTTTACTAAAAAATACCTGTGTTCACTCATATACTTTAGCAAATTACTTAATATTGCATATGCAGCAAGTTTCAAACGACCCACTACATGGAAAAACTTTAGAATTCATTGTAACCGAACTTGTGAAATATTTTGGTTGGGAGGACCTAGGACAACATATACCTATTAACTGTTTTAATAGCAACCCCAGTATTAAATCCAGTTTAAAGTTTTTAAGAAAAACACCTTGGGCAAGAAAAAAAGTAGAGGAGCTATATATAAGAATGATCGCTTAACTAATTAAACTCTGTATTTTAAAATTCCTATTAAAATACCTCTCCTAAATTCATAAATAACCCCTTAGAGCCCCCTTGTCCAAAAGCATAATCCAATGCTACACTGGTATTTGAGTGTTTGTTAAATTTAATTCTAAGCCCTGCACCATAGCCGGGTAATACCCCTTGTATGTTAGTTCCAGGTTGTGCAGAAAGACTTTGCACATTTGCAAAAACAACCCCTCCTAAAAATCCATTTTCAGTAATGCCAAAACGGTACTCCGACTCGGCGTATAAAACTTTGCTACCTCTGAACCTACTTTGCACATAACCTCTTCCAAAATTATTATAAATATCACTTGCCGTATTGGGCAAATCCAAGTAAGGAGGATTTCCCTTAAGTATTAATTGATCATAGGTCCAAAACGCTAAAATATTTTTACTACCCATTGGAAAAGGAACATATTTTCTGTAATCAATTACTAGTGCTTGCCAATTTTGATCACTTCCTAAAATGGTGGTATTATTTCTGTAAGACACATTTAAAAATGCACTATTAGCAACCGGGTTTAAATTATTAACCCTGGTATCATATAATAAGGTTAATAAAAATCCTGTTGAGTTTGAATGTTTAGAACTACCATATTGAGTAAGCCCGTTTACAGGTTTATTTTTTGTAGTAGTGTCTGTTAAATTCCAGTGGTAGTCTATGTTTAAGCCTGGTCCAAAATACAAATTGGGCGCAATTTTTTTTAATGCCGACTGGTATAATTTTAAATAAGAGTAATCTAAATTATCAAACAAACTTAGTTTACTGTTGTTTCCTAATCCATAATCCAATTGCGGATATTTTAAATAAGACCAATTGCTATTAAAATTAAATTCGCCATTTTTTGACCAAATATTGGTAGCAAACTGCGAAATTATTTGATGATTTTGCGTGTACTTTAAACTGGAATAAATACTAGACTTATTTAACGACCCTTGTACTTTTGGAAGTAATAAACTCGCATTAACAGAAGCAGATAAACCGGTAGCTAAACTATACTCAACACCAGGTATAAATGTAAAATGAGATTTTGTTTGATCCTCGTTTTCTCCTCTTTCCTTTTTTACTTTAAAAACGCGATAAACACCGTCTACAAAATCTACCATAGAATCTTTCCCTGGTTGTTTATAAAATGCTAGCGTGAATATATTTTTTTGATGTAGCTTTTTGATTAAAGTATCGGACTGTTGTTGTGCATTAAGCACACTAAAAAAAGAAATAAAAAGAATCAAAAAAGAAAATACACGTATTAGTTTCATGTAAAAAATATAAAATAGTAGTTAATGCCGCAAAGTTAGCCAAATAAAGTGGATAAATTTAAGCTGTATTTGTGGGAAACTGTTGCAAATTCATGAACTTTGAAGCACATGAATAGGTCAAAACAACTTAGTGCATTAACAAATACCAGCCAATGGGATATTGTTATTATTGGAGGAGGCGCAACAGGAGCAGGTGCTGCTTTAGATGCAGCAAGTAGAGGTTATAAAACTTTACTTATTGAGCAATACGATTTTGCAAAGGGAACTTCAAGTAAATCCACTAAACTTGTTCATGGAGGGGTAAGGTATTTACAACAAGGAAATATTAAACTTGTGCTAGAAGCACTAAGAGAGCGTGGGAGGCTTTTAAAAAATGCACCGCACCTAACAAGCAATCAAGCTTTTATTGTTCCGGTGTTTAGTACATGGGAAAAAATATTTTATGCCATTGGTTTAAAAATGTACGGTTTACTAGCAGGAAAATTATCTTTAGGAAAAACATCAATTCTTAATAAACAACAAGTAGTTGAATTATTGCCTTCCATTAAACAAGATAAATTAGTTGGAGGCATACAATATTATGATGGTCAGTTTGATGATAGCAATTTATGTATCGAAATTTTGGGCACTGCCGTAAAGCATGGCGCTACAGTCATTAATTATTGTAAAGCAATAGGTTTTGAAAAAGAAGCCAAAAAAATTAATGGAGTAAAAATTGCCGACACTATCACTAATCAAGAATATAATATTAAAGCAAAAGCAGTTATTAATGCAACAGGTGCATTTACAAATCAGGTAATGGAGATGGATGACAAGGCACATCATGATTTTGTTACCGCATCTCAGGGTATTCACTTTATAATTAACAAGGAATTTTTTAAGGGGACCACTGCTATGATGATTCCTAAGACCGACGATGGCAGGGTTTTATTTGCAGTGCCTTGGCAAGACAAAGTTATAGTGGGCACCACGGACACACCTATTAATGAAGCAAAAATTGAACCATTACCACTTGCCGAGGAAATTGAATTTATTTTAAATCATATCAACAGGTATGGCACTGAAACAATAACCCGAGCAAATATTAATAGTGTATATGTTGGACTTCGTCCTTTAATAAAAGTAAAATCAAAAGCTAAAACTTCGGCATTATCAAGGGATCACGCAATACATATATCCGATGCAAGACTTATTACTATTACAGGTGGTAAGTGGACTACTTATCGAAAAATGGCTTCGGACGCAGTAAACAACGCAACATTTATTGGAAAACTGAAACAACAAAAATGCATTACAGAAAATTTACAAATTAATTTAACGGACCAAAAACAAGAGGTAATAAATAATTTAATAAAACAAGATGCTACTTTAAGTGAAAAAATTCACCCTAATTACACTTATACAAAAGCAGAAATTATTTACGCTGTAAATAATCAAATGGCTTTTAATGTAGAGGATGTGCTTGCACGAAGAATTCGTTTGCTATTTTTAGACGCACGTGTTGCAATGCAAGTAGCCCCTTTGGTTGCTAGTGTTATGGCATCAACGCTAAATAAAAATCAGGATTGGGCGGAACAGCAAATTTCTAGTTTTAATGCCCTGGCAAGTAATTATATTTTGAGTTAATCTCAGCCCAGTGTTAAATTTATTTAAAAAAAATTTGGATTTTATATCACAAAGTATTGTTAACGTGTTAAACTACATTAAATTAGTGCTGTCTTATTTACATTAAGACACCTGATAACAAGTTAATTATGAGTAAAGCATTAAAATATACAATTGGTTATTTTTTATTAATCGCATTTGTAACTGGTTGTAGCAAGCTGGACTTAAACGCGCCAAAGAACAATGCAATTACGGTTGATCCCTTTGCAGCAACCAAGGAAGCGTTTGGGACAAATGTGGACTTTGTTAATTTAACAAACTATGCCAATCAAACCAGACCAGCCTATATTTTAAATGACAATACAGGAACCGATACTATTAAAGACGCCAAAGCAACCTTAGGTAGAATATTATTTTATGACAAAAATTTAAGTACCAACAATACAATTTCTTGTGGTAGTTGTCATAAACAAGCATTTGCATTTGGAGATACCGCATTGGTTAGTAGCGGTGTAGAAGGTGGCGTTACAGTTAGACATGCCATGCGTTTAGTGAATGCAAGATTTTCAAATGAGGTGAAATTTTTCTGGAACGAACGAGCAGCAAGTTTGGAGATTCAAACAACCATGCCTATACAGGATCATGCCGAGATGGGATTTAGCGGAATAAAAGGTAGAGGAAATTTGGATACCCTATTAAAAAAATTATCTGGTATTAAATATTACAAAGAAATTTTTAAATCTATTTATGGCGATACGGTAGTGACCGAAAAAAGAATTCAAGAAAGTTTATCTCAATTTATAAGAAGTATTCAATCCTTTGATTCAAAATTTGATATTGGAAGGGCTCAAGTTAAGGACGATAGAACTCCATTTCCTAATTTCAATACTACCGAAAATGCTGGTAAGGATTTATTCTTAACACCTCCGGTATTTGATGGTGTAAGTAATAGAATTGGCGGAGGTGTTGGTTGTAATGGATGTCACCGTGCACCAGAATTTGACATAGACCCTAATAGCCATAACAATGGCATTATTGGAATTATTGGTAGCCCCGCCTTTGAAACCAACGACACCAAGTCGCCCACTTTAAGAGATTTAGTAAAGGCAGACGGAAGTGTAAATACCAGAATGATGCACACCGGACAGTTTACAACGCTCGAGGGCGTATTAGCACATTATAATAAAATTCCTAACATACCAGCCAATAACAATTTGGATCCCAAACTAAGAGTAGACGGAATTGGTAATAATTTAAATATGACTCCAATTGAAGTGTCTCAAATAGTTGCATTTTTAAAAACATTGGGTGGCACTTTGGTTTACTCCGATAAAAAATGGTCTAACCCATTTTTAGTTCAATAATTGCATTAGTTTCTATAATTTTACTTTCTAATTTTTCATTTTAAAGTAAAATATGAAAGAAGCAAAAAAACAATTATTGACGATTGACGACTACATTAAAATTCAAGATAAGGATAGACAAATAGGACTTGAGAAGATAAGATCTATCATAAAAAAAGCAGCTCCCAAAGCCACAGAGGGTATTAGTTATCAGATGCCTGTATTTAAACAAGAGGGCAATTTGGTCTATTTTGCAGCAGCGAAAAATCATTATGGATTTTATCCCATGCCAAAGACAATTGAAACTTTCAAAAAGCAATTAGATGCCAAGGGATATGTATACTCAAAAGGGGCTATCCAATTCCCAATCGACAAGCCCATCCCCTCTAGTTTGATTCAAGAAATGGTAAAGTTTAGGATTAAAGAAAATGAAACCAAACTACTTACTAAGAAAAAGACTTTGAAATAGTCTATTCATTAAAAGCGTAATTTTACCCTTTAATTAAACTTAATCACTAAGACATGTTACCTACAAAATCATTTGCTGCTATGTCAGCAACTACTCCTTTGGAAGCTTATTCATTTGACCGTCGTGCGGTTGGTAAAAAAGATGTTCAAATAGAAATTTTATACTGTGGTGTTTGCCATAGTGATTTACATCAGGCAAAAAACGAATGGGGCGGTTCCATATACCCAATGGTGCCAGGACATGAAATTGTTGGAAAAGTAATTAGTGTTGGAACCGGGGTGAGTAAGTTTAAAGTTGGCGACCTTGCTGGTGTTGGTGTAATGGTTGATAGTTGCAAGCACTGTGCTAGTTGCAAACAGGATCAAGAAAACTATTGCGACGAGGGCATGACTGGCACTTACAATTCAAAAGAAAGAGACGGATCTGGTATTACCATGGGAGGTTACTCCACTCAAATTGTGGTAGACGAACATTATGTATTTCATATTTCACCAAATTTAGATTTACCAGCAGTGGCTCCACTATTATGCGCTGGTATTACTACTTATTCTCCATTGGTATTTGCAGGAGTTAAAAAAGGTATGAAAGTAGCTATTGTAGGACTAGGTGGTCTAGGGCATATGGGTGTAAAATTTGCAGTTTCCTTTGGAGCTGAAGTAACCGTGATAAGTACTTCACCAAATAAAGAAGCCGATGCAAAAAAATTAGGCGCTACTCACTTTTTAATTAGCACCAACGAGGAGGATATGAAAAAGTATAATAATTATTTTGATGTCATACTAGATGCGATATCCGCTAACCATGACTATACACAATATTTAAATTTACTTGCATTAAATGGTAAATTAATGGTAGTGGGTTTACCAACCGAATCACCCAAAGTTTTGCCATTTTCATTAATAGCAAATCGTCGTAGTATTATTGGGTCATGTATTGGCGGAATGAAAGAAACACAAGAAATGTTAGACTACTGTGCTCAAAATAATATTGTTTCCGACATTGAAATAATTCCAATTCAAAATATTAACGAGGCCTATGACAGAATGTTAAAAGGCGATGTAAAATACCGTTTTGTAATAGACTTAGCTAGCTTGAAAAGCTAGTATATCATTTATAATATGAATATGGTGGCTGGTATGTATACCAAAAAACTTAAAAGTTTTTTGGATATTTAATTGGCCAAAAATGGGATGTGTAAAATAATTATTTTTATCACAGCTGGTTAATTTTTGTATTGCAGCTTTGGCATTTAAAATGCTTTGCTCTAAATGTTCCACACTTAAATTATCCTGTGGCATTACTACCTCGGGTGCATTAGCGCGTCCTCTTGGAAATTTGCCTGTAAAAAATACAAGTTGTTTTTTAAAACTAAAGCTGGGCTTATAATTGGCCGGATTGGATTTTAAAATAGTTTCTGAAATTTTTATAATTACAAGGCAACTATGCTCAATATGCCAAGCAACATTAGCTGCTGAAATTTCAATATGCAAACTATTTGCATTAGGAATTTCAGCAGCAAGATTGTCTATTATTTTTATTAATTTTTGCATTTAATAAAATTTGCTTAGTTTGTTTTTTTAGGAGGCAGCGCAAATGCTTTTGCTTCGTGCTCAAATTGTCCATTATGAGCACCATCACAAAATGGTTTGTTTTTGCTAAGGCCACAGCGACATAAACCAATTACTTCACGACCAGCTAAATCGTAACTGTTTCCTTCCCTGTCTACAATGGTAAAGTCACCCTCTACTTTTAATGACCCATTGTTGTTAATTGTAATTTTAGTTGACATATTTTTATTATTATAAATTTGAAATTAATATAAATTTTAATGAAAACAAATAAAAGCTTTTTAAGTTCATTTAATCCTATATAAATAAGTAAATTCACACTTAAATAAGACAATTATGACTTTGCTTGAAATAAACTTTGGATTCATTCATTACCCTTACATTGAAATAATTATAAGAACAATTAGTGTTTATGTTTTTATGATTCTTGCCATAAGACTTTTCGGAAAAAAGGAACTAGCCCAATTGTCTGTAATTGACTTGGTTTTTATTTTATTAATAAGCAACTCGGTTCAAAATGCAATGGTAGGGCCAGATACTACCCTAAATGGTGGACTAGTTGCTGCAGGGGCATTATTTTTAGTAAACTATACTTTGAAACAAGTTTTATATAGAAATAAAAGAATTAGCGAGATAATTCAAGGGGAGTCGTTGCTATTAATATACAATGGTGCAGCTAATATGGAAAATTGTAAAAAAGCCGAAATAACCATAGAAGAATTAGAAGCAGCCGTAAGAGAGCATGGTGCACGAGATATTCAAAAGGTTGATTTAGCGATACTGGAAGTAGACGGTAATATTAGTGTAATTAGCAACGAATATCAAACCAGATCACATGTATCACATCCAAGAAAACATAAATTCAAAGGACGTTTAAATCAAAGTTAAACTGGTTGTATTTAGTTTTATGTCAAATAAAAAATTATCCAAAACCTTAATTTTGAAGTACTTTTAAGGCTATGCGTTCAAGACTTTTAATATTTGCTGATAAATATATTCGAATTCTATTATCGCTAGCTATTACTTTTTGCTTTATTAGAATTTATGATTACTTTTTAATTGCTCATAAATCTTTTATCAAGCATGCTTTTTTATACGAACTATTGGGATTAATTTACGACTGCTGGACCATTGCTATTTATGGCATTGTTATGGCTTTTCCTATATTGCTCATTTGGATGAGTAACCGAAGCATTGGGTTTATATTATTACATGTTTTTAATGCTTTATTAATTATTACTTATATTTCTTTATTAATTGTTTTTTCAGAAAGAAATACACCTTTTGATCACGAAATTTATACACGTAGTTTTCAAGAATCCTGGGCCACATCTAAGCAAATGATGACAACAGGCTTTTTGGTACTATTGCCTTTTATTGTATACGTTGTCTTGTATTTAGTGCTATTTAATAAAGTTTGTAACAAATTTAGTTTTAGTAAAAGACATTTAATTGTTGGTTACGTAGTACTAAGTATTTCATTTATATTTATTGGCTATGCAAATCCCAATGAGGATAATTTTGATGAAGAAAAAGCATACTACTTTACAGCAAATAAATTTTCGTATTGGTTAAATGACACCTATTTATACTTTAAAAATATAAATAGATTCAATTCAGATAAATTAAGTCCCATACAATTAAAACAAGAAATTGATTTTTACCAAACTAATCAAGGATTTGAATTTACCAGCAAGGAGTTTCCATTATTGAGAAAAAACCAAAACAAGGATGTACTAGGTCCTTTTTTTAATTTAAATCCAAGCACCCCGCCTAATATTGTAATTATAGTTGTAGAAGGCCTTTCTAGAGACTTTAGTGGTGCCAATGCATACGCAGGAAGCTTTACACCATTTTTAGACAACTTATCTAAACGTAGTTTGGTTTGGGATAATTTTTTAAGTACCGCTCCTGGTACTTTTGCTGCACACCCTGCCATTTCTGGTTCACTGCCTTATGGTAAAAGAGGTTTTTCAGTAATCAATGTGATGCCCGACCATTTATCTCTAATTAAAATTTTAAGATCCAATGGCTACCACTCAAAATTTTTAATTGGCTTTAACCCAGACTTTGATAACATGGGTGGCTACATGCGTTTACAAGGGACGGATATGATTTTGTTGGATTACCCTGCTAAATATAAAATGATGGGTATTGGTGCCGAGGGTTGGTCCATGGGATATCCCGACGACGCACTTTTTAACAGAAGTTTTGAAGTGATGGATTCTTTAAAACAACAACCTTTTTTAAATATTTATCATACGGGTACTACCCATATGCCTTATTTGTTTGCACAACAAGCAGCGTATGGGGAAAAATTTGATAAAAAAATGGATGGCATTCCTAATAATAACCCAATTAAAAAAACATTAAAAGAAACAAAGCAAGTTTTAGTTACTTATATGTTCTCCGATGATTGCTTAAAAGATTTTTTCAAAAAATACAGCAAGAGAAGTGAATATAATAATACTATATTTTTTATCATGGGAGATCATCATATTGGCTCATTTCCATCTACCAATGGGCTAGATGATTATCATGTACCGCTAATTGTATACTCGCCCATGTTAAAACAACCAAAAAAGTTTTATAGCATTAATACACATAATAGTATTGGGCCTACAATTACTAATTTGGTTTTAGCAAACTATCCAAAATTAAAGCAAGTTCCAGAGGAAGTGCATTGGCTGACAGACGTTATGGATACAGCAACTAAATTTAGGAATATTCACGCAATGCCATTTATGGAGTGGAGTAGAGAAATATCAGATTATATATACAAGGACTACTATTTATCGGGGAAGCAACTTTATAAAATTGATTCTAATTTAGGCATTACCAAAATTAAAAACGACACACTAAAAAAACATGTCACAAAAATGCTTAATAATTTTAAGCTTATTAATGACTATGTAACAACAAAAAATAAAATTTATCCAGCTTATAAATCCATTGCTACCATGCAAAAGGATTTAATATTAGATTATAAAAATCCTGGTTTTCAAACCATTAACACAAATAGTTCTGATACATCATTAATGCCACAGATTAAAGTACCATTGGCATATAAGTTTTTGTACGTATCATTAAACGCGGATATAAACTTAATGCTTCCTGGTTTAGAGGACCAACCTGCATTTAGATTAGCCCTCATTGATACCACCAAAGGGAATAGAAATTTTGTATTTTGGACCAATCATAATATTGTGCAAATGGCAAAAGGAGATTATATAGAAAAGCAGTGGAACAATGTCTCAGTCACTGACATGATGACATTAGATAGTTATAAAAAATATAAAAATTTAGTATTTGATTTATCTTTTTATAATAACCGTGCCAATTATCTTCAAATGAAAAATTTGAATTTAAAAATATATGGCGTTAAGTAATGTTATTTGCTTTTAATCTTACTTAAAAGCAAATTTTCTTTGCCCATTTTTAAGCCTTTTATTTTTATTGTATTTAATGTTTTATTTGGGAAAAATATATCGGTCATCACAGTAAATCCATTGTCTGCAAATAATTCAATAGAGGTTTTATCAATTATAACTTCCAAATTAATTTGTTTACTTTCTGAAATACGTGGTGCAATATGTTTTGCTGCAAATTCAGAATTAAAATTATGTTCACCAGCATTTGTTCTGTCAATATAATATTTACCTTGTTTTTGATCGTATCCAAAGCAAATACTTTCTCCTAAATCATTTGAAAGTGTAACTGAAAATTCTTTTAAATCTAAATTAGTAATATTTAACTTGTAAGGACTTTGTGCATTTACTTTACCGTCTTTAATTTTTTGTGCATTTTCAAATGCCAATTCTTTAACAGGCATGGATTTTAAATAAAATTCGTTATTTATTGTTCCTAAACTTAAATCTCTTGCAATAGTAGTAGCACTTCTCCAATTTTGAGTTGGTACTTGTTGAGCATAAATCCAGTTACTCATCCATCCCATGGAAATTTTTCTTTCCCCTGTACCAAACCAAGTTACACCTGCATAATTATCAGCACCATAGTCCACCCATTTTGTTTTACTAGAATTTGGTTTAAAAAAATGACCATCAAAATTTCCGATAAAATACTGTGTTGCCGATCCTTTGTTTGGGCCACCTGGATTAATGCTTGATGTAAGCACCCAATAAATTGAATTGTTATATTTTAAAGAAAATAAATCTGGGCATTCCCAAACACCATCATGGCTTCCTAATTCCACTCCAAAGTCTGATTCCTTATTCCAGTCCTTTAAATTGGAAGAGCTATAAAAAGAGACCTTGTTTTTAACCGCTAGGGTCATGATCCATTTTTTAGTACCCTCATGCCACATTACTTTTGGATCTCTAAAGTCTTTAATGCCAGGATTTTTAATAACTGGATTCCCATTGTACATTTTCCAGGTTTCACCATTGTCATTACTAAAAGCAATGCTTTGGTTTTGAAAATCAATGGTACCGTTTTTCTCCCCTTCCATATTGTGTTGTGTAAAAATAGCTACAATGGGTCCTTTTCCATTGACGCCCAAACCTGAACTATTTTTTTCATCCATAACGGCGCTACCCGAAAATATCAAACCTAAACTATCGGGGTAAATGGCTATAGGCCTATGTTCCCAATGTATTAAATCCCTACTAGTTGCATGACCCCAATGCATAGGACCCCATACTGTTTCATCCGGATAATGTTGATAATATAAATGATAAATGCCATCCTTTAAAAACATACCATTAGGGTCATTCATCCAACCTTTCTTAGGTGTGAAATGAATATAAGGCCTATACAATGCTTCGTTTTTTTCTACAGTTTGTTTTGAACTATTTTGTGCATGTACAAGAAAAGAAAATAAAATAGCAAAAAATGTGAAACTAAATTTTTTATTAAAATAATACATAGATTTTATACTTAAAATTAATTTTTGAAAATAGAGGTTAAATATTTTGTGAAACATGATCTAAAACTTGAAATGCGGTTTCGGCCATTTTATTTCCTTTGTTATCAAGCAATGGGTTTATTTCTGTAAACTCAATACAACATACTTTTTGAGTTGTCAATAATACATCAAAAATTTGCATAATTTCCTGAGGTAATAACCCATGTGGCACTGGGGTTCCAGTTCCATAAGAAATATTATCACAGTCCATTGAGTCCACGTCAAAAGAAATATATATATGATCGCAGTTTAAAAGCTTGCCTATTGCTTCTTTAACACAAATATCCAATCCTCGATATCTAAGTTCTGCAACTTTTATTAAACGGATATTATTTTTTTCAATTGCATATTTTTCGGCATCCTCAAAATCACGTACCCCAAAATAAATTAAATACTCCGGTTTTAGTTTAGGCCCATGAATGCCAATATTTTTTAAATTTTCCCAATGTGATTTCGTAATAATTCCTGGTTCATTAATTTGACAATCTAAATTATCAATTCCTAAAGCTGCTGCTAATGGCATACCATGAATATTACCCGAAGGAGAAGTATACGGAGAATGGAGATCAGCATGCGCATCAATCCAGATTACCCCTAAAGTATTGTTGGGATATGCTGCTTTAATTCCACTAATAGTTCCTAGTGCAGAGGAGTGATCGCCTGATAAAACAATTGGGAAAAAACCTTGAGTTAAATTATCACTTACTGCATTTGCAACTCTTTGGCATTGCTCCACAACATGTTCAATTCGTTTTGCAAATGTATTTGTGTTTTTATTATAAATAGTTTCATTATGCGTTTCCACATCCTGAAATAAATGTCTATTAAAATAATCGTTGTTTTGATTTATTGCAGCAATTTCAATGGCATCAATGCCCATATCAGACCCGCGCGTCCCGGCGCCAATATCGGATCTGTTTTTAATAATCTTAATGGTTGGCATGCGTTTTATAATTGGACAACCTAAATATACTATAGTTGAAGCAGCAAATATTTACCTTTTTGGAAAGAAAAATATTTTTAAGGTGTATTCAAAATATATATTTAGAAGCAGTGATGCAATGTATGAATGCTTTTGCCTCTTATGCTATTTTTTGAAAAAGTAAAGTAAGTAATCGGGGGATATTAGTTTTATCATTATCGTCAAAATATTCTTTTATGACAACTATTTTGAATCCATATTGGGAAGCGGTATTTGTAAAGTCTGAAACATGATGAGTGAAACAATCTAATAATTGTTCCCCGTTTCCAATATCAAATCTTGCCTTAGAACCTGCATATTGTTTAAACGGATGTAGTTCGCTAATATATACATACCCATTTTCTTTTACCGCCAAATTAAGTTTTTCAAAAATGGGTGCAAGGTTTTCAATATGCTCTAACACTAAACTAAATGTTGCTAAATCGTATTGTAGTGTATAAAAATTCCAATCTTCAAGTATGTCGGCAATTACAAAATGTACATTGGGTGTTTGCACTTTTAACTTTGCCTTTTCAATCATTTCTGGCGTTAAATCTACGGCAGTAATATGTTGCGCTTTACTAGCCAAACAAACCGTGTTTTTACCTGTGCCACATCCTATTTCCAAACAAGTATTAAATGGAATATTGTTTAAAGTTTCAATAACAGAAACAGCCTCCAAATCACGGGTCTTATTCTCATTGGTATCATACACTTGGGACCAATACTTATATGCAGACTGTATATTCATACATTAAATTGTGGTTCAAATATCGGATTTCTTTGACAATAAAAAACCACCTGTTTTGCAGATGGTTTTTGAAAAATATAATGAAGAAATTTATACTGACTTCTTTACAAATTTGGTCAAAATCACAATGGTGTCTCCATTCACTTTCCCTTCTATTTGTTCTGCATTATCTGGCACCAATCTAATTTTTCTAACCATTGTTCCTTTTGGCGCCATAAAATTAGCACCCTTTACATTTAATTGTTGGGTTAATACAATACTGTCCCCATTTTCTAGTAAAGTACCATTACTATCTACATGCTTTGCAGATACCTGATAAGCCGACTCCGCCCAAGTAACAACCGTCTCATCTAATTCTACTGAAGTTAAAATTTCGTTGGCCCATTCTTGGTCTTTTACGCCATACAAAATTCTATAACTCAATGCTTGCACACTTGGTTCTGTGTTCCAAATACTTCCCGCCAAACACTGCCAATGACTTTCTGCATCGGCACCTTCTAAAATTGACAAACACTGATCACATAAAGCAACCTCGTTTTCGATTACATCACTATTTTTTGGACTTACTGCATAAGCACAGGTAGCTTCGTTGGTTGCACATAATTCACATAAGCCTTGGGCCCTGTCTTTTAAAGTATTAGAAAGTCTTGATTTCATAGTTTGTAAAATAAATTTATTCAATATTGGAATTCTGCAAATTTACGTTTTATTAACCGTTATAAAAAACACATCAATTATTTAATCTTAAATCTCCAACCCATGTACAACATTCTTCCTGTTGTTGGTCCCCAAATCATTGCAGCATCAAAATAAGAGCCAAAGGGCTGGTCTGCAGAAACAATAGTTGTTTGTTGAAAAAAGTTAGTGATATTTTCCACTCCAATATATATATCCATTGGATTTTGTTTACCAAATGATTTGCTTATTTGAGTGTTCATTAAATAAAACGTTGGTGCATTATTATTTTGAATCAAAGGGGTGTTGTAATTATTTAAAATTCGTTTAGCACCGTTATAAGTAAGCGTATAATTAAATTTCCATTCGTTCAAAGTGGAATAATCCACACTTAAAAAAGCTCTGTGCTTGGAAATAAAAGGCCTTGATAACAATTGGCCATTGTAGGTTTGCTCCACATCAAAATACCTATATGCTAATTTTAGATCTAATTTTTTTACAGGTGTGAAATTAAGTTCACTTTGAAAACTATTTGAAAAGGATTTGCCATTTAAGTTATAAAATTTAACTATTCTTGGCGACTCCATATCAACAACTACTTGACTTGTAAAATCATTTCTAAAAAAATCTAGCCCAAGGGTTGCGGGATTTTGAAATAAATTAAATTTTTGATCAACACTAATTCCTTTATTCCAAGAAATTTCTGGTTTTAAACCGTAGGCTGCTTCATTTAAACTAGCCAAAATAAATACCTGTCTTGAACTTACAAAAACACTATTATTTTCTGAAAAAATATTGGCAGTTCTTTGCCCATTTCCAGCACTTAACCTAACTACTGTTCCAACAATAGGCTCGTATCTAATATTTAACCTAGTGGTTACAAAACTACCATACAAATTATTATTATCGCCTCTGATACCTGCAACCATACTCCATTTGTCGTTAGGCGTATAGGTGTATTCAAAAAAGGCACCAGGCACTATTTCCTTTCGTGCATAATTTTGGATATTGTAATTTTCATTGTATTTATCATATTGGAAACTCAGACCGGTTCTAAACTTATGTATGGTAGAATTTATAATTGATTGATAAATTAAATTACTATAAAAACTATTTTGGGTTGCATTGTAACTTGTAAGTCCAAAATAAGAAGCTTGTTGAAAACTAGTACTACTAATTTGAAGCCCAATACTTTTATATTTTTGTTGTGGAAATACATAGCCCATTTTCCCAAAAAATTCATACCGTTGTGTGTTAATGGCAAGCCCGTATTTATTTTGTGTAAACTTGTCTGTATTTTCATTAAAACTAGTTTGACCTCCTAACTTTTTATCGTTTAATACTTTAATACCAAATTGTGCAAGTACCCCTTTATTATTATCATATTTATATCTATGTACTAAACTTAATTCATTACCTGTAGGCAAATCCTTAAATCCATCTTTATTCATATCCACTGCATTATTTAAAAAATTATCATGAAGCAGCAGTCCTGTAGCCCATTTGGAATTTATTTTAGAGGCTAGGTTTAAATTTAAATCAGTCTTACCTAAGTCATTTATATAAACATTGCCCAATAATTTTTCGGCAGTTTCTGGTTTTTTTAACTCTACATTTATTTGTCCTGCAATACTTTCAAATCCATTGGCAACCGAGCCTACTCCTTTAGTTAATTGGATACTTTCAATCCAAGGTCCTGCAATGGAATTTAGTCCCAATGGTGTAGCTAAGCCTCTGGGACCGGGTAAATTTTCGACAGTTAATTGTGTATAGTTCCCACTTAGCCCTAATAACTGAATTTGTTTAGAACCTGTTACTGCGTCATTGTAGGAGACATCTACACTTGGATTAGTTTCAAAGCTTTCACTTAAATTACAACAGGCCGCTTTTAATAATTCAGTTCCTGTCATTACTTGTGTACGAATAGGATTTAAATAGGGAATAAAACTTCCTAGTTGTCTACTAAATACAGTAACCTCGTTCAACTGCCCTTTTGTTGCTAAAACAATTTTTAAATCATTGGCGTGAACAATACTAATTGTATCTGATTTATAACCTGTGTACCCAATTACTAATCGTTGGCTTGTTGGATTTGAATTAATTGAAAATACACCAATACTATCTGTAACCACGCCACTATTAGTTCCTAGCCAATATACACTTGCATTTACTAGTGGTTCAAATTTCCCCTTGCTATTGTCCTGCAATACAATTCCTCTAATAATAGTATTTGTGTTTTCTTCTTCCTCCATTTCACGGTAGTGACAACAGGCTGGCAAAGCATTATAAATAATATCTTTTGCTTTTTTATTTTCAAGGTCATGTCCTACTGCTACAATTTTTGATTTTATTTTATCAAGTGAAATAATATTGGAGTCGTAAGTTAAACTTAACATTTTAGTGTCTACATCCCACAGCCCAAGTTTTACCCCCTTTAACTTAATGGCTAAGTCAATTCTGACTTTACATTGTTCACAAGCGCCAAATACTTTAAAACTAGTTGAAGTGTAATTTCCATTTTTTGTATCCTGAGCAAAACTAATTATGTTAACAAACGTCATACATAATAGCAATAAATAAGTTTTCATTTTTAATACATTTAGATTTTTAAGAACGCCGTGCTTTTAAATATCTAATGGTATTAAATTATAAATTGAGAAAAAAATGCTTGTGAATTCTTTAAAGATAATATAGGTGGGGCATGCAAATAAGTTAAGTTATGCTGCCCAAAAACAATATTGGATACATTATAATAAGTAACAATAACCGGAAACAGATCTTGTTCATTCAAATGATTAATTTGATTACTTGTTGTTTTTTGTTGATCCAGTGTTAATTTAATTTGCTTTTTCTTATCCTTACAACAACCTGTATTTTTCATGCCACATGTTGGACAATTTTCTTTCACTGAACTGGTAAAAGAAAATCCAGCAAACTTATCCATGCAGTAATGCATATTAATAGTAGCTCCAATGGAGGACATACTATATAATAACAATAAAAATATGGTTGCTAGTTTTTTCACTATTATAAAGGTAATAAGTAATTGAATGTTTTATTTGCGTCTTCCGAAAGTTTTTCTAGGCCCTTGCTTAGGCGCATATATTGGTGTAGGGCCAAACTCCTCTGGCACCACCCCTTTTAACACAGGTGCACCAAGTAAGGTTTCGATAGTTGCAAATTTGGATTGCTCTTTTTCACCTATAAGTGTAAATGCAGTTCCTGTAGTAGCCGCGCGCGCTGTTCTGCCTATACGGTGAATATAATCCTCGCCGTCGTTTGGTACATCATAATTAATAACTAAGTCAATATCGTCAATGTCTATACCCCTACTTAAAATATCGGTTGCTACTAAGATATTAGTTTTTTGATTTCTAAAATCTTGTAAATATTGTTCTCTACTTTTTTGATCTAAATCGGAATGTATTTCCTCGGCAGCTAATTTAGCTCGCTTTAATTCCGAGGTTAATACTTTTACATTTTGTTTTTTAGAACAAAACACTATGACTTTTGTAAACTTTTTAGAACGAAGCATGTCCTTTATGATTGGGACTTTTTGGGCCTCATAAACAACAAATGCTTTTTGAGTAATTTGCTCGGGTGGCTTTGAAATAGCAATATTTATTTCAACTGGATTTACTAAAATTTTCTTTGACAAATCACGCATTTTAACAGGCATGGTTGCTGAGAAAAGCAAATTCTGCCTTTCCTTAGGAAGAAATGTTATAATTTTTGCTAAATCGTCACTAAAGCCCATGTCCAGCATTCTGTCTGCCTCATCTAATACTAAATATTTTAATCCTTTTAACTTTACATACCCCATATTTAAATGCGCAATCATTCTGCCAGGAGTACAAACAACAATATCAACGCCACTTGTTAATGCTTTTTTCTCGGCAGTAAAAGAATTGCCATCGCCACCACCATACACTGCTATGGAACTTACATCAGTAAAATAAGAAAGCCCTTCAATGCTCTCTGCAATTTGAATGGCAAGTTCACGCGTTGGAACAATGACCATTGCATTAATGTCGCCAGCCGTATGTGGCATGGTTAATAACCTATTTAATAAAGGAAGTAAAAAAGCGGCCGTTTTGCCTGTACCAGTTTGCGCTGCTGCAATAATATCCTTACCCTCTAATATAGGAACCATAACCTGTTGTTGAACAGGTGTTGCGTTTTCATAACCCATTGCATCAATCCCCTCTAAAATCCTTTCGTCTAAACCTAAATCAATAAATTTCAAAATAACTTGTTTTTCTAATAAGTTACAAAGATACAACTAATTAAAGGGAGCTGGTAATTAGGTATATTAAGAATATGAGGCAAAACATATAATTTTTGTCCTAGTCTTGTATTATTGATAAAAATTGGCCGAAATTTGTGGCCTAATATTAACTACAATGAAAAACAACATATTACATAAAGCAAATACACGCGGATCTGCAAATCACGGATGGCTTCATAGTTTTCACAGCTTTAGTTTTGCTGGATATTACAACCCCGAACGTATTCATTTTGGAGCATTACGCGTTTTAAACGATGATACTGTTAGTGGTGGCATGGGCTTTGGCACTCACCCTCATGATAATATGGAAATTATTAGTATTCCATTAGAAGGCGATTTAGAGCATAAGGATAGTATGGGCAATACTACTGTAATTAAAAATGGAGATATTCAAGTAATGAGTGCAGGCACTGGTATTCAACATAGCGAGTATAATAAAAATAAAAATGAGCAAGTAAAATTTTTACAAATTTGGATTTTCCCAAACAAGAAAAATGTGACTCCTAGGTACGATCAAATTACTTTAAATGTAAATGACCGACACAATAAACTACAACAAGTACTTTCCCCTAATGAACATGACCAGGGTGTTTGGATTCACCAGGACGCTTGGTTTCATATGGGTAATTTTGAAAATGAAAAAGCATTTCAATATCAAATTAAAAAAGAGGGAAATGGTGTTTATGCTTTTGTTTTAAAGGGAAAATTTTTAATTGATGGAATGGAGGCCGACACACGAGATGGTATTGGTTTAAGTGGGATTAATACCATTGATTTTAAAGCCATCAGTAACGATGCTGAAATATTACTTATGGAAGTACCAATGCAAATTGGTTAAGATAGGATTTGAAAAAATCCTATTACAATATTAACTTCATCATAATATCGGTTTGCTCGTCGTTACCTAATTTAAAAATGTGCTTGTCAAAAGGAATAAACCCATTTTTAGTATAAAAAGCAAGCGCTCTGTGGTTTTCCTCCCAAACTCCTAGCCATATATAAGCTACATTTTTTGCTGTAGCTATTTGAATTGCTTTATTAAATAGTAATTGGCCCACTTTTTTCCCTAAATAACTTTGATCCACATAAATTCTTTCAATTTCAAAAGCACTTAAATCTTTTAATTCGGTTTGCGCATTCCCAGTATTTACTTTCAAATAACCTACCACCTTTTCCCCGTCTTGTGCAAAATAAAATTCAGAATTAGGATTATTAATTTCACTCCATAATTTTTCTTTTGAAAAGCTATTATTTAAATAGGCTTCCATATCCGCTGCATTATTATGCTCAGAAAAAGTTTGTTTAAACGTGCTTCGACTAATGGCTTGTAATTTTTCAATATCTAGTAAATCGATAGGGGTAATTAAAATTGAATTCATATATAAATTTAAACAAAATTAGCCAATTTGAACCGAAGTCATAGTTAGCGAACCGCCTACTGCTTTGTCGTTAAAGAAACTTATTTTTTCGTTTTTATCCTTTAATCCTAAAGTATAAAGTAAAGGCAAATAATGCTCTGGTGTTGGAATAGCCAATTGTGCTTCTCGTCCTAATTGTTCGTAATGAATTAATTTATCGTGCGCTTCGTTTAAAATATAATTTTTGAATTGTGTATTCATATGATGTGCCCAATCATAACCATACTCAGGCTCGTTTAATTTATCCCAAGCAACCATTCTTAAATTGTGTACCATATTACCACTCCCTATTATTAAGACTCCTTTTTTTCTTAATAAATTAATTTCTTTTGCTAATTCATAATGAAATTTTGGATGCTTGGTATAATCAATACTTAATTGCAATACAGGAATAGTTGCATTAGGGTACATATGTCTTACAATAGTCCAAGTGCCGTGGTCTAAGCCCCAATCATGGTCCAGTTCTACTGCAGTGGTATGAATTAAAGAAGCGGTTTCCATTGCTAAATTTGGGTTTCCGGGCGCTGGATATTGGACCTGGTATAAAGCTTCAGGGAATCCTCCAAAATCGTGTATGGTCTTTGGAAAATCCATGGCTGTGATTTGAGTGCCTTTGGTAAACCAGTGTGCCGATACCACTAATACAGCTTTGGGTGTAGGGATTTCTCTGGCAATGCTAGTCCACCTCCTGCTAAACTCTGTATCCTCAATACCATTCATTGGCGAACCATGTCCCACAAATAAAACCGGCATGGTATATTGTAGTTCTGGTAAAGCGGACGTGAAATTTTTAAAATCGTTTAAATTTTGAATCATCATGAAACTTAAAATTTCCAAATACAATTAGTGTTCTCTATTTTTTTGGAACATACTTTATAGTTCTTGCATCATGTATTACACCTTTCCAATTTAAGCCATAACCAAAATCATAAAAATGACCTTGCGCGTCCTTATAAGGTGTCATATCATGTGGTTTGTCTTCAAATTGTTTTTCAACTTCGCTCATATTTAATGGCATTTGCATTGGAAGTAACCCCGATGGCTCCACTTTACCTGAAATAATATCCAATTGCGCATCTATTTGTACACCAAACTCTCCAACAATAGCATCTACTTCTTTTTCAAATTCACCAAATACCATAGGATTTGAAATAGTTATTGATACAATTACTGGCTTACCATTCATGGCTTTTTTGGTTTCTAAAATGGTATTCAAGTCTGGATAGGAATTAGATTTAGCTGTTTTGCCTTTATAAGTTCGGTCTTTAATAGTTGAGTCAATTACAGGATCACCTGCTGCAATACTATGTTCGCGTGTGTTCACAGCAGTATAATCTTTTAATTGTAAACTAATAGGCAAATATCCATTACCGCCAGCTTCTCTGTCGGCTCTGCTATATGCACTACTAACTGGACTTTTAATAAATACAATGGCAAAATCGGCCTTAGCTGGATCCTCGGTTACGTTATAATATCTTTTAACTAATTCTAAATTTACTGGATACTCAGTTTTTTCTGGAGATGGTTGTCCAAAAAAGTTAATGCCTGCTGGTGTTATTCGTTTAGGAATATATACTGTTTTGCCTTTTGCGATTGGCAATGTTTTATTATTTTTTATTAATACTATAGATTTTAATTGTGCGTCATATCCTGCTTTCATGAATTCCGATTTGCCTACAATTGCGTTAGATTCAATTGGATTCAAATATGGATTTTCAAATAAGCCTACTCTAAAAATATTTAATAATAAACGTACAGCCGATTGCTCAAAACGCTTGCGCATAAAAGCTTCACCATATTCTTTCACACCCATTTGATAAGCCTCAAGCACTGGTTTTATTTCATTGTTACCCCCAAATTGATCTACACCTGCCATTAATACTTTATAATGTCTTTCGGCAATAGATAATTTTTCGGTACCCCATGGTTTTCCCATAAATATGTCGGGCTTTGGTCCTTCGTTGCCTGTAATTAACCAGTCTGTGCAAACAACACCATCGTACCCATATTTATTTCTTAATAAATCGGTAACAATATATTTACTAAAACCATTGCCTACATTTTCATGATTTTTAATATCTTGATTATAAGAAATAGTATAATAAGGCATCACAGCGGCCGCCTTTTTAGTACTTCCATTTAATTTAAATGCACCTTCGGTAAAAGTGCGTAAATGCATTTGAAAATTTTTACCAGGATACACTGCAAACTTTCCATAAGCAAAATGGCCATCTCGTCCTGCTTCCTCTGGACCACCACCTGGCCAATGTTTAACCATGGCATTCACGCTATTATTGCCCCAACCATTATATGCATTTACTGCTTTTGGATCTGTTTGAAATCCATCCACATAAGCTCGTGCCATGTCGGTTGCTAAATTTGGGTCCTCTCCAAAAGTGCCTACAAATCGGTTCCATCTTGGCTCGGTAGCTAGATCAATTTGAGGAGACAATGCAGTTGCAATTCCTAAAGCTCTATATTCTTTAGAAGCAATAGATCCAAATTTTTTTGTGATGCTTGGATCAAAAGTAGCAGCCAAGCCTAACTCTTCGGGCCATTGTGAAATAGTACCTCCACTTCCAGCATTGTATTCAGATTCCTTGTTGGCACCATTACGCGGATCGGAACTATTGTTTGCAGGAATGCCCATCCCAATTCCTTCTACTAATTTTTGAATATTATTATTCCATGTAGCTGCAACAATAGGGTTCTCTACACTAGTAACTAATACGTGTCTTAAATTATCTTCCGTTAAAAATATTTTTTGCTGATCGGTTAAGTCCGAAGGTTTTGCACCACTATCATCAAAAGATTTTCCATTATAAGTAGATTTAAACCTACCCATTGGTGGCATTGGTACAGACTGATGAGCACTATACAACATTAGCCCTGCTATTTGATCAATTGACATTTTAGAGGCAAGGTCCTTAGCACGTTCATTCACATTTACTCTCCAATCTTCATAAATATCTAACACTCCATTTTTATTTAAGTCTTTAAATGGCAAACCCTCCTTCATAATTATTTTTAAGCCAGAGTTTTGTGCATATCCAAGCGTGATTTGGTCATTTACTTTAATTTTATTGATCCCTTCGGTTAAAACACTTGGGGTCCACTTATTTTGTGCCTGCAACAAAATGGGAAATAACAGCATTAAATTGAATACCTTTTTCATATAAACAATTATTGGATTTTATCAATTAGTTTAGCAATCAGAAAATAAATATAATTAATTATTGTGTCATATTAACACAATGAGGCCTAGTTTTTTATTAAATTTAACCAACACAACAACATTTTATGAAAAAAGCCATACTATTACTTTCTTGTATTTATTGTTTCATTTTTAATGTAAAAGCACAATCTGAAATTGCCGAAGCAGGTATTAATGAATTAATGCAGGCTCAAAAAGTGGTTGGGTTTTCGGTGGCAGTGGTTAAGAAAAATAAGATCGTATATACTCATTCCTTTGGCCTTAAGGATATTGAAAAAAATATACCCCTATCAAATTCAGATATTTTCAGAATCGCATCTATTTCAAAATCGTTTACGGCAACTTCTATCATGCAATTAATTGAAGCAGGAAAATTAACATTGGATGATGATTTTAGTGGCCTAGTTGGTTTTAAAGTAAGAAATCCTAATTTTCCAAATACGGTTATTACACTTCGTATGATTATGTCTCATACTTCCTCTGTAAACGATAGTCAGGGCTATTTTAATTTAGATGCTATTAACCCTGCTAAAAATCCCAACTTTGCAAAATGTTATAACAATTATGAGCCAGGTAAGGGTTATGAATATTGTAATTTAAATTTTAACATGACTGGTGCGGTAATTGAAAAAATTACTGGCGAACGTTTTGACCAATACGTAAAACGCCATATACTTGACCCCTTAGGCTTATATGGTGGTTACTGTGTGGATTCACTTGATAAAAATAAATTTGCAACCTTATACGAATACAATAAGGATTCTGCAAAATTTATTGCAGCTACTGCTGCTTATAATCCAAGAAGTGAGGAAGTAAAAAATCATATTTTAGGCGAGACTACCCCTATTTTTTCTCCAACTGGTGGGATGAAAATTTCAGCTTCCGATTTGGCAAAGTATATGATAATGCATAGCCGAAAAGGTAAATATAAAGGAGGCCGTATTATTTCAAAAAATAGTGCGGTGCAAATGCAAACAAAATTATCCGATGATGAGGGTTATGGATTAGCACTTGAAACCACAAATAAATTAATTCCTGGTGAAACCATGTGCGGGCACACAGGTTCGGCATACGGGTTATACAGTGCTATGTTTTTTAATTCAAAAAAGAAATTTGGCATTGTAGTAATATGCAACGGCTGTGGCCCTAGCTTTGATAGTGGTTTTAATGCCGTTATTAAAAAGGCAGTAAACACTTTATACGATGCATTTATAAAACAGTAGCAACTAACCAGGAGCCAATAAAATCTAATACTTCGGGTTCGATAGTTGTAGCTAGTTCGCCATACTCAGGTACGTTACATTTGGAGCATTTTTGAAACAAATGATTTAATCCATCAAACTGCTTAATTTCAAAATGCTTATTACCAGCATTAGTTAAAGCAAGTTTTATAGCTTTTAAATTTTCTGCAGCAGGCACTTGAATGTCTTTAGATCCATTAATTGCCAATACTGGGCATTGTAATTTTTGTAAAGTAGGCTTTGGATTGTAAGCACCAAAAAACTTCCACCAATTGGTAGAAAATGTTTCGGCAAAACTTGTAGCAAATTTATTTATATCTAAATCACTACTTGAGTCCCTACTTATATTGGTAGTAGCTTTAACTAAACTCTTATTGGTTATGCTAAACCATTGCTTTGTAATTTCATTGGCTTTAGCAATTGCCTCTTGTTTATCATTGGTTGCAATAATAGTTTTCATTAAGTTTTTATACAAAGGGATATAGGCGTCAATAGCCTCCTGACTTATGCCCGCCGATTTTAATACCATTTCATTTTGCAATGCCATGAGCGCTGTTATTTCAATGCCTGGGCCAGCCATTAACACAATAAATGCAACAGACTTGTTTTTAGCTGCAACCATGGGGGCAATTAATCCACCTTCACTATGACCTAATAATCCAATTTTATTAGTGTCCACTATACTTAAGTTTTTTGCAAAGCGAATATGTTCCTCTACATCTAATGCAAAATCGGCAGTGGTGCTTGTACTAAAATTACCTGTTGATTTTCCAGCACTTCGGTCATCCACTCTTAAAACAGCAAATCCTATTTTTGTTAAATAGTCTGCAAGCACCGCAAATGGTTTATGATCAAAAATGGTTTCGTCTCTGTCCTGTTTACCACTTCCAGTAATTAAAATTACCAAAGCATGTTTTTTATTGTCGTTAGGATAAGTTAAAGTGGCGCCATAATTTAATTGAGTAACTACTCCAACATATACTGTGTCCTTTATACTATAAGTAAAAGGCGCTTTAGGCGTTTGAGGCTTTATATTAACAATTGGTTCCTGCCCTTCTTTTAATGGCTCCATATTTAATGGAAAGTTCATACCAGATTGCCCCCAAGTTCCTTGTATCATATCACCGTCGGTATTAATGGTGCCAACATATGAAGCGCCAATCATTTTAACGTCAATACTTAATTGATTATTTATTATTTCAGTTTTAGAAGAAGCAATTCCTTTTGCTTTTTGTGCAGGCACATCCCAATTAGAAGTATAAGTATTATCAGCATTTTTAATTAAGTGTAATCTTAATTCAATTTTTTGACCACCCGCGTTTAATAATCCAGTCCAATTTTCAATTGGTTTTTGAGCAAAAGAAATAACAGAAACTAGTATAACAGCGCCTAGTAATAATATTAGTTTTATAATTGGATATTTTGGTTTCATTTCTTATTTTGATTAATGTTCGAAAAATTGAAAATTTATAATTTTTTTTCCATGTAAAGCACACCAGTATTGGGATTGTAATAGTAGCCATTTATAATATAAAAGTCATTTTTTTTATAAAGTGTAATTGCCGAAAGCATAGTATCCAGGGTGTCTAAGCGCATTAAATCATACCCATTTAATTTTGCTTTTTTACAAAGCATATCTAAAAGTGTTTCCCCAATTTTTAAGCGTCTATGACTAGGTTTAACATACATTCTTTTTAGCTCACAAATTTTTTCTCCAATTTTACGATAAGCAGCACAAGCAACTGGATTATTGTTTTCGTAAACAAGCAAAAGGCAGCCTGTGGGGCTGCCATACATGCTATTAATTATACTTAATTCTTCTTTGAAGTTTTGAAAGTCCAAACTAATATTTAACGAATTAGCATATTCATTAAATAAACTAACTACATCCTTTAATTGCGTCTCATTAGCTGGAATGATATATTGAAGCATATTAATTTAATAGTACAAGAATAACCGATGCAATAATGCCAAGAACAGTTAATATAACACCACTGCTAAATGCTTTTGTACCTGGCTTAAACATCCAAAAAGCTGATATGGACATGAAAAATAAGGCAGCTGCAAATAGGACTGTAAAGTAATGAATTAATCCTTTGCTATTTTGTTTGTGTAACTCTGTAAATGGTTTAATCCATCCATACCACTCTTTGGTTACGTATTTTACTTCGCCTGTTTTTGCATTATATGAGCCGTCTTTAAAATAAGAAAGATCCCCTTCGGTTTTTATAATTTTTAATTCTTTTTGTTTTATTGCCTGACCCAATTTCTCTGCAGTTAAATTGGTGTCAATTATTTTTTCGTTATTAATGTCATGCTTTAAAAATGCTGTATCACGGTAAGTTTGAACAATACCACTTAAAGCATATATAATCACCAAGCCAACAATAAAATATCCAATATTATTGTGTAAATCGCGCATGATTTTACGCATTTTTGATCCTGTAGCTTCCATAATTATGTTTTTGTTTAATTTTAGACATCAAGGTATTAAAAAAGTTTAAACTAATAAAAATTAAATATTATCTAATTATTATTTACTTGCGGGTATACTTATTATTAAAAGTGTAGGCTAATGTTACATTCCAAACAAAATCCTTTCCTGGAATATTTGAATTAATTATTTTATTTGCTATGCTACTTAATATAAAAGGACTGTTCTTTTTTGAAAAAGCAATAACACCAGATGTATAATAACCTTGTTTATCGTCCATTTTTAAATAATACACTTGCGGGGAAAGCCTCATGGCTATATTATTAGTTAAATGAATATCAGAAAGTGTAGCATTTAATGTAAGAAAATTAGTATGCAGTGTGGCAGCTGGATCAAGCCCATGGGAGTATAAGTAATACATTCCAACACTTAATTTATTGGATACTACATAAGTTGGGACAAATTCGGTGGCAAAAAAGCGAACTGCTGTAATAGTTTTTGTAATAACCCCATTATTTACAGATTCAAGTGTTTTAAAAGATAGCGAAGGATGTGCTCCTAAATTAAATTTAAATTTATTGTTGTTTATAAGCTTGTAACGCCACCAAAAAATAAAGGACCAGGGCCTACCTTCTAATGCAAATCTTAATTCTGGTTCAAAACTTAATTTTTTACCACCAAGCGATAAATTAAAAATAGTGGCTGGTTTTCCCAAAGTAAATGTTGGGATAAACGAAATGCCATTGTTAGTAGCACTAATAGTTCCTGAAAAATGCTTTTCTGGTTTTAGCGAATCTGGAATGCTATTTTTTAATAAGCTTGTATCTTGAGCAATGCAAATATTAAAAGAGAAAATAAGTAAAGCTAAAATTGTAAATTTTTTATTGTAGATGGGCATTTAATACTTATTAATTTAAAAGGTATGGTGCTATAATTTTTTGCCAAATAATGAAGTATTTTTAGGCGATTGTTGAATTGAATGTATCATTCCTCCAATTTATGAAAATTATGGATTCATCATATTAAAGCCTTGTACAATATTATCATTATTGGCTTTTAACCTTCCTTCACTCATCCCAAAAGTAAGCTCATTACTTCCGTTAATTAATTGCTCAAAAATAGTTTCAATAAATTCACTCACTGGTGGGTATGCATCATGTATCCCTTTTCCACCTAAATCTGTATTTAATGCAGGGGGAATAATTTCAATAACTTCAATATTTGCATCTTTTAATTGACGTCTTAAGGAGAGTGTGAAGGAACGCATAAATGCTTTGGTAGCACAATAAACTGGTGCTTGAGCTAATGGAATAAAGGCTAAACCAGAAGTGACATTCATTATTGTTTTTATTGACTTTAGTCCAGCAAACAAATTTGCTAAATGTATAGGCGCTAAAACATTGGTGGTGATTTCCTCATGTGCTTTGTCATAAAAGCTATCTGCATCAACACGCATCCAATTTTGAATACCTGCATTATTAATTAGTACATTGGTGTCAGGATGATTTGCTTCTACCCAACTTAATAATTCTATTCTTTCACTTTCGTCTGATAAATCACAAACCTTTGTGATGACCCCTGGAAATTTTGCAGCTGCTGATGCTAAAACGTCTTCTCTTCTTCCACAAACAATAACCGTATTGCCTTCCTGAATAAATCTTTCGGTTAAACCTAAACCAATGCCACTAGCGCCGCCAGTTATTAATATTTTATTGCCTGAGATTTGCATAATTTTTAATTTCATCAAAGTTAACGCTTAGTCCAAATAAAATTGACTAAATGTTAGGAGTGGTTATTTGACAAAATCATAAGTTGATATTGGCCAGGTGTGATGGATTCTATTTTTTTAAACAATCTTACAAAATAGTTTACATCATGAAATCCGCATTCAAATGCAACAGATTTTAAAGTGTTTTTGGGATTAGCCAATAAGTTTTTAGCTAATTTTATTTTCTCTGAAATAATATATTCCAAAGGACTTATCCCATATTCTTTTTTAAAAGATCTGTAAAAAGTAGCTTTACTCATACACGCTTTTTCACTAAGTACGGCAAGCTTAATGTCTTCATTAATATTGGCTTTTATAAAGCCTGTGATATACGCTAAAGGATTTGCATTTGTATTTACAGCAGCCTCAGCCACTTGATCTAAGACCAATCTATTTTGAGATTGAATGATATTAACAATCAATTCTTGTAAGTTTAAATCGGCCAACACATCCTTTAATGGAAGACTACTAGCACAAATATTAATAATCTTATTTAATAGGTTAGCAATCTCTATACTATTTTGAAAATGATAATTGTTTTTACTAAAGTTCCAATAGTCATTCCCCATGCGTGGATACTTGTCATTCAAAAAAGACAAAGTATTTTCAATTTTTTGATGATCTATAGCCAATGCAATACACTGTGTGGGATTGTCTTTGGTGGCTTCAGGAAAATCAATATTCATGGTAACACCCCCCGGAACAAGTACTGTTTCGCCAGGTAAATAATCAAAACCGTCTTCCCCATACAAATGCATCACTTTTTTACCTCTTAACATGCTCGTCACTACAAAATCATTAAAAGTAAGTGGGACCAAATGTGTTGCCTGATGGGTCTCAAAAACATTGAGCTCACATTTCTCTAATGTATAAGCCGTCCTATTCTCCACTAAGGTTTTTAAAGACTTTTCGTGGGTTAGTTGTACGTTTTTAAGCTGTCTTGTAGTACTCATAGCATTCGTTTTATAAGAAAACGACTTTCCGAACAAAAAGCAAGCAAGCAATCGAAATGACGTTTTTGTGCTATAATTTGACTTAAATATACTATAATTTTTAAACAAACTGAGATAGTATTACAGTCTAAAACGATAAAAGCTATGTCAACAATTGTATCCCGTCCTACTTTTAAAGCAAAGTACGACAACTTCATTGGCGGTAAATTTGTACCCCCAGTAAAAGGCGAATATTTTGATAATGTATCGCCTATTGATGGTAAAGTCTTCACAAAAGCTGCTCGCTCAGGCAAGGAAGACATTGATTTGGCGCTAGATGCTGCCGAAAAAGCTTTCGTAACATGGAGCAAAACCTCTCCAACTTACCGAAGCAACCTATTATTGAAAATTGCACAGGTAATGGAGGACAACTTAGAGTACCTAGCCACTGTTGAGACTATCGACAACGGTAAAGCTTTAAGGGAAACGCGCGCGGCCGATTTGCCATTGTGTATTGACCATTTCCGCTATTTTGCAGGTGTCATTCGTGGCGAAGAAGGAACTATTTCCGAGCATGATGAGCACACAGTAAGTATTGTATTACATGAGCCAATTGGTGTTGTAGGCCAAATTATTCCATGGAACTTTCCATTATTAATGGCAACCTGGAAAATTGCACCAGCTTTGGCTTCAGGATGTTGCACCGTGGTTAAACCAGCGGAGCAAACACCAACCTCTATTATGTGTTTCTTAGAATTAATAGCAGATATTTTACCAGCAGGTGTATTAAACGTAGTGACAGGTTTTGGTCCTGAAGCGGGAAAGCCCTTAGCAACTTCACCAAGAATTGCTAAAGTATCTTTTACAGGTGAAACAACAACAGGTCGCTTAATTATGCAGTATGCTTCTGAAAATTTAATTCCAGTTACCATGGAGTTGGGGGGAAAGTCACCAAACATTTTCTTTGAATCTGTGGGCGATGCGGATGATGAATTCTTTGATAAAGCAATTGAAGGTGCAGTCATGTTTGCTTTAAACCAAGGTGAGGTTTGTACTTGTCCTTCGAGAATTTTAGTGCACGAAAATATTTATGAGAAATTCATGAAGCGTGTTGTAGAAAGAACCAAGGCTATAAAAGTTGGTCATCCATTGGACGGCTCTGTAATGATGGGTGCACAAGCATCCAATGACCAATATGAAAAGATTTTGTCTTATTTAAAAATTGGTAAGGAAGAAGGTGCTGAGGTTTTATGCGGTGGTGAAGCCAACAAATTAGATGGCGAGCTTTCAACTGGATATTATATTCAACCAACCATTTTTAGAGGCAATAATAAGATGCGTATTTTCCAAGAAGAAATTTTTGGACCAGTAGTAAGTGTAACCACATTTAAAACTACCGAAGAAGCATTGGCTATTGCAAATGACACTTTGTATGGTTTAGGGGCTGGTGTTTGGACAAGAGATGCACACGAGTTATATCAAGTACCAAGAGCAATTCAAGCAGGTCGTGTTTGGGTAAACTGTTACCACGCTTATCCTGCTCATGCTCCTTTTGGTGGATATAAAAAATCTGGATTTGGTAGAGAAACACATAAAATGATGTTGGGTCATTACAGACAAACAAAAAATATGTTGGTTTCTTACGATAAAAACAAATTAGGATTCTTTTAGTAGATAATGCAATCAAAAGCCTCTTCGGGAAGGGTTGAATAACCTGTATTCGGGGAGGCTTTTTTAATTAACTTAGTAGTATGAACAAGCGCGTAGAGCTTACTAAAGAAGCCTCATCACTCATTGCAACGTTAAAAGAAAAACATGGCCCTTTAATGTTTCATCAAAGCGGTGGATGTTGCGATGGATCACAGCCCATGTGTTTTGAAAAAGGCGATTTTAAAATTGGCGGAAGCGATATTAAAATTGGCGAAATTGACGGTTGCGAATTTTTTATGAGCAAAGATCAATACGAATATTGGAAACATACCCATTTAACCATTGACGTCATTCCAGGACGTGGTTCTAGTTTTTCCTTAGAAATCCCATTAGGCTTTCGCTTTATAGTGCAGTCTCGTTTATTTACCGAAGCAGAACTACAGGACTTAGAACCTATAGTCTACTTCGATTAATTTTTTTAATTTTACTTCTTCTTTAGCTTATTTATTGTAGATAACATTATCATATCATACATGGTTTTCATCATGTCTGCAACAATGGGTTGTGTTTTATCTAAAGAACCTGCGTTAAATGGTGGTTGCGGATCGTACTCTAAATCCAACATAATCCCTTGCGTATATTTTTCACCAAACAAATCATTAACTATGGCCAAAGACATGTCAATGCCTGCCGAAACACCTGCACTTGTCCAATATTTTCCATCTTGTACATAACGCTTTTTTACAAATTTGGCACCATAGTTAGTTAACATTTCTTCCGCTCGATACCAATTGGTAGTAGCATGTTTGTCTTGTAATAATCCCGTAGCACCTAAAATCCATGCACCTGTACAAACACTGGTTGTGTATTTTGAAGTTTTGTCTATTTGTTGAATCCAGTTAAGCACCGCTGTATCTTTTGTCATTAATAAAGTTTCCATAGCTCCACCTGGAATAAGGATAATGTCTAATTTTTTAACTTCAGCAATAGTAGTATCAACTTGCACTTTAACCCCCGAATTATTTTTTACAAGTCCTTTTTGTTTGGCAATTAAGAATGTTTTAGCACCACTAATTTGTCTTAAAACTTGATACGGACCCATCGCATCCAAATTGTTGAAACCGTCATATACAAATACACCAATGGTTTTAATTTGAGTTTTTGGTTGTTGCATTATGATATCCATCATTTCTTGATGCTTTTTGGCATCAGCAGTTGTTTGTGCATATACCATATTTGTCATTAAAAAAGCAAACATCAAAGTCAGATAAATTTTAAAAGATGTGATTTTCATAAAGTTATTTTTTATCAATTAGTTCAAAATAGGTAGCAACAAATTTGCCATCAACAATATCGCCTTGCACTTTTGCTTTTCTAATGGCATTGCAAAAACCCATTTTGCTATGTGCGTCACCAAAGTCATCTATTTTAGCCTTGTCAACAAAAAAGGATTTGCCGTCCATTCTTACAGCAAGTGTACAGCCTTTACCAGCCATTTTAAATTGGCATTGGCCGCAAGAAGCTTCCACAATTCGTAATTGTTTATTTGGATCTGGAATTTGAGGATTTGATTTTTGCGCGTATGAAAAAGTACATACTAATAGCATAGAAAGAATTAATAAAGCTTTCATTTTATAATTTTTAAACTTGTTAGGAAAGGGATGTGAAATTAAAGTACTACCCATTGAAATTTAGGTTGTCTTTAACGATTAAACAGAAATTAAGCGATTAACAAATAGAAATGCAAGGCGGATGAAATATAGCGCCTGCATAGTTAACAGTAAAACCAGTATTGTAAGAAAAATATTTATTCGCTTTTTGAATGAATATAAATTCAATTGATAGGAAAAATGATTTAGAGGACAATACCAGTTCGTTTTGATTAAAATTAGCAACTGGTGCATTAGATTGACTTTCACCTTCCTGCTTTTTAATCTTTTTAAGCATTTGACACTTGCCATTGCAATGTAGCATTGGCTTAGCCTTATTTATACAAGCTTTTTTATAGGTCTCTACATTCACTAGATAATCTGCTAGCAAAAGAGATCGGGAGAAGCATTGTGCTACTAAGGCTGTTAATAATAATATGACGAAAGTGTATTTCAATTACTTGCAAAGATAATTGCCTGATTGGATTTTCAAATAAAACTGATGCAAATCAGTAGAAAATACTATTTTCAATTGAATGAAGTATCCTACTGAATTAATTGAACTCGAGAAAGGATTGAGTGTTTATATACCAACGCAACATTTGGTCAAACCCACCTACGAGCAAATGTTAGCGAGTAATGTATCCGAGCCTTTCCCTTTTTGGGCGAAACTTTGGGCTGCTTCAAAAGTATTGACACAATTTTTAGATGCTAACCCCCAATGGGTAAAAGATAAAGTGATTTTGGAAATGGGAGCAGGCATAGGACAGCCTTCTTTAACAATGGCCCATCTTGCTAAAGAAGTAAACATAACAGATCATAATAAGGATGCGGTTGTGCTGCTTGAAAAAAATATCGCTCATTTGGGATTAACCAATGCGCGCGCAATGCAATTAGATTGGAATAGCTATGCTAATTCCATACCCGCAGATACCATTTTATTAAGTGATATTAACTATGCACCTGAAGCATTTGAGCCACTATTAAATACCATTGAATATTATTTAGCCCAAGGAGCCGTGATTATTATAGCAACACCTCAACGCATAATGGGTGCTCCATTTATACAAAGTTTGAATCATTACGTAAAGCATACTGAAACGAAACCCGTTTTAGAACAGGATACTGAAGTGATGATTAGCCTGTATGTACTTTACAAATAATGTATTTGTAGTAAAGCCAAAACCATAAAAGGAAGGCGTAAAAATGAAGGCGCACGCGTTTGGTTAACGCTTAGGGTACTACTTTAAGGTCTTTGCAATTTCTTTATATGCATTGGGAAGTACAAGTTTGAATCTTTCATAAGAAGCATCCGATATATTTTTATGATCAAAAGGAACAAAATTTACATAGTCCTTTTTTTCACCGGCAACTCTTCCATATTTATAACCATAAGTAAACCAGCCGTCAGGTTGTAATTGCGCTTCGGCAAGTTGCGAATTTGGAATCGTAATAAAGAAACGATTAGGTTGCACCGCTGCATTATTTGTTAATTGCAAATTACGCATCGCTAAATAGGCTTCTTTAGCAGTTTCTACCGAAGGGTCGATTAACTCTACATGTTGTTTAATACAAGTACGATATCTATATTGTCCATCTTTTTTATAATCATACAACTCATTCAATACTTTTGCAATGGTATCTCTCATATAAGGATAATGCGTACAACCCAATATCAAAGTATTCATTGGTGTTTTAATATTTTGCTGCAGCATTTTCTCCAATAAAGTCACTAAGTGATAGCGAACATAATTAGCCGGGTCATTTAATTGCAAATCCAAACAACTTCCTTTATCATCATACTCGCATAAAAGTTTGTTATTTGACTTGTCAAATTGATATGCAGATAATAAAGTAGTATCAATAATATAAATTGGATTTTTCATGGAAGGCCCTTTATATTCTTTTCTTGCTTGCGTTAATGTATCCACAAAATAGCTCCAGTCACGATCAATACTCTCCGCTAGTCCTGCACCTCCTTGACTCACTACCGATAAAACAGACAATCCTTTTTCTTTAGCCATTGCTTGCAAAGTTCTTGGATAGCCTTCGGAAGCAACAGTACCTGCTGTTGCAAATACACCAATTGTGCCTGTACCCGCTTTTGCTTGATAAGCAAGTGCAGCCTTTGAACCTGCATCAATTACTCCAATAACAGGGACTTGAACATTATCAGCCTTAAATTTTGATTTTATATCGCTTAATGCATAGGCAGTTGCCGTATTACAAGCAAGTACGATCATTTTAGCAGACTGTTTATTACTATTTCCTTGTAATAAATATTGCATGTTCTTAAATATATGCTCTTTCAACAAATCGGTCTTTTTCTCGGCAGCGTAATTACCATAAGGCATATTGGCTTGGTCCGCCAAGTATTCAAAAAACTCACTGCTAAAATCAGGTTTGCCATCAGCACCAGGCAAACCAGTTGCATTGTTATAAGCATCCAAACTTAACATGGCTTCCAACACTGTTAGCCCTCCAGTACCTGAGTCAAATACACCAATAGGTAAGGCCTTTTTTGTGTTATTTACATTTTGGGCAATTGTTATTAAACTAGTTGTAAGTAATAAAAAAAATGCTAATATGCGAATTTTCATAGTGTATATTTATAATGCTAAAATACCGAATTTATTTGAGCTAGCGCTTATATTGATTTGAGAAACTTATGAGAACCATCACAATTAGGCATGCGCTTGGAAAGTCCACAGGTACAATCGTTCATGCCTTTGCCGCACATTATTTTAGGAATCACTTTTTCAATTCTATTAATTATTGTCTGTGCATTTTTTGATCCAGAAAAATAGATAAGATAGGCTCTTTGACGTCCAGGCGTTAATGCATTAAAGGCATTTTTTAATTTTGTGTCTTTTTTAAAAAACTGCTGTAGCTCAGCGGGAAGTAATAATTGTGGAGTTTTGGGCTTTACAATTTTTACTCCATTTTTTTCAAGTTCAATTGCCTGCTTAATAAATAACTTTATTATTTTGCTTTGTTTATTAATAGTTGTTAAAGAATCAAATTTCATCCATCTTCCAGATTGTGTATGCTCACCAGGCAGTATTAATAAACCATTAGGATCCGACAAAGCAGCCCCATTAAAAATATTTAATGCACAATGCTCTTTTAAAGTAGCAATGCCAACTATGTTTTTACCATTGTGCGAATAACATGGTCTTGCCCATTTAAAATCCTCTTCTAGTTCAGTTGTTACAAGTATTTCTCTTAATAAATTGGCTTCAGCTTTCCAATTTTTTAGTTTGCTTAAATAGGCGTCTACCTTTGCATTCATAATTCTAAAAATCTTTTTTGAATATAATTATTCAATTGGCTATTTATAAATTAGGGAGTTTATATCCATTGTGGTACTGCTTCATATAATACTCCGCATGAATAGCAGGTTGGGTAAACTCATGTTTATTTTCGTCCCAACTAATTTTCTTACCTGACCTAAAAGCAATATTTCCCATTTGAGCAACTGTTGCAATATGAGCACCCTCCTCTATGGAACAATGCAATGATGCAGGATTGTTGTTACGAATAGCTGCAATAAAATTTTCCCAATGTAAATCCACGCCACTATCCTGCACTTTTGCCAATGGTTTTACTACTTTATTTTTTGACTGAGTTTCCTCAATCACTTCCCATCCTTGTCGGTCTAAAATTAAAGTGCCATTGTTTCCAATAAATGCAATACCATGATTGCGGTTATAAGATCCATTGTCAATTCCCATTGCCGAATCCCATACTAAATTAAATTTATCAAACTCATACAAGGAAGTAAGTGTGTCTGGCGTTTCTTCAGCAAGCTCGGGATATGCAAATTTACCTCCTAATGCACTCACCGAAATTGGATTGCCTGCTTTCATGCCTTGCACAGCATAATCTAATAAATGTACTCCCCAGTCGGTCATTAAACCGCCTGCATAATCCCAAAACCATCTAAAATGAAAATGAAAACGACTTGCATTAAATGTGCGTGTTGGTGCTGGCCCTAACCAAGTTTTATAATCAATATAATCTGGAGGTATACTATCGGCAACTACTGGCTGAGGACGCATCCATCCTTGATAACACCACACTTTTGTAGTTCTAATATTTCCAAGCTGTCCCGAGTGTACAAAATCCAAGGCGTCTTTAAAATGTTGTTGGCTTCTTTGCCATTGACCTACTTGTACAATTCTGTTGTATCTGTTTTTAGCTTTAATCATTGCATCACATTCCCCAATTGAGTTTCCAGCTGGCTTTTCAACATATACATGTTTGCCTGCCGCACAAGCCTCTATCATTTGTAAAGCATGCCAATGATCGGGTGTTCCTACAATTACAACATCAATGTCTTTTCTGTCTAAAATTTTTCGATAGTCCCCGTAAGTGTCAATTTGTGTTACATAGGGCTGTGCTACTAATAATTCTTGTTTGCGTTTACTTAAAACTAATCCGTCAATATCACATAAAGCTACTACTTGTACATTTTTTACTTTAATTGCAGCCATGGTATTGGACCAACCCATACCATTAACACCAATTGTGGCTACCCGAATAATATCGGAAGCAAAAAAATTACTTTTCGCAAAACTTGGGGTTGCAATTAACGCAGCCGAAGCTAAAGACATTTGTTTTAAAAAATCTCTACGATGATTCATAGGGCAATGATTTAAGTATACTAATATACTTAAGATTTACATGATACCCTATTATTTAAACCCAATATTAGACAAACCATTATGACTAATTACGATAGCCTCTAACGGTGTTTCGTTAAAGCAAGCATCTTGCTCAACGTAATAATATTTCATTCCAGATAATTTTTTTTCTGCTAAAATGCGTTTAAAATCTATTTTGCCGTTTCCAACTGGAGCAAAAAGTCCTTTTTCATCCATGTCTTTTACATGCCAAATTTTAAAACGACCTGGGTAACGTTTAAAATAGGCAACCGGATCTTGTCCTGCTTTTGTTGTCCAAAATAAATCCATTTGAAAGTTAACCACATTCTTATCGCAATGCTCTAATAAATAATCTAAAATTACATTTCCTTCATTGTCCTTAGTAAATTCAAAGTCGTGGTTGTGGTATAATAATTCCAAACCAGCTGCCTTACATTTTTCGCCAACTTTATTTAATATTTCGGCCAATGTTTTTGCGTTTCCGCTCATACCCATTCTTCGGGTTGTTGGATTGTTTTGAAACATGCCCATTGGAGGAGTGGGAATTATAAAATATTTAAACCCAACTGCTTTAACATCTGCAATTTGTTGATCAATATTATCAAAGTTAACATTGCCCTGATGCGCAGATATTGGCGTTAAATTCATTTCGGCTAACAAAGCTTTAAATTCAAGGGGCGATAAATTAAAGTACTTCCCATTATTATACTCACAAGCTTCAATGTTTACATAACCTGCTTCTGCTACTTTTTTTAAGGTAGCTCTTGGATCTTTAGCCATTTGATCTCGAACGGTATATAATGCTAATCCACCAAATGGCTTTTGGGAATTTTGTTTTTTTTCTATTGGTTTGAAAGCAAATAATGACAATGTGAAAATTGCAAAGCATGTTAAACAGGCTTTGAATAATATTTTAGTTCTCATGGCAAGCAATGGTTTAAATTAATTTTTTGATATTCCTAAGATACATAAAATTTTTGTTTAATGAGGGAACAGGTTTAGTTTTATACTTGTTTTGCCCATTTAATAGTATTATATTTATTCTAAGAATAAATGGTCTTCCATTTTAATAAAAACCAATTGATTATGAAAAAGTTGATTATCTGTTTGTTTATCTCAAGCCAAATATTTGCTCAAAACAATTTGATAAATTTTCCTGCCAACGCAAATCCAAAAACTGTAGGAAAAAGAACTGCCGAAAGATTCATGTCTATGCCCCATTCTCAATATGGAAGGCCATTTCCCAATCCACCTGCTACTCAAATAACCTATCCAGATGTATGCGCTTGGTTGGGCACGCTTAATTTTTCTCTTATAACAAAGGACACTAATTTAACATCAAGAGTAACAGCAAAAACATTGTTATTGTTAAAAGAAGAGGCAAACTTTCAGCCAAAATTAAACCATGTTGACAATTTTGTTTTTGGCGCTGTGCCTTTAGCTGTTTACAAACAATCTGGTAATGAGGATTTAAAAAAACTGGGCCTTAAATATGCCAACGACGAATTTAAAACTTTAAGCCCAGAGGAGTATAATGCACTTAGTCCTGAAGTGCGTACATGGTATGCCAATGGATATAGTTGGGTGACCAGGTTTTGGATGGATGATATGTATATGATTACTGCAGTGCAAGCAAGTGCATATGATGTAACAAAAGATATTAAATATTTAAATAGAGCCGCCTATGAGATGGTTGCTTATTTAGACACTTTACAAAATAAAGACGGCTTATTTTATCATGCACCCGATGTGCCATTTTATTGGGGCCGAGGAGATGGTTGGCTTGCAGCTGGTATGGCTAATTTATTAAAAGTGCTTCCAAAAGACCATCCCAACAGGCCAAGAATTATGAAAGGATATTTAGATATGATGAAGGTGTTATTAAAGTATCAAGATAAAAATGGCATGTGGCATCAATTAATTAATGATCCAAATGCATGGGCTGAAACTTCATGTACAGGTATGTTTACTTACGCTTTTATTGTTGGCGTAAAAAAAGGTTGGTTGCCGGATAATACTTATGGCAAAGCAGCTAGAAAGGCTTGGATACAATTACAAACTTATATTAATGAAAATGGAGACCTTACAGAAATTTGTGAAGGCACAAATAAAAAAAATGACCATCAATATTATTTAGATCGTAAAAAATATACTGGAGATTTACACGGCCAAGCACCTTTATTGTGGTGCGCAACTGCTTTATTAGAAAAATAAAAATTTTATTATTATAATTAAAATATCATGTTAAAAAAAATTATTACATTTTTCGTAATTGCAATATCAACTTCGTTTTCACTTCAAGCTCAAAATAAAGTAGTGCCAATTTACAATGGAGCTGCGCCAGGCTCCGAAAGCTGGAATTGGGAAGAAGGCATTAATGAAAGCAACACTTGGAGAACTCAAGTAGTTTATAATGTTACAAAGCCAAGCTTAACTGTTTTTGCACCAGACCCGGCCATTGCTAATGGAACAGCTATTGTAATTTGTCCTGGTGGAGGATTTATTGCATTGGCAATGGGCAATGAAGGTTATGATGTTGCCAATTGGTTAGTGAAAAAAGGGGTTACTTGTTTTGTATTAAAATATCGTCTTGCTCATGTACCTAATAACGACCCTATTAAATATTTTAACGACGCAGTACATGACGGGGACAAAGACAAACAAAAGGCACAACAGGAAGCTATGCCAATGTGTATTGCAGATGGTAAAGTAGCCATTGCGTATGTTAGAGCGCATGCAAAAGAGTATCATATCAATTCAGATAAAATTGGCATATTGGGCTTTTCCGCTGGTGGCACTATTGCAGCATCTGCTGCATTTAATTATACTCCAGAAAACAAGCCTAATTTTGTAGCGCCTATTTATGCATTTTTCCCAAAGGAAATGCAAGGCAAAGTTTTACCAGATGCACCTCCTATGTTTATAACGGTTGCAGCAAATGACCCATTAAAACTTCAACCCCATAGTATTGATTTATTTACAGCATGGAATACTGCTAAAAAAGATGCGGAGCTTCATGTATACAATCAAGGTAGTCATGGTTTTGGCATGCGTGTTCAACACACTACCAGCGATACTTGGATTGAAAGATACTCCGACTGGTTAGGGGTTCAGGGTTTATTAAAAAAGTAATTTACATAAGAACTACAAAAAAATAAAGTCTAAACTAATTGGTTAATCTTTAATGCGTTTTGAAATTACAAATTTTTTCTTACCAATTTGGTTGAAAAGTAGATTAATGTGAATACGACAATAAAAATCATTAAGCTAATAATTTCCAGCCTTGATAAATTAGAAAGTAACCACAGAATTACACCAACTGCAAGTAGTGGTATAATAATACCTCCAGGTATTTGGAAGGTTTTTTCCAAAGTTGGAGAACCACTTTTTCTTAATTTGATTGTTGATAGTATCACCCCCAGATATATTAATAGTGTTGAAGCTCCAGAAATAATTGCTAGTTGTTTAAATCCTCCTATTGACGCAAATAATAAACCTAAAACAGTATAAAAGAGGATTGCAATGTATGGTGTAAAGTATTTAGTATGAACTTTTTCAAACACTTTTGGCATTAAACTGTCTTGTGCACCTGCATAGAGCACTCTTGGGGTTGAAAATATGGAACCACCTAAATTGCCAAACATTGAAATGGCAATAGCTATAATCGTTATAATAATTCCAAACTTACCAGCAATAATTTCTGCAACTGCTCCCAAAGGAGCGTCTTTATGTGATACAAGTGTATTTCCTAAAACTCCTTGAGTTACCACTTGAATAGAGATATAAATAATAAGTACAGCTGAGATTCCGAAAAAAATACCAAGTGGTATAGTACGCTTTGCATTCTTTATTTCTCCACTATTGGCCATTGGATATTCAACACCAAAAAAAGCAAATATTAATAGCAAAGAAGCGTTACCAATGTTACCAACCGTTGGAGTAATGGTCCATACTAAGTTTTCAGAAGAAATAAAGCTTGTTCCAATAACAATAAGAAGTATTAGAGGAATAAGCTTAACAAAAGTGGTTAGTTCAATAAATTTCATGCTATTTTTAGTACTTCGGATGTTGATTAAAGCAAGTATTCCAAAAATAAAAACGAAAAATAAAATTCTGTATAGTTCAGTTCCAAATAAAGGGGAAAAATATTTCAAAGTATCCGCAAGTCCATTTGCCACAGCGGCATCTGATAACATTGCAGTTCCAAACCAAAATAAGTTATTGGCTATAAATCCGGGGAAGGGCCCAAATGCGGTTTCAATATAGGTATAGGTCCCGCCGTTTGAGGTTACCTTACTACCTACTTCAGCAAAACATAGCGCAATTAGGAACATTAGTATACCACAAAATATGTAAGCCACTATGGCTGCTGCTCCAAGATTTTCAGAAATAATTGCAGGAATTATAAAAATCCCTGTTCCAATTGTCATATTGATAATTGCAAGACTGAGCGAAAGTACTCCTATCTCTCTTTTTAATTTCTCTTTTTCCATAATTACTGCCGTAACTGCTGCTGATTTAAAATTATGAAAATAATATTTGATTCTGACACCTATTTTATAAAATCAAGCTGAAACTGACAGCACCAAAATTGCAGCTTTTTCAAAATAGATTGAATTTAGAAAGTTTTCTATTAGTAAACTTATTATTTTTGTGTTGTGTTTAATATTATCACCCGAAGAACGCTTCTAGCATATGCCAAAAAATCCCCTATGGCAAGGGTTGCTTTATTTGAATGGTATCATGAATTAGTGATATCGGATTTTAAAAGTTTTAATGAGCTTAAAAAGGAATATGGAAATGTAAGTTTAGTGAGTGATGATAGAGTTGTATTTAATATAATGGGTAATCAATATAGATTAGTAGTAAGGATTGTGTTTGAGTTTAAAGCGATACAGATCAAATGGTTTGGACCACATAGTGACTATGATAAAATAGCTGTAACAACAATACAATATAAAAAATAAGGATATGGAATTGAAAATTATAAAGTCTAAAAAACAGTATGAGCAATACCTTGATTGGGTAGATGTTCAGTTTGATCATAAGGTTAAATCTACTACTCCACAAGGCGAAAAGCTAGAAGTAGCCCTCCTATTAATTAAACAATATGAAGATACCAACTACCCCATTCCACTTCCAGATCCAATTGATGCTATTAAAGTAAAGATGAATGAGTTAGGATTGAAGAATAAAGATCTTGTTGGCAAAGTGGGTAGTAAGGGATATGTATCTTCTTTACTCAACAAAAAGAAGCCATTAACGCTTGAGTTAGCTAAGTTGTTTCATCAAGAATTAAATATCCCAGCTGAGGTATTATTATCATAGTTGCAACTTGAAGTCGCAAATTGCGACCTCAAGTATATTTAGTATTAGTTAACAGAAACCTCAACTGTTTTACCTAGTCCAAATTCAAGCAACCTGTATAAAGTAGAAAGCTGAATATCTGTTTTACCATTTTCAATTCTAGAGATAAAACTTTTTTTGGCTCCAATCTTATCTGCTAATTGCTCCTGCGTCATTTTAGCATTTTTTCTTTCTTCTTTTATTAACTCTCCTATAAGAAAGGCTTTTGCTTTAATTTCAAATTCAGTTCTCCTCTCTGAACCTCTTTCACCATAACGTCCAGTTAAATGCTCATTAAAATTTGTAATATTATTTTCTTTCTTTGCCATTACTTATTTATTTAGTCGTGCTTAAATATTCCTTCATTAATTTATTCGCCATCTCAATTTCTTTAAGCGAAGTTTTTTGTGTTTTCTTTTGATAACCATTTAATAAAACAACAATTTTCCCTTTATCAAAAAAACAGAATATTCTAAAAATATTGTTGCTATGTTCAACTCTTATTTCAAACAATCTTTTTTGTCCTTCTATATGTTTTAAAAACTTCTCAGAAACTTTATCGATATGAGTTAGTAAGAATAAAACGTAATCAATTTTTTCTTTAGCTTTCTCAGATTGCTTATCAAAAAATTCATGAAAATGATGTCTATAAAAAACCAGCTCTCTAACTTGATTCATAGAATCCTTCGTTTACAAAGTTAACTTAAAATGGAACTTTTATGAATTATTTTTTGAATTTCATTGAAAATGAATATCTGAAGGAAAATGAATAGAAAACAGCGTATTTATACGCTGACAAGAAAACCCTAACTCACTAATAACCAATAAAAAAGCCCTGCAAAATGCAAGGCTTTTCTTTTGTGCTCCCCCTTATGCACCAAAGTTGCAGCACTTGGAAATTTATAACTAAACTAAAGGAGCAATATCCTTAAGGCTTTCTTGTTGTCTTGCTCTTTCCCAATTATCCATTAATTCAGCTTTATGAATTGCTGACCACTCGGCTACTATTCCTAAAACTCTAGGAGGAAGTTCTCCGCCAATGATTTCATTTTTTTCAATATCAATGATACCTTCAAAATTGGCATACACTGCATGAAAGTGAGGGGGATTGTGGTCCCTATAAAACATACGAATAATAACACCTAGAAAGTAACTAATTTGTGGCATGAGATAATTTTGGACTGAGAATTTCTCCAAAATTTTTACCAGTCAATTCAGCATAAATAGTAGTAGCATCAATTTCAAGTTCGTTTGACCAAGCAATTGAATACCCATTTGTATAAACCTTAGCGAATTCATTTTTATCTTGAAGTACTTTGAAAATTCCCTTTTGAACCAAATCGTTTAATTCAATAGTGCCATAAACACCATCATCAAATTTGATGCTAATGATATAGTCAGATACATATTTAACTTCTTGAACTTTCATACCCAAATTTACAAAGAAAAACATACAAATACGGGTGAACGTATAAATACACATTAATATGGGTTAATTCAACCCTAGGCATTAATTGAAATACCCCTAA
>CANGQJ010000004.1 GCA_947456625.1 Bacteroidota bacterium
AACAAGATGAAACGTACATTTCAACCTCATAAACGTCGTCGTAAATCAGTTCATGGTTTTCGTAAGCGTATGGAATCAGCTAATGGTCGTAAAGTATTAGCAAGCCGCCGTAAGAAAGGACGCAAGAAACTAACTGTATCTAGCGAGAAAGGATTAAAATAATTTAATCTCTATCCGTAGAAATTGATATTTTTAAAGTCCTCTCGTAATTCGAGGGGACTTTTTTAATGCCCTGCATTTTAAATTAATAGCATTGTCAAAAAAGTTCACATATCAAAAGGCGGACAAATTAAAAAGCCGAAAACAAACACAATTTTTGTTTGCTAAGGGGCAGTCTATGAATGCATTTCCTATTAAGTTAATTTATACAATTGAGACAGCTAATGAATTAAGTAAAATGTTGCCAAGCCCTCCACATAATTTAGAAGAAATAATTAATAAAGGACAATTGCAAGCAGGAGTAGGAGCTCCTAGTAGAACTTTTCGTAAAGCAGTATTGCGTAATCGAGTGAAAAGATTATTGCGCGAAAGTTATCGGTTAGTAAAGCCTGATTTCCTTAATAACGCAGCATTACAGGGTAATAGAGTAAACTTATTTTTTTTATATACCGACGCTACAATTTTAACACAAGCCGAAATTCAAGAAAAAATAAAACAATTGTTGAATAGGCTGGCTGAAAAATTAACACCCCTGCACTAAAAACAAATGAAGGCGCTAAAAAAAATTATTGCTTTTCCTTTTTTAGTATTGATTCGTTTTTATCAGTACGCACTTTCACCTTATTTAGGAGGAAGTAAATGCAGGTATACGCCCACTTGTTCTCAGTATACTTTAGAGGCCATTCAAAAATATGGCCCGCTAAAAGGCATTTATTTAGGATCCAAACGTTTGAGTAAATGTCATCCAGGAGGTGGCCATGGTTATGATCCCGTTCCTTAGTTTGCGGATATTTTTATTATCATGTTTGAATAAAAAAACCGTCCCTTTGTAGAGACGGTTTTGAATCTTATTTATTTTTATTTACTATTTCGCAGCAGCAAATCTTTCTGCAACAATAGTCCAGTTTACTACATTCCAAATTGCAGCTAAATAGTCGGCTCTACGATTTTGATATTTTAAATAGTATGCATGTTCCCAAACATCTGCACCTAATAATGGAGTTCCTTTAACTTCAGCAACATCCATTAAAGGATTGTCTTGGTTTGGTGTAGAACTTACTTCTAATTTACCATCTTTTACAATTAACCAAGCCCAGCCACTTCCAAAACGAGTCATACCTGCTGCAGCAAATTTTTCTTTGAATGCATCAAAGCTTCCAAAAGCAGCAGTGATTGCGTCGGCTAAGGCACCAGTTGGTGTACCACCAGCATTTGGAGCTAAGCTAGCCCAAAAAAAGCTATGGTTCCAGTGACCGCCACCGTTATTTCTAACAGCAGGACTAATTGTTCCAGCAACTGCTACTAATTCCGCTAGGCTTTTGCCTTCGTTTGGAGTTCCAGCAATTGCTTTATTTAAATTGTCTACATATGCTTGATGGTGCTTGCCATGGTGTATTTGCATGGTCAAAGTATCAAAATGTGGTTCTAATGCTTCGTGTGCGTATGGTAACGCTGGTAAAGTAAATGACATATTTTTTTATTTAATTGTTTCTGTATTCAGGCTCAAAATTACACCCCTTTCGGCTCATTTAAACGAGTACGGGGTATTTTTTCCCTAATTAGAAAGTAACTATCTCTTTGATTTAAAAAATGCCTGCATAATTTCAGCGCATTCCTCTTGTAAAATTCCACCTACAATAGTGGTAGCAGGATGAAATGGATTTTTTTCTGTTACGCGGCGGTAACTATTTTTTTCATCGTAAGCACCAAAAACTATATGTCCTATTTTATTCCAATAAAGTGCTCCTGCGCACATTAAGCATGGTTCCAGGGTTACATATAAAGTGGCTTCGGGCAAATATTTCATTTGTAAACTTTCACAGGCACTTGTAATGGCTAAAATTTCGGCATGTGCTGTTACGTCTTTTAATAATTGAACCTGATTATGTGCTTTGGAAATAATCTTATTGTGCATTACAATTACAGCTCCAACAGGCACTTCATCAACGTCAAAGGCCCTCTGTGCTTGCACGAGGGCCTGACGCATAAATTGTTCATGGTTGTTTTCCAGTAACACTATAACTTTTGAATCTTTATATTTCTAAAAGCTACTTCATTGCCATGATCTTGTAATCCGATATGTCCAGAGAAAATTTTTCCAAAATCAGGAGATTCTCCTTTTGCAAATTTGGATCTTCTAATTAATTCTTTCCAAGCATCATCGCCTAAATGCGTTTTTACAACAGTCACATCGTTCATAATTAATTCAAGTAAACCTTTGCTTGAAATAATATCTACTTTGTTCCACTCGCCATATGGTTTCACATGACCTTCGTTTCCAACAATAAGGTCATATAAATTACCCGCACGGTGACTAATTATTTTTGCATCCGGGTGGCCTTCGTTATCAAGTACTTGAAACTCTGGTCCAGTGTACCAAGTGTTTTTATATTTTTCAGGATTGTCTTGAATAAAAAATATAATTCCACTGTTGCCATTTTTAGAAATTTTCCACTCTAATTGTAAATGAAAATCGTTGAAGCTTTCATTGCTTACTAAGTCACCGCCGCCTTTGTCATTTACTTTAACACTTGGGTCAAAAACCAAACCACCATCAACTGCTTTCCAAGCGGGTCCTGCAGTTTTCTCGCCATAACTGTGCCAGCCATTGGTTGTTTTTCCGTCAAATAAGGAAGTCCATTTTCCTTGTGCATTTACTTGTGTAATAGCAAGTAATGTGAATACTGCAAGTAATATTTTTTTCATAAGCAATCGTTTAATTTAAGATCCTATTTTTTTAATAATAAAACATATTTAGCTAAAGCCTCTGCATCGTTTTGAGATAATGCAGGATGCGGTGTCATTGGTATTGCGCCCCAGTTGCCACTACCGCCTTTCATAATTTTTTCTGCAAGCATTTTTACGTTTGCACTAGTATTTTCATATTTAGCAGCTACTTCCTTGTAAGCAGGTCCAATATTTTTTTCGTTTACTTTATGACAAGTTAAACAATCGCTTTTTCCAACTAATTCCAATCCTTTAATATAGTCTGGGTTAGATGATAATGTGCTTGCCGAAGTACTTGCAGTTGTTGTAGCATCGGTTGCTTTACTTTCCTTATTTCCACCACATGCTATTAAAGTTGCTACTACCACCAGTGTTCCTAAAACCTTTTTCATACTCTAATTTTTATATTTTTTGTTTGTTTAATTAATGCCTAATATTTTTTTATTGAATGCTTCGTCCGATCCAGTATTTGCAAAATCATCAAAGGCCTTTTCGGTTACTTTAATAATATTGTTTTTAATAAATACTGCACCTTCGGCCGCACCCACCTCTGGGTGCTTTAAACAACATTCCCATTCTAAAACAGCCCATCCTTTATAATCGTAAGCTGCTAATTTGCTAAAGATACTTTTAAAATCAACTTGACCATCACCTAAGGATCTAAATCGGCCTGCGCGGTCAATCCAATTTTGATAACCACCGTATACACCTTGCTTTGCCGTTGGATTAAATTCGGCATCTTTTACGTGAAACATTTTAATTCGATCATGAAAAGCATCAATATAGCCCAAGTAGTCCATACATTGTAATACAAAGTGGGAGGGGTCATATAACAAACAAGCACGCTTATGACTGTTTACTTTATCTAAAAACATTTCATAAGAAACGCCATCATGTAAGTCTTCTCCTGGATGAATTTCATAACATAAATCCACACCTGCTTTATCATATTCATTTAAAATTGGCATCCATCTTTTTGCCAATTCTGTAAATCCAGTTTCAACCAATCCTGTAGGACGTTGTGGCCAAGGATAAACAGTATGCCATAAAAGTGCACCACTAAAGGTAGCCGATGCATTAAGTCCTAAATTTTGTGAAGCTTTAGCAGCATAAATTAATTGTTGCACTGCCCATTCGGTTCTTGCTTTGGAATTTCCACGCACTTCCACAGGAGCGAATCCATCAAACTGAGCATCGTATGCTGGATTTACTGCAACAAGTTGTCCTTGTAAATGTGTTGACAATTCTGTGATTTCTAAACCTGCTGCATTAACAATGCCTTTAATTTCATCGGCATAGGTTTTACTTTCAGCAGCTTTTTGTAAATCAATACAACGGGCATCCCAACTAGGAATTTGTACTCCTTTGAAACCTAATCCAGCAGCCCATTTGCAAATACCCTCTAAGGTATTAAAGGGAGCAGTGTCACCCATGAATTGTGCTAAAAAAATACCGGGTCCTTTTACTGTTGTCATTTTATTAATTTAAAATGGGTTGTTTAATTTTTACTTGTTATTTATATAACGTAAGGAGTCCATTTTTTTTCAGCGCTAGCAGAAGCAACTACATTATCAATAAATGCCATTCCCCTAACGCCCTCTTCAACACCTGGAAAATCAAGCATTTCAGCGGTAGGTGTTTTGCCATCTATTTTACATCCCATTGTTAAAGCAAAGTTGCGATAGATATTTCCAAAAGCTTCTAAATATCCTTCTGGGTGTCCAGCTGGAGTACGACAATTATGTAGTGCAATTGGATATAAATGTGCGCTACCTGCTCTTAAAATTTGAGTAGGTGCATCTAGCCATTTTACAATTAAAGAATTGGGCTCATGTTGAAACCATTCCAAACCTCCTTTTTCTCCATATACTCTTATTTTTAAAGCGTTTTCTTCACCGGCTGCAACCTGTGAAGCCATTAAAACCCCCTTTGCACCATTATCAAATTTTAACATTACCGCACCGTCATCGTCCATCACACGGCCTTCAACTAAAGTGTTTAATTCGGCACAGATATCGGTGATTTTTGAACCTGTTATATATTCTGATAAATGCGCTGCATGCGTTCCAATATCACCCATTACAGAACTTTTTCCAGACTTGGAAGGATCGGTTCTCCATGCTGCTTGTTTGTTTCCCTCTTTTTCTGAAAGCTTACTTAGCCATCCTTGTGGATACTCCACCCAAACTTTTCTAATATTTCCCAACTTACCATCGGCAACCATTGCTTTGGCTTGTTTTACCATAGGATAACCAGCATAGGTATGCGTTAAACAAAGCATAAGTCCAGTTTCATCCACTTTCTTTTTTAATTGTTTTGCTTCGTCAAGTGAAATGGTCATTGGTTTTTCAATGACTACGTGAAAGCCATGTTCAAGTGCCATCATAGCAGGAGCAAAGTGTGCAAAATTGGGAGTTACAATAGTTACAAAATCCATACGCTCATCAGCGGGTAAAGCTGCTTCTGTTTTTATCATTTCCTCAAAATTGAGGTATGTTTTTGCGTCAGGTAAAAACAATGCTTTGCCAGATGCTTTGGCCACTTCTGGATTAATACTTAATGCGCCACAATGAAGTTCAATTAATCCATCCATATTCGCGGCAATGCGGTGAACGGCACCAATAAAGGCATCCTGGCCTCCGCCAACCATACCCATGCGCAATTTTCTATTCATTTTTTTAAATTATTTAACTTGACAATCATTTTATTGTGTCATGATAACACTTTCAAAAGAACACCATAGCAATTTCCCTTAATTTTCTCAAAAAACCCCACTTTTTCATCAAAAATATTTCAAAAGATTCTAAATAAAATTTACATTTATCAAATCATTGCTTGTTTATAAACCAACCATTTATTCCCATGTCTTCAAATGTAAACAGAAGAAACTTAATCAAACAAGTTTTAACAGGTTCGGCTGCAATTGCCGCTGGAGTTGCCATTCCAAAAAGCGTATTAGCAACCGTTTCTAATCAAACTAAAAATGGTGCGTTAAAAGGGAATATAAACCATTCGGTTTGTAAGTGGTGTTACAACGATATCCCTTTAGAAGATTTATGTAAAGTGGTAAATGAAATTGGATTTGGCGCCATAGATTTATTAAAACCAAATGAGTGGCCTATTGCAAAAAAATATGGCTTGGATGTTTCTATGTGTTATACTGCTGGCGAAACGAGTTTAACAAAAGGATGGAACGATTTAAAAAATCACGACTGGTTAATTAAAGATTATACAGAAGGCATAGAACTTGTTGCTGCAGCAGGGTATAAAAACCTAATTTGTTTTGCAGGCAATCGCAATGGAATGGATGATGAAACAGGATTACAAAACTGTGTAACAGGATTGAAAAAAATTATGCCGCTTGCCGAAAAGTTAGGTGTGATTATTCAAATTGAGTTATTCAATTCAAGAATTGACCATAAGGATTATATGGGGGATAAGTCGGCTTGGGGTATTGAACTATGCAAACGATTAGGCTCTCCTAATTTTAAAATTTTATTTGACATATATCATATGCAAATTGACGAAGGAGATATTATTCGTTCTATTCAAAACAATCATCAATACTTTGGTCATTACCACACAGCAGGTGTTCCAGGTCGTCACGAAATTGATGAGCGCCAAGAGTTATATTATCCAGCTATTATGCGTGCCATTGTAGCAACTGGTTATAAAGGGTATGTTGCACAAGAGTTTATGCCAAAGGATCCAGATAAAATTGCTTCGCTAAAAACTGCAATTAAAATTTGTGATGTTTAATAACTATTAATTAAATAACAATTCCAATATAAAATAAAAATTTACAAAATGGCGGGACAACAATATGACGCAATTGTCGTAGGATCGGGTATCAGCGGCGGTTGGGCAGCAAAAGAGCTTACCGAAAAAGGTTTAAAGGTTTTAATGTTAGAGCGTGGTAGAAATATCGAGCACATTAAAGATTATGTAAACGCAAACAAAGAAGCATGGGATCATCCGCATCGTGGTGGTAGAACACAACAGATGATTCAGGATTATCCTGTTTTAAAAAGAGACTATCCTTTAAATGAAACCAATTTAGATTACTGGTGCGTTGATAAGGAAAGTCCATATGTGGAAACAAAACGTTTTGACTGGTTTAGAGGATACCATGTAGGTGGTCGTTCTTTAATGTGGGGGCGTCAATCGTACCGTTGGTCTGACTTGGACTTTGATGCCAATGCAAAAGAGGGCGTTGGAGTGGATTGGCCAGTGCGTTATAAGGATATTGAACCTTGGTATGATTACGTAGAAAAATTTGCAGGTATAAGTGGTAACCGTGATGGCTTATCGGTTTTACCAGACGGACAATTTTTACCTCCTATGGATTTAACATGCGTAGAGAAAGATGTTGCCGAGCGAATTAAAAAAGAATTTAAAGGAGAGCGTCATTTAATTATTGGACGTACTGCAAATATTACTGTGCCACATATGGGCCGTCCGGGTTGTCAGTTCCGTAATAAGTGCTGGTTGGGTTGTCCATTTGGTGGATACTTTAGTACACAGTCTTCTACTTTACCTGCTGCAATGGCAACTGGTAATTTAACTTTAAGACCTTGGAGTATTGTTACAGAAATTAAATATGATAAAGATAAAAAACGTGCAACAGGTGTCACAGTTTTAGATGCTGAAACCAATAAAACAATTGAGTACAGTGCTAAAATAATTTTTGTAAACGCCTCTACTTTAAATAGTACTTGGTTGCTTATGAATTCTGCTACCGACGTTTGGGAAGGTGGTTTAGGTAGTAGCTCCAATGCTTTAGGTAAAAACTTGATGGATCACCACTTAGGAATTGGTGCTGGTGGTACCGTTGAAGGTTACGAAGATCAGTATACATTTGGTCGACGCGCAAATGGTTTTTATATCCCTAGATTTAGAAACGTAGGCAACGATAAGCGTGATTACTTACGTGGATTTGGTTACCAAGGAAGTGGTAATAGACAAGGATGGCAACATGAAGTGGCTGAGTTTAATATTGGTGCTGAATTCAAAGACGCATTAACCGAGCCAGGTATTTGGACCTTTGGTATGGGCGGTTTTGGTGAAATGTTACCAGATCCAACTAATAAAATAACATTGGATAAAACAGTAAAAGATAAGTGGGGATTAAATGTTTTGAATATTGATTGTGAGTTAAAAGAAAACGAACTTAAAATGCGTAAAGACATTTTAAATGACGCACAAGAAATGTTAGAAAGAGCAGGTGTTAAAAATGTAAAAGCACATGATGGAGACGGAACTCCTGGACGTGGTATTCATGAAATGGGTACAGCACGTATGGGTAAGGATCCAAAAACTTCAGTGTTAAATGGGAACAACCAGGTTTGGGATGCGCCAAACGTATTTGTAACCGATGGTTCATTTATGACAAGTGCTTCTTGCGTAAACCCTTCATTAACTTATATGGCTTTTACAGCTCGTGCTGCTGAGTTTGCTGTAAGTGAATTGAAAAAAGGAAATTTATAATTTAAAACATTTATTAAATATTATTTTATGATGAATAGAAGAGAAGCCTTATCAAGAGTTGCCATCCTAACAGGTGGTGCAGTATTGGGCGCAGAAGCTTTTTTATCAGGTTGTAAAACCAATACAAAAGGAGTGTCATTTTCAAAAGATGATATCGCTTTTTTAAACGAAGTAGCTGAAACTATTTTACCTGCAACTAATACGCCAGGTGCTAAGGAAGCAAAAGTGGGTGAGTTTATGACAGTGATGGTAAATGACTGTTATGAAGCAAAGGACCAAGCCATTTTTATGGAAGGCATGAAAAAATTAGAGGAAGCTTCTAAGAAATTAAATAACAAATCTTTTATGGAAAGCACACCTGCACAACGCAATACATTATTAGTTGCATTGGATAAGGAAGCTAAGGAAGCAGCTGCAAAGGCGGCTGATGAAAAGCAGGCAAATCCAACTAAGGAATTTCCTAAGCATTACTTTACTATGATTAAACAATTAACATTGTCTGGATTCTTTACTTCAGAAGTAGGCGCTACTAAGGCCTTACGATATGTAGCGGTACCAGGTAAATATATTGGGTCCTTTCCTTATAAAAAAGGAGATAAGGCTTGGGCTACAAGCTAGTTGTATGAATACATTTAAAAAGGCGAGCACTTTATTTAGTTGCTCGCCTTTTTTATTTGATAATAATTATGAATTTACTTTAATTAAATCGGTGGTTTTAATAATGGTACTTAATGCATTATGCAATGCCTCTAAATCTTGTACACTATTAAATACATTTATGGAGTAACGCATGTAAACGTCATCCCCCTGACGCATGATAGGAATTTCAATATTAAATTCTTTGAATAATTTTCTTTGTAAGGTTTCCGGATCTTTGGTATGAATTGGAATACTAATCATTTGTCCTATCCATTGCTCTGTTAATGGACTAATTGGACTTGTGCCCAATAATTTATAAAATAAAGGAGCATTGGCTAGTACCATTTCGCGACAGGTTTTTGAAACAGTAGGCCAGTTGTTGTCATGCATGAAAATGATACTCATGGTTACTGCTAAAAATGCCGAAAAGTCTCTGGTGCCAATCATTTGGTGGTAGTCCAAAAATTGAGAATGTGAAGGCTTAGCTGCTTTATAACCCCAACTCACTACCAGAGGTTCACATAAATGCTGTACACTTTTATGTGCATATAAGAAGCTAGCACCTTTAGGCGCCATCATCCATTTATGACAAGCACCAACATAAAAGTCAACATCAAGTTCATTTATTTTTAATTCCACATGTGCGGGAGCATGAGCGCCGTCTACAATTGTGATAAGTCCTTTTTGTTTTGCAATTGCACATATCTCTTTTACGGGTAAAATTAAAGCAGTTGCACTTGTAATATGACTTATAAAAATAGCTTTTGTTTTAGAGGTAAGCCCTTTAAAAAAATCATCAATAAATTGTTCCTTTGTAGTAATAGGTAAATTTATTTTTTGTCTTTTATAAATTGCTTTCTTTTTTCCGCAGTAATAATCCCAGGTTCTATCACAGGCGCCATACTCAATATCAGTAGCTAAAATTTCGTCTCCTTCATTTAAAGGAAATTCTTTTGCAATTATATTTACACCAAAACTAGGGTTGGTAATATAAACTAAGTCGTCCTTGTCATTGATGTGTAAAAATTTTGCAAGCGCTGCACGTGAGGTTGATAAATTATCAGGGCCATCAAACGCAATGAATTGAACTGGTTCGGCTTCTAATACTTTTTGCCATTGCTGATAGTATTCAAAAATAGGCTTTGGCGTAGCACCAAATGAACCAAAGTTTAAAAAATTAATATCCTTTCTTAATAAAAACTGGTCTTTTAAATTATTATTCATTTTTGTTTTTTTTATATCCATTCAAATACTTAAATCCTAGAACTAAGTTAAGCAAAAAAAATCCCCTCAGCACTAAGAGGGGATTTTGAATTTATTTTAGCAATGCTATTAAACACCCAAACTCCAACCGTCACGGTAAGTTCTTTTAACAAACTGATTTGCTGGTTCAAAGTTGGTGATTTTCATATTAGGACCATCCCAAGTTAATTGAATATTTCTGCCTGGGTAGGTTGTTTGCCCTTTGTTATCAATGTTTTTATAATCGTAACTACGAATAGCAAGATTGCCCATTAATACCGATTCGGTTAATGGTCCCGCAATATCAAAATGAGAACTTAATGTTTTTGCTTCCTTACTTCCTGGGCCTGCAATACAAGCTTCTACCCATGCAGCGTAATGCCCTTCGGCGCCACCTTTAACACGGTCCACTGTTTGAGGTACTTTGGTAGTAGCAGTTAATTTAGTTGGAAGTAATTGTGGATTCACACCATATGTACCTGCCATCATTTTTCCTTTTGTACCTTCAAAAATAACGCCATTGCCACCATCACCCATTACTTCATTAGGTCCTAATTCAGCTGGACGCTCTGGTTGAATGCCGCCATCCATCCAATGTAATTTAATGTCTGGCTTACCATTTTGTCCTTTGAAAGTTAAAATAATATGTGAAGATGCAGGTGGACTGTCTGGTGAATATACTCTTTGCCAAGGTGCGGTATAACGTGTGGCTACACTACATTCTGCAGCCACTGGATATCCTAATCCTAAAACAGCAAATGCAGGCGCCATAATATGACAAGCCATATCACCTAAAGCGCCGGTTCCGTAATCCCACCAGCCTCTCCAGTTAAATGGAAGTAGTCCTTCAAAAAAATCTTTTTGAGGAGCAGTACCCAGCCACAAATTAAAGTCTAATTCTTTTGGAATAGCATCTGCTTTTGCAGGTCTGATAACACCTTGTGGCCATACTGGACGGTCGGTATAACAATAAATAGTATGCACATCGCCAATTAAGCCAGCATTGTACCAATCTTGTAAAACACGAACTCCATCGCCCGATGATCCTTGATTACCCATTTGTGTAACCACATTATAATCATGTGCAGCTTTTGTCATCATACGAGCTTCGTAAATATCATGTGCCATTGGCTTTTGCACATAAACATGCTTATGTAATTGCATGGCAGCCATTGCTTGTACTGCATGCATATGGTCTGGTGTAGAAACCGAACATGCATCAATATGCTTGTGTTCTTTTTCTAACATTTCTCTATAATCCTTATATACTTTTGCTTTTGGATAACGTTCTCTGCTCTTTGCAGTTTGACGTTCGTCAACATCACATAAAAAAGCAATATCTGCTTTTCCACTTTGGAAAAATGACCACAAATCACCTTCTCCTTTACCACCTGCACCTATTCCTGCAATTTGTAATTTATCACTTGGAGCAGTAAATCCTTTACCGCCTAATACATGTCTTGGCAAAATGTAAAATCCGCCAAGCGCCATTGCGGAATTTCGGATGAAATCCCTTCTTGTGTTATCTGACTTTTTTCTAGACATAGCAATCGTTAATTGAAAAGTTTATAATCGTTTTATTGACCTTATTGGGTCTGTTAAATTATTAAAAAAACTGCAAAAAACACAATTATTTTGAGGAGTGAACAATTGCGCCCGCCTTTCGTTATTAAAGCTTAAATTGCTAATGTAAAAGCCGAATGCTATGCAAGTCTCAATTCAACCATTACGTAACTATTATTTGTCTGGTGCTACCCAGGGGTATGATTTTAGAATAAATCAACTTAAAAGGCTAAAAAAAGTAGTACTTGAATCGGAAAAAGAGCTATATGAAGCCCTTCATGCCGACCTAAAAAAAACCGATGAAGATGCCTGGGCAACTGAAGTAGGTTTTTTCTTAAGTGAACTTAATCACACCATGGAACATTTAAAATCTTGGATGCAACCAACTACCGTTGCTACCAATTTAGTAAATATGCCATCTTCTAGTTTTATTATTCAGGAGCCACTTGGTGTGGTATGTATTATTGCTCCTTGGAATTATCCTTTTCAATTATTATTTACACCTTTAATTGGCGCTATTGCTGGTGGTAATTGTGCTGTTTTAAAACCAAGTGAATTTGCACCGGCAACTGCTCAAGTGATGGGTAAAATTATTGACGCGTTATTCCCCAATAATTATATTCTTTATTTAGAAGGAGATGGAGCTACTGTATTACCTCCTTTATTAACTGATAACAGGTTTGATCATATTTTTTATACAGGTAGTACCGCTGTTGGAAAAATTATTTACAAATATGCCGCAGCGCAATTAGTACCTGTTACTTTAGAACTAGGAGGTAAAAGTCCTGCAGTAATTTGCTCCGATGCAAATTTAAAAGTAGCAGCTAGACGTTTAGCTAATCCTAAATTTTCTAATGCCGGACAAATGTGTATAGCTCCGGACTATGTTTTAGTACCTTCTGAATTAAAAGATGCTTTAATTAATGAATTAATAAAAGCAATTCAACAATTTTATGGCGCCGATGCCGCTAGTTCTGAGCATTACGGAAAAATAATTAATGACAAACAATGGCTAAGGTTAACTTCATATTTATCCGAAGGTGAAATTGTTTATGGTGGCAAATCCGATAGGGCCTCTTTATTCATTGAGCCTACTATTATGACCGGCATTCATGCAGATGCTAAAATAATGCAGGATGAAATTTTTGGGCCCATTCTTCCTATTATCACTTATCAATCCAATGAAGAAGCGTTGGCAGTAATTCAACAAAATAATAATCCATTGGCTTTTTATGTGTTTACAGAAAACAAATCCGATGAAAATTATTGGTTAACCAATGTACCATCTGGTGGGGCTTGTGTAAACAATGCTACTATGCATATTACCAATCATGATTTGCCATTTGGAGGTCGCGGTTTTAGTGGAACAGGAGGGTATCATGGTAAAAAAAGCTTTGAAACATTTACGCATGCTAAGTCGGTATTAAAAACCCCAACTTGGATAGATCCTAGTTTTAAATATCCTCCATATAAAGGAAAGGGCTGGTTGTTAAAACGATTAATTGGTTAATATAAAAAAGTCCATCATGATAAAAATTGCAATTGCCTTAGGAGTATTGGTTACAGCAACCTTACTAATGAAAAAACCGGGCATGAGTTACAGACAATCTGTATTAAAAACTTTGTACCCTGCAATTATGTGGACTAGCAAAGCTGCTGGGAAAAAACAAATCCAAACCAATACTCAAAATGCAGTTCCATTGGTTTCCTTTTATACCTTAAGTATGAAGGATATAAATGGGAATGATTTTAAATTTGAAAACTTAAAAGGTAAAAAAGTTTTAATTGTAAATACGGCAAGTGATTGTGGCTTTACTGCACAATACGATGCATTGGAAAAATTATCTCAACAGTATAAGGATAAGCTTGTTGTAATTGGTTTTCCTGCCAACGATTTTAAACAACAAGAAACAAGCAATAATCAAAACATTGCAAATTTTTGTAAAAAAAATTACGGGGTAAGTTTTCCATTAATGGAAAAATCTAGTGTAATAAAAGGTAGTCATCAAAACGAAGTGCACAAGTGGCTTTCCGATATGACCATTAATGGTTGGTGTCACCAGGAGCCTTCATGGAATTTTTGCAAATATTTAGTAAATGAAAATGGAGTGCTTACACATTATTTTCCAATGATAGTAGATCCGCTTTCATTGGAAGTAACAAGTGCAATTGTAGCACAATAAAATACTTTCATTTTTTGAACTAATTAATAGGGCAATGCTCGTGGTAATTTTCTAAAACAATTTTACCAGACTCAATAACCATCCCTTTATACTGCTCCTTAATTTCATCTAATACTGCTTCAATTTCTAAAGGGTCCGTGATGCGAACTAGTTTTGCTCTATAATCCTTAATACTTGGTAGTCTTTTTAAATAATTGGCATAATGCCTGCGCATTTCATTAATACCTGCTATTGGTCCTTTCCAGGCTAATGATTTTTGTAAATGTTTTCTTGCAACCTCTACACGTTCTTCAATTGTAGGATCGGCACGTTTGGTACCAGTTTCAATAAAGTGTTTTATTTCTCTAAATATCCAAGGATAACCAATGGCAGCGCGACCTATCATAATACCGTCTACGCCATATTTATTTTTATACTCCACTGCTTTTTCTGGTGAATTAATATCACCGTTTCCAAAAATAGGAATATGAATACGTGGATCATTTTTTACTTCACCAATTAAAGTCCAGTCGGCTTCACCCTTATACATTTGCATGCGTGTTCGGCCATGTATTGCTAAAGCTTTAATGCCAACATCTTGTAATCTTAATGCAACCTCTCTAATATTTTTACTGCTTTCATCCCAACCTAATCGCGTTTTAACTGTAACAGGTAAGTTGGTACTTTTTACAACCGCCTCGGTTAATCGAACCATTAAATCTAAGTCTTTTAACACGCCAGCGCCTGCTCCTTTCATGGCTACTTTTTTTACTGGGCAACCAAAATTAATGTCAATTAAATCTGGGTTTACAGTGTCCACAATTTTGGTACAAAGTGCTAAAGCTTCCTCGTCTCCTCCAAATATTTGAATGCCAATTGGACGCTCATAATCGTAGATATCCAATTTTTGTTTGCTTTTTATGGCATCTCTTATTAAGCCCTCACTACTAATAAATTCGGTGTACATTAGGTCGGCTCCATTGTCTTTACAAACAGCTCTAAAAGGGGGATCGCTTACATCCTCCATAGGAGCGAGTAATAAAGGGAAGTCGGGTAATTGTATTTTGCCTATTGAAACCATATGAATTCATTATCTTGCATCTAATTGATGCTGGTGCAAATGTACCAATAAATTTTATTTAGATGCGCGCTATTGATAGAAGCCTTTTACATATGAGTCCCGCAATGCGAATGGCCATTTTTATTGGAACCACAGGCATTAGTTTAATTTTAGGCGCTTTTGTAACTTTTTCATTGGTAGCAGCCTATTTGCATATTGGACTAGCTCAAACGCAATTTGTTTTATTACAACCGGGCAATGCGCATATTTCCCTTTTTGCAAATGCATTTGCATCTATTATATCTTTTTTAATACCAAGTATTGCTGTTGCCTTTTTTACTTCTGGGTCTGTTTTGAAAAATATGGGATTTAAATCAGTAGCTAATTTTAAATTAGTGAATTGGGTAATATTGCTTGCCATAGCTGGCTTATTATTAAGTGGCGCCATGGCTACACTTACCGAGTTAATTCCTATTCCAGCTACTTTTAAAACATGGGCAATGGATTTAGAAGAAACGTATAAAAAGGCCATGCTTGCCATGACTAAAATGAATTCAGTGTTTGATTTAGTTATCAATTTATTTGCAGTTGCTTTTTTACCTGCCATTGTAGAAGAACTTTATTTTAGAGGGGCTTTACAAACCACTATAAAATGCTGGACTGGAAATTACATAATTGCTATTGTGGTTACTTCAATAATTTTTAGTGCATTTCACTTTTCTTATTTTGGGTTTTTATCAAGAATGGTGTTGGGTATTATTTTAGGATACATTTACGAGTATACCAAAACAATATGGCTTCCAATTTTATTACACTTTATAAATAATGGGATTGCAATTATTGCATTGTATTCGGTACATGGAGATCCCAATAAAGTAAATAAAGTAATGGATGAAAATTTGCCAATTTATTGGGGTGTTATTGCAGGGGTTGCAGTGGTAACTATTTTTGTTCAATTAAAAAAAGATGCCAACTATGAAGGATTGGACCAAAGTATACAACACTAGCCAGCTTGCAACAGCCGCTATGGTGGCCGATTTGTTAATTGAAAATCAGGTGCCTGCAAAATTGTTAAACAGGAAGGATTCGGCCTATGTGTTTTTAGGTGAAGCAGAAATTTATGTTCCTAATGAATTTTTGGAAATAGCAAAAGAAGTATTAAAAACAATTGAACTAGACTCGTTGGAGGCATAGTTTTATATTCATTAAATTACTAAATCATGGCATTTAATTTTTCAGTTTTTAAAGTAAGGGCATTATCTGCAATAGTTTTTGCTTTCATTATGCTTGGAGGATTATTTTGGAATAATTGGTCTTTCTTTTTTTTATTTGAAATTATCGCATTAGGTTGTTTATATGAATTTCAAAAATTAATGGGTTTGATATTCCCTGGGTACTTAAATATTTCACCTATTCATAAATGGGGTTTATTACTTTTAGGTTTTGTATTAATGATGGCATTATCGCAAAACAATTTAGGTATTAATAATATAGGTATTAAATATTATGGTAGTAGAATAGTGCCTTTTGTAGCAGGCATCATGATTATTGGTGATGTAGTTACTAAAAAAGTGAATTTACAAAACTGGGCCCTTAGCTTTTTTGGATTAGTGTATATTCCAATGAGCTTGTCCTTGTTTTATCAATTAAAGGGATTTATGGCTAATACATTATTTGGAGATTGGGGCTTTTCAATTCCTTTATTAGTCATTGCTTCTATTTGGGTAAATGATACCATGGCTTATATAGTGGGTTCCTTTATAGGACGTACGCCACTTTCCCCCGTTTCTCCTAAAAAAACATGGGAGGGGACCATTGCAGGCGTAATTTTAGCAGTGCTTATAGTAACCAAAGTTTTAGGAATTTGGATCCCCATTCAAGAAAAATTTATCTTTTTAATAAGTTTAGTTGCTGCTATTACTGGAAATTTTGGTGATTTATTTGAGAGCAAATTAAAGCGTATGGCTGGTGTGAAAGACAGTGGTAGCATGATGCCTGGCCATGGTGGATTTTTAGACCGATTTGACTCTATTTTATTGGCCACTCCTTTTGTTTGGTTATTACTTCAGATTCTGTTTTAGATGTTTTACCTTTGCTTTTTAAATTTATTACATGACAATACATAAAGAAGGAACCGCCTCAATTGCTTTAACTGCCTTAGTTGTTGGCGCTATCAATATTGCTAACTTTTCTTACTTATTTCCAGTTAGCACTATTGCGGCTTGGGGATTATTTATAGTAACATTAGGATTATTCCTTTTTATTGTTTCTTTTTTTAGAATGCCAAACCGAAAACTAACACTTAACGAGGCTTCAATTGTGTCTCCTGCAGATGGTAAAGTAGTAGTAATAGAGGAAGTGGAGCCAGATGAATATTACACAGAAAAAAGAATTCAAGTTAGTGTATTTATGAGTCCTGCAAATGTGCATGTAAACAGAACGCCCATTGCTGGAAAAATTATTTATAATAAATATCATCCTGGTAAATTTTTAGTGGCATGGCATCCAAAGTCGTCTACCGATAATGAACGTTGGTCGGTAGTTATTGAAAACGAAAAGGGAAGTATTTTATTAAAACAAATTGCTGGAGCACTTGCCCGTCGTATTTGCAATTATGCTTCCGAAGGTACTATGTTTGAACAGTGTGGTGAATATGGCTTTATTAAATTTGGAAGTAGAGTGGATTTATTACTGCCTGTTGGAACAAAAATTAATTGTAAAATTGGAGATGTGGTTAAAGGAGGCGTAACCGTTTTAGCAACTTGGTAATTTTACATGAATAATATTTAAAAAGGCTTCGAAATTTCGAGGCCTTTTTATTTGGAGAATGATGCACCTAAATTATAATATATTTTCCAACTCTTTTAAATGAGTAATCGTATAAGTAGCTTGAACAGTAGGTGTGGCTTTAATATGGTTTACAAATACCGAATCCATGCCTATATTAATGGCGCCTTGTATATCGGCTGATTCGTTGTCGCCAATCATAATACTTTCACCAACCTGCGCATTAGATTTACTTAAGGCAAATTCAAATATTTCCTTATGTGGTTTTAAACTATTACTCGCTTCTGAGGTAATTACTTCAGTAAAGTATTTTGCAATATTTGAGTTATTTATTTTTTTAAATTGTACCGACTCAAATCCGTTCGTAATTAAATGCATTACATATCTTTTTTGTTGCAAATAGTTTAATATTTCAATGGTATAAGGAAACAAATTTGTTTTATTGGGCAGGATGTCTAAATAGTCATGTGACATGGCTTTAGAAAGTTTTTCATCTGCAATTTTATAGTCTAATAAACTTAAATAGATACGTTTCCATCTAAGTTCCTCTTGCTTAATAAAACCTTTGGTATAGCGGTCCCATAAACGATGGTTGTGTACACTGTAAGTATCGTAAAAAGCATCAAAATCCAGAATGCCTTTTGAGGCTAAATCAAATTTTAGATGCAAATCCCATAAAGTATCTTTTGAATTCATTTCAAAGTCCCAAATGGTATGATCTAAATCAAAAAAAAGGTGTTTATAATTGTTATGTTTATTAAGCATGAGCGAAAATACAATTTTGGGAGTTATCTTTAACAAGTAAAGCACAGATTATGAATATAGTTATCACGGGAGCCTCTAAGGGAATTGGGTTTGCTATTGCCCAAATTTTTGCAGCAAGTGGGCATCATTTATTTTTAACTAGTAAAACAGCATCTGCTTTGCAGGAGGCAGTTGCGCTGCTTGAAAAGCAAAATCCAGCTATTAAAATTAATTCCTTTCCTGCCGACCTTTCAAAAAAGTCCGAGGTGGAGAAATTTGCCAATTGGTGTTTGGATAATACCAGCCCTGATATTTTAGTTAATAATGCTGGTTATTTTGTTCCTGGTAAACTACAAAACGAGGAGGATGGACAATTACAGGATCAATTAAATGTAAATTTGTTTTCGGCCTATCATTTAACTAGGGCATTGCTTCCTGTTATGATTGCCAAAAAAACAGGCCATATTTTTAATATTTGCTCCATTGCTTCACATGCTGCATATGAAAACGGAGGGGCTTACAGCATAAGTAAATTTGCATTACTTGGTTTTTCAAAAAATTTAAGACTGGAATTAAAAGACAAGGGTATTAAAGTTACTGCTGTGAGTCCTGGTGCAGTATTTACCAATAGCTGGTCAGGTTCTGGCGTTAATCCTAGCCGTATTATGGAATCTGGTGATATTGCTAAGATGGTATTTGCTGCTAGTAATTTAAGTCCGCAGGCAGTGGTAGAGGATATTATAATGCGTCCACAATTAGGTGATTTGTAATATTGCTATAACCTTTCTTCGGTGTCATCAATTCTGGGCATGGCATTAAAACTTTCTCTAGCTTTTTTAGTGGCGGCTAGTCTTTCTAAAACAATCGCTGCAATTAATTTTCCTGCATCTTCGTTGGGGTGAGCTTGTAATATGTTTTTAAGCTTTGCTTCGGATACATCTATGCGATAAAGAATTTGCACAAGCCGTGAAAAATTGTTTTTAATTAATTCATTAATGGCTTGCTCCAAACTGGGAGTGTCTAATTTTTCAAGTGACTGTAAATTTATTTCCATAAAATTATTTGAGATAATTAAATTTTTCCGAAACCCCCATACTAAATAATGCAAAATCATATTTAACTGGATCTTTTGGGTCAAGCATTTTACAATAGTTGGTTAAATCAAGTGCTGCTTGCCAATTGGTTTGTGGTCTTTTCAAAATACCCAATGCTCTTGAAACCCTTGCTACATGTACATCAATGGGGATAATAAGTTCAGAAGGTTTTACTCCATTCCAAATGCCAAAATCAACACCTGTATTGTCTTTTCTGAGCATCCATCTTAAAAACATGTTTAACCTTTTACAAGTAGAACCACTTACAGGACTTGAAATATGCTTTTGAGTACGTTTCGGAGCATCTTCTAAGGACATGAAGTAGTTTTGAAAATGTATTAATGCATTTTCAATATTTTTTATTTTATTACCAGTTATATTGTTTTCAAAAAATGCTGATTCAAGACTACTGTATTTATTAAAATGGTGTTTAAAAAATGCAATACAATATAAAGCATCTGTATCGTTAAATGTTCTGTGTACAAAACCAATAATATTTTTTAAATCTTTGTTACTATGGTTCATGCAAAATGCATATGGAGCATTATCCATTCTATTTAATAATTCATTGCTCTTATTAATAATGGTGGTTCTGTTCCCCCATGCAAAGATAGCTGCAAAAAAACCTGCAATCTCAATGTCCTGCTGCTTAGTAAATACATGTGGAATACAAATAGGATCCTTGTGAATGAACTCCGTTTTATTATACTGCTTTACCTTTTGGTCTAATATTTTTTTTATTTCTTGTTGTGTGGGCACAATCTTAATTTAAAGCACTAGCCAATTGCTTGCGCTAAATCGTTTATAATATCTTCGGCGTCCTCAATTCCTACACTTAATCGTATTAATCCGTCGGTTAGCCCATTTGCAATTCTTATATCTCTTGGAATAGATGCATGTGTCATGCTAGCGGGGTGATTTATTAGTGATTCAACCCCACCTAAACTTTCTGCTAATGAAAATATTTTTGTACTTGATAAAACCTTTGTTGCAGCTGCGATACTATTGTCTTTTAAGGTAAAGCTCATCATACCACCAAATCCGCGCATTTGTTTTTTGGCAGTTTCATGATTAGGATGATCCTCAAAACCACACCAGTATACTTTAGAAACTTTTGTATGACCACGTAAATAAGCTGCTACTTTTTCTCCATTTTCACAATGCCTTTGCATACGTACGTGTAAAGTTTTTATACCCCTTAGTACTAAAAAACAGTCCTGTGGTCCTGGTACGGCTCCTGTGCTTTTTTGAATAAAATATAATTGATCTCGTAATTCCACATTGTTTAGCATTAGGCATCCTTGTATCACATCGCTATGGCCTCCTAAATATTTAGTAGCCGAGTGCATAACAATGGTTGCACCTTGGTCCAAAGGATTTTGTAAATAAGGAGATGCAAATGTATTGTCAACACATACCATACAATTGTGTTTTTTGCCAATAGCTGCAACTGCCTCAATATCTGTTATATTCATTAATGGATTTGTTGGAGTCTCAATCCAAATTAATTTTGTTTTTGGTGTAATTGCATTGGCTACATTTTGTGCATTGGAGGTATCTACATAGTTAAATTTTATATTCATTTTCTCATAAACTTTGGAAAACAAACGATACGTGCCACCGTACATATCATGCGCTGCAATAACTTCATCGCCAGGCACTAATAATCGCATTACAGCGTCGGTAGCTGCAACACCACTAGCAAATGCCAAACCGTATTTTGCATTTTCGATTACAGCAAAAGCTTCCTCTAAAGCAAAGCGTGTTGGATTTTGGCTTCTTGCATATTCATAGCCTTTATGCACGCCTGGAGCGGATTGTACATAAGTGGAGGTTTGATAAATAGGGGTCATAATAGCACCTGTGCTTGGATCGGGGAGTGCTCCAGCATGAATATATTTAGTACCTAAATTATTTTTATTGCGCATAAATTATTTCATATAAGGTACTTATTAATTTATTTTATTGCCGTTTTTAAACATACGGTATGAAAATATAGTAGGTATGGTTATCATGACAATAATACATCCTAAAAAAACTACAAAAGCGGCTACATTTGGCAAAAGTAAAGTTCCAATAGCTTGAATAATGCCACTATATAACCAAACCTTACCTGCAACTTTATGTGTTTCATTCCAGTTGTCTTCATTTTCTAAAGTCCATGGTAATTTAAAACCTGCAAAATAATTTTGATGCAATTTAGGCATATACAACCCTAATCCAGCAAATGATATTCCAATAAATGGAAGTAATATTTTAGTAATATTTATATTATTATTGGTAGCAGAATAAGTGATAATAGTTCCTAGAACACTTAAAAACGCAACCATAAATAGAGCAAACTTTTTAAACATACCATCGTCTTCGGTTTTGAATCTTTTTGGATCAAAATTTTTAATATTAGAAAGTAGAAAAAAGGTAAATAATCCAACACCACTTAGAATTGCGGGGACTAAAAAAATACTGCCTCTGTCTCCAAAACCGTCTGCCTCTCCTTTATAATTAAAATGGGTTGGAATGGTTGCGGGTAAACTCGGAAATACAAATGCAGCATATCCAAAGGGAATAGCCAAAAGCACAAGGGCTATAAGTAGGTTAGGGGTTGACTTTTTCATAGGTTTAATTATTTTAAGTACTGGGCTGTAATCCTTACACAAGTTACTATTTATGCCTAAAAAAAATTACTTTTGCATCAAATCTGAAAAAATGAGTAAAGGACCAGTTTCACAATTTATCGAACATCATTATAGACATTTTAACGCTGCCGCTTTAGTGGACGCTGCCAAAGGCTATGAAACCCATTTATTAGAGGGCGGTAAAATGCTGGTAAGTTTAGCAGGTGCTATGAGCACCGCCGAATTAGGTATTAGTTTGGCCGAAATGATTCGTCAGGATAAAATTGCCATTATAAGTTGCACAGGGGCCAACTTAGAGGAAGACGTAATGAACTTAGTTGCACATAGTCACTATAAGCGTGTTCCAAACTACCGTGACTTAACACCACAGGACGAGTGGGATTTATTAGAAAATCATTACAACAGGGTGACCGATACTTGTATTCCTGAGGAGGAGGCTTTTCGTCGTTTACAAAAGCATTTAGTAAAAGTGTGGAAGGATGCCGAAGCTGCAGGCGAAAGATATTTCCCTCATGAGTTTTTATACAAAGTGGTTTTAAGCGGTGACTTAGAACAATACTATGAAATTGATCCAAAAAATAGTTGGATTGTAGCAGCAGCAAAAAAGAATATTCCAATTATTGTACCAGGATGGGAGGATAGTACTACAGGAAATATTTTTGCCAGCTATGTTATTAAAAATGAATTAAAAGCAAGCACTGTTAAAAACGGAATTGAATATATGGTGATGTTAACCGAATGGTACCGTGCAAATAGTGGTGGAAAAGGCGTTGGTTTTTTCCAAGTGGGCGGTGGAATAGCAGGTGATTTCCCAATTTGTGTAGTACCCATGATGTATCAGGATTTAGAATGGCATGATGTTCCTTTTTGGAGTTATTTTTGTCAAATAAGTGATAGTACAACTTCTTATGGTTCATATTCTGGTGCGGTTCCAAACGAAAAAATTACATGGGGTAAATTAGATATTCATACTCCTAAGTTTATAGTAGAGAGTGATGCTACCATTGTAGTACCATTAATATTTGCATATATACTTGGTCAATAATTAAGTTTATTACTTTATAATACTTTAATCCCGAAGCTAATCCCTTCGGGATTTTTATTGCAGCTTTTTGCTGCGCGATTTCATATACCTTCCTAGGCTCTATTTCGCAAAACGCTATACCTTATTTCAATTGTAAAAGTTATACTTTTCTAATAAATGCAATTTGGTGCGGATTGCAATAAAAATGCCCCGGAGCGGTCCGAGGCATTATATCATGAGTTGTAATGAAAAACTAGCGAGCGGGCATGTTTAAAGGGATATCTCTTTTTAACATTTCGTCACGGTTTGCAATTTCACATGCTGTATGGTAAACCATTACAGCGCGCTTTCTCATTAATTCAAAATTAATTTTCTCAATAGTGTCTGTTGGCTTATGATAATCTGCAAGCAACATGCCATCGTAGAAAAATAAAATAGGTACGCCTTTTCTTGCAAAGTTATAATGATCGCTACGGTAGTAAATTCTATTAGGGTCCTTAGGATCGTCGTATTTATAATCTAAAGTAATATTGCTTGATTTTTTATTCGCAGCTTCGTTAATAATTGGCAAATCAGAACTTAATTTATCATGACCAATTACGTATACATAATTTAAGGTATCTGCTGTAGGGCGCTCTGTGTCTACTCTTCCAATCATATCGGTATTTAAATCGGCAGTTGTTTTTTCCAATGGGAAAATAGGGTGCTCTGAATAATATTGAGAACCCCAAAGGCCTTTTTCTTCACCGCTTACTGTCATAAAAACAATGGTTCTTCTTGGACTTTTTCCTTTTTTAGCCGCAGCTGCAAAAGCCTCTGCCATTTGCATAACACCAACGGTTCCCGAACCATCATCGTCGGCACCGTACCAAATTACATTTCCTTTTTTACCTAAATGATCATAGTGTCCTGTTAAAAATAAGTACTCCTCTTTTTTATCAGTACCAGGAAGCATTGCAATTACATTGCTGCTTTCTAAATTGCTTGTTGTTTTTGTTGCTGCAAAACTAATTGTTGTATTGTAGCTGTCTTTTTTAGCAGCAGCAATTTCGGATATTGATAATTTTGAGTTGGCTCCAATTAATACACTACCAACTTCTGCAGATACCGATACCATTAAAAATCCTGCAGCCTCACTGCGTTTTAAATATAAAGCTCCTTTAGTATTTGTTGGACTTTTAACTGGAAATTCTGAAGATATAATTACAAGGCCCGCAGCTCCTTTTGAAATAGCAGCACGCATTTTAGACATTGGAGATGCTGGATTAGCATTAAATGCTCTGCTGCCACCCTGACCCATTGTAGGCATACCTGCGCTGCTGCCTTCTAGTATTAAAACTAATTTTCCTTTCACATCTAAATTTGCATAGTCGTTGATGCCTTTATCTGCATCTACAATACCGTAACCTGCATAAACAATATTGTTATAATCCCATTTGCCACTAGCAATTGTTTGCATTGAGAAAGTAAAGTCCTTATCCCACTCAAAGCTATGACCACCTACTTCTAATTTTTTTTCAGTTAATTCGTCTTGATAAACAGGGTAGGCTTGTTGGTAGCTATTCCCATTACCTGGCAATAATCCCATTCGCTTAAACTCAGATTCAATGTAGGCTGCAGCACGCTTTTGACCAGGACTCGCCGTTTCACGGCCTTCCATTTCGGCACTAGCAATAATAGACAATTTAGCTTTTAAAGCTTCTGCAGTAATTACATTGCTAAATTTAGCAAGCTCCTCTCCTTTTTGTGCATATGCCATTGTACTTAGCAGTGGCAAAAACAACCAAATTATTTTTTTCATACCTTTTATTTTTAAATTTTAATTTAAGAACAAGCAATTTTATTTACTCTATTTTGATGTCTACCACCTTCAAAAGCAGTAGTCATAAATTTCTCAATCATTTCTTTTGCAAGATTAAGCGTTACAAAACGCGCAGGAACACAAATCATATTTGCATTATTGTGCAAGCGAGTAAGTTCGGCAACCTCTGTTAACCAACAAAGTCCTGCTCTTATATTAGCATGTTTGTTGGCAGTCATAGCCACCCCATTTGCACTACCGCAAAATAAAATACCAAATGCGGCTTCGCCATTTTCAACACTGCTTGCAGTAGGATGCGCAAAGTCTGGGTAGTCAACCGAGTCCGTATTGTATGTGCCAAAATCCTTTACGGTATACCCTTTGGATTCAAGCCAATGAATAACTTCTTTTTTATAATCTATGCCCGCATGGTCGGAGCCAAGGGCAATTGGTTTTGAAATGTCAAAAACATAAGAAGACATAAACAATTATTTTAAAGGTTAGTTATTGTTAGTTAATACTTAAATATTAATCCCATTCTATTTCGCTATCATCATCTCCCATAGACTTATAAGCCCATCTAGAAACGAAAATACTAAATTCAAAAAGGGTATACAATGGTATAAACACAATGGTTTGGCTATACCAGTCTGGGCTTGGAGTAATAAAAGCAGCAATGAATAAAATAATTACCACTGCGTATTTACGTGTAGTAGTTAAAAATTTAGGGGTAACAATACCAATTTTGGTAAGTATAAAAACAATAACTGGCATTTCAAATGCAATACCACAGCCTAAAATTAAATTGGTCAAATTGTCTAAGTAATCTGCAAAGGTAGGTATGGTAGTGATTATGTTTTTTGTCCCTAATTGAAATCCTGCTAAAAAATTAAAAGTAAATGGACCCAAAACAAAAAAACCAAAAGCTGCACCTAAAAAGAAAAAGAACGAAACCCAAAAAATGGCAAACCTTGTATTTTTAATTTCTTTTTCCTTTAATGCAGGCTTTATAAATGACCAAACCTGCCAAAAAACAAAAGGGAATGCCAAAATAATTCCACCCACCATGGCCATACTAATAGCGCTTAAAAACTGACCCCCAAATGTGGTACTTTGTAATTGTGTTTTTACCGGCGGCATGCAAAGTGAATCGCCTAAATGAAGGAAATGACTTAAATTACAAAATGCACGATAGGTGATAAAATCGGGATTAAGTGGACCTGTAATAATATTGTCCATGACCCAATCTCTGTAAATAAAAATTACAATTGCTGCAACTAATATGGAAAATAAGGAACGCACAATAGTTCCTCTTAACACTTCAAGATGATCTATAAACGACATCTCCGATGCTGCTCCTTTTTTAAATCTATCAAATATAGCCATGAGAATAATTCAATGAGGGCTAAAGTTAAGGTTTATGCTCCAAAAAGGAAAACCAATTATCCAAATTTGTTAATGAATTTTAAGCTTTACCTTATCAATTCTGGTATCACTTACCGAAAGGATTTCGGCGTCAAAATGAGGCAAGTGTATTACCGTTTTAACCTTAGGGATGGTTTCATGAAAATGAATTAAATAGCCGCTTAAGGTTTCAGAGTTTTCGGCACCAAAATTAATACCATATTTCTCAGTTAAGTAGTCTAATTCTAGACGACCACTAAATATATATTCTTTTTCAGATATCTTTTTTTCCACCAATTCTTGTTCGTCATACTCATCATCTATTTCTCCAAATAGCTCTTCTAAAACATCCTCCATAGTCACAATACCTGCCGTACCTCCAAATTCGTCCACTACCCAAGCTATACTTTTTCTTTTTTTAGAAAATAAATTAATTAAATCGGCGGCGTTCATACTTTCAGGTACCAATATAATAGGGTGAATGATGGAAGCAATATTTTTTGGTTTTTGAAATAAATCCAATTGATGAATATAACCAACTATATTATCTAAGGTATCATCGTATACAATAAGTTTACTCAATTTTGTTTCAATAAAAATTAATTTTACCTCATCAATAGAGCTATTTAATTCCACACCAATAATTTCTGTTCTAGGAACCAAGCATTCCCTAATTTTTATTTCAGGGAGGCCTAAAGCATTTTCAAACAAATCGGTATTTAATTCTTGTTGGGTAGGGTGTTCAATATTTTGTTGAATAAAATGAGCCAAATCTATTTTAGAAAAAGCCTCTTTTTTATTTACATGTTTAACTTGAAATACAACGCGCACAACCCATTGTGCAATACGTACTAATATTTTTGTTAAAGGACTATAAATAACGTGAAACAGGTTTGCAATTTGAGCAAACTTGATAATCATTGAATTTGCTCTTGCTTTAAAGATAGCTTTTGGAACTAGCTCTCCAATAATTAAGATCACTAAAGTGGACACAACCGTGTTCCCCAATAAAATACCATAGCTGTCTAAATTATAATAGTGCCAAAGATATTTATCTAATAGTTCTTCAAACAAAATTCCAAAAACAACTAATGAAATATTTAATCCAATTAAACAAGTGCCAATAAATTCGGTTGGCGCTTGTAAAAATTTTGCAATGATAAGTCCAGCTTTATCGCCATTCTTTTTTTTCAACTCTAAACTCAAACGGTTGGCACTAACAAATCCAATCTCATATCCTGAGAAAAAACCTATTAATATTAATGATGCAATTATTGCAAATATCATAGCTTAAAGTTAAATATAATTACCACTCTGGCAATTTAGGCTTGGATTCTAATATGCCTTCTATTTGCTCCATAATTTCTGGGGTCAATAAGCTTAAAGTTTGGACAGCTGTTAAGTTATCAATTAGCTGCTCCTTTTTAGTGGCGCCTAATATTGCAGTGGTCACATTTGGATTTTTAATACACCATGCAATACATAAGGATGCGGTACTTACTTTTAATACTTTAGCAATTGCACCAAGTTGTTGCACGCGATTAATTTTATCCTGCATCACCCACTGGTCTCTCAACCACTCATAACCTTCTAATGTAAATCTAGAATCGTTGGGGATGCCATCATTGTATTTTCCAGTTAATAAACCAGAAGCAAGCGGACTCCAAATGGTAGTACCCATGCCCACATTTTTAAATATTTCTAAAAATTCACCTTCTACTTTTTTACGCTCAAACATATTGTATTGTGGTTGTTCCACACTGGGTCCAATGAGGCGATATTTTTCCGAAATACGGTGTGCTTCCATAATTTCTACGCCACTCCATTCGCTGGTACCCCAATATAAAATTTTGCCCTGTTGAATTAGCGTATTCATAGTTTGAACCACTTCCTCAATTGGTGTTGTTTTATCCGGTCTGTGACAAAAGTATAAGTCTAAGTAGTCGGTTTTAAGTCGCTCTAAAGCTTCATGACATGCTTCTGTTAAATGTTTTCTGCTAAGTCCAGTTTGATTGGGTTTATTTTGCTTTCCCCTCCAACCAAAATATGCTTTTGAAGAAATGGTATAGGAAGTTCGATCCCATTTTTTTTGGCTTAACACCCTGCCCATCATTTTTTCACTTTCTCCACCAGCATAAACTTCGGCATTGTCAAAAAAATTAACGCCGTTGTCATAAGCAATACCCATTAGTTCATCCGAAATTTTATCGTCAATTTGTTTGTGAAAAGTCACCCAACTTCCAAAACTTAATGCACTTAATTGCAGTCCGGTTTTACCCATTTTTCTATATTCCATAATATTTATTTTTAAAACAAACTATTTAAATCCTTCTTTATTTTGATACGGTTGTATCAGATATAATCGCAAAACTATTTGATTGCGGTTTTATAATTTTAATATCAGTCAAGTCCTGATTGGCTTCCATTCCAAGTCCATATATTTTTGCAATTGGGCTGTGTTGTTTTACAACTACCTCTTTGTCGGTATGAAATGTACTTGTTGCTTGTTCCCAATACATTTCTTTGCACCATAAAGTATCGCCCTTAACATTAAATACAACTACATTTCCCTTTAAAAAAAATTTATTTTGCTCTTGCACATAGTTGGCATAATCGGCACTTAATTTGCTTTCTACTTTGGTACTACTATCCTTGTAAAAATCTACTTTTATACTATTTGGAAACTCTACCATTTTACCGCTGTCTAGTAAATATTTCTTCATGATAGGGGCAGTTAACTTGGCGTTCATTTTTCCACCTTCACTCATATAAATAGCAACGTCTTTTCCAATATCAATTCCTCCCGACTTGTCGTTAAGTGCTTTAACGTCATTGATATTATTTTCACAAGCACTCATAAAAAAGCAGCTACTCACAAAAGTAACTGCTAGAATATTTTTTATGAGTTTAGATATATTAATCATACTTGCGTTTATTAAACCAAATATCACTTAAGCTATAACCAACCGTAAATTTATAAAAGCTTTCTTGGTAACTATTTACGCTGCTACCTCTTTGGCCAAATTGCAATGCCATATTAAGCACTGAAAATTGGTAGTCATAAGACCTGTATTTTCTAATGGGTAAACTTAAGCCTAAAGTGAAACTATTTACTTTTAATCCGTTTTGATCAAAATTAATATAGTCTTTACCAGTTGTAAATCCTGCACGATAAGTTACAGTTGACCAGTAATTCTCAAAATCAAGCACATTTGGACAAAACTGCACACCTATTCGGGTTAAGTAGTCATTTGAAACTAGGTCAGGTTGTCCATAAAAACTGTATTTATCCTTCCAGTTTGACTTATTAAATTCCAAACCAATTACCCATTGATCATAAATACCATTGTTACTTGCTTCTTTTTTATGAATTGCAAATCCAAAGGTTAATTTAGAGGGCAATTTAATGCTTCCAATATTATTTGAGGATAATGAAACGGTATCTAATGGAGTTTCAGTACCTGTAGTATAAGTTCCAGTAGCACGCAAAACATCCTGCTTTCCAGATAAACTTTGATCCAGGGTATACGTACCTCCATAACTTAATGTATACTCGGTTTTATCGGTTGCTACTTTATGAGCCACAGTTTTTAAACTAAATTCTCCTTGCACACCTAAGTGTAAAAATACTCCACCAAATAAAGTATTTGTGCTTGCTTGAGATTGATAAAAATAAGTAGAGTCGGTATTAAATAAATAAGATTTAATATTTTGAATATTTTTCTTACCAAAATTATAGCCAGTATTAAATCCAATACTTACATGTTTCCATGACTTACCAAATCCAATGTAGGCTTGGTTTAAGCCCCCCTGTCCAATAAAATTATTATACAAGGAGTCACCAGTAGAAGTAATTTTTAATTGGTCTAGAGAATAATTGATTTGCGTAAGTGGTCTTAATCCAAAGGCCATTCCTATTTTATGCACTTTGTCAATGGGCAAACCAATTGATAAATAGTTGGGAACAAAATATGCCGAATTAAATCTGGTAGTTGGATTGCTTCCCTTTAAAGTATTACTAGTAAAATCCATGCCTAAATCAAAAGTAGTCATGTATAAACCGCCATAGGTTGCGGGGTTATTAAAATTTACACTTTGACCAAAGTTGCCATTCATGCTATTGGTATAAGCTGCTGTTAAGCCTCCCATTCCTTGGCTAGTTGTATTTTGATTATTGAAAACATCATTACCTAAACCATATCTCGAAAATGGGGAATTAATTTGGGCTTTAGAAGTTGTTTGAAAACAAACTAAAACGAGCAAGGGGATGAGCCTAATTATTTTTTTCACAAATAGCATAAAGTCCTTTAAATATTAAATTTTGGTCGGCAAATATCCTCTTTTTTAAGTGAGGCGCAAAATAACAAATGTCCCCGCCGGTTAATAGCACGTTAAAGTTGGCATATTTTTGTTCATAAGCGGCTATAATCCCGTCTATTTCGGCTGCAATGCCTAAAATAACCCCACTTAGGAGGTTGGTTTTGGTATCATAACCCACTAATGTAAACTCAGAGGAGGCCTGAATGAGGGGCAAAAGCGCAGTTTGTTCGTGCATTGCCTTAAATCTCATTTGCATTCCCGGTGATATGCTGCCTCCTAAGAAAGCATGCTCCTTGGAAACAAAATTATAGGTGATACAAGTCCCTAGCGAAATTACTAGGTTATGTGCATTAGGGTATAAGTCAACTGCTGCTGCCACAAGTGCTAAGCGATCTGCTCCAATGGTTTCGGGCTTGCCAACAGGGGTGGTAAAGTTAATTTTAGTGCCCGGTCCTAATAAATGAAATTTAGACCTACTTGTAAGTATAGTTTCTATCCCTTTTTCGTGGTGAATTACCGAAGAAAGAATTGTTTTATTAGGTTTCCATTTGTCTAAAAGTGCTGTTATTTCCTGGGTATCCCCATTGGATAAAACAACAACTTCTAATAATTCATGATTATTAAAAATTCCAGCCTTTAATCTGGTATTTCCAAAATCCAAACAAATACTTATTGACATATGCTTACTTCAGCATCAAATTTAAACTCTTTGTCTCAAAGTTTACCTAAAACTATAGGCAAGTTGCAAAAGATTTCGGTTATTTGAACAACAAAAGAAAAGGATATGAGAATTGCCGGGTTTACCATTATAAAAAATGCTGTAGTCAATGACTTTCCTATTGTTGAAGCCATAAGGTCTGTTTTACCAGTGGTAGATGAAATGATTGTTTTAATAGGCGATTCAACCGACGAAACCATTGCTTTAATTGAATCTATTGGCGATCCCAAAATTAAAATTCATCATTCGGTTTGGGATAAACATTTAAGAAAAGGAGGTACCGTATTAGCGGTTGAAACCAATAAGGCATTTGAATTAATTGACGATTCATTTTCTTGGGCATTTTATATTCAAGGCGATGAAGTGGTTCATGAAAAATATCATAACACAATAAGAGAAGCCTGTCATCAATACGCAAACGACCATTCGGTGCAAGGTTTGCTATTTAAATACAAACATTTTTTTGGAACCTATGATTATGTTGGAGATAGTAGAAAATGGTATGCACATGAAACTAGAATCATAAGAAATAATAAATCCATAAGTGCTTATAAGGATGCACAAGGTTTTAGAATTGGTAAATCCAAATTGCCTGTTGCTGCTATTAATGCAAGCATTTATCATTATGGTTGGGTAAAAAGTCCAGAGCAAATGCGTAAGAAACAAAAGGAGAGCGCGACTTTTTGGAATGACGATACTAAAATGCAAGAAATAATTTCTAGTCCAGATTATTATGATTTTTCAGGCTTTGATTCATTGGAAAAATTTACTGAAACACACCCAAGTGTAATGTTGGATAGAATTAAAAGAAAAAACTGGGCCATTGATTTAGATATTTCGCAAAAAAACTTTAGTTTAAAGAATAGAATTTTATACTACTTTGAAAAGCTTACTGGCATTAGGCCATTTGATTTTAGAAACCATAAAATTGTGAAACCATAGTGCAATTTGATATAGAAAATATTGTGTTGGGGGTAAGGAGATCAGATTATTTATCCTTATCAAAATGCATTTCATTTATTGAGAATCAGCAAGAGGGCAGTGCTGGCTTTGTTTCCAATTTAAAACCTAGCCCCATTCCAGTAGTAGGCATTACAGGCCCTCCTGGCGCAGGAAAAAGCACTTTAATAGCTGCCATGATTCGCAATTTGGTAGCCTTGGAAAAAAAAGTTGCTGTACTCTCGGTGGATCCTAGCTCCGTAATTCATAATGGAGCGTTATTAGGTGATAGAATAAGAATGCGCGATTGGTATTTACATCCCTTAGTATATATTAGGTCACTTGCCAGTAGAGGACATTTAGGAGGTCTAGTAAAAGATATTGAATCTATTGTCACACTTTTAAAATCTGCGGGATTTGATTTTGTGATTTTAGAAACTGTTGGGGTAGGTCAGTCCGAAGTACAGGTAGTTAAAGTAGCATCTCCTACCATTTTAGTTTTAGTGCCTGAGGCAGGGGATGATATTCAAATGATGAAGTCGGGTTTGTTTGAAGTTGCCAATATTTTTGTAGTCAATAAAAGCGATAGGCCAGAAGCAGCAAAGTTTGTAAATCATTTGCGACAGGCATTGGATGAAAGAGTAGGCGTAAAATGTGATTTGGTTCAAACCATTGCAAATGCTGGTGAAGGCGTAGATGAATTGCTGAGCATAATAAATAATTATCATGAACATTAAAGCGGTTGGATATAAATTAATTGGCAATAATATTATTGCAGCTAGTGTATGGTTTGGCTTAGTTTTAATTGCTTTAATGAATGCATATAATAGCCATGCCATAAATAATTTAATCATATTTAGGCAGTCGCATTTTCACTTAGCCAATCAAACTAATTTATATCTTGAATATGTGAATGAGTATTGGGATCATTTTTATTACAGTCCCACTTTTGGTGTATTAGTAGCTCCCTTTTCATTTTTACCCTTAGGTGTTTCGGTGTTTGCATGGGGGCTTTTTGATGCTGGGGTGTTGTACTTTGCAATTAGACAAATTCCAATAAGCGCACAAAAACAAAATTTTATTATTTTATTGTCTGCAAATGAAATGATGAACTCCGCATCTAACATGCAAAGCAATGGTATTATGGCGGCCACAATTATTTTATCCTTTATTTTTATTCTACAACAAAAGGAAGCCAGGTCCACTGCAATGATGCTGCTTGGTTTTTTTATAAAGCTATATAGCATTACTGGTTTGGCATTTTTCTTTTTTAGTATTCATAAAAAGCGGTTTGTCACCTCATTTATTTTAATATTTATACTGCTATTATTATCACCATTGCTGGTTACTACGCCTACTTTTTTATTTCAGTCATATAGGGATTGGTTTCAAGCACTTTCGCTAAAATCTAATTTCGACATCACTGTTTCTATGTATCACAATATGGTGGACATTACTTTACAAGGCATGGTAAAGCGGGTATTTAATTTGCCCAACTTAAATAAATGGATATTTATTATACCAGGGTTAATAATTTTTGGTTCACAGTATTTGTATTTTAAACATTATAATAATATCATTTACAGACTATATATATTATGTTCGGTATTGTTATTTATAATTGTATTTAATACAGGGACTGAATCGCCCACTTATATTTTAGGAGTGCCTGCAATTTGTTTATGGTATGTATTGCAAGAAAAAAGCAAGTGGAATAATATTATTTTCATTACTTCTATTTTCTTTTCTAGCTTCTCTTATTCAGACATCTTCACGCCCTGGTTAAGAACACAGGTAATGATGCCTTATGCATTAAAGGTATTAGGATGCTTTATAATTTGGCTTGTAATTGCAGTGCAGATACACACCCGTCAATTTTTAAGACTGAATTTAACTGAAAAAAGTTTTTAGCTTACTTTTCGTTTTTCCACCACTTAATGGCAATATATCCAATAATTGCAAATGGCATTGCAGCAAGGTAAATAACGCCAAAATTAAAACCCTTTCCCGCTTCTTCACCCATTTGACTTGCGGTTTTGGTACAAATAGCACATTGGGCAGCCAAACTTGCCACGTATGCCTGTAAAATGATAATTAGAAAAATGCGCTTCATGATGTACAAAATTACTATAAAAAAACCCGAACATACGGGGTAGGTTCGGGGAATCTTATAATTAGGCTAAATAAGCTTAAGCACTGGCTTTTGTAGCTTTTCTACCTCTAGTAGTCTTATGAGGTCTGCTCTTGCCATAAGAACCTAAGAATCTCTTTCCTTTAGCTGTTTTTTTATCTCCTCTACCCATGATATTGTGTTTTATTTAGTGATTGGACAGCAAAAATAAAAAAACCCCCTGATAAAAGGGGGTTTTTATTGAAATAAATTTCAAATTACAATTTTCCGCTTAATTCTTTACCAGCCTTGAATTTTGCAACTTTCTTAGCTTTGATCTTGATGGTAGCACCAGTTTGTGGGTTACGACCAGTTCTTGCAGCACGCTTAGATACTGAGAAAGTACCAAAACCTACTAAAGTTACTTTATCACCTTTTTTCAAAGATTTAGTAACTGCTTCGATGAAAGCATCTAAAGCTGCGTTAGCTGATGTTTTTGGTAAATCTGCGCTGTCCGCAATGTGTGCGATTAATTCTGCTTTGTTCATAGATGTGTTTTTTATAGTTTTAAACGATATAACAAATTTATTAGGTTTTATGAAACGAAAAAATATTTTGCCATTTATTTTTTATTTTATTTTTCCACTAAAACCCTTAAATAGCAAGGTTTTCAAGTCAAAATCAAGTCAAATGTTTTAAATCATTTTTTTGTAAAATTCAATGAAACCTTTACTGGCATTGATTTTCAGAAATAAAAAAGCTGAAATATAGGCCTATGGCGTGTTTTAGCCTATTAAACTATCCACAATCAATTCACAATTCGCATAGCGGTAATAAAGTGGAAACATTGATTTCCCCATGTATCCTGTAGCTCGGTCATGATGGATTCAGACAACTGGTTTTTGTACTTTTCAATGTTTTCAGGTGTTTGAGAGAACAATTGTAGGGTATAAGTAGGTGCTTGATCTTCACTCACTTCAATTTCATAAAATTTATTATCAGAAAAACATCCTGTTGCATGAATCATTGGAATGAATTTTTCTTGCATCCATATGAGCCATGGTGCTTGTTGATTGGGGTCAATTTGAAAACTAATATTATATACAAACATGATTGTTTATTTTTGAAGTTCTAAAACAATGGGACAATGATCACTATGTTTTACCATGGGTAAAATGTCCGTTGCTGTAATTAAATTTTTGAGTGCCGAACTTGTACATAAGTAATCAATTCTCCATCCTTTGTTATTTAGCCTCACCGACGGGAAACGTTGACTCCACCAGGAGTAAGCCCCTGTAGTAGTTGGATTCATTTGTCTAAAACTATCTATCCACCCTGCTTCAATAAATTGATCCATCCATGCTTTTTCTTCAGGTAAAAAACCGGATGATTTTTTATTCCCTTTTGGATCATGAATATCTATATCGGTATGTGCAATATTATAATCACCTGCAACAATAATTTTTGCTCTTTCTTTTTTTAATGCTTCCACCCATCCAAAAAATTCATCTAACCATTGGTATTTATAATTTTGTCTTTCATCGCCGCTAGTGCCCGATGGGAAGTAGGCATTCACAATAGTTAAATCTCCAATGTCAACACGAATAACCCTTCCTTCAAAATCGCTCATTTCGTGCCCAGTCCCACATACTATTTTACTTGGCTTAGTTTTACTAAATACCGCTACACCACTGTATCCTTTTTTTTGTGCTGGGAACCAACTTACATGGTAACCTAATTCAGTGAATAAAGTTAAATCAATATCATTTGGTGTGGCTTTTGTTTCTTGAACACAAAAAATATCCACCGGGTAGGTTTTTAACCAATCCAATAAGCCTTTTTTAATAGCGGCTCTAATGCCGTTTACATTATAACTTACAATGCGCATGTTTATTTTTTATTTGGGACTTTGAAATAATTCACCAAAGGCAATTAACAGTAGTAAATTTTTTAATTCATTTGTCAAGGAATTGGATAGTACAACCATTTGATAAGGCTTTTTATCGCCATCAATAATCATGACTATTTTATTTTCAAATAAAATAGTTTTTATAGATTGTTCATTGTCAAACTGTATTGCAAATGGATGGTTGTATATGTTTCCTTGAATAACTTTTTCATGAATAATAGGAGTAGTGCGTTTTAAATCACTAATTTCAAATTTCTTTAAGGAGTCGTAACCATTGTACATATTATCAGGATAAAGGAATTTATCTTTTTCACTAACCTTTTCTTTTACTGAAAACATTCCAATACTATCTCTGCCATCATAAATAACACTTGCTATTTCTGGTATAAAAATGAGTGCGTTATTTGCTTCGCCATTTCCTTGAGGGTTAAACTCCAAATAGGATTTAATGATATAATCCTTATTGGCTTGCACGTCTCTAAGGGGCTGAATAACTTGATAGTATTCTTTGCCGCTTGTGTTGCTTCTGTATTTTTTAATACTTGTAACTATATCTTTTAATGGGTAATTATCGGCTTTGTTTTTTAGATCAATTTTATAAAGTGGTGCTGTTGGAATTCTAAGTAATTGTTGTCCACTTTTAGTATTATAACTTATAAATTGATTTGCGGTGTCAAATAATGTTCTTGGTGTGTTGTGTAATAAAGGCATCCAATAATTATCTGTTGCATATGCTTTTGGAACTTTCGCTTCCATGAATTCCATTTCATTTGCATCTGGACTAATGTAACTTATACCTTTTGCTATGGCTTGAAATAAAGCTATTGGAGTAGTTGCGACACTGGTTACTTCATAACCAATACCTACCGATTTCACAGGCATCATCCCTAGCATAATAGTTTTTTGAAAAACTTTTTCATGTTTCTGATTAAAAATATCAACTACAATGGCCCAAATAGATTCTACGCTATCTTTTTTTGAAGCTGAAATATCCACTAGTTTATTTAGGTATGTAGTTTCTGGATCTAATTCGTAAAGTTCTAAGTAAGCATGAAAAGGTATATCACGAGTTGCCTCCCAATTAATTGAAATTTTTCCAACTTGATTTTGCTTGGTTAATATTTTTTTGGATGTAGCATTTTGTTTTATTCTTTCTAAGTGAAGTGTTTTAAAAATGCCCGAGTCTAATGCTTTTTCTAAATTACTAATGTCAACAGGTAAATGCCAATATCTTGCATCTGGATTAAAGGTTGAAAATACCTGAACCTGTTCCAATGCCACTTTTTCTTGGCTATTACCCACTTTATAAGTGAAGCAGAAGCTCAGAATTAAAAACAATATTTTATAAAATTTCATTGATTTAAGCATACCTATCAAAATTAACTAAATTAGCGAACACAGGTTCATAAATTATTATAACTTCATGCTATTACAAGAAATTTAATATGAGTCCCGAAAAGAATAAAAAAACAACCAATAGAATTATACCAGCTAGTAATGAATATTATAATTTAGAAGGCCCCAAGCCAAGGATGAATGAGTTTTATTTTGCATTTAAAATATTTATACAATTTATTAAAGGCTTTAGAACATTACATTTTATTGGTCCCTGCATTACGGTATTTGGGTCGGCTAGGTTTAATGAACAACACCCTTATTATATTAAGTCAAGGGAGATAGGAAAGCGCATTGCTGACTTGGGTTTAACTACTATGACTGGTGGAGGTCCTGGTGTAATGGAAGCTGCCAATAGAGGTGCTTTTGAAGCAGGTGGAAAGTCGGTGGGATGTAATATTAAATTGCCTTTTGAGCAAAGGCCAAATCCTTACACAAACGTTTCAATTACGTTTAATTACTTTTTTATCAGAAAAGTACTAATGGTTAAATATTCTTATGGTTTTATCATAATGCCAGGGGGTTTTGGCACTATGGATGAATTTTTTGAAACCCTAACACTTGCCCAAACCAAAGTAATTAATGATTTTCCAATTGTAGTGATGGGCAAGGAGTATTACAAGCCATTTCATCATTGGATGGATCATATGATTCAGGAAGGAACCATTTCAGAAGAGGATAAAAAATTTATACTCTTTACCGATAATGCAGATGAGGCAGTTGAGCATATCGCAAAATATGTACGTAAGCATTATACACCCAAGCCACGTAAACGACTTTGGTGGTTACTTGAAAAAGTATAGAATTACTCAATCACAGGTTGCAACCATCTGGTAATATACTCCAATGATTGTTGCTTACGTTTTGCATAATCTGTTACTTGATCTTGTTGAATTTTACCTAAACCAAAATATTGACTTTGAGGATTTGCAAAATACCAACCACAAACACTGGATGCTGGATACATGGCTAAGCTCTCCGTTAAGGTAATACCTGTATGCTTTTCGGCTTCTAATAAATTAAATAAAGTGTACTTTTCGGTATGGTCTGGACAAGCAGGGTAGCCTGGCGCAGGTCTTATGCCTGTGTAGTTTTCTTTAATCAATTCCTCATTGCCTAATTGCTCGTCTTTTGCATAACCCCAATATGCTCTTCTTGTTTTTGCATGTAGGTATTCTGCAAAGGCTTCCGCTAAGCGATCGGCTAAGGCTTGCAAAATAATTTTATTATAGTCGTCGTGTTGTGCTTCAAATGCTTTGATATGTTTTTCAATACCATGAATGGTTACTGCAAATGCACCTAAGTAATCCTTTTTATTTTCGGTTTCAGGACAAATAAAATCGGCCAATGAAAAGTTAGGTTGTCCTGCTGCTTTTTTAGCTTGTTGTCTTAGGAAGTGCAATTGTGTTTTTTCTGCACCGTTTTGTAAAATAACATCATCTCCATTTGCACTTGCTTCCCAAAATCCTACAGCGCCTTTTGCGGTTAACCATTTTTCTTTGATAATGGTTTGTAATAAAGCATTTGCATCGGCATATAATTTACTGGCTACTTCACCCACTTTTTCGTCAGTTAAAATGGCCGGGAAATTACCGTGCAATTCCCAAGCAATAAAGAAAGGTTTCCAATCGATATAATCCACAAGCACCGACAAATTGGTAAGTTCAATTGCTTTATTTCCTGTAAAACTTGGTGTAGTTGCTTCAAATTTTGACCAATCTATTTGCATTTTATTTTTCAAAGCTTCCGCATAAGGAGTGGATTGCTTTACTGTTTTTTTATTGTCAAAATCCGATTTGAGTTGAGTATACTCTTTGTCTAAGTTTTGTAAGAAGGTAATTTTTTGTTCCTTGTTTAAAAGCGAACCAGCCACCGTTACACTTCGAGAAGCGTCTAGTACATGTATTACACCGTCATTATATTCTGGGGCAATTTTTACTGCAGTATGCATACGCGAAGTAGTAGCTCCACCAATCATCAATGGAATTTTCATTCCACGGCGCTTCATTTCCTTAGCAATGTATACCATCTCATCCAATGAAGGTGTAATTAAACCACTTAGTCCAATGATATCCACCTCCTGTTTTACTGCTTCTGATAAAATTTTATCAGCAGGTACCATTACGCCAATATCAATAATTTCATAGCCATTACAACCTAATACCACACCCACAATATTTTTTCCAATATCATGTACGTCTCCTTTAACTGTAGCTAGTAATATTTTAGCAGGTCCTTTGGTTTGACCATTTGGATTCGCTGATGCATTTTTTAATCTTTCTTTTTCTGCTTCAATGTAAGGAGTTAAAACCGCTACACTTTTTTTCATCACACGTGCACTTTTCACCACTTGTGGTAAAAACATTTTACCCGCACCAAATAAATCACCCACTTGGTTCATCCCGGCCATTAAAGGACCTTCAATTACTTCTAGTGGTGCGCTGTATTTTTGCCTTGCCTCTTCGGTATCCTCGTCAATAAAGTCGGTAATTCCATTAATTAATGAATGCGCTAAACGTTTTTCTACCGTATCGTTTCTCCAAGCCAATTTAATTTTATTCGCTTCTTCGGATGACTGCCCCGCATTTTCTCCACTTGCTTTTAAATTATCAGCGTATATAATTAAAGCTTCTGTTGCTTGGTTGTTGTCGTTGTTTTTATTTAAGATAACGTCCTCGCATAAGTTTCTTAGTACTGGATCAATTTCATCATACACGGCTAATTGCCCTGCATTTACAATACCCATGTCCATACCCGCTTTAATAGCATGGTATAAAAAAACCGCGTGAATGGCTTCACGCACTGCTTCATTTCCTCTAAAAGAAAAAGATACATTGGATACACCACCACTTATTTTAGCCAATGGCATTTTTTGTTTAATTACACGCGTTGCCTCTATAAAATCTACTGCGTAATTATTATGCTCCTCAATACCTGTTGCAATTGCAAAAATATTGGGGTCAAAAATAATATCCTGTGGATCAAAGCCAACCTGCTCCACTAGTATTTTATAAGCTCGCTCACAAATTTCTACTTTTCTTTCCTTAGTGTCGGCTTGCCCTACTTCATCAAAAGCCATTACAATTACAGCTGCACCATATGCTTTACAAATATGTGCTTGCTCAATAAACTTAGCTTCTCCCTCTTTCATGGAGATAGAGTTTACTATACATTTTCCTTGCACACATTTTAAACCCGCTTCAATAATTTCAAATTTAGAACTATCAATCATTACAGGGATACGGGCAATATCGGGTTCGCTTTGTAATAAGTTCAAATAAGTAGTCATGGCTTTCACACCCTCAAGTAATGCATCGTCCATGTTTACATCTATAACCTGCGCGCCGCTTTCTACTTGTTGACGTGCAACCGATAAAGCTTCTTCGTATTTATTTTCCTTAATTAAACGTGCGAATTTTTTGGAACCTGTAACATTGGTTCTTTCTCCTACGTTTACAAAATTAGTTTCGGGACGAATCACAAGGGGTTCAAGTCCTGCTAATCTTAGATAAGGCTTAATATGTATTGGTTCGCTCATAATTTTTTCTTTTGGTTTAACAACAAGGAAGGTTTAATCAATGTCATTAAATAGTTGCATCAACAATTGGTAATAATCTTGGTGTTAAGTTTCTAACATTGTCTGCCATATGTTTAATATGTTCAGGTGTGGTTCCGCAACATCCACCTACAATATTTACAAATTTATTTTTTGCCCACTCTTCAATAAAAGCGCCAGTTTGGTGTGGAGCTTCGTCGTATTGTCCCATTGCATTTGGAAGTCCTGCATTTGGATATGCCGAAGTATAACAAGAAGCAATTTGTGAAAGTTCCTCAATGTGTGAACGCATTTCTTGTGCCCCTAATGCACAGTTAAGACCTACACTTAAAGGTTTTGCATGTGCAACAGAGGTGTAAAATGCTTCTAAAGTTTGTCCACTTAATGTTCTTCCCGAAGCATCGGTAATGGTACCGCTAATCATAATAGGAAGTTCCGGTTTCCCTATTTTTCTAAAATATTCTTTAATGGCAAAAATGGCCGCTTTTGCATTAAGGGTATCAAAAATAGTTTCTACTAATAATACATCTACACCTGCGTCCACTAAACCTTTTATTTGTTCCGTGTAAGCTTCCACAACCTCATCAAATGTTACTGCACGGTAACCAGGATTATTTACATCTGGCGATAAACTCAAGGTTTTATTTAAAGGCCCAATTGATCCTGCAATAAATTTTTCAGTTGCATTTGGGTGTTTTGATTTGTATTGATCAATAGCATCACGCACGCATTTTGCAGCGGCCACATTTAATTCATATGCAAATTCCTGCATGTCATAATCCGCCATAGCAATGGAGGTGCTGCTAAAAGTATTGGTTTCAATAATGTCAGCACCTGCTTCTAAATATTGTAAATGAATACCTGTAATAATGGAAGGTTGTGTAATGCACAGTAAATCATTATTACCTTTAACATCGCAATGCCAATTTGCAAAGCGAGTGCCTCGATAATCTTCTTCGGTTAATTTATGGCGTTGAATCATGGTACCCATGGCACCATCAATAACCAAAATTCTTTTTTTAAGCGACTCTTGTATTGACATAAATATTTTTTTATGCAACATCTTAAAAGAGCTAATTACTAATAATAAAGGGGGGAGTATGGTTACCGTTTATTAGTTCTTTTCTCCATAAAGATGGCAGGTTGAACAATAAACAAATCCACCTGCAATGCGGTGCAAAGTTAGGATACTAATAGCTTGCAGCCAAATTAACTCACCATAAGTATTGTGCTTAAAAATAGATGTTTATTGGGCGTAAGTTGCGTTTACATCTATATCAATTTTGTCGGCAACCATCTTAATCATAATACCACCAATTCCAAAGTCCTTTAAGGTAACGGTGAATTGAGCACTTGCTTTAATTGTGCCATTTTTAATCTCAATAAATCCCCCTGTTTGAATGGCTTTATTTACTCCATGCACCTGCATAGTCCCGTTTACAGTGATTGGGTATTTGCCATCCTTTTTAAAATCAACGGTATTGAAATTGGTAATTTGACCATTAAAAAATGCCCTTGGAAATTTATCACTTTCCATATATTCAGTATTAAAATGATCTTCCATTTTACCCATTTCAAAATGAAATCCTTTCATAAGCATGATGAAACTTAACTTACCATTGGGTTCCAGCCTACTCACTGCTTCTTTATTAAGGGCGTCAATATCATGATCGTCCTTTGCTATAAAGCGCACTGTTGCTGTTTTTGTTTCCCAAATTTTTTGTGCAGATACTTGGTTTACTAACCATAAAGGAAGGCTAAGGAGCAATAAAAATTGATACATAAAAGTGTTTTTGATCTATTTCAATGTTTGAACATTAAAATTAGTGATTATTTTACAAAATACCTATTTAATATATTGGCCAATGGGCTGTCTATTAGAAATACTCTTACCAAGGGTCATTTCGTCGGCATATTCTAGCTCACCCCCAAAGGCAATTCCGCGGGCAATAGTGGTAATGCTACAAGGAATGTTTGCCAATTTTTTTTGGATATAATAAATGGTGGTGTCCCCTTGAATAGTAGGGTTTAATGCAAAAACCAATTCAGATACTTTGTCTTTTTTGACTCTTTCAATGAGCGCGTCAATAGTTAATTGTTCAGGTCCTATGCCATCCAATGGAGAAATAATACCACCCAAAACATGGTAAGTTCCATGATATTGCTGTGTATTTTCAATAGCAATAACATCTCTTATATTTTCAACAATACATATGGTGTCTTTTTGTCTGCCCGAATTGGAACATATGGAACAAATAGTTCCGTCACTAATATTATAACACTTTTGACAAAATTGAATTTCGTTTCTCATTTTTTGAAGCGTGTCACCAAACAAAGTAGTCACTCCTTTATCTTGTTTCAATAAATGAAGTACAAGCCTTAGTGCGGTTTTTTTGCCAATGCCTGGAAGCTTGGCAAATTCTGCTACTGCGTTTTCTAGTAAAGTGGAGGGTAATTGCATATTGCTTGTTAAAACAAAATTACTTATTAATAGTAATATTTAACTCATTTTCCCAATCTCCTTTTATGTTTAATTGATAGGGAAGTAAATGTACAATTTCAGGTTGCTTCATCCCAAATCCAAACCCATATTTACCGGTATCCCAGATTCCATTTTTATTTCCATCCTCTAAAATCTTTAATTGAAAATCACCGGCAGGTAATTGATTAATATTTAATAAGTTTTGTGTTATTGGGAATTTGAATTTTATTTTTTCATCCTGTGTTAAAAATAAAATAGGATTATTAAACTGCTCATAACCTGTTATTCTAATAACACAGGAACCATAAGCAGTAAGTTGTTTTGTTTTAAATTTTAAAGTGTCCGTTTTGACTAAAAAATTATTTAATGAATCCTTTATTGCATGCTGAGGTATTATTAAACGTAATGGGGTATTGGCTTTCCAGTCATGTTCAATTGTCAATGTATTTGAATTGGCGCTATCCTTTTTTACAATAAAATTTGCAATAGGCTTATTTAAAGTATCTGTAAGTACAATAGGGAAGCTATCATTAATAAAAATTGGAGTTTCAAAAAGTAAATGAAGTGGATGTAGTAAATCTTGTTCTAAGCCATCTAAGTCTTTACTATATTTTAAAGTTGGAGTGTATCGTTTTAATTGACTTTTATTAATTGATTTTTTCTTTTCTGCTTTTGCAAAGGCTTGAAAAGCATATAAACGAATAGAATCCCCTTTTCTGTTCGCATTTATCGGGATATTATTAAATGCAAAAAGTTTGGTACTATCATCGTACTTTTTAGCATAGTCGTTTGGGATGACAAATAAATTATAATGTGTAAAAGGCAAAAAGTCAAATCCAAATTTTCCCTTACCGTTTAATTTGGTATAGTATAAAGGCTTGTTTTTATAAATTGCAGTATCGTTTCCCACTGGATGCAAAACAACAATAAGAGTAGAGTCTATTTTACCTGTTTCAGCTATTTGAACGGTACCTTGTATTTTGCCTGTATCAAGATATTCGCCAGTGCTAAAAACGTAAGTAAAATTTTGAGCAATATTTCCTTCGTTTACATCCCCAATTGCATCTCCAAATTGAAATTGATACGTTGTATTTGCATTTAAAGTATCTCTTATTCTTATGCGAAGTGTATTTAATTTGGATTCAATTAATGGTATATTTTTCAAAGCAGGATTCACTACTAAATGTGTTTGCAAATTAGTGGTGTTAATATATTCGTTAAATGCAATTAAAATTTCCTTAGGTTGAACATTGGTAGCTGAATCCTTTGGTTTTGCATATATCCTGTATGGAGGTATGCTATCGCGAGGTCCTCCACTTGGGGGTACAATATTGGCACAAGCCACTAAGGAGTGGACCCAATAAATTGCTGTAAAAGTTTTTAATAATAAAGTAGCCCAATTAGCGCTTTTCCTCATAAATGCAAACTTAGTCAGATTCTTCCAAATCGCCATTTGGGATTTGGTGTAAAGCAACCGTGAGTTGATTGTTTTTTACAAAATTACACCAGTGACATTCTGGTTTACCACAGCCGGTGTAAAAGTCTTTTTGTTGAATTTTCTCCCAAACGGTTTTTATTTGTTGCGTGACTGTTGTGATATCGGCATCACTAATATTAATTGCCACTTTTTCAAACTGCTTTTTCTTGTTGGGTTCCACAAAGTCAAATTCTGCACTGGTTACCTCCCAGTTTTTGGGATGATGATTTAATAATATCTTATAAAAAACTGCCTGTCTCCAATAATTACCACCGTTGGGGTATTTTTCATTTGGCGCATGTAGTTTTTCTTTTGCATTTTCAACGCTACCAGTTTTATAATCAACTACTACCACTTGTTTTCCGTTAAATTCAATTTTGTCAATGGCTCCTTTTAGTGGAATACCACTAACTACTACATTGTTTATTCTGTATTCGGTGGTAACTACTTTATTCCATTGGGTTGCATATGCGTCGTAATAATTTGTAAGTACCATTTCACCTTGCTCTTTTCTATTGTTAAACTCTACTTGTGTAAAAGCCTCACGATGCCTATGCATATAGTAAGTAAAATCCTGAATCAATTCTTGTTTGTCGGGGAAAACATTATTTCTATCCTGCATTTTCTTAAACAATTTATTTAAGGCATCATGCACCGCAGAACCAAAAGTGGTTGCTTCGGATTTTCCAGAAGGAACCCTAATTAAGCTATTGTAATAAAAATGTAATGGACATTGCAAGTAGTTATTTAATGCAGTTACATTTAAAGTAAATGTTTCCAATTTAGGATTTATAAAATCGTCCTCTAATTGATTTATTTCGGGCTGTACCGTTGTTTGTATATGCAATAGTTTATACTGCATTTTTGTTTGATCTTCAATGCTTTTTTCATCAATTGAAATATTTGTTCCTTGTACAAGTTCAATTATAAATTGGCTTGGCTCTGCTACTTTTCCATCCGATTTATTTAATGCATAAGAAACTTGTAAATATTTTTTAGCCCTTGTAATGGCAACATAAAACAATCTTCTCAATTCCTCTTTGTCGTCAGCATTTTCTAAGCTAGTTAAAACAGTATCGGGTAGGGTATAGCCAATATTATTACTCGCTCTTTTCTTTTCCCAGTAATGGGCATTGGTGCCTGCAACAAATACATATTCAAATTCTAAACCTTTACTCCCATGTGTAGTTAATAAGTTTACGCCATGCATACCTCCGGTAGTTATTGGGAGTGGTAATCGAATACCTTCTTTTTGCATTAAAGCAAGCATCTCTACTAAATCTTTTAAATTTAAACTAGGACGTCGGTGTGTTTCTTCTTTAATGAAATCAAAAAACTTAGTAACTACTTCTAATTCAAATCCTTTATTATCTGCATTTAGAATGCCTTGTATGATGCCAGTTTTTTGTAAAATTTGTTCTACCAAATTTAATAAAGTAACATTGGGTACTTCATGAATTAAGGACTCTAAAACTTGCACTGCTTTTGCAAGTTCGGTTTTGCCACCTTGTGCAAAAAGATCGGTTTGCACTTGCATGGTTTTTTCAACCAACACTTTTCTAAATGAATTTTCGGGTGCGCCATATTTTAGCTGATTGGCTTCTACGGTAATGGTAGCAATGGTTATAGGAGATATGTTCCACCACTTATAATGTAGTATTTCAAAAAGCAAGTTAGCTCCTTCGTATGGTTGGTCTAGCTCGCAGTTTAAATAATCTAAAATAGTAATTATTTGTTTTACCAATATTTGATCCAATAAATTAGCTGTCCTACGACTGTAAACTGGTATGTTTTTTTGTTGTAAAAAATGAGCTATTTCCTCGCCGTATTTATGTTCCTTGTATAAAACAGCAATTTGATTAGCTTCCACACCATTTTGGGTAAGTGACACAATTTGTTCTGTAATTGCAATCATCTCTTCCTGAGGCATTTGAAAAGCGGCCACTACGGGCTCCTTTATTTCTGTGATAATTGGGTTACTTGCAATTAATTTTTTTGCTAAACCTTGTATTTTATTAACAAGCCTTTCCTGATTATTATTAATTAAAATAGTGGAAAGGTCTAAAATGGGTTGTGTAGATCTATAATTATTTTCCAAAACAATTGTCAATAAATCTTGTGCAAATTGGTTTTGAAAGTGCAACATATTTTCTACGTTGGCTCCTTGGAATCTAAAAATACTTTGGTCGTCGTCACCTACAACAAATAAATTGGGCTGGTCCCAATAATTTACAAGCAATTGAACTAACTCATTTTGTGTTCCACTGGTGTCTTGAAACTCGTCTACTAAAATGTATAAAAAACGTTCTTGATATTGTGCTAACAAGTTTTTATTTTCTTTAAAAGCGTTAATTACCCAATTAATCATGTCCTCAAAGTCATACCTACTGCGATCCTTCATTAATTTTTGGTAAGTATCAAAACAAGCAATTGCAGCTTTTAGTTTTTCCATTTTTTCCAAAGCGGCATCAACCAATCCTTGCTTTAAATCGCCAGCTTCAAATTGTTTGTATTTTCTTTGGTAAACAAATTCGGTTCTCGTGGGAATTTCTTTAATGTAGTCATTTACTTTTTCATTTAGGTAGGCTGTGGTCCATCCTTCCTTTTTCATAGCGCTAAACAATTTTGCTAAATTGCTCATCTCATAATAAACATCACCACGATACCTTTTTAATGGATTGTTTTTATCAAAGCCATCTATCAATTTTTTTAGCAACTCAATTTTTTCAAGTTCTGAAATAGGATCTAAACTTGTTTTATCAAATAATGATAAATTATCTTGAATAATATCATTGCAAAATGAGTGAAAGGTAGCAATGTTCACCTTGTAGGCGCTGGTGCCAATAAAACTTACTAATCTTTTGCGCATGGCAATGGCACCTGCATCGGTATAAGTTAAACAAAGAATGTTTTCGGGAGCGGTATCGGTTTCTAGTAATATTTTTCCAATTCTAGCACCAAGTATTTGAGTTTTTCCAGTACCAGGGCCAGCAATTACCATAACAGGTCCTTCAATTGCATTCACTGCAATTTTTTGCTGTTCATTAAGTCCTTCGTAAACCGCTTCAAAAGCCTTGGCTTGTTCCAACTTGCTAATCATTTTATAAAATTAATGGCTTTCCAGCGAATCTGCACAACAAAAACACTGCTTACTTGTTATATTGGTATGTCAAAAGTTTATAGCCTACACACCATTCAAAACCTCCCAATAAGTTTGGATGCAGCTTGGGATTTTTTTAGTAGCCCTGCAAATCTTGCTAAAATAACCCCTGCACACATGGGTTTTAATATAAAAAGTAAGTTTCATGGGGAAAAAATGTATCCAGGTCAAATAATTGAATACACGGTAAAGCCCCTGTTAGGCATTCCTATGTATTGGATGACCGAAATTACGCATGTTCAAGAAGGGAAGTATTTTGTTGACGAACAACGTTTTGGTCCCTATAGCTTATGGCACCATCAACACCATTTTAAAGCCATCAATGGGGGTGTTTGCATGGAAGATATCGTGCATTATAAAATTCCAATGGGTTTTTTAGGGGACATTGCAAATTGGGTAATGGTCAATAAGCAACTCCAAGGCATTTTTGATTTTAGATTTAAAGCGGTTGAGGAACTCTTTGGTACTTACAAGCCTTAGTTTTTAAGCTTTAAAATATTTATAAAATACTTGTGCCATAAATAGCTTTGTTTATATAATTTTTATAAACTTTGTTATCCAATCATAAATTTTCATGGCACATACCAACAGTGGGCACGCCCACAAACTCTCTGTAGCAGGTTTAATAGTTACTTTAGGAATTATTTACGGAGACATCGGAACATCGCCATTATATGTTTTTGGAGCCATTATTAATAGTGCCATTAAGGGAAACAATCCTGTAAATACGGAACTTATTTATGGAGCTATCTCTTGTGTGTTCTGGACCCTTACTTTACAAACTACATTTAAATATGTTTTCTTAACCCTAAGAGCAGACAATAGGGGTGAGGGAGGTATTTTTTCATTGTTTGCATTAGTTAGAAGGTACGTAAAATGGATTTATGTTCCAGCAATCATAGGTGCAGCAATGCTTTTAGCCGATGGTATGATTACGCCTCCTATTTCTGTATCTTCTGCAATTGAAGGTTTAAAAGATGTTAAAGGTTTAGAAAAAATATTTGTTCCAGGTAATAATATTACAGTGGGTATAGTGTTAACTATAATTTCATTGTTGTTTTTCTTTCAACGTTTTGGCACAAAAATTATAGGTTTTGCATTTGGACCAATTATGCTTATTTGGTTTTCTATGATTTTAATTTTAGGGTTAAGTCAAGTGGTTCAAAATATTGGAATTTTACAATCCATTAATCCATACTTTGCTTACGAGCTCTTAGCACATTATCCTAAAGGATTTTGGTTATTGGGTGCCGTTTTCCTTTGTACCACTGGAGCGGAAGCCTTATATAGTGATCTTGGGCATTGTGGTCGTCAAAATATTCAGGTGAGCTGGATGTTTGTTAAAGTTGCCTTGGTAATGAGTTATATGGGACAAGGGGCTTGGTTATTAAACCATTTAAACGAAGCAGTAGTTGGTGTAAATCCTTTTTTTGAATTAATGCCGCATTGGTTCTTAATTCCTGGCATTGGTATTGCTACTGTTGCTACTATTATTGCTTCTCAAGCTTTAATTAGTGGTTCTTTTACTTTAATTAATGAGGCTATTAGCTTAAATTTTTGGCCGCGTGTAACGGTTAAATTTCCAACAGATCAAAAAGGTCAAATTTACATTCCAAGTTTGAATTTTATTTTATGGGCAGGTTGTGTGACTATGCTTTTATATTTTAAGAAAAGTGATAATATGCAAGCAGCTTATGGCTTTTCTATTATTATTACTATGATCATGACTACAATGCTTATGAACTTTTACATGTTAAATGTAAAAAGATGGGGTCAGGGCATAGTGGCACTTATAATCTTAATTTTTACTATTGTAGAATTCTCTTTCTTTGCTGCTAATATTGTAAAAATTCATGAAGCTGCAATCACATTTGTATTTTCTTTAAGCATGATTTTTGTGATGATGATTTGGCATCGTGCACGTAAAATTGCAAATAGGTATTTGGACTTTGTGAAAATCAAGGATTATTTAGAGCCAATGACTGAATTAAGTAGCGATAAGGATATGCCTAAGTATGCTACCCATTTGGTGTATTTAACCAAAGCAAACAATCATCGTGAAATTGAACACCGTATTATTGATTCCATATTAAATCGCAAACCAAAACGTGCCGATATTTATTGGTTTATTCATATTGACCGTACCGATTCGCCGTATGGTATGGAATACTCCATTAGAGAATTGGTAGACGACAAAGTCATGCGTGTAGATTTTAAATTAGGATTTAGGATTCAGCCAAGAGTGAATGTGTTATTTAAAAAAGTAATGCAAGAATTAAACGAAAGTCATGAATTAGGTATTTATAGTAAATATGAATCACTTAAAAGTCAGGATTTCCATGCCGACATTACCTATGTTATTATAGAAAGCTTCTTTAGTATTGAAAACGAATTATCAATAAAAGAGGACTTTATTATGGATGTTTACTTTAATATCAAGCAATTGGCTCAAAGTGATCAAAAGGCGTTTGGATTAGACAATGATATGACAGTGGTAGAGCATGTTCCATTGATTATTAAAGCCAATGAAAACTTACCGCTGAAAAGGGTATATGATAAATAATTTATCTTAATAAAGGGAGTAAAATTACAATGGGATCATTTTGCTAAGTTGGTTTTGTAATCCAACTGCAACAATAAAATATTGCGCCTTACTTTGTTTTTCAATGCCTAGTGCGTTTAAATCTATTTGTTTAGTGTCTCCCGAAACAATGGTTTCTACTGCGTATTTTTTGTCTATCAAACTTATAACAGCTAGTTGCTTTACCTTTTTGAGGTCCCCAATTTCAATTTGAAATTTATTTTCCGATTTTTTATTTACCACCGGGGCTGCTACATTGTACTGAACAAGCCAAGGCATGGTGGGTTGTAAGGCAGGCTTCTTATAATAATTATTTTGAAGTGTATCGTTCCAATGGTTGGGATTATTTTTAAAAGTAACACTACTAAAATAAGCACTTCCACGTGTGTTGGATAATCCCCTTAATTTTTTAATTTGATAAGGGATTTCATTTTTGTCTCTCCAATTGGGTGTGGTGCCTGCACGGTATATGCCATGTCCAATGTATAAATTTCTGTTATTGCCATGTTGGTTCCACCAATTTACAAGTTCATCATAGTCGGCTAAGGCATGTCCATGTTCCCAATACAATTGCGGGATTACATAGTCCACCCAACCCTTACGCATCCAAAGCATAATGTCTGCATATAAGTCATCGTAATTACTTACCCCTGCTTTTGTAAAACTGCCATCCGGATCTTTGGATTTATTTCTCCATACACCAAATGGGCTAATTCCAAATTGTACTCCTGGTTTTATACGATGAATGGTTTCAGATAATTGTTTGATAATGGTATCGCAATTACTTCTTCGCCAGTCTTCTTTATTTAAACCACGGTTGTATTTTTTGTATACTGCCTCATCCTCAAATTCTTTCCCTGGAACTTTATAAGGATAAAAATAATCATCCAAATGAATAGCGTCAATATCATACCTAGTTACTAAATCACTTACAATTCTATTGGTATGTTGCCATACTTCGGGAAGGCCTGGGTTAAATATTTTTTTATTATCATATTCCACAAACCAGTTTGGATGTGTTTTTGTTAAATGATTTGGAGCAACACTTGATTTTTTGGTATTAAAAACAGCGCGGTAAGGATTAATCCATGCATGAAATTCCATGCCACGTTTATGTGTTTCGGTAATCATAAAACTTAATGGATCATAAAAAGGGCTAGGGGGCAATCCTTGTTTACCCATTAAAAATTCACTCCATGGCTCTAGGGTAGAGGGATACAAAGCATCACCCGATGGCCTTACCTGCATAATAATGGCGTTCATTCCATTTTTTTGATGCAACTCTAATAGATCAATGAATTCTTTTTTCTGTAACTCGTTACTTAATCCTGGTTTACTTGGCCAATCAATATTTACTACAGTTGCCACCCACACTCCCCTAAATTCAAAAACGTTTTTGTTATCTAAACTTGGTTGGGCTTTTGCAATAAAAACACATCCTATTATTAGTAAGCTTAATAAATAGCGCATTGTATTTAATTATAAATTATGGTTATTCGGAAGGCTACGAAGCTTATCAAGAATTTCATTTAAAGTTTTTGCTTCGCTTTCAGAAACGCCTTTTAAAATGGCATCAATTTGATCGTTGTATTTATCTAGTTTAGTAACTAAATTTAACCCTTTACTAGTAAGGGTAACGTCCACTAGCCTTTTATCAAATTTACACGCAGACTTTTGAACTAGTTCTTTTACTATTAAACGATCTACAATTCTGCTGGTATCGCTCATCTTGTCCAACATGCGTTCTCTAATTTGTAAGGTGCTAAGTGGCACTTCACTTCCACGTAGAATGCGTAGAATATTATATTGTTGTTGCGTGATGTCTTCTTGAACTAAAAAACGACCTATTTGTTCATTAAGCCAGTTGGCGGTATACATTAGATTAATACCCATTTTTTGGTATTCATTTCTAAAGCTGGCTTGTTGTATATCGTTTTCTATTCCCATTAACTAATTGTTTATTTATTTAGTTTAGTTTGAAACCAACTAAATAAAGGTATGGCTACAATGGCGCCAATGGCATCGGCCAACATATCGGCAACTTCAAAACCCCTGCTTGGAACATAATTTTTTTGATAAAATTCCATTGCGATACCATAAACTATACAAAAAATTAATACAAGTGCTTTTGCGCGTACTGATTTATATTTTTTGTTTTTTAAATTTTCAAAATGCACAAAAAACGACAAAGCCAAAGATCCAAATAAGAATACATGTACTAGTTTGTCAATAGGAAAATTGCCAAACCAATTTGAAGTAGTATGAAAACTACTTCCTGGCATGCTTAGTAACACAAATACAAGTAGGATCTCCGCTATAACCCAAATCAATGTTTTCATTGATGATGATTAGTGCACTAAACTAGCATATGCTTCGCTAGTTAATAACTTCTCAAAATCGGCAGCATCGCTCACGGTAACTTTTACCATCCAGCCCTGACCATATGGATCGGTGTTTACTAATTCTGGGTTGCTTGCAAGTGCAGGATTTACTTCGGTAATAGTTCCTGCCATTGGTAAGAATAAATCACTTACTGTTTTCACAGCCTCTACGGTACCAAATACAGCTTCTGCAGCTAAACTTTTACCTACGGTATTAATGTCTAAATAAACAATATCACCTAATTCGCTTTGAGCAAAATCGGTAATACCAATAGTGGCAGTATTGCCATCAAGTTTAATCCATTCATGATCCTTTGTGTAACGTAAGTCGGCAGGGAATTGCATAAGTTCTATTTTTATTGTTACAAATATCTATTAAAAACACTAAAAAACCAATCTGCTAATACCTAATATTATCAAAATACAGCAAAATATGGTCTTTTAAAAAGATCTCTTGTTCCATTAGATCCATTTTAGGCAATTGCTTTAATTGCTTAAAATGTGGCCATCCTTCCTCGTCTTTTCCCTCATATAAATAATAACCACTTGGGGACAATATAGAACAAATGGCTATGTGCATGAGGTCCTGTTTTTGCTCCTTGGTAATCTTTTCTCTTATAAATCCTGTCTCTTGCAATCCTATTAAAAATAAAACAGCTTCGGTATCTGGCTTTTTACCAAACTGGTCCATCAATTTCTGCTCTAATGCCCACCACCTGGTTTGTAAATCGTCTTGTATATTGGCCATTTTGCTTTCAAATTTTAGGCAAAGGTAAGGGATATCTAGGCGTGGTAGGATGGTTTGATTATCTTTGCCAAAATTCGCATTTATGTTACAGGTAAACTTCTTACGCCAAAATACCGAACTGGCTAAAAAGAAATTGGCAATCAAACATTTCGCTAACCTTAGTTTAGTGGATGAAGTGATCGCGGTGGATGATCAAAGAAAGCAATTACAAGCTTCCTTTGATGACCTTCAATCTAAAGTAAATGCAGCTTCTAAGCAAATTGGAGCACATATGGCCAAAGGAGAAAAAGAGCAAGCAGAAACTTTAAAAAACAATGTAGCTAGTTGGAAAACTCAATTAGAGCCTTTTAAGGAACAAATGGCCGAAGTAGAAGCAAAATTGCAAACTCTAATTGTGCAATTTCCCAACCTGCCGCATGATATCGTGCCTATTGGAAAAACCCCCGAAGAAAATGTAGTGGTAAGACAAGGTGGTCAAACGCCACAACTTCCAAAAAATGCCGAAGCACATTGGGACTTAATTAAAAAATATAATTTAGTTGACTTTGAAACTGGTGCAAAAATTACAGGAAGTGGATTTCCATTATACATTGGGAAAGGTGCAAAATTTCAAAGAGCATTAACGCAATATTTTTTAGATTTTAATACTGCAGCAGGTTACACCGAATACTTACCGCCATTTATGGTCAATGCCGCTTCGGCCTTTGCAACAGGTCAATTGCCAGATAAAGAAGGACAAATGTATCATGCAACCGAAGACGATTTTTATTTAATCCCAACTGCCGAAGTGCCTGTTACCAATGTGTTTCGTGACACGGTATTAAAAGAAGCAGACCTCCCAATTCAAATGACAGCATACTCACCTTGTTTTAGAAGAGAGGCTGGAAGTTTTGGTAAAGATGTGCGTGGATTAAACAGAGTACATCAGTTTGAAAAAGTTGAAATTATACAAATTGTTCATCCAGATAAAAGTGATTTGGTTTTAGATGAAATGGTTTTGCATGTAGAAAAGCTTTTAATAAGCTTAGGTTTACAATACCGTATCTTAAGATTATGTGGTGGTGATATGGGATTTGCTTCGGCCATTACTTATGACTTTGAAGTGTATAGTGCTGCTCAAGAAAAATGGTTAGAGGTTAGTAGTGTAAGCAATTTCCAATCTTATCAAACTTACCGTATGAAATGTAGGTTTAAAGACGCGGAGGGGAAAATTCAATTTGCACACTCATTAAATGGTAGTTCATTGGCCTTGCCAAGAATTTTTGCTGCCATTGTAGAGAACTATCAAACCGAAACTGGCATAGCACTTCCAGAAGCTTTACAACCTTATTTTGGTACTACACATTTAGTGTAACAATTTAATTATATAAAAAGCCCCTCCTTCTAGAGGGGCTTTTTTGTTACATTTATAATGCAGTAAAACAGTTTAAAATTTGCTAAACCTTACACCAATTGCAAATGGTGCCATATCAAAATTAGTAAGGTTTTTATCAAATAAATTGGTCAAACTATAAGATCCATAAAGACGAAGCGACCCAATGCCCAATTCACCAATGGTAGCCATTTTCACATTATTTAAATTAAAGTTTCCGTTTAATTTCCGCTTACCTCTTTCCTCGCTAATTTGTTTGGTATGAGATTGCACTAAATAGCCTGCACTTAAACCAAAGCTTGCATAAAAACTTTTGTTGTTGTAAGGGTTGGATTGATAATTTAATTGAACAGGAACCGTTAGGTATTCCACAAACAATTTATCCTTACTAAAATTCACATTGTCAAAATATACATAATTGCCTGGGGTATTACTAAAACTTATTGGACGAATAAATCTGAAATTGTACATCTCTATACCAATGCCGTATTTTAAATTCCAATAATGTTGATACAGGTTTGCTTTTTGTTGTACAATCCAAATATTCACATTGCTAGATTTTTCGTTCTTTAATTTTAAATCTGAACTAGTCACATAACCCGATCCCATACTAGTATAAGGCAATGCGGAGTATCTTGGTGCTGTATTGTCTACATAATTTGCAAAGCCTAAATCAAAAATCCACCAATTGGTACTAATGTTTTTTAATTTTTTGGGACTGTGATTAATGGAAATATTTGTTTTCTTGAAATCCCCTTCTAGTAAGGATTCCCATCCTTTGCTAGCATTACCTTGAGGATTATTAATAATATTAAGACGTCCTATTTTTACGGTATCTCCATTTACATCAATAAGTGTATCACTACCACTCATTATTTTTACTGCTTTAGATCTTTCTTTTTGTGATTTTGATCCTACATTAATGGTAATATTTTTATTTGCATCCAAACTAGCTCCTTGGTTATTTACAATAAGCATATTGCCTATTTTAATGGTATCGGCTTTTTTAGTTAACGCGGAATCGGTTTGTGCATTAACATGAATGGCTAATAAAATACTTGCTACTACTGTTATTCTTTTCATAATTACTTATTTGTCTTTATCTGATTTATTACGTTTTAAAAATGCACCAATACGTCTGGATAATCCCCTTAATTTATCACCGTCAATTTCAAAATTGGCAATATAAATACCTCTATCGGGGTCCTCGGTATTCATTTCATTTAGGGATGGTGTTGTGTTGTTTACAACATTACTTTGAGCCACTGCTGTTGATTGCTCATTGGCCAATTGGCTAACAGCAGCTGAGGCAATATCCTGGCTATTTATATTTAGTATGACATCGGCGCTACTAACTTCACTTATTAATGAATTTGGGTTATTCGTATTGTTCATTGGGGTATTTAAATTTTCCCTTTGAGGTGTTACAAATACCGCTAAATTTTTACCAGCTTTTGCATTGGTAATTAGGGGATAAGTTGCTTGCTTGTTTGTATTTATAGCCTTATTGATAATTAAAACTGGAGTGTTAGCTAACTGGCTTTTGCTAGTGCCTTTATTTAATGCCATGTTACTTTGAACAACTTGTTTTTGAATTGAATTATACCCAAAGTATAAAATAAACAATGCAGCAATGGCGCTATAAGACCTGATTTTATTTTTTGTAAAATATCCGTCCACTATTTTTACATCTTTTAGATACAATTTATTTTTAAAGACAGGGTTTAAGCTGGCTTCCATAGCTTCAAGACGGTATAAGGTTACCTTATCTTGAAATAGAACTTCGTCCACTTCTAGTATAGTTTGCTTAATAATATCCAGCTCGTTTTTATATATTGGATTTTCTGAAATAAATAATTCCACTTCCTTTTGTTCAGAGGCCGTGAGTTCATTGTCTAGGTACAATAAAAAGTAGGTCTCGTAATTTTGTGTATTAATTTTCATTAGGCACTCATTTTTTTAAGATGAATTAATTTGCCCTTTAATATTAATCTTGCTCTGTGTAAGTAAACACGCACCTGGCTTTCTGATAAATCCATGATCTCGCCAATTTCTTGATAGCTATACCCTTCATAGTCTTTTAGAAGAATGAGACTTTTTTGTGTAGGGTTTAAATCATTTATGGCGCTTAGTAAAATTTGCTTTAATTCATTGTTGTCGTGTAAACTAACCTGTGTTTTAACATCATCAAAATTATGGGTAGTAGTATTATTTTTTTGCTTCCTAATATGGTCAATCATGTTGTGGTAAGCAATAGTAAACAAGTAAGATTTTACTTTGGTAGGTTCCACTTTTTCCCTGTTCACCCATAATTTTTCAAATGCCGTTTGGACAATATCCTGCGCATCCGCTTCATGACCAATATTTTTGACAATAAAACGGTATACCCCGTCGGAGTAATTATCTACACAATTATTGAAATCTTGAACGGTCATTCCCCTTGTTTGGCTTTAAGTAAGTATATAACGAAGGTGAAGCCCAAAAGTTACAGCCAGTTACTAATAATTTACAATTTGCTCCTGAATGTTTGCAGGAAGTTCGCGCCAATCATATTGTTGGTTACGTAACTGAGGTTCAAAGCCAGCCTCTTTAATTGCTTCTTGGATTGTTTTGTAAGTAAAACGGTGGGGTGCACCAGCAGCGCTTACCACATTTTCCTCAAGCATAATACTTCCAAAGTCGTTGGCTCCCGATTCTAAACATACCTGAGCGGTTGCTTTACCTACTGTTAACCAGCTTGCCTGTATATTTTTAATATTAGGAAGCATTATTCGGCTAATAGCAATCATTCGAATGTATTCTTCGGTGGTGGTTAAATTATGAACTCCTCTAATTTTTGTAAGTAAAGTATCTACGTCTTGGAAAGTCCAAGGTATAAATGCTAAAAATCCTTTTGCATCTTTTGGTTTTCTATCCTGAGTTTCGCGAATACGAATTAAGTGAATAAATCTTTCTTCTAAGGTTTCCACATGACCAAACATCATGGTGGCACTTGTAGTAATATTTAATTGATGTGCAGCTGCCATAACTTCCAGCCATTCGTCGGCTCCACATTTTCCGTTTGAAACTAATTTACGCACACGGTCCACTAAAATTTCAGCACCTGCTCCTGGCAAGGAATCCATGCCTGCAGCTTGTAATGCTTTTAATACTTGGGTGTGGGTCATGCCTTCCAACTTTGCAATGTGCGCAATTTCTGGGGGCCCTAGTGTGTGCAACTTAATGGTTGGGAATTCATTTTTAATTTGACTAAAAATATCTACATAAAATTGCAATCCTAATTCTGGATGGTGGCCTCCTTGTAGCAATAATTGATCACCTCCCCAGGCAAGGGTTTCTTTAATTTTTACGCGATAGGTATCCATATTGGTAATATATGCCTCGGGGTGACCAGGAATTCTATAAAAATTACAAAATTTACAGTTTGCAATACATACATTGGTGGTGTTTACATTACGGTCAATCTGCCAGGTAACCTTGCCATGTGGCACTTGTTTTTTTCTTAACTCATTGGCAACATAGCTTAGCTCATTTAAAGGGGCATTTTCAAATAAAAACATACCCTCTTCCATGGTTAAATACTCAAAATTCAAGGCTTTCTTATATAATTCTTCTAATTGCATATACTACTTTTAAGAGTAACAAAGTTAAGGCTTAAAGGGTTCGCTTTTCACACCAGTTTATTTTATCTACATTCATAAATACACTCTTGTTTAAAAGGAGTAAATTCGTGATTCATTATGATACAATTTGATAGATTTGAATTAGCCAATGGCTTAAAAGTAATTGTACACCCCGATATGACCACGCCAATGGCCGTTGTGAATGTATTATACAATGTGGGTGCCAAGGACGAAAATCCGGAAAAAACAGGCTTTGCCCATTTGTTTGAACACCTCATGTTTGGGGGCAGTGTAAATATTCCAGAGTATGATGAACCTTTGCAAAGAGCAGGTGGTGAAAACAATGCATATACAACCAACGACCTCACCAATTATTATTGTCAATTACCTGCAGAAAATATTGAAACTGCATTTTGGTTAGAAAGTGACAGAATGTTATCACTAGCCTTTAGTGAAAAGAGTTTAGAAGTGCAAAGGAAAGTGGTATGCGAAGAGTTTAAGGAACATTATATTAATAAGCCATATGGGGATGCCTGGCATAAAATGAGAACACTAGCCTATAGCAAACATCCATACCGTTGGATGACTATTGGTGCTTCTTTGGATCATGTCGAAAAAGCAACCATGCAAGAAGTGAAGGATTTCTTCTTTAAATTTTACAGACCTAATAATGCCATTTTAGTAGTCACTGGGAATGTGAATACTGATGATATAAAATTATTAGCAGAAAAATGGTTTGGTCCAATTCCTGCTGGCGAGAAGTACCACCGAAATTTACCTGCTGAGCCAAAACAAGCAAAGCATAAAAGTATGGATGTGCGCGCCGATGTGCCTATGGACATGCTTATGATGACCTGGCATATGGGTGGAAGATTTGATGAAGCTTACCATGCCACCGACTTATTAACCGAGGTGCTAGGTGGTGGAGCCTCCTCTCGTTTATATGAGCAACTTATTAAAGTGAGACAATTGTTTTCTTCAATTTCCTGTTTTCATTTTGGAACCATTGATCCAGGCTTATTTGTGATCACTGGAAAATTAGTAAAGGGCATTAGCATGTCAGTGGCAGAAAAAGCAGTGCTTGATGAAGTAGAAAAAATGAAACATGAATTATTAGATGTTAAAGAAGTTCAAAAAGTAATTAATAAAACAGAAAGCATGATATGCTTTGAGGATATGAGTATTATGAATCGTGCACAAAGTTTGGCTTTTTATGAATTAATTGGCGATGCAGCACTCATGAACGATGAGCTTGGAAAATATCAAGCCGTTACGCCTACGTTAATTCAGGAAACTGCTAAAACTATATTTGAAGACAGTAATAGAAATACCTTGTATTACTATAGCAACAATGCTTCCTAACATTAACCCATTTATTTGCATTCGCAAAATATATAATTATGCCTTTAGACCGTACCACTGCACCCTTTATTAAAGACGCTGTTGATTTTGACATTCAACTAAAACCATATCAAAAATATGAATTGGATAATGGGGTAGAAGTGTATGCTTTTGAGGGAGGTGCACAGGAAGTAATGCTTATGGAAATGGTGTTTTTTGCTGGCAATAGTTTTGAAACAAAAAACTGGGTTGCGCCTGCTACTAATTATTTATTAAAGAACGGGACCCATAGCAAAACTGCTTTTGAGGTGAATGACGCTTTTGAATTTTATGGAGCCTACTTAAATAGGTCCTGCTACAACGAAACAGCAACCATTAGTTTGCATAGTTTAACAAAACATTTTGCAGCAGTAATACCAGTAGTAAGTGAACTAATTTCGGATGCCATTTTCCCAGAAAAGGAATTAGACATTTATATCAAAAATCAAATTCAGCAACTTACACTAAATTTAAAAAAAGGAGATTTTATTGCCAATAGGTTTATTGATGAGTATTTATTTGGAATTGATCATCCTTATGGAAAGTATTCAAGTGAAGCTGCTTACAATCAATTAACACGTGAGGACTTAGTTGCCTTTTACAATAAATATTATAAGGAAGGAAAGTGTATTGTATTTATGGCTGGAAAATTTCCAGCAAACATTCATAGTATTTTAAATAAATATATTGGGACTTTACCATTAAATAAACATATTATTGAAACGCCTGAGCATGCAATTGTTGCAGCTGCTGAAAAAAAATACAATGTGGTAAATGATCCAAGTTCGGTGCAGGGTTCTATTCGTATTGCAAGACATTTTCCAAATAGGCATCATCCCGATTTTGCACCAGCACAAGTGCTTAATAATATATTTGGTGGATTTTTTGGTTCTCGTTTAATGAGTAATATTAGAGAGGACAAAGGGTATACGTATGGCATTCACAGTTATTTGCAAAACCATATTCAACAAAGTGCATGGTTGGTAAGTACCGATGCAGGTAAGGATGTTTGCAGAGCCACTATTGACGAAGTATATAAGGAGATGTCTATTTTAAGAAATGAGTTGGTAGATTTGGATGAACTAAACTTAGTAAAGAACTATATGTTGGGTTCCTTGTTAGGTGATGTGGACGGCCCTTTTCAAATTATTGGACGTTGGAAATCATATATTTTAAATGGCTTAACCGAAACTTATTTTTACAATACCATAAATACGGTAAGGGCTATTAGTCCGGAACAAATTAAGGACCTAGCCAATAAATATCTACAGGAAGCCGACTTTTACGAGCTTGTTGTTTACTAGATTTTTATATGGTTTTGGTGGAATTTTTAACCCGTTCATCCTGAATAGGTATCATTCGTAATTTTTTTAAATGCTAATATGTTGATAAACAATGTATTAGCATTTTTATTTTTATACTACTATAAAATATTTAGTACTGTGTGATGCATAGTACTAAATATTCCACTAGCTTTGTGTTCTAAAGTAATTATCATGGATATACAAAACACACAAAGTCAAATGCGCAAGGGCGTATTGGAGTTTTGCATATTGTCCATCATTCAAAAAGGCGAAGTGTATCCAAGTGATATCGTCGAACAAATGAAAGCGGCCAATTTGCATATACTAGAAGGGACCTTGTATCCGTTATTAACGCGTTTAAAAAATGCAGGACTTTTAAATTACAGATGGGTGGAAAGTGTGAGTGGTCCACCAAGAAAATATTTTGTGTTAACCGAGGATGGTCATAAAGCTTATGATGTTTTATTAAAAACCTGGAACGAGATGACCGGCGCGGTGAATCAATTAACGCAAAATTCAAATCCAATTAACACCGAAAATATAGCTTCTCAAAATAGCTAACCCATAAAATTTAATACTATGAATAAAGTTATCAATATCAATTTTCAAGGTCGAATTCTTCCTATTGAAGAACAGGCTTATGAAATTCTAAAACAATATATAGATTCACTTCGTGCTTATTTTGCTAATGAAGAAGGACGTGATGAAATTATCAATGACATTGAGTGCCGTGTTGCAGAATTATGCGAGGACCGTCTTAAAAAAGGAGCCATTTGTATAGACGAGGCAGGTATTAATTTAATCATTGAAAGTATTGGACGTCCTGCCGATTTTGAAGCACAGGATGGCTTTGAACAAACTAATGCTACGCATGCACAGACATATGATACAAGTAAATCTAAAACTTGGGAGTCTACTACTCAAAAACGTTTGTATCGTGATGAACAAAATAAAGTATTAGGTGGAGTGTGCAGTGGTATTGCCAATTATTTTAATATTGATCCATTAATTGTAAGAATTTTATGGATCTTCTTAATAGGGCTAAATATTATAGGTTATGTAATATTATGGATTGCGGTACCAAGTTCATCGGTTAAAGAAGTAGGCGGTGTACGTAAGCGTTTGTTTAGAGACATTGATAATAAAATTATTGGTGGAGTTTGCGCAGGACTTGCTAAATATTTTGGTTTAAGAGTGGGTATTGTACGCTTATTATTTTTAATTCCTTTTATTCGTTTTATTTTTAATTTTAACCACTTGCATTTATGGCAGTTTTGGGATAGCCCCGATTTTCCAAATTTTTTAGATATTACTTTTAGCCCAGGCGCCATATTTGTATACATTGTACTTTGGTTGGTACTTCCCGAAGCCAAGACCAGTGCGGATAAATTAGAAATGGTTGGAGAAAAAGTGGACTTAAATAGTATTAAAAATACCATTCAAAACGACATGGAAGGTTTTAGCAAGAGAGCACAAAGTTGGGGACGTGATTTTTATAAAAAACAAAGTGCAAATAACGAGCAAAATAGTAGTCCTAATGTTGCAGATCAAAACAATATAACCCCGGAAAATAATAAAGGCTGTTTTCATTTTGTAGGACGTATAATTTCCATAAGTTTAAAAGTATTTGTTTATTTTATATTAGGAATTGTTGGCATCTCCTTGTTAGCAGCTTTATTTGGTATGGGTGTTGCAGGTACAAGCTTATTGCCATTAAAAGGATTTATTCTTGAAGATGGATTGCAAACATTTGCAGTTTTTGGAGCAATAATATTTTTTATTTGGGTTCCGATAATTGGAATAGTTACTGCAGTGATTAGAAAAATTGCTGGATATAAAAAATCAAATAATTGGGTTAGAACTAGTTTTATTTCCCTTTGGGTTTTGGGTTGGGTTTGTTTATTTTATTTCTTTAGCAGCTTAGGAAATAGTTTTTCAAAACACAATATACCTGTGGAAGAAATTATCCAATTAAAAAATGCCAAAGTGGATTACTTAGAAATAACGGCTACTCCTAAAATGAAGTACTATGAGGATAAGTGGTTCGATATAACACCATTTAGTAATTATAGTGATGAGGACACGCTGTTTGTTAGAAATATGCGAGTGCGCATTGTGCAATCCAAAACGGATAGCTTTCAAATTACTTATGTGAAGTTAAGTAATGGGAAAACTGTGAAAGAAGCCAATGCAAAAGCCAATAAAATTAATTTTAGTGTAACTCAAATGGATAGCTTGCTTTATTTAGACAAAGGCATTGCTATAAGCAAGCAAAATAAATTCAGAAACCAACATATTATTATGACTATTGCGGTTCCAATTGGCAAAAGAATTAAAATAAGCAATCATACTTTTAGACAGTTTAATTTAAAAGTAAATCGCAGTTCAATTCAAACCGAAACGCTTAATGGATTTAGCGATGGTTGGTATGATGAATGGAACGAACCATGGGACAATGAATCCTATTCATTTGATAAAGGGGTAGTATATAAAATGACTGCTGCTGGCTTGGAAAAAGTAAAGCGTGATGATGATGAAATGGAAAATGGAGCAACAGATTCACCAGACGAAATGGATCAAAAATTAAAAAAGTTAAAGCAGGAGCGCTTAGAACTAGAGCAAAATATTGAAAAAAATAAGGCTTCAAAACCAGCCGAAGTACCAATGGATAAAAAAATTAAAACCGGCAATGTAACGGACATAAATAATGCCAATAAAATTGCTAGTAAACTTACCGATATGCATTGGGTACTAGATAGGTTTTCATACTAAATAAAGGATTTTGATTTTGATTTTTGGATTTACACCCCTTCTTAGCCAGAAGGGGTGTTTTATTTAGGGTGCTTTTTGATTATCTTTGAGCAAATTAATTAAGAAATGAGCGAAATTTTAAACACCCCATTTACCCATAAACATATTGCATTAGGTGCAAAAATGGCTCCCTTTGCAGGTTATAATATGCCAATTAGTTACACAGGCATTAACGACGAGCATGCAGCAGTAAGAAACAATGCAGGTGTTTTTGATGTGAGTCATATGGGGGAGTTCATTTTAAAAGGGGAAAATGCTTTGGATTTAATTCAACGTGTTACCAGTAACGATGCGTCGGTTTTGGAAAATGGGAAAGCACAGTATAGTTGTTTCCCAAATGAAACAGGTGGAATAGTTGATGACTTATTGGTATACTGTGTTGAAAAAAATAAAGTATATATGCTTGTAGTGAATGCATCTAATATTCAAAAGGATTGGGATTGGGTGGTAAAGCATAATACCAAAGGGGTTGAAATGCATAATATCAGTGCTAAAACTGCATTACTTGCTATTCAGGGGCCCAATGCAGCTAAAATTGTACAAACCCTAACACAAATGGATGTTTTAAATTTACCTTATTATAGTTTTGTAAAAGGTAAATTATTAGACATAGACAATGTATTAATTAGTGCCACAGGTTATACAGGTGCAGGTGGTGTAGAAATATATTTTGAAGACGAAAACGATCATGCCAATATAATATGGGATGCTTTGTTTGAAGCAGGTGCAGCCTATGGTTTAAAACCAATTGGGTTAGGTGCCAGGGATACTTTGCGTTTAGAAATGGGTTTTTGTTTATACGGAAATGATATTGACGATTCTACCAGTCCTATCCAAGCTGGTCTTGGATGGATTACTAAGTTCACAAAAGAATTTACAAATGCAAATGCATTAAAAGCCGAAAAAGAAAATGGCCCTGCCAAAAAATTAGTTGGATTTGAAATGATTGATCGTGGAATTCCGCGTCATTATTATTTGATTAAAGACGCAGCAGGAAATGAAATTGGTTCGGTAACTTCTGGAACACAAGCACCAAGTTTATCTAAAGCAATTGGGCTAGGCTATGTAGCAACTTCGCATGCAAAAGTGGGTACAGAAATATTTATTGATATCCGTAATACACTCGTAAAAGCAATTGTTGTAAAGTTTCCTTTCAAATAAAATTTTACAATAGAATTATTAAAAAAAGGAGCATTGCTCCTTTTTTTATGGGTATGATTAACGTATTAATACTTGAATCTTGTATTTAACTGTGTTGCAAATTTGTAGCTCATTAAAAATATTACAAATGAAAGCTATTAAAAACAAAGTGCAGTTGGTTGGGCGTCTTGGCGCTGATCCGGAAATTAAATTATATGGAGATGACAAAAAATTAGCCAGTTTGCGATTGGCAGTAAATGACCGTTACAAAAATGTAAAAGGGGAGTGGATGGATGAAACCCAGTGGTTTAGTTTATTGGCTTGGTCTAAATTAGCTATTTATGTAGAAAAATATTTGGCTAAAGGTGCGGAGGTGGCAGTGGAGGGAAGGCTGGTTAATAAATCATTTACCGACAAAGCAGGAGTAAAGCGAACCAGCACCGAAATAGTGTTAAGTGAAATTTTAATTTTATCTAAACAAAAGGAATTACTCTTGAAAAATTAGCGGTTTTGTATCTTTGCATTATGAGTAAAGATAAACAAGTGAAGCCGAGCTTACATACGGTACTTACCCCACAATTATTAGATTTATACGAAGTAAAAGATAGTATAGTTGTCATTATTGATGTTTTTAGAGCTACATCAACAATGGCAACTGCACTTTACAATGGTGCAACTAAAATTATTCCTGTGGATAGTCCTGAAGCATGTATTGAAATTGGAAATGCAACTGGCGGTATAACTGCAGGAGAGCGTGACGGTAAAATTATTCCAGGGCTTTCCTATGGCAATTCTCCTTCGGAATATCCACGCTCTTTTATTGAAAATAAAACCCTTGTGATTACCACAACCAATGGTACCAAATTATTGCACATGGCTTTAAGGATGGGCGCTAAGGAAATTATTACTGGATCCTTTCCAAATTTATCCAATGTGGTAAATTATTTAAAAAAGCAAAATGCACCAGTTATACTAGGTTGTTCAGGTTGGAAAAACCGGTTTAATATAGAGGACACCTTATTTGCTGGCGCTGTAATTGAAGCTATAAAAGATCAATTTACAATTCATTGCGATAGTAGTTATATGGCGAACCAGCTATATATGCAACATAGGAATAATATGACCGATTATATTAAAACCTTAACCCATTGGCACCGTTTGGCTGCTTATGGGTTAGAATCAGATATGCTTTATTGCGTTTCACAGGATACTGCGCCAAGTTTGCCCATTTTCAAGGATGGTGCACTTATAAATGGGGCATAAGAATAACGAAAATTAGCCTGCAAATGCGTACATTTGCAAATTGCCCTTTTCAAAGGGGCAATATTGTATAATTTATGGCATTACCTTACTTAGTAAAACACATTTATAGCTACGGTACCGAAGAGGTTATCAGACGCGGAAAAAAAATATTCGCACTTAAAAATATCGAGCTTGTAAAGTTTGATCCTTTAATAGGTAGTATTCATTGCCGTGTAAAAGACGATGGTTACAGCACCTATTATAAAGTAACCATAGAAAATTTTAAAAGTCCAGCAACCCTTTCTTTAAGATGTGGTTGTCCTTATAATTTATCAGAGGTTTGTAGGCATAAAGCTGCAGCTTTATTTTTTGTACAGGATTTATTAGATAAAAATTTACTGGATTATAAGCATACATCTTACGTTACAACGCATACGCAGCTTAGAACTAAAAATTTGGATTTAAAAATGATGCGCATGCTTAGCTCAAAAAGCACTTTTGAAAAAGCGGAGACTACGCTTAAATCCAATAGGCCTCATATTATTGAAAGCGCTAATGAAAAAGTAGTGGCTGAGGTGGAAGATCATGGTAAAACATATCATATTATTATTCAAAAAAATGAGGAACGTTTTTTTGACACTTCTTGTGATTGTTTAAGTGAAACCGAGTATCCATTGTGTATTCACAAAACCATTTTATTATTACAATTATTCCAATTAAAAGGAGCCGATTATTTTGACACTATTCGAAATTGGGACAGAGAAAAAAATAAATTATTAGCACTATACGGTTATACGCTAGACGACTACATAGAAGACAAGTTTGAATTTATATATCACGAAGGGAAACCTTTCTTGAAAGTATTAGATGAGCGTATTCAAAAAATAAATTCAGCTCCTGTGGCTACTATGCGCAGTATTCCTAGGTCCAATGACTGGGATATTGAAAAAGGGGAGGACCAAGCACAAAGTAAAATCGCAAAAACAATTGAACGTTTTGGACTAGTCATCCAGCTGGCCACAACCGAGTATCCTTTTTTAGCTTTAAATATTGTAAAAGGAGAAGTAAACGAGGAGGGCACTGCATTTGTAAGTAAGGTAGAAAAATTAGACCTTCCCAAGTTTGTTACGCCTAATGATATGCTTGAGGAAGATCAAAATTTATTACAATTGGTAAGAAAATTACAAGCTACGGAATTAACAAAATACTTAAATAAGAATTCCCCATTTATGGGAATTTGGGACACTATTTTAAGTGGAGACGATGATAGCTTGCCTGCAGAAACCAAAGAACTCATTCAGGAATACATGCATCCAAAGCTTGAAAAGTTATGGAGAGATATTTCTGAACACCCATTTAATTTTCATCTCCCACATAACAATCCATTTACTTCTGCAAATTTGCAAAAAGCGGAGTTGGTTTTCAATCCTATTCAGCCTTGCTTTATAGTTGAAAAGGAAGCAGATAGGTATATTATTTATGCACAAGTAAATTTACCAGAAGGTAAAATTTCACTTTCAGACAATCATGCAAAGTCGCATTATGTATTTCAATACCATCATCAATTTTTTACTTGGAAAAATAGAGAAGATTTAAAATGGGTTGAAAAATTCATGCCTACTGGGTTTAATGAAATATTATTAGAGCAGTGGCCTGAATATTTGCAAAGTACTTTACTTCCATTGTCAAAATCTTATGTAGTAGAATTGGGTAATGTTAAACAAGAAAAGCTAAAAGGCATTAAACCTCAATTACAAATTTTATTAAAAGAGGACAGGGATTATTTACTATTTGAACCAATTTATGTTTACAAAGATATTCTAGTTACTAGTGAGGACGGGCCTTCTGTAATACAACAACAAGGTGATAAAATTATTATTTTAGAAAGAGACCTTGCTCATGAAAGATCCTTAATGAATATTATTGAGCAATTACACTCTGGATTCATAAGACCAAATGAGGAAAATATTTTAGCATTAAAAGGCGCTGAGGTTTTAAAAAATAATTGGTTCTTTTTATTCATAGATCTTTTAAAGGAAAAGCAAATTCCTTTATTTGGATCCGAAAATTTAAAACAATTTAAATTTAACACAGCAAAGCCTTCTACTAAATTGTATATTAGTAGTAATACCGATTGGTTTGATGCTAAAGTTGAAATTTCGTTTGGAGAACAAAAAGTTTCTGTGCAGGATATTAAAAATATGTTGGCCAATAAGCAACAATTTGTTCCTTTAAAGGATGGTAGCTTAGGCGTACTTCCAGAAAAATGGCTAAATAAATATTCCTTATTATTTAAAGTAGGGGAAGGTAAAACTGATAATCTAAAATTGAGTAAATATCATTTCTCTATATTAGATGAGTTATATGAACAACGTGATGAAGAGGAATTAATTTTTCAACTAGAAGGAAAGTACGAGAAAATTAGAGAAAAATACTCCATCGCAGACGTGCCACCGCCCTCGCATTTAACACCTATTCTTAGACCATATCAAGTAAGTGGTTTTCAATGGTTAAATTATTTACACGATGTACAGTGGGGTGGAATTTTAGCGGATGACATGGGACTTGGAAAAACCATTCAAACCCTTTCTTTTTTACAACATTTAAAGGAAAAAAATGGCAAATTAATAGCACTTGTTGTTTGTCCAACCACACTTTTATACAACTGGCAAAATGAACTTAAAAAGTTCACGCCAAGTTTAAGTTTTCAGTTACATCATGGCGGTACCCGAAGCAAAAGTCAATTATTTAAGGACCCAGTGGAAGTTATTATTACTACTTATGGTACATTAAGAAGTGATATTAAAATGTTTTCTGAAGTTAAGTTTGATTATGTTATTCTAGATGAAAGTCAAGCCATTAAAAATCCTTCTAGTAAAGTAACAAAAGCAGCTTGTTTGTTACAAGCTACAAATAAATTGTGTTTAAGTGGTACTCCGTTGCAAAACAATACCTTTGATATTTATGCCCAAATGAATTTTTTAAATCCAGGCATGCTAGGAACAGTAGAATATTTTAAGCATAATTTTTCAATGCCAATTGATAAGTTTGACGAGAAAGAACAAAAAGAGCATTTAAGAAAATTTGTTTTCCCTTTTATTTTACGTAGAACCAAGGAGCAGGTAGCAAAGGATTTGCCAGAGAAACAAGAAATGGTTTTGTATTGTGAAATGGGTGCGGCGCAACGTAAAATTTATGAGGCATACAGAAACGATTATCGTGATAAGTTAATTGGTATGGTGGAAGAAAAAGGAATTCAAAAATCACAACTGTCCATATTACAAGGTTTAATGAAGCTTAGACAAATTTGTGATAGTCCAGCTATTATAAAGGATGAAGCATATCCAAACGAGTCGGTTAAATTAAATGAGCTAACGCGTGAAATAGCTGAAAACATTGGTGATCATAAAGCCTTAGTGTTCTCTCAATTTCTGGGAATGTTAGGATTGATTAAAGCCGAATTAACAAAGTTGGGCATTGATTACGAATATTTTGATGGTGGAAGTACCATTCAAGAAAGAGAAAAAGCTATTGAGCGTTTTCAAAACGATCCTAAATGCAGGGTGTTTTTAATTTCACTAAAAGCGGGAGGTGTTGGATTAAACTTAACCGCTGCAGACTATGTATACATAGTGGATCCTTGGTGGAATCCTGCTGTGGAGCAACAAGCAATTGATAGAACACACCGTATAGGCCAAACTAAAAATATTTTTGCGTATCGCATGATTTGTAATGATACGGTAGAGGATAAAATATTAAAACTACAAGATCGAAAAAGATCTTTGGCTAAGGAACTTATTTCAGATGAAGAAGGATTTGTGAAGTCCTTAACCAAAGATGATATTGCATACTTATTTAGTTAAGCCTAAGCAACCTTTTTTTTGAAAGTTAAAAATAGTGGGTTAGTTTACTTTTTTAATTCAGCTGCGGCTATACTTGCTTTAGGATTTTTCAAGAATTCGTTTTTGCATTCGGTAGAACAAAAACCCAATACCAAATTATTGTAATGAGCGGTATCACTAATACCTGCAGTAACGGGCATGCCACAGGTGGGATCTTTTTTATTTACAACTAAACTAACATCATAGATTTTACTTGCTAAAGCCTCAGATGACATTACTGCACTGGTATCTTTTGCTGTTTCTTTTGCCTGGGTTTGACTATCGCCACATGCCGTTAATAAAATGCCTGAACTTAATAAAGACAATCCAATTATTTTTTTCATAAACTAATTTTTAGATGTATTTGCCCAAAAATACGAAGCAAGTTGGCAAAATAAAACTAACGACTATTAATTTACAGGGCAATTATGGGCTTTTACAGGCCCATGGCTTAAATTATAGCCTACAATGATCCTTATTTGTTTAATTATTTTATACTTTTACAACCTAATTCCTACTAAAGGATAATATTAATGAAACAGGACCAATTACATATTTTAACAACTTGTGCAAATTTTGCACCGGTCCCTGTATTGAATAGTCCCATCAGGTTGCCGCTTGCGGAACTATTTTCTCCCCGACGTGGGTTCTGATAGGACGAGCAGTTGGCAATTGCCCCTATCAGTGGAAAAAACCCCGAAATTTTCTAGAAACGCCAGAAGTGTCATTTCCTTAAATTTTAAGATCATTGGAACAGCAAATTATAGTACGTGTAGCCCATAGTGGCGATGTTCATTATTCAATAACCATCACCGATGAGATGGCTTCCTCTGCTAAAGCACGTGGAACGGGGATTGCTAAGCGTAGTCCCGAATATGTTGCAAAAAAAATAGAGGAAGGTAAAGCAGTCATTGCACATACCGAGGATGGGACCTGGGTAGGTTTTTGTTATATTGAAGCTTGGCAACATGGTCAGTTTGTAGCCAATAGTGGATTGATTGTTTCTCCAGCATTCAGAAAAAGTGGGATTGCTAAAAAAATTAAGCAAACCATTTTTCAATTATCAAGAGAGAAATATCCAAATGCAAAATTATTTGGTTTAACTACAGGTTTAGCCGTGATGAAAATTAATAGTGAACTAGGATACGAACCTGTTACTTATAGCGAGTTAACAGATGATGAAGAGTTTTGGGCAGGTTGCAAGAGCTGTGTGAACTATGAAATATTAATGAGTAAGGATCGCAAAAATTGCATGTGCACAGCTATGTTGTATGAGCCACAAAATGCAATTACAACAGTACAGCAGCAAGAAAAGGACCTTAAAAGCAAATTATTAAACTGGTTTAGAAAAAATAAATAGTATGGAAAAAGTAGTACTTGGATTTAGTGGTGGATTAGATACCACATTTTGTGTAAAATATTTAACCGAGGATAAAGGGCTGGAAGTACATAGTGTAATTGTAAACACAGGAGGTTTTACAGAGGATGAATTAAAAAAAGTAGAAGCTCATGCTTATGCATTAGGTGTGAAAACCCATACCACTGTAAATGCGGTGAAAGGTTATTATGATAGCATCATTAAATATTTGATATATGGTAATGTATTAAAAAACAATACCTATCCTTTGAGTGTAAGTGCAGAACGTTTATCGCAAGCATTGCATATTGCGGAACATGTAAAAAAAGTGGGTGCAAAATTAGTAGCACATGGAAGTACGGGCGCAGGTAATGATCAGGTTCGTTTTGATATGATTTTTCAAATTATGATTCCAGGTATTGAAATTTTAACACCAATTCGTGATTTGCAATTAAGTAGAGAAGCGGAAATTGAATACTTAAAAGGCAAAGGCGTTCAAATGAATTTTGAAAAAGCAGCGTATTCTATTAATAAAGGATTGTGGGGAACAAGTGTAGGGGGAAAAGAAACATTAAATTCAAAAGGAATGTTGCCTGAAGCTGCATGGCCTACTCAAATGACTAAGCAAGGACAAACCGAGGAAATGGTAATAGGTTTCGAAAAAGGTGAAATTACAAAAGTGAACGGAAAACAATTCACACATCCAACCGAGGCCATTGCATTTATTCAATCCATTGTTGGCGCTTATGGTATTGGAAGAGATATTCATGTGGGTGACACTATTATTGGTATTAAAGGTCGTGTTGGTTTTGAAGCAGCAGCACCAATGGTTATTTTAAAAGCGCACCATGCATTAGAAAAACATGTATTAACCAAATGGCAATTATCTTGGAAGGATCAGCTAGCTTCCTTTTATGGAAATTGGCTGCATGAGGGACAAATTTTGGATCCAGTAATGCGTGATATTGAAGCTTATTTAACTAATTCGCAAGCGCAGGTTACAGGTGATGTATTTATTCAATTAAATCCATATCACTTCCAAATTTTAGGTATTGAATCAGAAAATGATTTAATGAGTGCAAAGTTTGGAAAGTATGGCGAAATGAATACAGGGTTCACGGGGGCAGATGTGAGAGGATTTACCAAAATATTTGGTAACCAAACCAGTATTTTCCACAACGTAAAAGAATTGAATAAAAAATAAAGTTGAATAAATGTGTTGTAGCAATTTAAAATAGCAACAGCACCATTGATAAATAATTATAAGAATTGTCAAATGCAAAAAATAAACATTGGTATAGTTGGAGGAGCAGGATATACAGGTGGTGAATTACTTCGTGTATTACTGCGTCATCCCAATGCGCATATTGCTTTTGTGCATAGTACTAGTAATGCGGACGAATTGGTGAGTAAAGTACATGCCGATTTAGTGGGCGATACAAATTTAAAATTTGCTAGTGCGTTAGATCAGAATATAGATGTATTATTTTTATGTGTTGGTCATGGTGATGCTAAAAAGTTTTTGGCAGCCAATGAAATAAAAGCAAGCATTAAAATTATAGATCTTTCACAAGACTTTAGGCTGGCAGCAACGGCTAATTTAGGAGATAAGCAATTTGTATATGGTTTGCCAGAATTGCAAAAAGCAGCTATTCAAAAAGCAAATTATATTGCGAATCCTGGATGTTTTGCAACAGCTATACAATTAGGTTTATTGCCATTGGCTGCAAAAAGGTTACTTAAAGAGGTTTATACAACAGGTATTACAGGCGCTACAGGAGCAGGACAAGGTCTATCAACAACAAGTCATTTTAGTTGGAGAGCTAATAATATTCAGGCGTATAAAACATTACAACACCAACACTTAAATGAAATTGGTGAAAGTTTAGCAAGTTTACAAGGCAATCAAAATGCCGAAGTGAATTTTATACCGTGGAGAGGTGATTTTACAAGAGGTATTTTTATTACTTCGTTGCTAACATGTGACTTAAGTATTGATGCAGTGTATGATTTATACAATGCTTATTATAATGGACATCCTTTTACCCATGTTTCAAGAAATAATATTGATTTAAAACAAGTAGTGAATACCAACAAATGTTTAATTCATATTGAAAAGCAAGGAAATAAAATTGCAATTCATTCGGTGATTGACAATTTATTAAAAGGAGCAGTTGGACAGGCGGTTCAAAACATGAATTTAATTTTTGGACTGGAGGAAACAACTGGGTTGCAATTAAAGGCAAATTATTTTTAAACAAAAAGGAGTTAACTTAAAAAATATTCATCATGTCATTATTCAATGTTTATCCCTTAAATCCAATTGCCATTACAAAAGCTGCAGGCAGCCGTGTGTGGGATGATAAAGGACAGGAATATTTAGACATGTATGGTGGGCATGCTGTAATAAGTATTGGACACACACATCCACATTGGGTTAAACGAATAGAGGATCAATTGCATGCCATTGCTTTTTATTCCAATTCGGTAATTATGCCAATACAAGAAGAGCTGGCAAAGGCATTGAACGAAATAAGTGGCAAGCAAGACTACCAATTGTTTTTATGCAATAGTGGAGCCGAAGCAAATGAGAATGCATTAAAGTTGGCAAGTTTTCATACAGGTAGAAAAAAAATTGTAGCGTTTAAAAAAGCATTTCACGGAAGAACCTCTTTGGCTGTTGCTGCTACAGACAATCCAAGTATTGTCGCACCAGTAAATGAAACCAATAATATTATCTTTTTACCGTTCAATGATATTGCTGCATTAGAAGCATGTTTTGCTGAACAAGGCGCTGAAATAGCTGCAGTAATTATTGAAGGTATACAAGGCGTTGCAGGAATACATGAGGCGAGTGATGCATTTTTACAAGCTATCAGAAAAGTATGTGATGCAAATGGTGCAGTGTATGTTGCGGATAGTGTACAATGTGGTTATGGCCGCTCTGGAAAGTTTTTTGCGCATGATGCTGCTGGCGTAAATGCAGATATTTATTCTATGGCAAAGGGTATGGGTAATGGGTTCCCAATTGGTGGTATTTTAATTGCACCTCATATTCAACCAAAATTTGGAATGCTTGGCACCACTTTTGGAGGTAATCCATTGGCCTGTGCTGCAGCTTTGGCGGTGATTGAAGTGATGCAAAAAGATCATTTAATAAAAGCCGCTGAAGAAAAAGGTAATTTTTTAATTCATGCATTACAAAATACACCAGGTGTAAAAGTGGTAAGAGGTCGTGGGCTAATGATAGGTTTTGAAATGGAACCTGGGCTTGAGGATATTCGTAAAATTTTATTGAATGATTTAAAAATATTTACTGGTGAAGCAAAACCAAATGTGGTAAGATTATTGCCATCACTTGCAATTAGTAAGGAGGAGATAAATTTATTTTTAACCGGATTGAATAAGGCAATTCAATTATTGAAGCAAAAGAAAGATTAAACCTATGAAACAGTTTATTTCAGTGAAGGACGTAACGGATATTAATGCATTGGTTAAACAAGCGTTAAATTATAAAGCAAATCCATTTATAGACAAAACCTTAGGGGCAAATAAAAGAATTGGGTTGTTATTTTTAAATCCAAGTTTAAGAACAAGATTAAGTACACAAGTGGCTGCACAAAATTTAGGAATGGAGCCCATTGTTTTTAATGTAGATAAGGAAGGATGGGCTTTGGAATTTACAGAAGGAGCCATTATGAATGGAACAACAGTAGAACATATTAAGGATGCAGCCCCCATTTTGGGTAATTATTTTGACATTTTATGCATAAGGACATTTCCTAGCTTACAAAATAGAGCAGACGATTACGGCGAAACCATTATCAACCAATTTATTAAATACGCAGGAATTCCATTAGTGAGTTTGGAGTCAGCAACTTTACATCCATTACAATCTTTAACCGATATTATTACCATTCAGGAATCCATTGCCTTGAATGAAAATTTAAAAAATAAGCAACCTAAAATAGTGTTAACCTGGGCGCCTCATATTAAACCTATACCACAATGTGTTGCCAATAGCTTTAGTGAATGGATTAACGCATGGGGAGCCGCTAATTTTATAATTACGCATCCTGCAGGATATGAATTAGACGAGCAATTTACAAAAGGGGCTACTATTATGCATGATCAAGAAGAAGCATTGAAAGATGCTGACTTTGTATATGTTAAAAACTGGAGTAGTTATAGTGATTACGGAAAAGTATTGTGCACGGATTCCAATTGGATGTTAACCAATGCAAAATTAGTAAACACCAACAATGCTAAAGTGATGCATTGTTTACCGGTGAGAAGAAATGTAGAATTAAGCGATGAAATATTGGATGGCCCAAATAGTTTAGTAACAAAAGAAGCATCAAATAGAGTTTGGGCAGCACAAGCAGTGTTGTCTACAATTATAGGAGGTAGTAAATAATTGAATAAAATATTGAAAAGAAATTTTTGAATAATTAAGGAATGGAAAATTTATATGTTATTAAAATAGGAGGAAATATTGTTGACAATCCAGCATTGTTGACCGAGTGCCTTGCTGCCTTTGCTAAAATTAAAGGGCAGGCTATTTTAGTGCATGGTGGTGGAAAGCTAGCTACTAGTTTGGCGGCAAACTTGGGAGTGGAACAAACTATGGTGGAAGGACGAAGAATTACAGATGCAGAAACTTTAAAAATTGTAACCATGGTTTATGCGGGTTACATTAATAAAAATATAGTAGCTACTTTACAATCGCTTAAGGTTAATGCCATGGGATTGACTGGTGCTGACGGCAATTTAATTAAAGCACATAAGCGAGTACATGCAAGCATAGATTATGGATTTGTTGGTGATGTAGACGAAATTAATGTTGGATTAATACAAAAACTATTAGCAGAAAATATAAGATTAGTAATTGCCCCTATCACTCATAACGGGGAAGGACAGGTATTAAATACCAATGCTGACACTATTGCACAAAGTATTGCCACTGGACTTGCAGGATCATATCAAGTGCATTTAATATTTGGTTTTGAAAAAGAGGGCGTATTGTTGGATGTGGATGTCCCCAGTTCACTCATTAAGCATATCAATGAACCCAGTTACCAAAAACTCAAAGCAGACAAAGTGATCTTTGAGGGAATGGTCCCCAAAATTGACAATGCTTTTAAAGCCTTAGATAACGGCGTAAAATCGGTTATCATTGGTAGCGCGGAAAAAATGAATGAATTAATTAATGGTACCACGGGTACAACAATCACAAAGACATGACAAATCAAATTAACAACCTAACTATAAACGAATTACAATCTAAAGCAGTTCAATTATTAAAAAAATTAATTGCTACCTCTTCCTTTAGCAAAGAAGAAGATTTAACGGGAGATATCATTGAAGCTTTTTTGGCATCGCACAAAATTAAAACTGGAAGGATTAAAAATAATATTTGGGCAACTAACTTATATTTTGATTCTACAAAGCCCTCTATTTTGTTAAACTCTCATCATGATACGGTAAAGCCAAACAAAGGGTACACTTTAGATCCTTTTAGTCCAATTGAAAAAGATGAAAAACTTTATGGATTAGGCAGTAACGATGCAGGCGGATGTTTGGTAAGTTTAATTGCTTGTTTTTTATATTACTATGATCATCAAAACCTACCCTATAATTTAGTACTGGTAGCTTCGGCCGAAGAAGAAGTTTCGGGTCACGAGGGCATTGAATTGGCATTAAAATCTATTCCAACAATTGCTTTTGGAATAGTTGGAGAACCTACTTTACTTGAAATGGCCATTGCCGAAAGAGGTTTAATGGTTTTAGATGTAGTAGCTACAGGAAAAGCTGGACACGCTGCAAGAGAGGAGGGAGAAAGCGCACTTTATAAAATATTACCTGACCTAAATTGGTTTAAAACGCATCAATTTGAAAAGGTGTCTGATTTATTGGGCGCAGTAAAAATGAGCGTAACAGTAATAGAAACCGATAATAAACAACACAATGTGGTGCCTGCTTCTTGTAAAATGGTGGTTGACGTGCGTGTAAATGAATTATATAGTTTTGAGGAAATATTAGAAACTATTTCAAAAAATGTTTCAGCTTTAGTTACTCCAAGAAGTTTAAGAATGAGATCCACCGGGATTTCTCTTGACCATATCTTAATTAAAGCTGGAACGGCTTTAGGCAAAGGGTACTATGGATCTGTAACTACTTCGGACAAAGCATTAATGCCTTTTCCAACTTTAAAAATGGGGCCTGGCGACTCGGCCAGAAGCCATACTGCAGACGAGTTTATATATATTAACGAAATCAAGGATGGTGTTTCTACTTATATCCAATTACTTTCAACTATTTTTACAATATGAGTAAGTTATGGCAAAAAAATAATAATGTAGCAACTGCTGTAGAGCAGTTTACCATTGGCAACGATCAAGCTATGGATTTGTATTTGGCAGCTTATGATGTGTTAGGATCTATTGCGCACACCACCATGTTATCCGAAGTGGGACTATTAACTAAGCAAGAGCAAGTAGATTTAAAAAAAGCATTGGTTGAGATTTATGAATTAATAGAAGCCGGAAATTTTAAATTAGAAGTAGGGGTAGAGGATATCCATTCGCAAGTTGAAATCTTGTTGACTCAAAAGTTAGGAGATGTTGGTAAAAAAATTCATAGTGCAAGAAGTAGAAACGATCAGGTTTTAGTAGATATTAAATTATTTTTACGCGCCGAATTAATGCAATTAACCACTGCAGTCCAAGGCTTATTTAATTTATTGCAACAAAAGAGCGAAGCCTTTAAAAATGATTTACTACCTGGTTACACACATTTGCAATTGGCTATGCCTTCTAGTTTTGGTTTATGGTTAGGTGCTTATGCCGAAAGTTTAGTGGACGATATGACTACTTTGCAAGCTGCCTATAAAATTGTAAATAAAAATCCTTTGGGATCGGCTGCTGGTTATGGATCTTCTTTCCCAATTAATAGAACAAGAACTACAGAGTTATTGGGTTTTGAAACCTTAAATTATAATGTGGTGTATGCGCAAATGGGACGCGGTAAAGCGGAGCGTATAACTGCCATGGCCTTGGCTAATTTTGCAGATACTTTAGCTAAACTAAGCATGGATGCTTGTTTATTTATGAATCAAAATTTTGGTTTCATTAAATTCCCCGAATCGCTTACTACAGGTTCTAGCATTATGCCGCATAAAAAAAATCCGGATGTTTTTGAATTAATAAGATCATATTGTAATCGTATTAAGGCATTGCCAAATGAGATTATGATGATGACTACTAATTTACCTTCTGGATATCATCGTGATTTGCAGTTATTAAAAGAGCATTTATTTCCTGCTTTTCAACAATTAAGAAATTGTATGGAAATGGCTTCTTTGATGATTCAAAATATGGAAATTAAAAAAGACATTTTAGCTGATCCAAAATATCAATATTTATTTAGTGTGGAAGAGGTAAATAAATTAGTAAATGGAGGTATGCCATTTAGAGATGCGTATAAAAAAATTGGGATAGACATTGAGGAAGGTAAATTTACTTATGACACCCATATTACCCATACCCATGAGGGAAGTATAGGAAACTTAGGTACAGAAGCAGTTTCAAATTTAATGAAAACTGTAATTGCAGAATTAGATTTTGAAAAAGTTAACAAACAAATTGAGCTATTATTGAAAAGCTAAATGTATTTTTGGCAGCTTAATAAACAAATTATAATTAAAACATATGAAAAAAGGACTTATTCTAGGTTTAACATTTCTTGCAAACATGGTCTTGTTTGCACAAACCAAAACAGTAGCTACAAAAGTGGCTCCTACAAAGCCAAAACAGACCTCGGCAACTACGCCTGCACAAACATTAAAAACTACTAAGGACAGTGCTTCTTATGCTTTGGGTTATAGAATTGCACAAAGTTTAAAAGGTCAGGGTTTACAGGATATTAACTTTGAATTGTTTAAAAAAGGAATGGCTGCGGGGACCTCTGCTAAAACAGAAATCCCAGATAGCTTATTAGATGTATGTATTAAAAACTACCAAGATAAAATGAGTCAAGAAAAAATCGCAATTAACAGAGCGGCAGGAAAAGCATTTTTAGAAGAAAATGCAAAAAAACCAGGTGTTGTAAAAATGACAAATGGTATGCAATACCTTGTGTTAACTCCAGGTACGGATACAGTACACCCTACCTTAAAAAGCAAAGTAAAATGTCATTACCATGGCACTTTAATTGATGGTACAGTATTTGACAGCTCTGTTCAAAGAGGTGAGCCAATTAGTTTCCCATTAAATGGTGTAATTAAAGGATGGCAAGATGCTGTACAATTAATGACTGTAGGTGCAAAATGGAGATTATTTATCCCATCAGAGCTAGCTTATGGCGAACGTTCGGCTGGACCAGTAATTGGACCTGGATCTACATTAATTTTTGATGTAGAGTTATTGGGAATAGAGTAACAAACCCCAAAAAATACTTTAAACACCCCCAATTTTGGGGGTGTTTTTATTGGTATTATGTGGTAATTTTGAATTTGATAAATAAATGTTATGATACAAAGGTTTAGTGTGTTTGTTTTGATCGTTTTTGGTGCTTTTGCATGTTCACCAAACAATGTAAAAACCGATCCTAATATTGAAAAAATATTAGATAGTGCAAATGTGAAAGGATGCTTTGCGCTAATGGAAAATGGATCCGGGCAATTTACAATTATTAATTTATCGCAGTATAAGGATTCTGCATTTGCCCCACTTAACACTTACTTTGCAATACCTACTTTAGTTGCGCTAGACAAAGGATATATTAATCACACTGCAAGTACTTGGGTAAGTCCAGACGATACAGTTTATTATCAAGCCCTTATGGAAAAAATTGGAAGGGTATCCTTATTAAAAACGATGGATTCCTTGCATTACGGCAAAGGTATTGTAAGTAATAATCTTACTAATTTTTGGAATGATGGTTCGCTTAAAATTACTGCAGACGAACAATTAGGGTTGATTAAAAAACTATATTTTAATCAATTGCCTTTTCAAAAAAGATCACATGAAATTTATAAGCAAATGATCCTTAAAGAAGATAATGCAAATTATAAATTAAGTTATATTCTTGGAACAAATGCAAAGGAGCCATTACAATGGATATTAGGTTATGTGGAAGAAAACAAGCATCCCTACTTTTTTGTAATGCATATCAATGGTTCGCAATCTGGTAACAATACAGTTGCTTTATTAAAAACAATTTTAACGCAACAAGGCTTTCTAAAGGGTTTGAGATAATTTATCAACTTATACGCAACTAATATATTTATCTATGCAGTATTATAGTAACTCATTAACTTCTTATCAACGCTTTATGACCAGAGAGGTAAAAGTGGGCAACTTGGTTATTGGTGGCGGCAATCCAGTTCGTGTGCAAACTATGACCACGACTGATACCATGGACACAGATGCAACAGTTGCTCAGGTGATTAAATGTATAGAAGCAGGTGCCGAGTTGGTAAGAATTACAGCACCAAGTAAAAAAGAGGCAGATAATTTAGCAAATATTAAAGCAGCATTAAGCGCCAAGGGATACCATACGCCGCTTGTTGCAGATATTCACTTTACACCCAATGCAGCAGAAATTGCTGCAACCATTGTTGAAAAAGTTAGAGTGAACCCAGGCAATTATGTAGATAAGAAAAAATTTGAGCAAATTGAATATACCGACGCAGAATATATAGAGGAAATTGAAAGAATTAGAGAAAGATTTACTCCATTGGTTTTAATATGCAAGGAACATGGCACAGCTATGCGTATTGGAACCAATCATGGTTCATTGAGTGATAGAATTATGAGCAGGTATGGTGATACTGCTAATGGGATGGTAGAGAGTGCTATGGAGTTTTTACGTATTTCACGTAGTTTGGACTATCATCAAATAATATTAAGTATGAAGTCCAGTAATCCTCAGGTTATGGTGCATGCCTACCGATTATTATTGCAACAAATGCATAATGAGTTTGGAGAATGTTATCCTTTGCATTTAGGCGTAACGGAAGCAGGTGATGGGGAAGACGGAAGAATTAAGAGTGCCATTGGCATTGGTACATTATTAGAAGATGGTATTGGCGATACCATAAGAGTAAGTTTAACCGAAGATCCTGAATTAGAAATACCTGTTTGTAGGGATATAGTAAAAAGATACAATGGGCAAGCTACGAATTTAAGTAGCTCAACCATTTTACCAATTGATAAACTTCCCTATAATCCGTTTGAATATAAAAGAAGAAAAAGTTTTGAAATTAAAAATATTGGAGGCAGTCATGTCCCTGTAGTATTTGCCGATTTAAGTCATTTGGATACCATTTCGAGAGAAAGTTTAATTGCTATTGGCTATACTTATAATAGCGTGACAGATAAATGGACTATTAGTGACGCTGCTGCAGATTATGTATTTGTAGGAAACAATACAATAAATTTTGATTTGCCTGGAACCCTTAGTGTGATTATGCCGCAGCAGCATTGGAGTAATCAATCTAATGCGATAAATCATTATCCTTTATTTGATACTAGCTCATTTTTAGCCGCTACTGAAAAATCAAATGCTATTCAATTTGTAATGGTTGATTGCTATTGTACTGCAAATAATACAAGTGACGAACAATTATTAAAAATCGCAAAAGACCCAACCGTTGTTTTTTGTTTAAGTAGTACTTTACAACATGCTATGCCAGCGGTTAGACGCATGTTTGTGAAATTCATGGAATTGGGAATTGAAAATCCTGTTATATTAATTACGGATAGTAATCATAATACAACAGATGAACATTTAATACATTTTGCAACCGAAACGGGTGCTTTATTATTAGATGGAATGGGTGATGGGATTTGGTTAACAGTTTCAGATAAGGTGTATGAAAGTGCAAAAGGTAAAATGGCGAACTTATCTGGTAGAAATTACATAAGCAATACCTCCATTGAACAATTTTTGAATGCTACTAGCTTTGGTATTTTACAAGCAACAAGAACAAGAATTTCCAAAACGGAATATATCTCTTGTCCAAGCTGTGGTCGTACTTTATTTGAATTGCAAGAGACCACTGCTAAAATTAGGAAAGTCACTAATCATTTAAAAGGATTAAAAATAGCCATAATGGGTTGTATTGTAAATGGCCCAGGCGAAATGGCCGATGCTGATTTTGGTTATGTAGGCAGTGGGGTTGGTAAAATAACCTTATACAAAGGGAAAGAAGTTATGAAACGCAATATTGACAGTGAAGTAGCTGTTGATGAATTAATTCAATTGTTAAAAGACAATGATGCATGGATAGAGCCATTGCAACATGAAGCCTAATTTATGTATATTATATTTTATAGTTTATTTTATTTGATATCGCTACTTCCATGGCGTTTGATGTATTTGATTAGTGACTTTATTTCGTTTTTATTAAGAAAGGTTATTAAATATAGGCTAGACGTTGTGCATCAAAATTTAGCTATTGCTTTCCCAAATAAGTCAAAACATGAACGTGAAAAAATTGCTAAAGATTTTTACCAACAATTCACCGATTCGTTTATTGAGAGCATAAAATTAATTTCCATTTCTGATAAAACGTTTCAAAAGCGTTTTAGCTCAAATATAGAAGTGCTCAACGACTTATATCAATCCGGGCAAAGCATTCAGTTTATGGCAGGCCATTTTTTTAATTGGGAATTTGCAAACTGGGGAGTTGCAAAATATGGGAAGTGTCCATTTTTAGCAGTATATATGCCGCTTAGCAACAAAGGCTTTAATAAATTAATTTATGATGTAAGGGCTAAGTATGGCACGGTGTTAATACCAGCAACTAGTTTTAGGAATCAGTTTCCAAAATATGTTTCTAAAGGTCAATATGGTTTGGCTTTGGCTGCCGATCAGAATCCGGGAAACCCTTTACAAGCTTATTGGGTTGATTTTTTTGGTAAACCAACTCCTTTTGTAAAAGGACCAGAGAAGGGAGCTAAACTTAATAATACTGCTCAAGTGTTTGTACATTTTTACAGAACTAAACGAGGATATTATCACTCACATTATGAAGTAATGACGACATCGCCTAATTATTTTAATGATGGCCAATTAACTGCATTGTATGTAAAAACCTTGGAAGAGAAAATAAAACAAATTCCTTCAAATTATTTATGGAGTCACCGCAGATGGAAGTATAATTATGATGCAGCGGTGCATGAAAAGTTATTGGTTAAATAGTTGCTTGTAATTAAATAAACGAAATTAGTCCTCTAAAAAACTTGTTTTAGTATCATCTTTTTTTGTGATAGTAGGCTTCTTAATGTTTTCAAAACTAAATTTTTCCTTTAATTCCTGTATTGCATTCCATCCGTCTGCAACTGTTCTAATATTGTGAATGCCTTGCTTTTTTAATATACTAGCAGCTAAGGTATTAGTTGCCCCATCTTCACTAATAATGTAAATATTAAAATGTTCGTCTAGTTCAGACATACTTCCTGGATCCATAAATTCAGCCAAGGGAAGTGAAACCGAATTTTTAATATGTGATTTATTAAAAGCAGCTTCGTCTCTGATATCAAGCGGCATTAAAAATTCATCAAAGGGAATATCCATGGCTAATTCGTCTACTTCTACTTCAATAAGCATATCATGCCTATTGCCTGCATCTTGCCAAGCTTCAAAACTACCTTTTAAATACCCAATAATCTTAGAAAATTCGGCTTCTTTGAAATAGGCTAATGTTTCTTTTTCTAAAACAGGGTCTAAGATAAAAACAAGCGGAGTATCCTTTTTAATAGCACCTATTGCAACTGCGTATTTAACAATAGCTGGAGGAATATGCAATGAATTAGGCACATGACTGTTTATCCAATGTTCCCTAGATCTAGTGTCTATTAAAATAGTTTCGGACGATTGTAATTGTTGCTTAAAGCTATTAAGGTCAAGCTGCATCTTATCCAACAAGTTGTTCTACAAATTGATTCACTTCCTCTAATCTTGTGTAATCAACGGTATAAAAAATAAATTTTCCTTCTCTTGTGGTAATAACAATTCCTGCTCTTCTTAAGATAGCTAAGTGTTGAGAAGCTACCGATTGTTCAAGGCGTAATTTTACATAAATTTCAGTGACTGTCATTTTTTGATGCTCATCAATAAGCTTTACAATTTGTTGACGCAATTTATGGTTTAAAGCCCTTAAAATCATTGCAGCTTTTTTGCTGTGTAGTAAGTCCACTTTTAATGGCGCTTTGCCATTAGAAAGATGTAATTGTGGTAAAGATTGGTTCATGACAATAATGTTATTATTGGGGGGTTATGAATATTTGCTTTTACAAAGCTACATTATTAATTTAAAATTTAATATATAAAACTTACATAATTAATAAAATTCTATGACCGCTTATCAAATTTATTGCTATGATTTTTTACTAGGTATTTGGTAAAATTCTTTAAGATATGCTGGTGAACTATAGGCTATATCCTCAAAATCCTTAGTAGCCCATTTTGTTTGGGCTAAATGTACCATATTATCTATATTATAAGGTGTTTCGATAAAATACAAATTAGGATGTTTAAGTATTTCCTTGGTTTTTGTTATTGCGTTTCCACAACAAATAACAGGCCCATTTTGTAATAATTTTTGCAAATAGGATGCCTCTAAAACAATGGCCTTAGGCGCTATTACAACGGAATTGTCGGCCTTATAAACAGCGCCAAAAACTTCCATTCGCTTTGCATCAATCATGCTAAATATTTGAACTTTATTTTTATTTTGGACTACCTGTTCATGATTATTTGCGTGCTCTTTTAATAGTGCTAAAGTAGAAAGCCCAATAAGTGGTTTATTTAGTGCATAAGCAATTCCTTTTGCACTAGAAAGGCCAACCCTCAGTCCCGTATAACTTCCAGGTCCCATAGTTACCACAATAGCGTCTAAATCAACAAATGGGATACAGGCTTTATCCATCAATTTTTTTACTGCAATTTGTAAGAATGCAGCATGGCTATTGGCTTGATTGTTTTGCTCAATAGCAAGTATGGTTTCATTATTACTTAATGCAACTATTGCGGTCTCGCCCGAAGTATCGATATATAAGAATTTTGCCAACTGGTTTAATTGTTTTGCAAAAATAAGCTGCTATTTGCAAGAAAAATAAGAAATTGTGCTTCAAATAATATTATTATGTCAAAACAAATTATCCAAACCAATAAAGTGCCGGCACCAATTGGACCTTATAGTCAAGCAGTTATTGCAAATGGGTTCTTATTTGCTAGTGGTCAAATCGCACTTGACCCATCTACAGGCAATTTAGTTTTAGATACTATCCAAGCTGAGACTAAACAAGTAATGGAAAATATTAAAGCTATTTTAGAGGAAGCTAAAATTGATTTTGAGCATATTGTAAAAACAAGCATTTTTTTAAGTGACATGCAATTGTTTGCTCAAGTGAATGAAGTATATGGAAGTTATTTTTCAAGTAATTTTCCTGCTCGTGAAACGGTGGCAGTTAAAACATTGCCTCGTAATGTAAATGTTGAAATTAGTATTACAGCTGTAATGGCTTTGTAATTATTTATAAAATAATTGATATTGGGTTTTTAAAGACCAAATTTCTTGGGGCTGCATAATGTGTAGCCCCATTTTATTATTAAAACAATCAGGAGCAGCACTTAAATTTTCTATTGCAATACTTTTTCTATGTGGTGGGGTATATAATTGTAAATACCCATAATTGGAAATGGGGGTTACCACTAATTTATAATTATTATTTTCTAAAATACAATCCACATTTTGTGGGTTCAATACATAACCATTGTCAAGTGTAATGTTTAAAAGGCTTTGGCCATTTGCAAAAGTATTATGGGGTATGATATTCCCGGTAGGGATTAATTCCAAATCATATGCTAACAATCCTTGATCGCTAAACCAAATGGCACAGTCATTAATACTTTCTCCTAATTTAAAATATGGATGCCATCCATCCATCATAGGAAAACTTTCAGCGCTATTATTTAAAATAGTTGTTGTAACACTTACTTTATTATTCTGCTCAAATACCCAATTTAATTTAATCTCATATTCAAATGGGAATCCTGTGTCCTGCTTTTGGTATTGATATACCAGTGAAACAGAAGCTTGATTGTCTTTTACTTCCGAATGTTCTAATACAAAATTAGCATCATACACTAAGCCATGTATGGAGTGAACTCCTAGGTAGTATTTATTGATTTTATATTCTTTATTGTTGTGAATATAGCAACCCTTATTTAGTCTACAACTATAAGGATTCATTTTGCCACTTTTAAAACCATTAGATTCAAAAGCTCCCCAGCCAATACTAAAATCATTGCCATCAATTACGTCAAAGCCTTGTTTTTCAGGACCTTGAACCCAGCTATTTAATAGCCCGCCCTTACATGAAATATCAATATGACAGAGCGTATTTAGGTTAGAAATACGAATAAAATTCAAATCTCCTAAGGTTATATTTTGAACAGAAAAGGCCATGTAAATTAGTTTGAATCGTAAATTAAAACTATTCTATTAACTTTGGTTTTAAATACTTTAGAGAATGCGTAATTTTTTCATAATAATGCTAACCTTATTATCTGTTGGGACATTTGCTCAAAAGATAAGTAAATATGATAGCACTTTAAAAATAGGTAAAGCAGGGTACAGGGTAACTTGTATGAATCGAATTCCCGAACATAATGTCCTTAGTATTAAACCCATTGGGTTTAAAAACGAAGCAAGAGAGGTTAGTTTAGAATTAAAAGGAAGGGTACTTTCTGCTGAAATTGACGACTTAAATAATGACACCTATCCTGATATGCTTATTTATGTTTTAGAGGCATCTGGGAAAACAACATTATTTTGTGTGAGCTCTAAAGAAAACGAATCACTTCAGCCTATATTTTTCCCGGATATTACCAATGATTTACAATTAAGTAAGGGCTATAGAGGACAGGATGAATACAAATTAGTAGAAGGTATTTTATTTAGAAAGTTTCCCATTTTTGATGCAGACACTGCCATTAAAGTGCCCACCAAAAAAGTAAGACAAATAATGTATCGGGTGATTGCAGGTGATAGGGGGATGTTAAATTTTAAAGTGTTTAAAAACTTTGATCTAAACGTAGACTAATACCCTTCTGCAATTACAATTTTGCCAACGCCTTTTTCATTACCATCCTGGTCCCTTACCAATACAAGGTAAATTCCAGTGGCTACTTTTTTGCCTTCATAAGTACGTGCATTCCAAATTGCCTGACCACCCAATGCTGTAGTTTGGTATAATAATCTTCCTGTTAAATCTGTAATTTTCACTATAGCATTTTCTACTAATCCTCTAAATGCTATAAGTCCAGTATAGCTGGGTGGAATTGGATTTGGAAATATTTGAATTATATTTTGTTTTTGCGCCCCTTGTGTAGCTGTGCCAATATAACTTACCATTTGTTTTGTGGTACTAAAAAAAACTTCTCCTTTATTTGGACTAATTACTATTTGTAACACAGCGTCGCTTGGAAGTGGACTATTATTTTTTGTAAAATGTTCAATAATTTCAAGTCCGTCCTCACTTAACAACCAAGCCCCATTATTGGTTCCAATCCATTTTCTATTGTCACCGTCAATACTAATGCAATTCACTGTTTCTTTTTGAAATAAGTATCCATTAAAACCATTATTTTTTACAATAGGGATATATGCATTACATGGATCGGTTGCTAGATCGCCGCAATTAAATATGCCAATACCATTATCGGTGCCTACCCAAATGTTTCCAAGCTTATCACTTGCAATGCTTGTTACATTGGTGCTTGGTAAATTGCCATTTAAAGCTTGTGTTGTAAGCTGTTTCCATTTTTCTGTTGTAAAATTATCTTTGGACTGGTAGACATAAATGCCTTGTTTATTTGGAGCAATAATCCAAGCCTGTTGTTGGTTGTTTACAACAAATTTATCTAAACCTTTATTGATAAAATTGCCAGGCAAGGCAATACTACTCCAATTGTTATTTATTTGTCTTGCCAAGCCCACTTGATCTTGAATTGCCCACAATGCGTTTTTTTGATCAAAAGTAATTTGTTTATAATATCCATTTAATGTATTCGGATTTATATATTCAAGTTGTGTATTGTTACTGTTTAAATGATAAATTCCATTGTTTCCACTAAACCAAAAACTATTATCTAATTTAGAGATACTTGTGCTATAAAAGTAGGGGAGTTTGGTATTGCCAATTTGCGAAATGGTATTCCAGCCGTTTTCGTTGAGTGTTGCAAATCCGGGATTGGTAAATAAAGGGGCAACTAAGTTGTTTTCATTAATGCTTAACAATCCATTTATATTTGATTTTGGTCCGCCTAAATTCATCCATTGCAGCGTTGTACTTTTTAATAAAAGTCCGTTAGTACTATCGGCTATCCAGAAGTTATTATTATTGGCTAGTGATTGAACAGGAGCTGCTAATAGGTTGCTATCTAAAAGCACAGTTGTGGTATAGTTTTTATTGAATTGAACTAATGCGCCTTTATTATTTGGATATTGTAAGCATAACAATAAATCGCTTAAAGTAGTATCAATATTTAAGATATTACTATTTACTGTTTTGTAAACATAAGTTTCTGCAGGAAGTTTGTAAATTTCTGAAGCATTGTATGTGTATATAGAATTATTTTTTTGAATGATTCTTTTTAAGTTTTTATTATCTAGGTTAGCGCGTTTTGCCCATTGATTTGCAACAATCCAATTATTTTTTAAAGGGCAGGACCAAATACCATTTTCGGTTGCAGCAAAAAGACTATCACTAGTAGCTGCGATATCATAAGTAATAACGGGTTGCTGGTTTAAGTTTGGAAACCAGGTATCCTTTATTTCATGTTTAACTAAGTCTAATACCACAATGCCAAAATTGGTAGCCACAAAGCCCCATTGGTCTTTAATTATAACACTATTTATTTTATGGTCTGCGTATATATTGTTTAATTGAATAGCATTGATATTATATAACTGATCCCCCTTTAAAATATCAATATTGCTATTGGCATAAGTGATAATCAATTGCGATTGTATGGGATCCCATGCAATATGTTCAATGTCAATGTCGTGAAGTCCGGTTGTTTTATCTATCCATTCGCTTGCACCTGTACGCTCATTTACTTTAATAATCTGAAACGAAGTTGCCACATAAATTTCATCACCTTTGATTACTGTTTTCACACTGTGATTATCAAAGTGTCCTCGCCAGCTGCCAATAGCACCCCCTTTGTTTTGAGCAATACTAGCAACATGAATTAGAATGCATAATAGTATAAAACAAGTTCGGGTCATTATTTAAATGCAGTATAAATAGCTTCTTGAATTTTTGGCCTTAGGTTTAATGCACTAAAGGCTTTATTATCTCTTGTTGGGAAAACCCTGTTGGATAAAAATACAAACAAGATCCCAGTTTCTGGATCTGCCCAAACACAGGTGCCGGTAAATCCAGTATGTCCAAATGTAGCAGGGGATGCGCTTAGGTTAGGATAAGGGTCCTTACTTTTTGCATTGTCTTTTTCTGGCTTATCAAATCCTAAACCTCTTCTACTATTAATAGTATTGTAAGCTGTAAATTGTTTTATAGTACTAGCTTGTAAATAATTTTTGCCTTCCCAATTTCCATTATTTAAAAGCATCAGGTATAGTTTTGCTAAATCCGAAGCATTGCTAAATAATCCTGCATGGCCTGCAACGCCTCCCATTGTAGAAGCACCCTCGTCATGTACACTGCCTCGTATTAGCATATGTCTAAAATAATTATCAAATTCGGTGGCAGCAATATTTTCCAAATTAGTAGTACGCAATGGTAAGAAACCCGTTGACTTCATCCCCATTGGACTGTAAAAATTTTGACTTGTATATGCGTCAAGAGACATGCCACTTACTTGTTCTACTACTTTGCCTAAAAAAATAAAATCATTATCGCTATAAACATATTTACCTGGTTCTGTTACAGGGCTTCTTAATATTTGATTTTGTATTGTATCCTTCCAGCTGTCAATTAGCCATTGATTAGGTGCAATAAAATTATGATGGTTATTGTCTGCAATATTGCTTACTAAACCGGGTATAAAACTTCCGTCTTTTTGCAATAAGGATTCGTAAAATTTAATGTAAGGATATAAACCAGCTTGATGTAATAATAAATCCTTTAAAGTTATTTTTCCTTTTGCATTATCTTTTACCCAGGGTAAATAATCGCCTATAGTTTTATTAATGTCCACCTTCCCTTCATCAACTAATTTCATGATACTTACGGTTGTTGCAGAAACTTTAGTTACCGATGCCAAATCGTAATAAGTATTTAAAGTCACAGGACTGCTGCTTATACCTGCAGTTGTGCCGTATGATTTATTAAAAATGATTTTATTATTTTTTGCCACCAATACTTGACAACCCGGAATTGCATTTTTTTGAATAGCATCATATACTAGGGAATCAATTTTATTTAATTTTTGTGTTTGCGTGTCACCGGTACCATAAGGAAGTTCGCTTGTTACAGTAACTGGCAAAGTTCCTGTAGCCATTGTTTTTCCTTGCAACCAATTAAGTACCGCAGCTTGTACATAATTATTGTCCTCATATGCAAATAGGATATTATTAATATTTTTAAAATCGGCAACTGCATATGGGTTCCCTAGTATGACATGTATCCAATTTTGAGGATGCGGTTGATTTAAAAATTGTAATATAAAAGAAGGAATTTGAAAATGACTGGCGGGACGTCTGCTATAATTATGCAGTCCCACAATAACTTGTTCGTATTTTGAAATACTATCCATTACTTTTTCTAAAATTGCACTATCCTTAGGTCCAATATAAAACACTTTAACTTGATAATTATTTTCAAGTGCAGTGGTTAGTTCACTTGCTTGTGCTAAATTTAAAGCTAGGTAAGCGGTAGGGATATTTTTATTTAAAATAGGTGTTACTGTTGATTTACAAAAGGTAAGGGACTGTACAGCCATTTGTGATTTAATAATGCCAACAGAAACATTTAGGTCGTTTGTAATATTGGTTGTGTCAATAAATAGTTTTTTATTTAAACCATATTTGAATTTAGCAGTAAGTACTTTTTTAACGCGTTCGTTAATGTCTGCTTCGGTAAGTCTTCCTTCCTTAATGGCTTCTTTAATTTTTTCAATAGAAGGACCAATATCACCTGGTAAACACAAAATATCATTGCCTGCTAATAAAGCGCGCACATTAGCCTCGCCTCTTGGAAAATAATTACTTATAGCTTGCATGTCCATTGCATCTGTTACACTTAAACCTTTAAAGCCAAGCTCTTTTTTTAATAATTCATTAATTGCTTTTGGAGACAAAGAGGTTGCGTATTTTGGAGTGGTATCTATAGCAGGAACCGATAAGTGAGCTACCATTACAGACGCTATTCCGGCATTAATTAGCGCTTTAAAAGGGGCTAGTTCAAGACTATCTAAAGCTGCTCTTGATTTATTAATAATAGGAATGTCTAAATGCGAATCCACACTTACATCGCCATGTCCTGGAAAATGTTTTGCAGTTGCCATGATGCCATTGTCCTGCATGCCTTTCATATAGGCTATTCCATGTTGAATTACTTTTTCTTTATTTTGTCCAAAACTACGATCATTAATTACAGGATTTTGTGGATTATTATTTACATCAATATCGGGTGCATAGTTTACTTGAATGCCTATTCTTTTACATTGGGCTGCAACTGCTGCACCCATATCATATACTAATTTATCGGAAGCAATAGCACCTAAGGAAAGTTGTCTTGGGAACATTTCAACACTGTCCAAACGCATACCCACACCCCATTCTGCATCCATTGTTATTAATAATGGTGTTTTGGCAATTGACTGATAATAATTTGTTTGTAAAGCTTCTCTTATAGGTCCACCTTGAAAAAAACATAATCCACCAACATTGTATTTTTTAATGAGTTGACTAAGGGTATCTATTTTCTTTTCATCCCAATTACTATGGGCTCTTAAAACCATTAATTGTGCAATTTTCTCGTCTAAGCTTAATGCCTTAAAATGTTTATTCACCCATTTTTTCTCAGCCCTTGTTTGTGCTTGTATTTGAAAGGAAAATAAGTAACAGGCTAATAATAACAGTATTGCTTTTTTCATAATGGCTAATATTTAAATCTATTCCTTGCAATTTAAGCATAAAAAAAAGCCTACCCTAAGTTGGGTAAGCTTTTTATAATAAAATATTAAGTTTTTACTCTGCTTCGGCCTCGTCATCGGAAGGGATGGTAGGCTCCACATTGTGTTTTTGTAATTGAGCAAACCATTTTACCATTTTTTTCATATCGCTACCATAAACTCTTTCAAAGTCCATTTTAGGGAATACTTTTTTAAAGTAGGCTAATACGGCCTTTGGGTCCTTTTCATTAGGAAGGGCCTCTTTAGATTTACCCATTGCTATAAACACCTCGGCTAAAAATACATTTTCGTGGGTGGTATAAACTTCAATGCTTTCTAAATGAGAGAATTGATGTGCTCTTGAGCTAATAAATTGGGTATTATTATTTTCAAGCGAAGTGGCAATGGCGCCGTCACTTTTACTTGTTACTAATTCAAATAAACCTGACATTCCAGAAACCGAGATCAATTTGCTGTATTCCATAACTACTTTACGTTTAATTTACTGCCGCAAATTACTGAAAATCACCCAATTTTCATTTTTTAAACTACCTTTGTTTTACCTAAAATTTATTTTATGCCAGGTTTTGAATTCTTCGGTGATGAAGAGCGAAAAGAAGTAAATGACGTACTTGAAACAGGTATTTTAATGCGTTATGGTTTTGATGGTCCAAGAAAAGGAATTTGGAAATCAAAAGAGCTAGAAGCTGCCATTTGTAGTCGTTTTGGAGTGCAGCATGCGCAACTTACTTCTAGTGGAACTGCTGCATTAACTACAGCAATGGCTGCACTTGGAATAGGAGCCGGAGACGAAGTAATTATGCCAGCATTTACATTTGTGGCAAGTTTTGAAGCGGTCTTAAGTATGGGTGCCATTCCTGTTTTGGTGGATATTGATACCAGTTTAACATTAGCACCCGAAGCAGTTAAGGCTGCGATTACACCAAAAACAAAATGTGTAATGCCGGTACATATGTGTGGAAGTATGGCCGACCTAGATGCTTTAAAAGCAATTTGTGCCGAGCATCATTTAATATTATTAGAAGACGCATGTCAAAGTATTGGTGGAACTTATAAAGGTAAAGCCTTAGGTACCATTGGCGATGCAGGTACTTTTTCTTTTGACTTTGTAAAGACAATTACCTGCGGTGAAGGTGGTGTTGTGATGACCAACAATAAGGAGGTGTATACTATGTCTGATGCGTTCACCGATCATGGTCATGATCATTTAGGTGTTGACCGCGGTGCGGACTTGCATCCTTTTTTAGGGTATAATTTCAGAATTAGCGAATTACATGCAGCCGTTGGATTAGCACAGATAAAAAAATTGGATAACTTCCTTGAATTACAAAAAAGAAACAATCAAATTTTAAGATCTTATTTAGAGCAAGTGCCAGGCATAAGTTTCAGAACAGTACCCGATCCTCAGGGAGATAGCTATAGCTTTTTAACATGGTTTTTGCCAACACAAGCACAAACCGAAACTGTAATTGAAGCTATGAAAGCGGCTGGGATTTTAGCTGGTAATTTTTATTGGTATGCGAATAACTGGCATTACATTCGCAAGTGGGATCATTTAAAAACAGCTAAAAGCCTTTATGCACTAAGCGATGATCAAAAAAATGCAATTGTAAAATTACAAAATACTGTGTTTGAAAAAAGTGATGCAATTATGAGTAAGTGTATTTCTACAGCAATAAGTTTAACTTGGACCGAGGCGCAAGTACATGAAAAAGGGGCTAGCTTTTTAGCAGTATTAAAAGGGGCTATTTCCTAAAGTAAACTTATGTCACTAGGTCAGTCATTTCAACAAAGGCAATTACAAAGGCTGTCTCCGCAGCAAATTCAATTAATGAAATTGTTGCAAATACCTAGTGCACAAATTGAACAAAGAGTTAAGGAGGAGCTTGAAGAAAACCCTGCATTAGAGATGAGTTTGGATCTATTGGATGCCGATGCTTCTGGTGCTTCTGAAGAAATGAAAGATGATTTATTGCAAGGCCTGCAGGATGAGGAAGAAGCCGTTCCTGTGGATGAATATGAAATGAGTAATGAGGAATTAAATGAATACAACTATGACGACGATGGAGATATTGCAGATTATAAAACAAAAGATGACTATTACCCAGAACTAGATGACGATAAAGTTATTCCTATAAAAGCAGAACTAAGTTTACATGAATTATTAATGGATCAGCTTAGTATGCTGGCACTTGCCGAAGATGAATTTAAAGTAGCTGAGCAAATTATTGGAAGCCTGGATGATGATGGTTATTTAAGAAGAGCTTTGCAGTCAATTGCAGACGACTTGGCATTTAAGCAAGGTATGTGGGTTGAGGAAAAAACTATTGAAACTATTTTAGTTAAAATCCAAAGCTTTGATCCAGCAGGAATTGCTGCCAGGAATTTACAAGAGTGCTTGCTTTTACAATTAAAAAGAAAAATTAATTCAGACGAAATAAGTGATAAGGAAATTAATAAAGAGGTATTGCTTTTAGCGGTCCAAATTTTAGAAAAACACTTTGAAGAATTTACACGTAAACATTACGATAAAATTCAAAAAAGCATGCATTTGAACGAGGAACAAATAAAGGCGGTATTACATCAAATTATAACCTTAAATCCAAAGCCAGGTGCCGAAACCCTACAAAGCAATGAGGCCGAAAAATACATCACGCCCGACTTTACTGTACTTATTAATAACGGAAAATTAGAACTCACTTTAAATAGCCGTAACGCACCGCCACTTATTATTAGTGAGGATTATAAGTTAATGCTTAAGGAGTATGAGCGAGGATTAAAAAAAAATAAAGCACAAAAAGAAGCTGTATTTTTTATCAAACAAAAAATAGATTCGGCAAAGTGGTTTATTGAAATGATTCAGCAAAGACAGCAAACCCTGTTAATGACTATGCGTGCAATTTTGGTACATCAGGAGGCTTTTTTTTTAAGTGGGGATACCACTCAATTAAAACCTATGATATTAAAAGACATTGCCGAAAAAACAGCCTTGGACGTTTCTACAGTAAGTAGGGTTGCCAATAGTAAGTATGTGCAAACCGAGTTTGGCACTTATTTGTTAAAGTACTTTTTTAGTGAATCACTTACCACCGAATCTGGTGAGGAAGTAAGCACAAAAGAGGTAAAAGCAATACTTGGAGAACTGATTGATCAAGAAAACAAGCAAAAACCATTAAGTGACGACGAACTAACAGAGCAGCTTCAAGAAAAGGGTTACAACATTGCAAGAAGAACAGTGGCAAAATACAGAGAGCAATTAAACATACCGGTGGCTAGGCTCAGAAAAGAACTTTAATATATTTTATAAGCAATACATGGAAAACAACAATTCAAAACCAGCACGTTTTTTTGCACATATTATTTCTTATGTTTTCCACCCCTTATTTGTACCCACTTATTTTATGTTATATTTAATAAGTGTCATGCCATATGAGTTTGTAGGCATTACACAATGGCAATTACAATTAAAAGTATTTAGTATATTTTGGCTTACTGCCTTTTTCCCAGCCTTTGCTGTATTCTTATTATGGAAATTAAAATTTAGCGAAAGCATATTTTTAAGAACACAAAAGGAAAGAGTCATACCTTATGTAATTACCATGTTTTTTTATTGGTGGATGTATTATTTAAGTCGCACATTTACAGATCAGCCCATAGCATTAAAGTTTTTTTACTTTGGAATATTTATTGCTAGTAGTTTGGGATTAATAGCCAATAATTTTTTAAAAGTAAGCTTGCATGCTATTGGCATTAGTGGACTGTTAATGGCGGTGCTATTAACAAACTTGCATTATTCATTAAATGCTTTTCTATGGGTTGCCATCACTGCCATAGTTACTGGAGTTGTTATCAGTGCAAGAATGATAGTAAGCGATCACACCAAGCAAGAATTAGTTTTAGGTTTTGCAATAGGAGGTTTAACGCAACTGGCTGCTTATTTTTGGATTTTGTAAAAAGTAATTTAGACAATTATGTGGTATCGTTTAGGGAAAAACATTGTAAAATATAAAGTAACTAGCTTAGTAATACTAACACTTGCAACCCTTGTAATGGGCTATTTTGCCGCACAAGTTAAATTGAGCTATGAGTTCACTAAAGCCATTCCAGAGGACAATCCTAAATTTATTGTTTATAAAAATTTTGTAAAACAATTTGGGGTAGATGGCACTACCATGGTAGTTGGATTTCAAACTGATAGTTTGTTTACGCCACAAATTTTTAATCAGGTTATTGAATTACATAGTGCCATTAAATCCATACCAGGTGTAACCGAAGTATTAAGCGTCCCTAGTAGTTATGGTCTTACAAAGGATACTATTCATAACAAGTTTAGCATTCATAAAATATTTACACCCCATTATATAAGTGATAGTTTATTAAACGCCAATAAAGCCGAATTTGAAAACATTCCTTTTTATAAAAATTTATTATATAATCCCAATAGCCATGCTTATATCATGGCTATTAGCTTTATTGCTGATTCTATAAATAGCGGAGCCAGATCTCACATCATTGGAATGCTAAATCATAAATTAGAAACATTTACAAAGGCTACAAAAATAGAATTACATGTGAGTGGTTTGCCTTATATCAGAACCATTTTAGCAGATCGTATTAAAAAAGAAATGTTTTGGTTTTTAATTGGCTCTTTGCTTTTATGTGCAATAACCTTAATGTTATTTTTTAGGTCCTTTTCTGCCATGCTCATGAGTTTGGCAGTAGTGGCAATGGGAGTTATATGGAGTTTTGGAAGCATGGTATTGCTTGGTCAAAAAATTACTTTGTTAACGGCACTTATACCGCCATTAATTGTAGTGATAGGAATACCAAATTGTATTTATTTTCTAAATAAATACCACACTTCATATAAGGAAACTCAGGACAAGGAATTAGCTATTGTAAATATGGTTGGAAGAATGGGAATTGTTACTTTGTTTTGCAATATTACTGCTGCTATTGGTTTTTTTGTATTTGCATTTACCAAAAGTCCGTTACTAAAGGAGTTTGGGTGGGTTTCTGGAATTAATATTATGGCCTTATTTTTTATTAGTTTATTTTTTATACCCCCAGTGCTAACTTATTTACAAGCACCACAACCAAATCATGTTAAATATTTAGACAATAAAATATTAGAGCAACTGCTTGTTAAAATTGAGCGTTGGACCTTTGTACATACCAAATGGGTTTTTGGAATTACTATAGTTTTAGTTTTGATCTCTGCAATTGGATTAACTCAAATTAAAAAAGAGGCATTTATTGTAGACGACTTGCCTAAAAAAGATAAATTATTCACCGATTTAAAATGGTTTGAAAAAGAAGGTGGTGGTGTAATGCCAATGGAGATTATTGTAGACACTAAAAAGAAAAATGGTTTGGTAAGAAGCATTCATCCATTGGAGCATTTAGCCCAAATGCATGACTTTTTAGCAGCCCAACCTGAACTGGGAAAGCCTATTGGTTTGGTAGAGGGAATTAAATTTGCTAAACAAACATTTTATGATGGAGATAGCCTTTCTTATTCGATACCATCTGGAACTGAAATGGCTTTTCTTGCACCTTATTTAAAATTAGGGAACAGCGATAATACTTCGGCAAAGAACAATCCTACACAATTGCTTAGCAAATTTTTAGATGTAGATAAACGCGCTACTAGGATTAGCGTTAATATGAAAGACATTGGAAGTGCAAAGTTACCTGCTTTTTTAAATAGAGTGGATAGTGCTACAAAAGCAATATTTGATAGTAGTAAGTATAATATCCAAATCACCGGCAGTAGCGTTACTTTTTTAGAAGGAAGTAATTTTATTATAAAAGGGTTAAGTGATTCTATATTTTGGGCATTTTTACTCATTGCCATTTGCATGATATTTTTATTTAGGTCTTTTCCTATACTAATTTGTTCCTTAATACCTAATATTGTTCCGCTTTTAATTACGGCTGGTATGATGGGCTGGGTGGGAGTTTCCTTAAAGCCTTCTACGGTGCTTGTATTTAGTGTTGCCTTAGGCATAGCCATAGACGTTACTATTAGATTTTTGATCAACTACAAACAGGAATTGCCTCGTTTAAATTATAATGTAAATATTACTTTAGTACAAACCATAAAACAAACCGGGATTAGTATCATTTATACTTCTTTAGTTTTGGTGGCAGGGTTTGTTATATTTTGTTTTAGTGAATTTGGAGGTACTAAAGCTTTGGGCTGGCTAACTTCACTTACACTTGTTGTAAGTACATTAACAAATTTAATTTTATTACCAGCCTTAATTAAAACATTTATAAAACAAAAATAGCCTTGTATTTAAACAAAGCTATTTTTGAACATTATTATTTAGCACTAGTGTAAAATACTTGCTAGGCTATCTTGTAAGGCTTTGCCTCTTAATTCTTTTGCAATGATATTTCCATTAGGATCAAGTAAAACATTAAATGGAATACCTTCTATTTGATAGGTACTTACCACCGTACTTTCCCATTTTTTTAAATCGCTAATATGTTGCCAGTTTAATTTATCGGATTTGATAGCTTCTAACCAACTGTTTTTGTCGTTGTCTAAAGACACGCCTAGCACAGTAAAGTTTTTCTTTTTATATTTTTCATAAGCCGCCACTACATTTGGATTTTCTGCTCTACAAGGGCCACACCAGCTTGCCCAAAAATCTACTAATACGTATTTACCCTTTAAGCTACTTAATGTAATTAGTTTTCCTGTAGGGTCGTTTAATGCAATTTCTGGAGCAGGTTGACCAATTCCTATTGCTGTAGCTTTTGCATTTGTTTGAACCTGTGCACTTAACATATTTGAAAACTGAATTAGTGATTCTGCTTTTGTTTTTTCTGCCGCAGCTTTTGCCATAGCTAATACCTGTGCGGTTTCCATAGACCTTAAACTTAAACCAAGTAAGTAATAACTCATAGCAGGGCTATTGCTATTGTTAATTGCATTTTGAACAAATTTGTTTAAGTCTTCAATTTTTTCTACACGTTGTTTTTGTAAAAAATAAATAGTACTGTCCTTTGCATTTTGTTTTTGTAAAATATCAAGGGAGTATAGTGTTGCAAAAATGGAAGAGTCTTTTTTTCGGTAATCCTTTAAAAAGTTAATAAGCAACTCGCTATTTTTTGATCCTTTTGAACTATAAGATTGATAGCTTTTAGCGTCTGCATTAATTTGAATATTTTTTTCGTCATTAATAAAGATAATTTCCATATCCTTTTCTGTGGCGATTCGATATAATCCTTCCTGCTTAGCTATAAAATCAAAACTATATTTTCCATTTTGGTCCAGTGTTACCGAATCCAATGTAATAATTGGTTTACCGCCAAAAGGCACTTCTTGTAAAAGTAATTTTTGGTTACTAGCATTTTGGATAGTTCCAGCAATATTATAACGCTGTTCGCCATTTTCGTTTTTACAGCCTATTAGTGTAAAAATTATTACAACTGCAATTCCAAATAAGTTTTTTAAATACATTGTATTTTATTTATGGTGTTTTTATTTTAACAAAGCGGCTTCTAGTAACTCGGTAGTTACTTTAGGATCGGCTTTCCCTTTACTTAATTTTTTTACCTCACCAACAAAAAGTCCAATTAGTCCTTTTTTCCCTTTTTTATAGGCTGCTACTTTTTCAGGATTAGATGACAGTACTTGTGTGATCCAATTGTTAATTTCGTCACTAGAATTGGTTTGAAGTAAATTATTTTCTTGCGCATATGAAATAGGGGACCCCCCACTATCCATAATTGCTTTGAATATTTTTCCAGAAGCTACTGAAAAATTTAATTGATTGGAAGCCACTAATTCCAATAGTTCCACCAATTGTGGAATGGATTTTTGCAAATCCAAATAGCTAATTTGTTGCTCGTTTAAATATTCTCTAATTGGCCCTAATATCCAATTTGCTGCTGCTTTATAATGTTTTGTCTGAGTTGTTAAGGCCATAAAAAAATCGGCCTCCTCCTTTTGCTCGCATAGTTGGTCTATATCATACTCAGATAATCCAAATTGGCTTTTCCATGTATTTTTTAATACTGCTGGAAGGGCTGGAATGCTGGATTTAATTTCAGCAATATAACTTTCAGTTAAATGAAAAGGAGCTAAGTCCGGATCTGGGAAATACCTATAATCGTTGGCATCTTCTTTATCTCTTATTGAAAATGTGGTATCGTTATTGGCGTCAAAACTTCTTGTTTGTTGAATAATGTTACCGCCAGTTTCTTTTAGTTCAATAAGTCGGTCTATTTCGAATTCAATTGCTTTTTTTATATTTCTAATGGAGTTTAAATTTTTCACCTCCACCTTAGTACCTAATGTTGTTTCGCCTTTTAATCGCACCGATATATTTGCATCACATCTTAAACTGCCTTCTTCCATATTTCCATCGCAAACACCTAACCATCGAACTAATTTACGCACTTCGGAAACATATAAAAATGCATCTTCGGCACTATGTAAACAAGGCTCGGTCACCATTTCAATTAATGGGGTACCTGCACGGTTTAGGTCAATAAGTGTATCGGTTGGTGTAATATCATGTATGCTTTTACCAGCGTCTTCCTCTAAATGAATTCGATTAAGTTGAATGGTTTTTTCTCCTGTGGAAGATTTTATTTTGACTTCCCCGCCAATACATATTGGAGTAGTGTGTTGGGAAATTTGATATCCTTTTGGAAGGTCGGGATAGAAGTAATTTTTTCTTGCAAAATAGTTATCAGTAGCAATTTTACTATTACATGCCAACCCCATTTTTATAGCGTATTCAACAGCTATTTTATTTGTTTTAGGTAAAGTGCCAGGATGGCCAAGGGTGATAGGACTAACATGTGTATTGGGTGCTGCACCAAAACTAGTTGCGTCTCCACAAAACAATTTACTATTAGTTGCTAATTGAGCATGAATTTCTAAGCCAATAACCGCTTCATATTTATCCCTATTTACCATGGCACAAAAATACAAATAAAAATGCCCTCAATGGATGTTAGAGGGCATTTTGTAACTTGAAAATGAATAATCACAGCTATAAATTAGCTGTTTTTAGTTTTTTAGGGATTTTAACTTCGATATTTTTTTTCTCAGTTCCACGTAGGATGCTAAATTTTAATACTTGGCCTTCTTGTAAATAATCCCATTTAAGATCGCTCACGTCTGCCACTTTTTTAGTATCCACATGTGTAATGATATCATTTACTTTTAAGCCTGCCTTATCGGCAGCAGAACCTGCAGTTACTGATTTAATTTTTACACCTTCGCTATTTTCTAAATCCTCAATACTTATTCCTAGTTTTGGTTTTTTATCCATTTTATTTGATAAAGCATCAAGGTCATTTAACTCAGGCATTTCAAAATTAAAATCTTGTCCTGGACCAAATTTAAATCCTCTTCTAAAATTGTTTGGCATTTGATCGTTTGGCATTTTATATAAAAATGCTTTAGGGGCATTACTAGCTTTATTTTTTGTAAGTACTGCACTTGTGTTTGCTGTTTTACCTTCTCTAATATAGGTAATGGTAACTTTATCTGCAGGTTTAAAGGCGCCAATAGCTTCGTATAATGCTTTAGGCCCGTCAATAACTTTTTCGTTTACCTTACTAATAATATCATCTTTTCTTAATCCTGCTTTTTGTGCAGGACTGTCATCGCTTACGCTATTTATTTTTGCTCCTTTCTCGTTTTCTTCACTGATAACTCCCAAAAACGCTTTATTAGCTTGTGGTGTAAGGGATACCATATCTTTCATATCATCCGAACTTAAATCATCTCCTTCATTATGATTTGATCCCTCAGAAAATTCTTGAATGATTACTTTGTCAGGAGATTTATTACCTTTTTCTACTTTGATCATCTTAGATTTTCCAGTCAATTTTAACCTTGGATCATTTTTGTCTGCAGGCTTGCCGTTAATGGTAATTTTATCTCCATCCACAACAATTGATAAATTAATATTGGTATCAATTACTGTTTTGTAATTTGTATCATTCGTCTCAGGGGCTAGCTTATTTTTAAGCGTAATTTCAACAACCCCTTTTTCTCCTTTCTTGCCATATTTTTTAGTGGCGCTTTCTCCTTTTAATACATTTATTGATTGAATATTGTTGGGGTCAAAGTCATCCATTTTTGCAGCGGTTTCAATTTTACCATCTACTACAATTAATGGATTGTCATTACTACTTTTTGTAGTTTTATTGATAACAATAACTTCCTTTTGCGCATTTACAGTGGAACTAATAAGTGCCAATATTCCCAGTCCTAATATTATTTTTTTCATGTTCATAGGTTTAATACGAATAAATTTGTAAACCAAAAATAAGGAAATATTTCAACTACGAAACTATTCGGAAATGTTAAATTTTATAAAAAATGACTTCATAAAAAAGGCCTCAGCAGCGTAAGCCAAGGCCTTGAATTTCAATTATTTATAGGACAGATCACTTATTAAAGCATTGATTCAATCGTTTCAATTACCTTATCTAACTGAGTGGCATCCTGTCCTCCAGCGGCTGCCAAGGTTTTTTGGCCACCTCCACCACCTTTAATAAATGGAGCAATTTTTTCTTTAATAATTTGAGGAGCCTGCCACCCTTTTTCTTGCACTAGGTATTCAGAAATAGATAATACAACAGCCGCCTTTCCTTCAATTTCATTCGCTAAAACAATCACTGCTTTTGATTGAGTAGCATTTAATAATTGAGCTAATTTTTTCAAATTATCAGCGCTGTTTAAATTCACTTTAGCTCCTAAGAACGCTATGCCGTTTTTGTCAACAAACTTACTTGTATAAGTTTCCACTAAGCTATTAACTAACTGGGCTTCCTGACTTTCTAATTTTTTATGCAACTCTTTTTGGGTAGTTTGTAAGGTTGCAATGGAATCATTCAAAACATCCACTGATGAATTTTCATTCCACTCAGGTGCAGTAAATGCGGTAGATAATTTAGCAGCAATGGTAGCGCATGCTTCAGTTAATTGAACAATTTGTTTATGTAATTTTTCATTCACTGCAGTTAAAAATAAATTAGCTGCATCACCCACTACCGCCTCAATTCTTCGTACACCAGCTGCTACCGAAGATTCTGCTTTTAAGACAAAGTTCCCTATCTCTCCTGTATGACCAACATGAGTTCCACCACATAATTCAATTGAATAATTTGGATCCATTATCACCACGCGTACTTTGTCTCCATATTTTTCTCCAAATAATGCCATGGCGCCTAATGCAATGGCTTCATCCTTACTCATTTCATTAATTACAACAGGTACATTCTCTGTAATTTTCTCATTCACCATTTTTTCTACTGAAGCTATTTCAGCATCTGTCATTTTTGCAAAATGTGAAAAGTCAAAACGCAATTGTTCGTTATTTACTAAACTACCTTTTTGAGCAACATGCTTACCTAAAACATTACGAAGGGCAGCATGTAACAAGTGTGTTGCAGAGTGATGTGCAGTGGTATTTTTTCTTAACTGCAAGTTTACATTTGCTTTTACCGAAGTTCCAATGCTTGCAGGAAGACTATCTGTAAAATGTATAAATAAATTGTTTTCTTTTTTGGTATCTGTTACTTCCAATTTTGTACCATCCTCGAATTCAAAAATTCCTTTATCACCCACTTGACCACCGCTCTCCGCATAAAATGGAGTAGTAGCTAATACCCATTGGTAGGCTTCTTTTCCCTTAGCTTTTACATTACGGTACTTTATTATTTTTGTATTTGCGGCTGTTTCGGTATATCCAATGAATTTAGTTTCTATATCCTCTGTCACTTGAATCCAATCTCCTGTATCAATTGCCGTAGCAGCCCTACTACGATTTTTTTGTTGTTGCATTTCCTTTTCAAAGCCATCTTCGTCTACATTTAACCCATGTTCACTTGCAATTAAACGTGTTAAGTCCACAGGGAATCCGTAGGTATCAAATAATTCAAATACTAATTTACCTTCAATGGTTTGTCCCTTGCTATGTGTATTGGTAATGTCATCAATTCTTTTTAACCCTTTTTCTAAGGTCCTTAAAAATCCTTCCTCTTCTTCCTTCACAACTTTACTTACAAATTCCAATTGACCATTTAGTTCTGGGAAAACATTTTCAAATTGTTTAGCAAGCAATGGCATTAATTGATGAAGTAATGGCTGTTTGTAATCCAAATAAGAGTAATAGTATCTTACTGCTCTTCTTAGGATACGCCTTATAACATAGCCTGCTCCTGTGTTTGCAGGTAATTGGCCATCTGCAATGGTAAATGCAATGGCACGAATATGATCTGCAATTACTCTAAATGCAACAGCTGGTTTGCTATCACTAAAGTCATATGTTTTACCAGTAATTTGTGCAACTAAATTAATGGTGCCAGTAAATACATCGGTATCATAGTTGCTTTTCTTTCCTTGAATCACACGGACTAAACGTTCAAAGCCCATACCTGTGTCCACGTGTTTTGCAGGAAGTGCTTCAAGGCTTCCGTCTTTTTTACGATTGTATTGGATAAATACATTGTTCCAAATTTCAATTACCTGTGGATGATCTTTGTTTACTAAATCACGACCAGGTATTTTTGCAATTTCTTCTTCACTACGCATATCAACATGTATTTCACTACATGGGCCACAAGGACCGGTATCACCCATTTCCCAGAAATTATCCTTTTTAGTTCCGTAAATAATTTTTTCATCTGGCACCCATTTTCTCCATTCAGCTAACGCAATACTTGATTGTGGTAAATGCTCTGCAGGGTCTCCTTCAAAAACAGAAACATATAATCTTGCAGGATCTAATTTGTATACTTTAGTTAAAAGTTCCCAGCTCCATTCAATGGCCTCTGGTTTAAAATAATTTCCAAAACTCCAGTTGCCCAGCATTTCAAACATGGTATGATGGTAAGTATCTACACCAACTTCTTCTAAGTCGTTATGTTTACCACTCACTCTTAAACATTTTTGTGTATCTGCAATTCTTGCATGTGCAGGAACTTGATTTCCTAAAAAATAATCTTTAAACTGATTCATACCCGCATTGGTAAATAAAAGGGTAGGATCGTTTTTTACAACAATAGGTGCAGATGGAACAATGGCATGCCCCTTAGATGCAAAAAAATCTAAAAACTGTTGTCTAATTTCTGAACTGGTCATCATGGATCGGAATTTTAAGCTATTTCTTCCTTAAAAAGCTATATTTGTAAAGTTTTTTAAGGAGCCTCAAAGGTAAGGAAATAGGCCCTTTTTTTAAGAATTTATACCTAATAATAAGGCAATAGGAATGAAGAAAATCAAATATTTCTTTAATACGCATACCCTGCGATTTGAAAAAGTGGAAGTGCCGCTTAGGGTAAGGCTATTGCAGTTATTTGGATTTATTGCTGCAGCTATTGTTACCGGCATCATTATTGTAATTCTTATTTTCCAATACATAGATTCCCCTAAGGAAAAGTTGCTTAGACAACAAAACCAATCCTACCAAGAAAGTTATAGTGTTTTGCAAGAAAGAGTGAAGCAATTAGAGCTTCAAATGTCAGAATTAGAGAACAGGGACAATGATGTTTATAGATCCATTTTTGAATCCGATCCCATTCCCGATAGTGCCCGTGTAAAAGAAATGGAGGCAAAAAAGGAAGTTAGATTAATTCAAAATTTATCCAATTCGGATTTAATTAAAAACATGGTAGCCCAGCTTAATAATTTAATTTTGAGAGTAGCATATCAGGGCACTTCCTATGTGGAAATTACCAATATGGTTAAGAATAAGGAAAAATTATTAAAAGCAATTCCTGCAATTCAGCCTGTTTCTAATAAAAATTTAAATAGAATTGGAGGGAGTTTTGGTTACAGAATTGACCCAGTATATAAGGATTTTCGTTTTCACCAAGGACTTGATTTTACTGCACCTTCGGGCACGCCTATCTATGCCACCGCGGACGGTGTAGTGCAAGCAGCAGGATTTAGTACCGATGGTTATGGCAATAAAGTAGTAATAAATCATGGCTATGGTTATCAAACACTTTATGGACACATGGCGCGTGTTAAAGCAAAAGTGGGACAACAAGTAAAAAGAGGAGAGGTAATAGGCTATATTGGAAGTACAGGTAAGAGTACAGGCCCGCATTGTCACTATGAAGTGATCAAAAAAGGTATTAAAGTAGACCCTGTTTATTATTTTTATAACGACTTAACTCCTGAGCAATTTGATAGATTGTTAAAAGCGGCTGCAAATAATAAACAAAGTTTAGACTAGTGCTTTAAAATCCAACTGCCACATGCATATTACTAACTACTATGGTCTGCAATAATTTTCCATCCATTTTTAGTTTTCTTAAAAAGCAAAGTATACACTCCGTTTAAATCACCCACTGTTCTAGCTAATTTCCATTTTCCAATCACAAAATAATAGTTGGGGTTTAAAGCTTTAATACTAACAATTTCAAAAAGCAACTTACCCATATGACTGGTATCGGGATAATTTTTTTTGTAATTGGCTAATGTATTTTCGTATCCATACTTAGGGCCATTTTTCCCAATAAATACAAGACTATCGCTATGCAAATAGCCTTCCATGAATGCGTTTAAGTCGCCTTTATTCCAGGAAGTTATTTGATGGTCTAAAATGGATTGTATTGCTTTTGTATCCTTATTTTGGGCAAATGAAATTTGAGTTAAAAACAGTAATGCAATGGTTAAACTTTTTTTCATAACTAATTTTTTCATATTCAAAAGTTAAGTTAAATAAATTAATCTCCCTAATTTGTGGCCATGAGTTATAAATTACATTTGAAAAAGGATTTAAAATTGGCGCCCTTGTTAAAAGAGGATACACATTCATTAAAGCGAAGAAAAAATACACCCATAAGGCTTATTGCAAGCATTATAAGTCAACAACTTAGCACTAAGGTTGCTAAAATTATATTTGATCGTTTTTTAGATTTGTATGAGGGCAAAGAGCCAAGCTGTACACAGGTTTTGGCAACCGATCCTCAAGTATTAAGAAGTATAGGTTTGAGTAATTCAAAAGTTGCTTATGTTCAAAATGTGGCACAGTTTTTTTTAGATCAAAAAATTACCGACGGCCAGCTTTATAAAATGCAACCCGAAGAAGTAATTACATTATTAACTCAAATTAAGGGAGTTGGCAGGTGGACTGTAGAAATGCTTTTAATGTTTAGCCTTGGTCATGAAAACGTTTTTGCTGTGGATGATTTAGGTATTCAGCAAGCCATGATTAAATTATATAAAATAAAATATACTTCTAAAAAAGAACTCCAACTTAAAATGCTAAAAAAGGCTACGTCATGGGCGCCTTTTAAAACTTATGCCTGCTTGCATTTATGGAAGTGGAAGGATACCAAAGCGCCTGTTTAGTATATATGACAATTAGGTTTAAAAATTAAACAGAATTTCTTGCTGCATTAATAATACCAAACATAGTTCTTGTTAATAGTTTCTCGTAAGCAGCTTTAAGTGTTGGGTCAATGGTAGGTTCTTGCACCCTACAAAGTGCATATTGTTGTAAAGTGAGCAGTGGAAGTACAATGCGGTCTCTTAACAGAATAGAATGTTTTGCAACCGTGTCGTTTTCCATTAAACTGTTTGTGCCACTAAGTTCTAGGTATAGTTGGGTAGTTAATTTAAATTCTTCTCTAATAATATTCCAAATTTCACGGTACTCGGGGTCGTTGTCAATATATTTTGTGATGGCAAAACTAGATTTTACCATACTCATCATACTATTATCAATGAGTGTTTTGAAAAAACCAATATTTTTAAATAACGACTGCACTTCATTCCATAAACCTTTTTCTTTTAATACTTGTAATGCAGTACCAACACCAAAAAATCCTGGTACATTTTGTTTTAATTGGCTCCAACTTCCTACAAAAGGAATAGCACGTAAGTCCTCAAACTTTAAGGTATTGCCAGCGCCTCTTTTAGCAGGTCGACTAGCGATATTACTTTTGCTATAATAATTTAAAGGACTAAATTTTTGTAAATATGGAAGGAATAGGGGATGCTCTTTTAATTGTTGATAGGATTGGTAACTAATATTACCTAGTTCCTCTAATATTAAACGGTCCTGTTGTGAAAGTTGCAATTTTGTATCGGCAAATAACTCATGACTCACACCTGCACTTAATAACTGTTCCAAATTATATTGAGAGGAGTTAATGGTTCCAAAATTAGAAGTTATAGTTTGCCCTTGAATAGTTAATTGAATTTCTTCATTCTCTACTTGATTTCCCATGGAGGCGTAAAACTGATGCGTTTTTCCACCACCTCTGCTTGGTGGACCGCCTCGACCATCAAAGAATTTTACTACAATATTATTTTTTCTGGATACATTGGTTAAAACCTCTTTGGATTTGTAAATACTCCAATTCGCTTGCAAATAGCCGCCATCCTTGGTTCCATCGCTAAAGCCAAGCATAATAGGTTGTTGCATATGACGACTTACTAAGTGAGCTGCATAAATAGGATGCGCATATAAGTAAGACATAATATTTGCTGATGCATTTAAGTCGTCAATGGTTTCAAATAAAGGTACAATGTCAATATTGGTTAAATTTTCATCCCAACCACAAAGCCTAAATAGCGCATACAATTCAATCACATTTAATTCGGACTGGCAATTACTAATAACATACCTGTGACAACCTGGTACTCCATTTAATGCTTGAACCTCTTGAATGGCATAAATACTTTCAATGGTATCTTTTGTTATTGTTTCTGTAAATAAAGCAGGATTTATTTTATCCTGAACTTTAGATAAACTTACTATTTTTTCCTCTTTGCTTAACTCAAGATAATTATCGGGTAAACAACCAGTTCCTGTTTTTGCTTTTATTGTATTATTAATATCTAATAATACTGCAGTGTGAATACGACTATCTTGTCTAATGTCTAAGGATGCAAAATGGGTGCCAAATATTTTTACTTTATTTAATAGACTATCCAGCTTGGACAAATAAAGTGAATGAAATTCTTCTTTAATTTTTTTTCTAATAGTGGTTAGGCATTCTGTAATTTCTTGAACCGTTATAGGCTTAGCTTGGTCTGGCCTAAATACATTTTCGTATAAGCTTGCTTCTAATGAACTTAACAAGGAATCAACACCAGAGAAAGTTAGTTTTCGTTTTAATTTTCGAACATCTCTATAATAACAAACAATAATGCTGCTTCTTAAAGCCTGAGCTACTTTGATAGTGGTAGCTGCATTCACAAATGGATTCCCGTCACGATCGCCACCTGGCCAAAAGCCTAGTTCAATAAAAGGATTTTCGTTTTCAAATTGATTGTCAAAAACCTCATTTACAATAGTGCTGTAAATATTACCAATTGAATGATAAAAAACATTTTCCAAATACCACATTAAGTTTAATGCTTCGTCGGTAGGAGTGGGTTGTTTTTTATTGAAAAAAGGAGTGAGTCCAAGTTGTTGAATATAATGATTTATGGTGTTGTAATCATTTCTTGCAATGGCTTCGCCCATATCATGTATAATTCCTAATACATTGGATGGATAAAATTGAGTAGGATGTGCAGTAAGTACAATACGTACTTTAAAGTTTTTAAGTTTATTTTTTAAGGCCTGTGTTTTACCACTAAAAGAAGCTTCTCTAATTAATGCTTTAATACTACCTGCGCCTTCCATATCATTAACTGTTGTAAAAGCAGCATCCTCAATGGCATCAAAAAGTACCACCTGTCTTTCCATATATTGAACATATTTAAATAGGTGGTCTATTTTTTCTGTTTCAGATTCAACCTCGGTTTGACGTTTAAAAAAGTAATCAATAATTTCTATAGGTGACTTTCCTTTAGCATACCCTTCCTCGCAGGTTTGTAGCATAATGGGTAATAACGCACCTACATTTGCAATACCAGAATAGGGTAACGCTGCAAATAAACTATTATAGATAATGTATTTGTCAGAAACATTGCGTCTAAAATGTCCTGAGTAATTATTGATTGAACTTGCCATGATTGTAGCATAAAGGTACTACAAAAAACAACAAGCTTCCCTGAAACCCTTATCCCTGTTGATTCCTAATGAATGTTTGTTTTAAAACTTTGTAGCTTGAAAAGTGGGGTATTGAATGTCATGGTAAAATGCAAAGGTCCATTGTTCTATTGCACCCTGCTCCCACCATAATTGTCGCCACTCCATTGCGGCTTTGCCATCCATGTCATATTTGGCCACAAACTTGGATTTCATTTGTTGCAATTGTGGTGCTTCGTCGCCTCCAAAGAAAAATATAGTATCCTCTTCTTTTATCCAAGCAACTTGATGGTATAAACTATGACCTGCAGTTAACTTATAATGAATAACATTATCAATGGTTCCTTCATCTTCTGTTAGCCATTCCACGCCGCTAAAGTCCTCTAAAATTTGAGCCTGTTCTGCTAAATAGGAAGCCGATTTCCCACTCACTGCTAAATCAAATTCTCTTTTTTGAATATAATATTTAGCATATGGGAAACTAATAAATCGTTCCTGATAGGTTGGGTGAATATAACTCATGCCGCCCGCATGGTCCTTGTGTAAGTGACTCATAAAAACTTTTGTAACACTAGAGGGATCAATTCCATTGCGCATTAAATTTTCATGCAACTGAAGTATTCCAGCATTATTAAAATAGCCAAGCCCAGTATCAAATAATATGATATCATTATTAGTAACAACAACAAAGGGTTGGATCTCTACTAAAATACTACCCTTAGGCCTGGATTGTAAATTTTCGGTAGCCGTATTAAATGGAATAAATACTTTGCTATGATCAATGGTAAAGCTTCCTTCTGATAATGGGTAAATTCGCATAGTTGTAATTTATCTTAAAACCATTTGTCGGTCAGCGTCTAGTCTTAGTAAAATAAATACAAGTACGGTAAATGTTAATAAGGAAGAACCTCCGTAGCTAATTAAAGGAAGCGGTATGCCCACAACTGGGAATAATCCTATGGTCATGCTTATGTTTACTGCAATATGGAAAAAGAAAATACCAACGACACTATAAGCGTATACTCTTGAAAAAGTACTTCTTTGTCTTTCGGCTATTCTTATAATCCTAAATAAGAAAAATAAGTAAAGTCCTAAAAATGTTGCTGTACCAATAAATCCAAATGCTTCTCCAAGGGAAGTAAAAATAAAATCGGTATTTTGTTCTGGTACATATTTTCCCCTGGTTTGGGTACCTTTTAAAAAACCTCTACCCCAAAATCCACCAGAACCAATGGCAATTTTACTTTGCTTCACATTGTAGTCATCTGGTTTTTTTCCATGTTGTTTTCCTGAAGCTGAAACCGATTTGTTATTTTGACTACAATCATACTCTTTTCCTATCATGCTATAAATACGTGTACTCTGATAACATTCAAAAACGTTATTAAAAATATAGGGAACCACATATCGAATGGTACCAAAACAGATGGCCCAAATTCCAACCACTAGCAAAATAGTATTTCGGTTTCGTTTAAACCTTTTAATCATACTTAAAATAATTAAAGCAGCAATTACGGTTAAAATAATGGCAAGTATTACTGGCTCTAATAATAAAGTAGCAATTACAAGTATAGCAAACGATAATGCTACTATTAAGATTGCTGGAGGCAAACCTTCACGGTACATGGCAAACAAAAAGGCGCTATAAACCAATGCTAGTCCCATTTCGTGTTGCATGATGGATAGTACTGCAGGCAACGCTATCATGGCGCCAGCAATTAGGTGTGACTTGAGTTTTGTAAAGTCTGTTTCGGGTTTGGATATAAACTTTGCTAAAATAAGTGCTGTAAAAATTTTACATAATTCGGCGGGTTGTAAATTAAACCCACCTGCTATAGGAATCCAACTTTTTGAGCCATTAATGTTTTTACCCAATACAAAAGTGGCAAGCATTAATGCAATTCCTACTCCATAGGAAATGTTAGCGAGTGCCGTAAATACTTTACTATCCATAAGTAAAATAAAAATGCCAACAAATCCACAAAAAATGGCAAAGTATATTTGCTTGCTATAACTATTTTTTCCTGCTATTAACGAGTTGCTCCAATTGCTATTTGGATTAAACTCCACCATAAAAATGCATAATATCCCAATAGCTACCATTGCAAAGTACAGGATGATAACAGCTAAATCAGTTCCTTTAGAAAAGTTATTTTGATTTGGTGTGTTTGACATTTTTTGTAGTTGGATTCTTTTTCTTCTTATTTAAAAGTGCGGCACTATCTTTTTTTATAACAGGAGCGGGGGTAGCTGGTAAAGGCATATTTGTTTTGTTTGCGCCACTATCAATTGTTTTTTTAATGGTATCCACTTTCTTGCTTGGTAAAGGCGCATTTTCTGAAACCATTTCCATGTCCCAAACATCGCTAAGCTCATCGTTATTATATTCAATTGGAGCTAATCTTTCGGTTTTGTTATTTCTTATGTACCAATCTTTAATGGATTGTGGCATTAAATCTACACCAGCTAAGTAATCGGATTTTATTTTACTTTCTGAAGTAAGGGTGTCGTTTAAATATTTTTCCATAAGTAAGCCGCCAATAGGTCCTGCCCAAGTAGCTCCAAAACCTGCGTTTTCAACTACCACAGCAACCGCTACTCTTGGATTGTCCTTAGGGGCAAAACAAACAAATAATGAGTGATTTTTTCCATGTGGATTTTGTGCCGTTCCTGTTTTTGCACAATATTCGTGTCCTGGGACTTTAATACCAGCAGCTGTTCCATAAACAGTTACGTCGTGCATGCCTTCTTTAATAATTTTAAAAATATCACTTGAGATTTTAGTGACTTCTTGTTTGGTTCTGAACTTTGATAATATTGCTTTATCATCTTCATCTTCGTCCTCAATGCTATCCACAAAATGAGGCGTATAATAATATCCTTCATTGGCAATTAAGGCCATTGCATTTGCTAATTGTAAAGGAGTAGCAGTCATTCTGTCCTGACCAATTCCAAGTGTAAGCATATAACAACTATTCCAATATTTTGGATTGCCAAAGTCCTTATTGTATTGTGCAGTATCTGGAATACTTGCTTTGTTTTCACTAGGTAAATCAATTCCTAATTTTCTACCTAATCCAAAACTATTTACATATTCCTTCCATTTTAAATAACCTTGTTTTGCATTATGATATTTAGGATTATCAATAGCCATTCTAAATACTTGTAAAAAATAAGAGTTACAAGAATTGGCTAAAGCTAGTTGTAGATTAGCAGCATGACCAGCATTATGGTGCTCACATTTTCTGGGATCGCCACATGCAGAGTATAGTCCAAAACAATTGTAGCCAAAGCTAGGTGCAATAAGCCCTTCGTCCAGCGCAATAAGTGCTCCCATTGGTTTAAAGGTAGATCCAGGTGGGTATTGACCTTTAATGGCACGATTGTAAATAGGCCTTGCCGTATCGGTTAATAAACTTCCAATGGTTCTTCTTCTTTGATTACCAGTTAACAAATTAGGATTGTATCCAGGGCTAGACGCCATTGCAATCACTCCACCTGTTTTTGGATTAATCACAACCGCACTTCCAATTTTATGTTGTAATAGTTTTTCAGCTAATTGTTGTACTTCTACATCCATGCTAGTAAATAAATTTCTACCTGCAACAGCCAAAGTATCAAACTGTCCTTTTTCAAATGCACCTTGAATTTTTCCTTTATTGTCTCTTAAATAACGTTTCACGCCTCTTTGCCCCATTAATACATTTTCATATTGCTTTTCAAGACCTGTCATACCAGCATAATCGCCCATCTCGTATCCGTCATCCTCATGTTTTTGTAAAAAGTTTACATCCACTTCGGCTACATATCCAAGCACATGCGCAGCAGTATTATAGGGGTAACTTCGAATAGATCTTTCTGATAATGAAAAACCAGGAAACCTGTATAAATTTTCTGTGATTTGCGCATAAAGCTCGGGTGAAAGAAAGGGTTCAAAAATTCCAGCTTTTACTCTTGAGTTTTTCACTATTACCTCAATCATTCTTTTATTGAACTCTTCTTTGCTAATTTTTAAAATAGAACACATTGCTGCGGTATCAACTCCTTTGGCTTCATTAGGAATGACTACTAAGTCATAGCTAATTGTGTTTTCGAGTAAGGCCCGTTTTTTACGATCATAAATAATGCCACGGTCGGGGTAAATTATTTTTCTAAAAATTGCATTATTGTCTGCTGCCAATTTATACTTATTCGAAAAAATTTGCAAGCTGATAAGTTGTCCAATAATGATTACAAAAACAAAACCAATGATAATTTGAATAATACCACCTCGATTAGAATTATAAAGTGCCATGATTTATCTTTTTAGTTTGCGGCGGTTCATTATAAGTTCTACTAAAAAAATAAGCAATACACTCATTAAGGTGGTTGCAATTACTTTGCCTAAGAAGTAAGTAAAATTGCCAAATTGTAACCACTCTAATAACACTAAATAAAAATGATGTATAAAAGTGAGTAGGGTTATGTATATTAAAAATGGACCCCAACCCATACTTCCTACACTTGGCTCTTTGTTTACTTCCTCCGATGTTTCTTGTGCTAATAATAAATTTAAAATAGATGGCCTTACATATCCAATAAGTGTTGCAGCTGCAGCGTGAAGCCCCGGGGTGTTTGTGAAAACATCTAAACAATAGCCCAATAAAAATCCAACAACAGTTAAGCTTAACCTACTAGTTCCAAAAGGAAGCCATAATAAAAATGTAAAGTATAAATAGGGTGTAATGAATTGATGCAATGGAGGCACTTCGTTCAAGATGATAATTTGTATCAGCAAGAACAAAACAAATCGAACACTATTTTTTAAAATATTATTCATTGTTTGCCTCGGGTTTTTCTAATTGTTTTTGTTCCAGCATTCTTTTATTCTCTACCAAGTAAATGTATTCTAAATTAAAAAAGTTAGTAGCTGCTTTTACATTTAAAGTTAAAAAGTTGCTGGAAGGATCCTTTATAATACTAATTACTTTACCAACCAGTAATTGTGCTGGGAAGTTGGAAGAGTAGGGACTTGTTAAAACGGTATCCCCAATTTTAGGTGCTGCACTTTTAGAAATATTTTTTAAGACAAGCACATTTGGGTCTGATCCATCCCACTCAATGCTACCAGCTACTTTATCTCGTTTAAGCATTGCACTTACTTTACTATTGCGGTGAAGTAAGCTCATTATTTTACTATAGTTGTCATTTACCTCCACAACAACGCCCACTATGCTTCCGTCTGGACTAATGGCAGCCATATCCTTAATCACCCCTTGTTTAGCGCCACGCTCTACCCAGATATAATTTTTTTGAAGTGTAAAAGTATTGCCAACCACTTTAGCAGGGTAGTAATAAAACTTTCTAATTTTCTCGAGGCTGTCTTTTCTTAAAACTAAGGTTCCTAGTTTTTTACTAGTATCCATGGCAACAAAATCTTGTGCCAATTGATTTCTAAGTGACGCATTTTCTGCAATTAATTTCGCATTGGTTTCTTTTAAATTAAAAAAGTATGCCCAATTATTATAGTACCTGTTTATGTTGCCGGTTACTTGATTTGTAAATGTTCCAAAAAAAGCTTCATGTGTCTTGCTATACGAAGACAACATTACTAATGACACAATTTGAAGTATCAGAAAACTAAAAAAAGTAAAATTTTGTCTAATGAACCCAATGATATTCTTCAAGCGTAGGAACTTTTATTATCTCATGATGAAAGGAAAACGTTGATAGTTTTTCAACGCAATACCAGTACCACGCACAACGCTCTTTAATGGATCCTCTGCAACATGTACTGGTAATTTAATTTTAGCACTTAATCTTTTATCAAGACCTCTTAATAGTGAACCACCTCCAGTAATGTATAATCCACGACGGTAAATATCTGCAGCTAGTTCTGGAGGAGTTGTTTCCAATGCCTTTAAAATAGCTTCCTCAATTTTAAAAATACTTTTATCTAAGGCTTCTGCAACTTCCTGATAAGATACCATAATTTGTTTAGGAATACCTGTCACCAAGTCTCTACCATTTACTGGCATATCATCTGGTGGGTTGTCTAAATCTTTTAAAGCAGCACCAACATGTATTTTAATTTGCTCAGCAGTACGCTCACCAATTAATAAACTATGGTAACGTCTTAAAGCTTCCATAATATCTGCAGTGAATTCATCACCTGCTATACGAATACTTTGATCGCAAACAATACCTGCTAATGCAATTACAGTAATACCTGTAGTACCACCACCAATATCAATAATCATATTTCCAACAGGCTCTTCAACATCAATGCCAATACCTAACGCTGCGGCCATTGGTTCGTGAATCATATAAACTTCTTTTGCACCTGCTTGCTCGGCACTATCACGCACTGCTCTTTTTTCTACCTCGGTTATGGAAGAAGGAATACAAATTACCATTCTCCAACTTGGTGGAAATAATGGTTTCTTAGGATAAATCATTTTCATCAACTCACGAATCATTAATTCAGCGGCGTTAAAGTCGGCAATTACACCATCCTTTAATGGACGAACTGTTTTAATACTTTCGTGTGTTTTTTCGTGCATTAACAATGCCTTCTTGCCCACGCCTAAAACTTCTTTCATATTATTCCTGTTTAAGGCAATAATTGAAGGCTCATTAACTACAACTTCGTCGTTGTGAATAATTAAGGTGTTTGCAGTACCCAAGTCCATTGCAATTTCTTGGGTAAAAAAATTAAATAATCCCATTATGCTTCCAAGTTTTTATAGTTCTAATTCAATGTAGCAAAATTCACTTAAAATACTTGAACTACAAAGCTTTTTAACAAAAGAAGCAGAATAAATTTTGATCAGCACGCTTACTTAAATTCGTAACCAATATCTTTTCTAAAATACATTCCCTCAAATTGGATATTTGCGAGTGCTTTTTGAGCGGTATTTACTGCATTTTGAAGGCTTGTTCCTTGTGCTGTGGTTGTTAATACTCGGCCCCCATTTGTAACAATCTCATTTTCCTTAAACCCAGTACCAGCTTGAAATACAAGGGCATCTGGAATAGTTGCTGCTTGGTTTAATCCATGAATTGGGAAACCTTTTTTATAGTCTCCTGGGTAACCGCCACTCACTGCCATTACTGTTGCAAAAAATGCGTCTTGGTATTCAATATTTACGTCGGCTAAAGTGCCATTGTCGGTAGCTGCAAGTAAGCTTACTAAGTCGGTTTGTAATCGGGGTAGTATTACCTCGGTTTCGGGATCCCCTAAACGACAATTGTATTCTATAACATAAGGTTCTCCGCCACAATTCATCAATCCAAAAAATACAAATCCTTTATACACTAGGTTTTCAGACTGTATTCCATGAATGGTAGGTTTTATAATACGATCTTCTACCTTTTGCATAAAAACCTGGTCCATAAATGGGACCGGACTTACACAGCCCATCCCACCTGTATTTAGCCCTGTATCCCCTTCCCCTATGCGTTTATAGTCTTTAGCATGGCCAATAATTTGATAGGAAACACCGTCGGTTAAAGCAAAAACACTTACTTCAATACCTTGTAAAAACTGTTCAATTACCACTTTAGCACTAGCCTCACCAAATTGCTTGTTTTGGATCATTTCCTCAAAACTGGTAAGCGCCTCCTGATGTGTAAAGGCAATAATCACGCCTTTTCCAGCAGCTAATCCATCGGCTTTTAATACAATTGGTAAAGCATGTGCTTTAATATATTCAACTCCTTCCTGATAATTTGATATAGTGAACTCTGCATAACTGGCAGTTGGAATATGATGTCTTTGCATAAAGTGTTTGCTATATGCTTTACTTCCCTCTAATTGTGCAGCTTGGGCAGATGGACCAATCACATTTACATGTTTTGTTTGCTCATTGTTTGCAAAATAATCATAAATACCATTTACAAGTGGATCCTCTGGGCCAACCACAATCATGTCAATTGCATTTTCTAATACTTTGTTCTTTAAACTTGCAAAGTCGTTAATTTGAATAGCTAAATTGGTTCCAATGCTTGCTGTACCTGGGTTTCCGGGTGCTATGAAAAGGGCATCACAATGATGCGATTGTGCTATTTTCCATGCTAAGGCATGCTCTCTTCCGCCACTGCCAATAATTAAAATATTCATATGTTCATGTTTGCTGCACGAAAGTAAAAATTATTGCAGGTATTTTATTAATTTGAGTCAATTAAATAAAGATCAAGTATGTCAACAACAACTCAAAAGCATCCAAAAGGGTTATATGTATTGTTTGCAACGGAAATGTGGGAGCGATTTAACTATTATGGAATGCGTGCTATTTTGGTTTTGTTTTTAACCAAAGCATTATTATTTGATAAAGTGTTTGCTTCACAAGTATACGGTAGCTATACCGGACTGGTTTATTTAACACCTTTATTGGGAGGCTATATTGCAGATAGATATTGGGGCAATAACAAATCCATTATAGTTGGAGGGCTAGTTATGGCCATTGGAGAATTTGTATTGTTTTTTTGCGGTCATTTTTACGAAAATGCGGCAATAGCCATGCCTTTATTTTACGTTGGGCTGGGATGTATGATTGCGGGAAATGGTTTTTTTAAACCCAATATATCTAGCATGGTAGGACAGCTATATACCAAAGGCGATTCTAAAATTGACGCAGCCTATACTATTTTTTATATGGGTATAAATACGGGGGGTGCCATTGGGCCATTTGTTTGTGGTTTTTTTGGCGATACGGGTAATTCTGGAGATTTTAAATGGGCATTTTTTGCTGGCGGTGTAGCTATGATTTTAAGTGTGATTACACAATTAATTTTTCAAAAAAAGTATTTGATAAATCCAAGTGGAGAAGCTATTGGTAATGTGCCTAAAGGGGCACCTGCATTTTTTCAAAAGATACCAGTGATGGTTGGATTTTTATTTTTATTAAGTCTGTTAACCATTGCAATGGTATATGTTGACATTAAAGTAGTAAGCTATTTTTTATGGCTATTGGTTGGGTGTATTTCATTAATTGCTTTTATTATTTTTACGGATAAATCATTAGACTTAATCGAAAAGAAAAAAGTAGTGGTTTTATTTACCGTTTCGTTTTTTGTAATCTTTTTTTGGAGCGCGTTTGAACAAGCAGGTGCATCGCTTACTTATTTTGCTTCCGAAAACACACAACGTGATTTAGGATTTTTTGTAGTCCCTTCTAGTTTTTTCCAATCCTTAAATTCAATATTTGTTGTAACGCTTGCACCACTGGTGGCATGGATTTGGGTGAAGCTAGGAAAGAGAGAACCTTCATCGCCATTTAAAATGGCCATGGGTTTAATGCTACTTGCTTTAGGTTATTTATGGATTGCTACTGGTGTAAATGGAGTAGGAGCTGGCGTTAAAGTAAGCATGATTTGGTTAATTGGAATGTATATGATGCACACTTTTGGAGAGCTTTGTTTATCACCCATTGGGCTTTCCTTATTTAATAAATTAGCACCAGTTAAATTTGCCTCTTTGTTAATGGCAGTATGGTTTACAGCCAATGCCTTTGCCAATAAATTAGCAGGTGTATTTAGTACACTTTATCCAGAAAACGGAAAAATAACTTCCTTTGCGGGCTATCAAATCAGCAACCTGCATGAATTTTTCATGTTCTTTGTTTTCATGGCGGGTATTGCCTCCATTATCCTGTTTGTAATTTCTAGTAAGCTTAAAAACTTAATGCAGCAGTAGTTATTTTCTTCAAATTAAATGCTCTGAAAAAAATGCTAACGCACGAAGCCGTGAATGACGCTAAAAAATGCTTAACCGTCTAAAAATTTTAAACTCGCTTCGCTCAAACAGAAAAATTTTATTAACGACGTTTAAGTATTTTTCTTAACGCTATTCACAAATACGTGCTTATAGCATATTTTTTCATTTGCATTGTAATTTGAAAAAAAAAGTTAAAGCATGCCTTTCACAATTTCATCAACAACACCTGGATCAAGTAATGTAGAAGTGTCTCCAAGATTGCTGGTTTCACCCTCGGCAACTTTGCGCAGTATACGACGCATTATTTTTCCAGAACGTGTTTTTGGAAGACCTGAAACAAATTGAATTTTATCGGGCTTTGCAATAGGTCCAATGATACGAGTAACGGTTTGTAAAATATCTTTTCTTACCATATCGCCAGTACCATGGGTATCTTGTCCATGGGATCCAGTATATATCACGTAAGCATAAATACCTTGTCCTTTAATATCATGCGGATAGCCAACTACTGCGCTTTCTACCACACCTGCATGCATGTTTATTGCGTTCTCCACTTCGGCAGTTCCAATTCGGTGTCCACTTACATTTAATACATCATCTACGCGTCCTGTGATTCTAAATTGTCCATCCTCATTTTTTAATGCACCGTCACCAGTAAAATATAAATTTTCATAAGTGGCAAAATAATTGGTACGGCAACGCTCATGATCGCCATAAGTGGTGCGTAAAGTTGCTGGCCATGGTTGTGTGATACATAAATTACCACGGTATAAACCATCTTCCTTTTCTGTAATTTCATTGCCCTTATCGTCCACTAAAATAGCTTTAACACCAGGCATTGGATAAGTTGCCCACCCTGGTTTACCAGGTGTGATACCAGCCATATTTGAAATCATCACGCCTCCTGTTTCGGTTTGCCACCATGTGTCTACAATAGGACATTTTTTCTTTCCAATATTTTCATCATACCAATGCCATGCTTCTTCGTTGATAGGTTCACCTACTGTTCCTAAAACTTTTAAACTACTTAAGTCATGATCTTTTACAGGACCTAAACCAAATCCCATAAGTGAGCGAATTGCAGTTGGTGCGGTATATAAAATATTTACTTTGAATTTGTCTATGATATCCCAAAAGCGACCAGCGTCAGGAAAAGTTGGAATGCCTTCAAACATAAGACTAGTTCCACCTGCGCTTAAGGGTCCATAAACAATATAGCTATGGCCAGTGATCCAACCAATATCGGCCGTGCAAAAGAATATATCATTGGGTTGATATTGAAAAACATTTACAAAAGTATAGTTAGTGTATACCATATATCCAGCAGTACTATGCACCACGCCTTTAGGTTTGCCAGTAGAGCCAGAAGTATATAAAATAAACAAAGGATCTTCGGCGTCCATGCTTACAGCTGTTACTAATTCAAGTCCTTGTGATTCTACTTTTTTAATTTCGTCTTCCCACCAAACATCGCGTCCTTTGATCATAGAAACAGCAGTTCTAGTTCTGGTACAAACAATTACTTTTTTAACAGTTTTGTTTCCAATTAATGCGTCGTCAATTACAGCCTTTAATGGAATGTCTTTTGCGCCTCGGTATGCTCCGTCGCATGTAATAATAAATTCTGCTTTGGCATCTTCTAATCGGTCTGAAATACTTTGAGCGCTAAAACCACCAAAAATTACACTATGAATGGCACCAATTCTTGCACAAGCTAGTATAGCAATAGCCAATTCGGGAATCATGCCCATGTATACACAAACACGATCTCCTTTTTGTACGCCATTATTAATAAGTACTTGCGCAAATTGACAAACTTTTAAATGTAGTTGTTTGTATGTGATAATGCGGTGATGTTCCAAGGGATCATTGGGCTCCCAAATAATGGCTGGCGTGTTTCCGTTTTTTTCTAAATGTCTGTCTAAGCAGTTTTCTGTTATATTTAATTTCCCTCCTTTAAACCATTCTACTTTTGGATCTTTAAAATTCCAATCTAGGGTTTTATCCCATTTTTTTTGCCATATAAATGTCTCTGCTATTTCATTCCAAAATAATTCGGGGGTGTCGATACTTTTTTTATAAGCCGCATGGTATTGTTCAAGGCTTTTAATTTGATAAGGGTAGTTCATATGCAGTGGTTGTAAATTAGATATACCAAATTTACATTTTTTAAACATAAATATTTAACTTGAATGATAACTGGAAAAACGATTGCTATGAATTCAGAAAAAAAACAAAGCAACATTGCTTTTGTGATTGGCGCATCCTCGGTGGGCACCCTAATTGAATGGTATGATTTTTATATTTTTGGAATGTTGGCAACCATTTTGTCAAAACAATTTTTCCCCGAAGAAGCAGGCACAGCAGCACTTTTAAGTACATTGGCCATATTTGCAGCAGGCTTTATTGTACGTCCTTTTGGAGCGTTGGTATTTGGAAGGCTAGGTGATTTAATTGGCCGTAAACATACTTTTTTACTGACTTTAGTCATAATGGGAGGTTCCACTTTTGCCATTGGCTTGGTTCCTGGTTTTAAAACTATTGGATGGGCTGCGCCTATTATTGTTTTAATATTAAGGCTTTTACAAGGTTTGGCTTTGGGTGGTGAATATGGAGGAGCAGCAACTTATGTTGCGGAGCATGCACCTGCAGGCCAACGTGGATTTTGGACTTCTTGGATACAAACCACGGCAACACTTGGATTATTTTTAGCATTAGGCGTTATTATATTAATTCGTTCAGGACAAGGGGTAGAAAAATTTAGTGCCGAGTGGGGTGGATGGAGATATCCTTTTTGGATTTCTATTATTCTAGTTGGTGTTTCGGTTTTAATTAGAATGAGAATGAGCGAATCTCCTATGTTTACAAAGTTAAAGTCTGAGGGAAAAACATCTGCGAATCCTTTGAAAGAAAGTTTTGGCAATAAAGCCAATTTTAAAATGGTATTGCTTTCATTATTTGGTGCAGTAATGGGACAGGGCGTAGTTTGGTACACTGGACAGTTTTATGCCCAAAGTTTTATTGAAACAGTTTGTAAAATTGATTTTGTACAATCCAGAAATATTATGCTTGTTGCTATATTAATGGCAACACCTTGTTTTGTTTTATTTGGATGGTTAAGTGATAAACTAGGTCGTAAATGGATTATGTTACTTGGTATGTTATTAGCTATATGTACTTATCGTCCTATTTATAAGGAGTTTTTAGACATTACAGCTGCTAAAAACCGAACTCAAATAGTTGACAAAGGGCTTACTGCTGCTGGTCCAAAAGTCCCTTTACTAGATGCAAAGGACAAGCATAAAATGTATGTAAAACAAGTTATTGATACAGCGTACACCGACGGCTCTGTTTTTAAATATACCATTACTGACACTTTAATTGGATTTAATGAACTTCAATTAGACAGTGCTATTGATTTAATAAATCCAACATTAATAAAATACCATGCAACAAAACCAAATGTATTGGTAGAAAAAACAATGGGAAAGTCTGCTACCTGGAATTTAATATGGTTGGTGTTTATTCAAATAGTGTATGTTACAATGGTGTATGGACCAGTGGCAGCTTTCTTAGTTGAAATGTTCCCTACTAAAATAAGATACACTTCTATGTCACTTCCGTATCATATTGGTAATGGCGTATTTGGTGGCTTGGTTCCATTCTTAGGAACCTTAATTGTGGAGTTTACAAAATCACCAGAAAAGCCTGCAGGAGATGCATTGGCAGGACTTTGGTATCCAATAGGTGTTGCCTTTGTTTGTTTAATTATTGGGGTTGTTTATTTATCCAATAAGATAGATGAAAATGTGATGGATTAATTCAATTAAAAACCAAGAACCATGAATACTTTAAAAAAATTATTAGGATTTGTATGGATGTTATTAGCACCTGCCATTATTTGTTTTTTGGTATATGAAGCAAATGCTAAAATTGCTGCTGCGACTGCTGCGACAAAATCAAATGTAATATTACAATGGGCTATTATTTTAATCATATTTACGCCCATTTGTATTGGACTTTTTCTGTTTGGTAAATATGCTGCCACCAATGAATATGCTCATTTACCCACTTCTTCCAAAGAGATAGGCGACTAGTTGGTGGATATTTAAGTATAGTTAAGTATTTTTGGGCATGTCATTAATTGTAACTGGGCTTTCAAAGCAATATGAATCGCAAATTGCGGTAACAAATTTATCATTTACAATTCAGAAAGGTAGTGTTGTAGGTTTTTTAGGACCTAATGGCGCTGGCAAGAGTACAACACTTAAAATGATTGCAGGTTTTCTACAACCCGATGCGGGCGAAGTAATTTTAAATGGCATTTCTAATCAAGCCAATCCAATTGCGTTTAAAAAATTAATTGGGTATTTGCCAGAATCAAATCCATTGTATGATGAAATGTATGTGAAGGAATATTTGAACTTTATTTGCGATGTACATAAAATTTCAAATCCAAGCATTAGCATACAGGATGTAATTGTACAAACGGGTTTAACCCTCATGCAACATAAAAAAATTGGCGACCTCTCCAAAGGATATAAACAAAGGGTTGGAATTGCAGCTGCAATTATTCATAAACCCGCACTCATTTTATTAGACGAGCCAACTTCGGGGTTGGATCCAAATCAGTTAATAGAAATTCGCAGTTTAATTCAAAGTTTAAGTAAAGATGCCATTGTATTATTTTCAACACATATTTTGCAAGAGGTCTCTGCTATTTGTTCCAGTGTAATTGTAATACATCAATCAAAAAAAGTAGCCGACACTTTAATTGCCGATTTATTAAAGCCAGCACAACCAGCAGTGAAGGTAATTTTCGAAGAAGACATTACCGCTTTTATTAAAAAACCATTCTTTGACACACTTCATTTTCAACAGATTGACAAACATGCGTTAGTTATAAAAACCAATGAATTGGCGACTTTGAAGAAAAATATACTTGGTTTTGCTTTGGATAATGGATTGAATATCCAAGCATTACAAACGCAGGAAGCAAGTTTAGAAGAAATCTTTAAATTGCTTACCCATTAAAAAAAATGGGTGTAAATTGCGAGCTCAAACAGAACTACTATTTTAGAAAATTAATAATCAAACTATGAGTTACATTGTTGAAGTAAAAGCTAGACAAATTTTAGATAGCCGCGGAAATCCTACAGTTGAAGTAGATGTATTAACAGACGAAGGTGCATTGGGCCGTGCAGCGGTTCCAAGCGGTGCAAGTACTGGTATTCACGAGGCAGTTGAATTAAAGGATAACGACAAGAAAAAATATTTAGGTAAAGGTGTTTTAAAGGCAGTTAAGAATGTAAACACTTTAATTTCTAATAGCATTATTGGTTTTGATATTACAGCACAAGCTGCTATTGACCAAGTAATGATTGATTTAGATGGTACTCCAAACAAAGGAAAATTAGGAGCTAATGCAATTTTAGCAGTTTCTATGGCTGTAGCAAAGGCTGCTGCTGAAGAAGCAAACCTTCCTTTATACCGCTACATTGGTGGGACAAATGCAAGAACACTTCCTATGCCAATGATGAATATTTTAAATGGTGGTGCGCACGCTGATAATAAAATAGATTTCCAAGAGTTCATGATTATGCCTGTTGGCGCTCCAAGCTTTAGCGAAGGTCTTCGTTGGGGTGTTGAAATTTTCCATCAGTTAAAAAGCACTTTAAAGAAAAAAGGATATAGCACCAACGTAGGTGATGAAGGTGGATTCGCTCCAAACATTCAAAGCAACGAAGAAGCTATTGAAACCGTGTTAGAAGCAATCACTGCTGCAGGTTATAAAGCGGGCACTCAAATTGCTATTGCAATGGATGCTGCAAATAGTGAATTATGGAATGCTAAGAAAAAGAAATATGTTTTCCATAAGAGCTCTGGTAAAGAAATGAGTTCAGATCAATTGGTGAAGTATTGGGAATCATGGGTTAAGAAATATCCTATCGTTTCCATTGAGGATGGTATGGCAGAGGATGATTGGGCTGGTTGGAAAAACTTGACTGACACGATTGGTGCTAAATGTCAATTAGTGGGAGATGATTTATTTGTAACCAATGTAGAGCGTTTACAAACAGGTATTGATAAGAAAATTGCAAATGGCTTATTAGTAAAAGTAAACCAAATTGGCACTTTAACTGAAACAATTAACGCGGTAAGTTTAGCACAACATAATGGTTACAATACTATTATGTCACATCGTTCTGGTGAAACCGAAGATACTACTATTGCGGACTTAGCAGTAGCATTAAACTGTGGTCAAATCAAAACTGGTTCTGCTTCCAGAACCGATCGTATGGCTAAATACAACCAATTAATTCGTATTGAAGAGCAATTGGCTGAGACTGGCGTTTTCCCTACAAAAGGAAAATTAAAGTTTGGCAATAAATAAAAAAAGGCGTCAAGTAATTTACTTACGTTTTTGCTAAAACATTTGAATGAGCCTCTAAAGGGCTCATTCTTTTTTTGTGTATTATTAGAACTAGCTTAATTTTACGATAATCATTTAATATGCAAGTCCTTAAAAAAATACTCCCCATTCTTATAAACCGCTATTTTTTAGTTTCGGTTGGGTTTGTAATATGGATGTTGTTTTTTGATCAACGAGATTATTTCCAACAAAGAGAGCGTGCCGCGGAATTAAACAAAGTGGAAAACGCAAAAAAATATTACAACGACGAAATAGAAGCTACAAAAAAGCAACTCAATAATTTACAGAACAATCCTACTGCCATTGAAAAATATGCGCGTGAAAGGTATTTATTAAAACGTGAAGGGGAGGAGGTTTATTTGTTTCAAGACACCGTAACCACACCAGCAACTGCTACCGATAAAAAATGACAAAAAAAGAGCGCTATGTAAATGTTTTGGAATATTTCCAAACACACATGCCTGTTGCAGAAACCGAATTATCTTATAACAATCCTTTTGAACTACTGGTTGCTGTTATATTATCTGCACAGTGTACCGATAAGCGTGTAAACCTTACCACACCTGGTATTTTTAAAAAATACCCAACGCCTCAAAAAATGGCTAAGGCTAGTTTTGATGATTTATTCCCTCTTATTAAAAGTATTTCCTATCCTAATAACAAAACCAAACATTTAATTGGGATGAGTACTTTGCTTGTAAATGATTTTAATGGGGAAGTGCCTATGACCATTGAGGAATTAGTATTGCTTCCTGGCGTTGGTCGTAAAACTGCCAATGTAATTACCAGTGTTTGGGATAACCAACCCAATATGGCAGTAGATACGCATGTGAATAGGGTAAGCAAACGTTTAGGTTTAGTGCCAATGACCGCTACTACTCCATTAGCGGTAGAAAAAGATTTAATTAAAAACATTCCAACACAATTAGTGCACACTGCGCATCACTGGTTAATTTTACATGGACGTTATACTTGTTTAGCAAGAAGTCCAAAATGTGAAAACTGTGGGCTACAATTATTTTGTAAATACTTTGATAAAAATAATAAAGCTAAAACAGCTAAGTAAATGGATGTATAAAAAAAAGGGCTCCAAATTGGAACCCTTTTTTTATCGCTAAATGTGAAGTATGCCCTATAAGTATTGAAGAATCGCGTCGGTCAATTCTTGTTTAGTAATAGGAATACCCATCATTTTATTATATCCTTTTGCATCCACAAAATATTGATCACGGATTATTTTTATTAATTGGCCATTATTAATTTCTGGAATTAATACCGTTTCAAAATTCTTTAAAATATCTCCTAAGTTACTAGGGAAAGGACGCATATACTTAATGTGTGCATGGCTTACCGCTTTTCCTTGTGCTTGTAAGTCCATTACAGTTCCTTTAATAGTACCATAAGTAGATCCCCATCCTAATACCAATACTTTTCCTTTTTCAGCACCACTGTCAATGGTTTGTTTTGGAATATAGTCTGCAATTTTATCTACTTTAGCTTCTCTCATTTTAATCATGAACTGGTGGTTCTCTGCTTCGTAATTCACGTTACCAGTTTCATGTTGTTTTTCCAAACCACCAATACGATGTTCTAGGCCAGGTGTACCAGGTACTGCCCAAGGACGTGCTAATTTTTCGTTTCTTGTGTAAGGTTTGTATTTAAGTTCGCCTTCGTCTAACTTTGTTTTAAATGTTACTTCAATTTCTGGTAAGTCTGCAGCTTTTGGAAATTTCCAAGGCTCAGCACCATTTGCAATGTATCCATCACTTAACAAAATAACTGGAGTCATATGTTGTAATGCAATACGAACTGCTTCAAAAGCCATTTCAAAACAATCACTAGGTGTAGAAGTTGCTAAAATAGGAATTGGCGCCTCTCCATTACGACCATAGTAGGCTTGTAATAAGTCACTTTGCTCGGTTTTAGTAGGTAAACCTGTAGACGGACCACCTCTTTGAATATTAATAATTAAAAGTGGCAATTCTAACATCATAGCAAGGCCCATTGCTTCGGTTTTTAATGCCATACCTGGTCCTGAAGTAGTTGTTAAACCAATTTGACCACCATAGCTTGCACCAATTGCAGAAGCAATACCAGCAATTTCATCCTCGGCTTGAAATGTTCTTACACCAAAGTTTTTATACTTACTTAATTCATGTAAAATATCAGTAGCTGGTGTAATTGGGTATGATCCTAAGAATAAAGGGAGCTTTGCTTTTTGCGAAGCCGCTATTAATCCCATAGATAAAGCTTGGTTACCCATAATACTACGATAAGTACCTGGGTCCATTTTAGATTTCTCTACTTTGAATCTTGCTGCATTAAATAATTCAGCTGTTTCGCCATAAAAATAACCTGCTTTTAAAACTGCGATATTACTGTTTAATATAGATTCCTTTTTTCCAAATTTTTCTTTTAAGAAACTAATTGTAGTATCTAAGTCTCTGTTGTAAATCCAATAAATTACACCTAAGACAAACATATTTTTTGCACGGTCTCTTTCTTTATTTCCTAATTCTGGAAAATCTTTTAATGCTTCACGAGTTAATTTAGTAACATCAATTTTTGTTAACTCATATCCGTCCAAACTGTTATCCTCTAATGGGTTTACGCCGTCAGGATAATTTGCTAAACGTAAATTTTTAACATCAAAACCATCGGTGTTTGCGATAATTTTTCCGCCTTTTTTTAATCCCTTTAAATTTACTTTTAATGCAGCAGCATTCATAGCAACTAACACATCACAAGCATCACCAGGCGTGTATACTTTGTCAGAACTAAAGTGAACTTGGAAACCACTCACACCAGGTAGGGTTCCAATAGGAGCTCTAATTTCTGCTGGAAAATCCGGGAAAGTAGCTAGATCAATTCCTAAGATGGCGGTATTGTTTGTGAACTGTTGACCGGTTAATTGCATTCCGTCTCCACTATCACCTGCAAATTTTATTACTACATCTTGTAAAATAACTTCATTTGGCATATAGCTGTAATTTGTGCTCAAAGGTACATAGACATGCGCCTAAATGCTTATTTTTTATTGTTTTTTTTATATTTTCTTGAGTAACTTTGCCGACTAACTTAAGGCAACATGATCATCGCCCCAATTTTCTATATTCTGGCTCATATTTTACTTCCAAATAACACTTCTTCTGCAATCGTTCCCAAGTCAAATCAGGGAGTAATAGACAATGATTTCAAGTATATTTATCTGAGTTTTGATGATGGGCCCATGGCTGGAACCTCTAATTGTGTTGACATATGTTTGAATCAAAAGGTAAATGCTACATTTTTTGAAGTGGGATTGCACCAGTCAAAAACTAACAGTGCTAAGCTTCAGTATACCAGAATATCCCAAAATGAGTCCTTATTTGACATTGGCAATCACAGTTATACCCATGCCAATAGTTTGTATAAATATTTTTATCATCATCCCAATATGGCTTTTGATGATTTTATGAAAGCACAGCGTTCTTTGCAAATAAAAAATAATATTTCACGATTGCCTGGTAATAATGCATGGAATACTTTGCAAGCAAAAAGAGCAAGTGGCCTTGTGAGGCCCTTAGTTCAAAAATTAGATAGTGCCGGTTTTAATATAATTGGCTGGGATTTAGAATGGCATTTTAATAAAAAGGGAAGACCAATCCAATCTGCACAAAACATGGCAGATCTAGTGGATACACTTTTTGAGCACAATCAAACAATGTCAAAAAATCACTTAGTTATTTTAATGCATGACCATATGTTTAGAGCTAGTGAGGACTCTGCTAAACTAGCTAATATGATTGGTTTGTTAAAGCAAAATCCTAAGTACCATTTTAGAAAACTAACGCAGTATCCTTTTTTGAAAACGGAGTGATGTTAACATTTTGTTTGCAACCAAATAATCAAAGAATACTGTATATTTATACTAGAAATAAAACACAATTTTATGGGAACATTTAATACTGGAAATCCAACCCTAACCGAAAAAATTTTTGACAAAAGTTTAAATGAAACATCCAATGCGTTTGGCGTAATGTCTATTCGTGGAACTATTAACAAATTTGGCTTTTTATTATTAATGGTAATGGGTTCGGCCATGTACATTTGGAGTATTTACAAACCTGAAACTCAAGCCACTGCTACCATGCTTATGCTAGGTGGCGCTATTGGCGGATTTGTATTAGCCATTGTTATGATGTTTAAGCCAAATTTAGCTGCCTATATTGCGCCGGCATACGCTATTTTAGAAGGCTTATTTATTGGCGGAATTAGTGCCATGTTTAATGCAATGTTTGCTACAAAATATCCAAATATTATTTTACATGCGGTTGGACTTACAATGGGTGTAGCACTTGCTATGTTTTTATTATACAATTTTAGAATTATAAACGTAACCAACAGATTAAGATCAATTGTGATGTCTGCAACCATGGGCATTGGTTTATTTTATTTAATTGTGTGGGTATTAAGTTTATTTGGTGTAAACATGGGATTTGCTTTTGATAGTTCACCATTAAGTATTGGTATAAGTTTATTTATAGTTGGTATAGCTGCTTTTAATTTATTACTTGACTTTGATGCCATTGAGCAAGCAGCAGAAATGGGCGCGCCTAAATTTATGGAATGGTATGGTGCATTTGGCTTACTTGTAACCTTAGTATGGCTGTACTTAGAAATACTTAAGTTATTAAGTAAGTTAAATTCTAGAGACTAATTAAATGAACTTTCAGCCTGGCAATTTAGACAATCAAACATTAATTCATTTTTATCGTTCCTTGTTATTTCCAAGAATGATAGAGGAGAAAATGCTTTTATTGCTTAGGCAAGGAAAAATTAGTAAATGGTTTAGCGGCATTGGTCAAGAAGCTATTTCGGTGGGAGCTACGCTTGCCATGGAAAGCAATGAGTGGATAATGCCACTGCACCGAAATTTAGGCGTTTTTACAACGCGTGAAATGCCATTAACTGAGTTATTTAAACAATGGCAAGGCGATATTACTGGGTATAGTAAAGCCAGAGAAAGAAGTTTTCATTTTGGTTCCAAATCACATTTTGTTTGTGGAATGATTTCACATTTAGGTCCACAACTTGCTATTGCCGATGGAGTAGCACTTGCCTATCAACAACGCAAGGAACAAAAGGCTGCATTGGCTTTTACAGGGGACGGTGGTACTAGTGAAGGAGATTTTCATGAAGCATTAAATGTTGCAGCCGTTTGGAATTTACCAGTCATTTTTATAATTGAAAACAATGGTTACGGATTAAGTACACCCACCAATGAACAGTATGCATGTTCGAATTTAATTGATCGTGCAAAAGGATATGGCATGGAAGGTGTTCGTATAGACGGCAATAATATTTTGGAAGTGTATAACACCATTAAAGGGGTTAGGGAATACTGTATCAAAAATCAGAAACCTTATTTAATAGAGTGTGATACCTTTAGAATGCGTGGTCATGAAGAAGCTAGCGGTGTTAAATATGTTCCAAATGAATTATTTGAATTATGGGCGCAAAAGGATCCAATAAGAAACTATGAAGACTACTTATTGTTGAAAGGAATTTTACAACCAACGGAAATTGAAAATATTAGAGCAAGTATAAAAGAACAAATAGAACATGACTTAGCACAAGTAATGGATTCCACTTTATTTACTCCTACAATTGAAAATGAAGTGCAGGATGTTTATGCGCCCATTCCGGAAAATGAAATTGAAAACTTAGAAGATTTATTCCAGCCCGTAGTAGTTAAAAAACGATTTATTGAATCTATAAGTGACGCACTTCGTTTAGCAATGAGATGTTATCCCGAAATGATTATAATGGGTCAGGATATAGCGGAGTATGGTGGTGCATTTAAATTAACAGAAGGATTTGTAAATGAATTTGGCAAACATAGAATACGTAACACTCCAATATGTGAAAGTGCTATTGTTGGCGCATCATTAGGTTTAAGTTTAGAGGGTATCAAGTCTGTTATGGAAATGCAGTTTGCGGATTTTGTATCCGTTGGGTTTAATCAAATTGTAAACAACCTTGCAAAAATTCATTATAGGTGGGGGCAAAATGCAGATGTTGTAGTTCGCATGCCAACTGGTGCTGGCGTTGGTGCAGGTCCTTTTCATTCGCAGTCCAATGAGGCTTGGTTTACGCATGTTCCTGGATTAAAAGTGGTGTATCCTTCAAGCCCAGCCGATGCAAAAGGTTTAATGATTGCTGCGCTTGCAGACCCAAATCCTGTTTTATATTTTGAACATAAAGCAATGTATCGAAGTGTTGAGGGCGAAGTGCCTGAGGCATATTATCAAGTACCCATTGGCAAAGCTAATTTTATAAGTAAGGGAACCGATGCTACTATTATTACTTATGGCATGGGTGTGCATTGGGCAAATCAATACCAAACAGAAAATAGGGACTTGTCTTTAACCATATTGGACTTAAGAAGCTTGGCACCATTAGATTACGAAGCAATTGAGCAAGCGGTTGAAACTACAGGTAAGGTTTTAATTTTACATGAAGACAATTTAACAGGCGGTATTGGTGGTGAAATTAGTGCATGGATTGCAGAGCACTGTTTTACAAAATTAGATGCACCCATTATGCGTTGCGCTTCTTTAGATACACCAATTCCATTTAATTTGGTTTTAGAAAAACAATATCTAGCAAATAGTAGGCTGCATGAAACCATGCAAAAACTATTATCGTTTTAATTAATTAGGATTATTTATACGATATACGCGTAAAAAATTCCCCCCTAATACCTTTGCAATATCGGCATCCTTGTAACCACGCTTAATTAATGCTTTAGTAAATTCAGGATAATCCAATACTGTTTTTAATTGAAGTGGTGCCGAATCAATACCATCAAAGTCGGATCCTAAACCTACATGGTCAATGCCAATTAATTTTACGATATGATCAAAGTGATGCATTAAAACTTCAATATCTGGTTTAATGGCATCCGATTCCTTTTTATATTTATTAGCGATCATTTCAAGTGCGTATGCCTTGTTTAATCCAGTAGCCACTAATGAGTCGGATTCTTTGCTATGTAATTTGTAAAAAGCGGCAGCCTTTTTTGCATAAGTACTATCTACAAAAGCAGAATAAAAATTTAAATGAATTACACCCCCGTTTTTTCCAACTGCTTTAATTTGATCGTCTTTTAAATTTCTTGAAACTGGATTAATTGCATAAGCGTCGCTATGGGAAGCAATTACAGGCTTGGTAGTTGTTTTAATCGCATCCCAAAAAGTGGCTTCACCTACATGCGAAATGTCAACAATAATACCTAGTTTATTCATGCGTTTAATAACCTCTTTTCCAAAAGCGTTTAATCCTTTGTGTCCTGTATATTTTGGATCTTTTTCGTCGGCATGAGAACTAGCCCAACTTGGTGAATTGTTCCAAGTAAGGGTCATATACCTAGCACCTCTTTTGTAAAAAGTATCTAATTTGTTAATGTCGTCCTCTATCATATGTCCGCCTTCTACGCCATATTGCGCTACCAATTTTCCTGCTTTTAATGCTTGCTCAATTTGTTTCCAAGTTTTTGCAACCACCATTTTATCCGGATTTCTAGCAGCAACAGCGTCTATAGTATCCATCTCACGCATCGCAAAAGCGTATGGATTTACCTTTTCCCCATCGCAGAAAATAGAGAATAATTGATAGTCAACACCACCTTCCTTAAATCGCTTTAAATCCGAATGATTGATGCCTGTTAAATTTTGATCTAGGCTTACCTTTTTCTCAATACAAGCACTTACTGCGTCGTTATGGGTATCTACTAAAATGGACTTAAAATGAATGGCTTGGCTATTGGCCTGAATAGAAAAAGCAATAAAAAGGGGTAGGAAGTATTTCATGAGCAGGGATTGTTTTAATTGACAACTAAAATAGCTATTTTTGCGCACAGAAAAACGACTATGTTAGATAAATTAGAAGCCATAAAAGCCAGATTTGACCAAGTAGGGGTGGCTTTGACCAATCCGGAGATCATTAATAATCAAACCGAGTTTGGCAAAATGAGCAAGGAATACCGTTCCCTAGAAAAAATTGTACAGCCTTATTTAAGATATGTGAAAGTGTTGGATGAGCATAAGTTTGCAAAGGACTCCTTAAATGGAGATGATGCAGATATGCGTGAATTGGCAAAAATGGAATTACCAGGCTTAGAGGATGAAAAAGAATCTTTAGAAAAAGAACTCACTAAATTATTAATTCCTAAGGATCCTCAGGATGATAAAAATGCAATCATTGAATTACGTGCTGGTACAGGAGGTGACGAAGCAAGTTTATTTGTGGGAGATTTATTGGGAATGTACACAAGGTATTGTCAAAAGAAAGGATGGAAAGTAGCCATTGCAAGTGAGAGTGAAGGATCGGTTGGAGGATACAAGGAAGTAATCTTAGAAGTAACTGGAGAGGATGTATATGGAACGCTAAAATTTGAAAGTGGCGTGCACCGTGTGCAACGTGTTCCAAGTACCGAAACACAGGGGCGTGTTCATACATCGGCAGCTACTGTTGCAGTAATGCCTGAAGCAGAGGAAGTAGATTTTGTTTTAAATCCTGCGGATGTGAAAATGGAAACTGCGCGAAGTGGTGGTGCTGGAGGACAAAACGTAAATAAAGTAGAGACCAAGGTAATGTTAACGCATATTCCTACGGGCACTGTTATTATTTGTCAAACCGAACGTTCTCAGTTGGGTAACCGTGAAAAGGCAATGGGTATGCTTCGTACCAAGTTATTTGAAGAGCAAGTGCGTAAACAAGAGGATGAAATTTCTAGACATCGTAAAACATTGGTAAGTACAGGTGACCGTAGTGCAAAGATAAGAACCTACAACTGGCCACAGGGACGTGTTACAGACCACCGTGTGAATGTGACTTCCTATAATTTAGATGCTGTGGTAAATGGAGAAATTGAAGAATTTATTGAAGCATTACAAATGGCAGAGAATGCAGAAAAAATGTTAGTGCAAAATTAGTTTGCTAAACTTTGCTCCCATTGCCATGCAGTAAGCATCATTTCATCTAATCCGTATTTGCAATTCCATCCCAATTGGGTTACTGCTTTATCATTGTTTGCATAAATTGCAACAATATCGCCAGCTCGGCGTGGACCTATTTCGTAATTTAATTTTACACCGCTTACTTTTTCAAATGCATTAATTGCTTCTAAAACAGTGATTCCATTTCCAGTACCAAGGTTAAAAACCTCACAAGTTTTTTCGGTGTTGTTTTTAATGGAATATTGCAATGCCAATGTATGTGCATGTGCTATATCACAGACATGAATGTAGTCTCTAATACAACTACCATCGCGGGTATTATAGTCATTTCCATGTACTTGCATTTTTGGTAGTTTCCCAATGGCAGTTTGTGTAATGGCAGGCACTAAATTTTGTGGACGACCAATTGGAAGTTCCCCAATGGCAGTGCTTGGATGCGCTCCCACTGGGTTAAAATACCTTAAAAGTATTGTAGACAATGGATAAGTAATTGCAGTATCTCTCACAATAGTTTCACCCATTTGTTTGGTAGCGCCATATGGAGAAGCTGCAGTTTGTAAAGGAGTTTGCTCGGTTACCGGTATAAGATCTGGGTTCCCATACACAGTGCATGAAGAGGAGAAAATAAAATGCTTAGCATTGTATTTTACTGCCATGTTTAACAAATTTATTAAAGAGCCTAAATTGTTTTCGTAATAATCTAAAGGAAGTTCCACCGATTCGCCTACTGCTTTGTATGCTGCAAAATGGATAATACCTGTAATACCTTTATTTTCTATAAAAATATTTTCGGTAGCAACTTTATCGGTTAGGTCAACCTTGTAATTTTTAATTTTCTTACCCGTTATTTTTTCAATACCCAATAATGAATTATCGGATGCCTTTGATAAATTATCTGCAGAAATTACATTAAATCCATTTTCAATTAAATCCACAATGGTATGCGCTCCAATATATCCACAACCCCCGGTAACAAGTATAGTTTGCATTAAATATTTTTAGAATACAAAGAAACGAAAAAAAACGGATTAAATTTTTCCAGCAAGGGTAAAACCAACGGTCGTGCCTACATTTTGCTTGCTTCGGATATGCATGGTTTCGTGGTGGGCTTCAATAATATGTTTACAAATTGCAAGGCCTAAACCAGTTCCACCAATGTCTCTACTTCTGGCGTCGTCGGTGCGGTAAAAGCGTTCAAATAACCTTGGGATATGCTCTTCGGCAATTCCAATGCCATCATCACTAACTTCTATTAAAACTTTTTGGTCTTCTATTTTGTAAATACTTGCAACAATTTGTCCGTCTATCTTACCATATTTTGCTGCATTGGAAATTACATTTACAAGCACCTGGTAAATTTTATTTTTATCTGCAAAAACAGTAACGGGGGACTCGGATCCTTTTTTATAACTAAACTGAATATTTTTTTTCAACCATTTCACACTCATATTGTGCACCACTTCGTTGATTAAATCCTGAACAACAAAGGAGGTTTTTAAAATAGGCTCTTTGTTAATTTCTAAATTGGTGATAACGTCCACATCATTTAAAAGTCCCACCAATCTTTGCACATTGGCTTGTGCCTGATTAATAAATTTATTGCCCACTATGGGGTCCTCCATTGCGCCGTCGGCGATGAGTTCAAGATATCCTTGAATTGCAAAAATGGGTGTTTTTATTTCGTGCGATAAGTTTTGTAAAAACTCTTTTCTAAATGCTTCGTTGGACTGTAGCACTTTAATTTGTTCGGTTTGGCTTTCGGCCCATTGTTCTACATCGGCCCTAACATCATCAATTCCTTTTTGAGGTAAAATATATTTTTGATAAGCCTCCTCTCGTTTGGAAGCTTTGGTGGAGGATATTAATTTATAAATAAGCTTTATTTTTCTGTAAATAAAGTACTCCAATATTTGGTACACTAAAAAGTATATTACAATAAAGCATGCAATGAAATAGGCAAGTAAAATTTTTAAATCTGTGATTAAAACAAATACACTTAATCCAATAATACTAGATAGTAATAATGCAGTTAAAGCAGCTAATTGTTTGGGAGATAAATTTTTTTCTTTAAACATAAACTAATGTATACTTCACAGCTATTGCTAAGTTAGTTTATTATCACAAATTAAGGCGAACTAGTAATCAAATTTATAGCCAACCCCTTTTACAGTGGTAATACAATCAATGCCAAGTTTGGCTCTAATTTTTCTGACATGCACGTCTATGGTACGATCGCCAACAATCACGTCATTGCCCCAAACCTGTGACAATATTTCATTTCTTAAAAATACCCTGCCTGGTTGCGATGCAAGTAAAAATAAAAGTTCAAATTCCTTTTTGGCTAAAATATGTGTAACACCGTTAAGTACTGTCTTGTACTGTGTTGGATCAATAGTTAAATCTCTTACTTGAATAAATTTAGAATCACCAGCTGCTGGTTGTATGCGTCTAAATAATGCAGAAATTCTGCTCACCAACACTTTAGGACTAATTGGTTTATTAACAAAGTCGTCACCACCTAATTCCAATCCTTTAATATGTGAAGCTTCGTCGTTTAATGCGGTTAGGAGTACAATTAATGTTTTATCAAACTGTTTATTACTTCTTAGATACTCACATACTTCAAAACCGTTACGTTTTGGCATCATGATATCTAAAATAATACAATCGGGATTATGTTGTTGTGCTTTTTCAATGGCTTCGCTACCGTCTTTTGCCGTAAAAACCTCAAAACCTGCTTTTATTAAATGAAAACTTATAATTTCAATAATGTCCGGCTCATCGTCGGCAAATAATATTTTGATCGGATTGGTTTCCATAATTTTATATCACCAAAAGTAAGCCTTAATAGCCAAATTCAAATAAGCACTTAAGGTTATCAAATTGTTAACTAAAATGCAGTAATAAAAGGACAAATAAAGTAGACCATTGCCTATTGCGCTGACTGAATATGTAGTATATAAGGGTTTGCCTTTTTCTCTCTACCCCAAGTTGTCATGGGTCCATGTCCTGAATAAATTTCCAAAGTGTCAGGCAAAGGCAGTATTTGTGTTTTAATACTTTTAATAAGGTCCAGTGGATTGGATCCTGGTAAGTCGGTGCGGCCAACACCATCTTTAAAAATAAGATCTCCACCTATTAAAAAATCCTGCTCCTTATTGTAAAAACAAACACTACCTGGAGAGTGGCCTGGTGTTAGTAGGACTTTAAATTCAGAGTTGCCAAACTTTATAATTTCATCTTGCTCAATGTACTTTACGGGTCCTTTGTAGGGTTCACATGGAACGCCCCAGCGTTCTCCACCTTGCGGTAGACGATCAATTACGGGTTGCTCGTTCTTATGAAAATGCGCAGTTAAGTCATAAGTTTCACTTACAAAGTTATTTCCAAAAACATGGTCTAAGTGGCAATGGGTATTGAGTAATAATTTTGGAGTAAGTTGGTTGCTGCTAATAAAATTACTTAATGCTTCTTGTTCATTTCTTAAATAACAACCTGGGTCCACAATAATAGCTTCCTTTTGTGCATTAAATAAAACGTAGGTATTTTCTTGAAAGGCATTAAAACAAAAACTTTGTATAGTAAGCATGAAAAAGATGAATTAATAATTTAAGATTGATGCGCAGATAAATACTTGCAAATATTTTTTACCATGGAAGGGCCTTCGTAAATAAAGCCGGTCCAAATTTGAACAAGGCTGGCACCTGCGTTTAGTTTTGCCTTTGCATTGGCACCTGTAAAAATACCACCACTGGCAATTATTGGAATATTTCCACCAGTTCCCTTGTGTAAATATTGCAACACTTGATTTGATTTTTCTAATAAGGGTTGTCCACTTAAGCCACCTGCGCCAAACCTGGTTGCTTTTTCTAAATTACTTTCATTAAGTAAGCTACGATCTAGTGTGGTATTACTTGACACCAATCCATCAATTTTAATTTCTTGGGTTAAGGATATAATATCATCTAAAGCCGAGGTTTCTAAATCTGGAGCAATTTTTAATAAAATGGGCTTATTGTTTTTATTGATATTTTGAAGCTCGCTAAATATTTTTCTAAGCGATTCTTTTTCCTGTAGTTCACGAAGTCCAGGGGTATTTGGGGAACTTACATTAACTACAAAATAATCAACCACGTCTTGTAAACCTTGGAAATTAATGCAGTAGTCCTTCCATGCTTCACTATTTTCGGTGATTTTATTTTTCCCAATATTGCCGCCAATAATTAAATTAGAATTTGATTTTTCTTTATGCTGATTTAAACGCGCTGCAATTTTTACAACACCATCATTGTTAAAACCCATTCGGTTTATTAATGCCTTTTGACTTGGAATTCTAAACAACCTTGGGCTAGGATTTCCTGCCTGAGCCTTAGGAGTAACAGTTCCAATTTCTACAAATCCAAATCCCAATAAGGACAATACATTTAAATGCTCGGCATTTTTATCAAAGCCCGCTCCTAATCCCACAGGGTTTGGGAATTGCAAACCAAATAATGAAGTGCTCAAATTATTTTTTGGGTAACCATAACTTTGAGCAAGTATTTGTTTGCCATAGGGAAGGGCTGCTACCATATGCAAACCTTTCATGGAAACTTTATGTGCCGTTTCGGGGGGGAGTAAAAAAAGAGAATTTCTAATAATTGGGTACAACATGCCACAAAATTACAATGAAATATTTAGTTGCATAAACAACTGTTTGCAAAATTGACTACATTTAGGGTGAAATTGAGTGTAGCGAACATAAATAATACCATATGCAAGAGGCTTATATTGTTGCAGGTTTTAGAACTGCTGTGACTAAGAGTAAAAAAGGGGGTTTTCGTTTTATGAGATCCGACGAATTAGCCATTCAAGTAATTCAGGGATTAATGAAAAGTATACCTGCCCTTGATCCAAAATTAGTTGATGATGTTATTGTTGGAAATGCAGTACCCGAAGCAGAACAAGGTTTGCAATTTGGAAGAATGATTTCGGCAAAAGCATTGGGTATTGAAGTGCCAGGAATTACTATTAATAGATATTGTGCAAGTGGATTAGAAAGCATTGCAATGGCTACTGCAAAAATTAGAACAGGTATGGCGGACTGTATCATTGCAGGTGGAACCGAGTCAATGAGTTTGGTACCTACTGCAGGCTGGAAAACAGTTCCAGCATACTCTATAGCAGTAGAGGAGCCAGATTATTATTTATCTATGGGACTTACTGCCGAAGCAGTTGCAAAAGAATTTAATGTAAGCAGAGCAGATCAAGATGCATTTGCACTTTCATCCCATCAAAAAGCAAAAGCGGCTATTGAAAACGGACATTTTAAAAAAGGAATTCTACCAATTGAAGTGACCGAGACATACGTAAATGAAAAAAATAAAAAAGCAACAAAATCTTACATCGTAGACACAGACGATGGAGTAAGAGCCGACACTACGCTTGAAGCCTTATCAAAATTAAAACCTGCATTTGCCTTAAAGGGTTCTGTAACTGCTGGTAATTCCTCTCAAACAAGTGATGGTGCAAGTTTTGTAATTGTGATGAGCGAAAAAATGATTCATTCCTTGGGCTTAAAACCAATTGGTCGCTTAGTGAATTGTGCTTCCGCTGGAGTGCATCCCCGAATTATGGGAATTGGTCCGGTGGCTGCGGTTCCTAAAGTATTAAAGCAAGCTGGAATGAACTTAGACCAAATAGATTTATTTGAATTAAATGAAGCATTTGCTTCTCAGTCTTTAGCCGTAATTCGGGAGCTCGCATTAGATTCAAATAAAGTAAATATTAATGGGGGAGCCATTGCTTTGGGGCATCCTTTGGGCTGCACCGGATCAAAACTTACTGTACAGATAATCAATGATTTAGAAAGGCTCAATAAAAAATATGGCATTGTTACTGCCTGTGTTGGTGGCGGTCAGGGCATTGCTGGAATTATTGAAAAATTATAAGTTTTTTTAAGTAGCTTAGTTGCTTATTATTTTATATAAGTAAATAAGCTAAACATGCGTATTATTCTTTTAGCTTCCATTTTAACAGTAAGCACTGTTTTTTCATTGGAAGCCACTGCTCAAAAGTCAAAAAAAGTAGCAACACCAGTTACAAGTGTTGAAAAAGTTGACATTAATAAAGTATTTAAAAATTGGAAACCAAGAAACGTTGGACCTGCAAGTATGAGTGGTCGCGTTACTACCATTGATGTAGAAGTAAATAGTCCTAATAATATTTGGATTGGTGCTGCATCTGGGGGTGTTTGGAAAACAAACAACAGTGGTGTTAGTTGGACTCCAGTTTTTGAAGAACAACCCATTATGAATATTGGTGCTTTAGCTATTCAACAATCCAACCCAAGTGTGGTATGGGTTGGAACTGGCGAGGGTAATCCAAGAAACTCTATAAGCATTGGTGAAGGAATTTATAAAACTATGGATGCGGGTAGAACATGGAAGCGCATGGGCCTTGAGCAAACAAGAAATATTCACAGAGTAATAATTGATCCTAATAATCCAAATGTGGTGTATGCGGGTGCTATAGGAAATCCTTATGGTCAAAGCAAAAACAGAGGAGTTTATAAAACCACAGATGGTGGTGAAACTTGGAATCAAATTTTATACACCAATGATACCACTGGTTCGGGTGATATGATTATGGATCCAACCAATCCTAATAAATTATTTGTTGCCATGTGGCATCATTATCGTAATCCTTATCATTTAGAAAGTGGTGGTAAAGGAAGTGGAATTTACATGACTATTGATGGTGGAAAAAACTTTATCAAATTAGGTAAAGAGCATGGATTACCCGATGGTAATTTAGGTAGAGTAGGTATTGCCATTAGCAGATCTAATCCTAATCGAGTGTATGCATTAGTAGAGTCTACCAAAAGTGGATTGTATAAAAGTGATGATGGGGGTTATTCTTGGAAATTAGTGAATGGTCAAAAATCTATTGTAGACAACCGACCTTTTTATTTCCAAGACATTATTTGTGATCCATTAAATGAAAATACTTTATGGTACATTAGTCAAACAGTACAAAAAAGCATCGACGGTGGTAAATCTTTTGAAACCGTTATTCCATATAGCGGTATCCATCCCGATCACCACGCATTTTGGATTCATCCAAAGGATAATAAATACATGTTAGATGGAAATGATGGTGGTATTGGTATTACACGTGACGGTGGTAAAACATGGATGTTTGATGAGAAAATTCCAGTAGGACAGTTTTATCATATTAATGTAGACAACGAAATTCCGTATCATATTATGGGTGGTATGCAAGACAATGGTTCTTGGAGAGGCCCGGCTTATTCCTTAACAAAAGGAGGTATTCGTAATTTTGATTGGGATAATTTATGGGGTGGTGATGGATTTGATGTAATGCCAGATCCAGAAGATGCAAACTGGGTATACGCAATGTCACAAGGCGGATCGGTGGGAAGATACAACACTCAAACAGGTGAATCTTCCTATATTAAACCACCAGCACCAGATGCAAAAACATTATTACGTTTTAACTGGAACGCTGCCATTGCACAAGATCCATTTGATAAAAAAACAATTTATTTCGGATCTCAATTTTTACATAAGAGTAACAACAAAGGGGCAGGTTGGAAAATTATTTCTCCCGACTTAACCACCAATGATAGCGCAAAAATTGATCAGTCTAATAATGGCGGATTAAGTGTGGACATTACTGGTGCTGAAAATTATTGTACTATTATGACCATTGCACCAAGTGCATTAAAAAAGGATTTAATTTTTATTGGAACCGACGATGGCAAAGTGCAAGTAACTGAAAACGGTGGTAATACTTGGACCGATTTAACCAATAATATTGCAGGGTTCCCTAAGGGTGGATGGATTCCTCAAATTAGAACTTCATCTTACAATGCCAATGAAGTATTTGTAGTAGTTAATAATTACAGACAAGGCGATTTTGCTCCTTATATTTTTAGATCTACCGATTTAGGAAAAACATGGACTAGAATGGTAGACGAGAAAAAAGTAACTGGTTATGCTTTAACAGTTTTACAAGATCCAGTGGAGCCTAATTTAATATTTGTAGGAACTGAGCAAGGATTTTATGTAAGCTTAGATAATGGGGTGACTTACCAACAATGGAAAAATGGATATCCTTCTGTTTCTACATATGATTTTGCAGTGCAAGACAGAGAAGCCGATTTAGCCATTGCCACTTTTGGAAGAAGCTTATGGGTTTTAGATGATATTAAACCTTTAAGAAAATTAGCATCCACAAAAGGGGAAGTAAATAAGTTTTTTGTAAGCGCACCAAATGCAGCATACAATTTCTCAGTTAAAAATTCACCATACGAGTGGAGTACTTGGGGAATGTGGGATGCGCCAAACAAACCACTAGGCATGCCTATTACTATATATACAACCGATAGCAATAAAAAAGCAAAGGTTCAAATTAAAGACATCAATGATAAAGTGTTACGCAATTTGACATTTAAAATTGACACTGGATTTAATAGAAACTATTGGGGCTTTGAACAAAAAGGCAAACGCGCTGCTGGCGCTCCTAAAACAGGTGGCGGAGGTGGAAGAAGAATGATGGATGAGGAAGCACCTGCAGCTGGTGCAAGCGAAGATGATAAGGAATTTACTGGAAGAGATGTACTAGCTGGTAAATACAAATTTGTAGTTACTGTTGGCAATCAAAAGGATTCGGTTTGGTCTGAAGTAAAAGACGATCCAAGATTGGGCAGTAAAAACGATGTGATCCTTGCTCAAGATGCTGCTTTAGAAAAACTACAACCTGCAAATGACAAATACAATGCAGCACTTGATTTAATTGATGATGCAGATTTAGTATTAGTAGGATTAAAAGCAGAGTGGAAAGATAAAAAAGATAAAGGGGTAGACACTTTAAACAAGGCACATAAAGTTGTGACCGATAAACTTAAGGATTTAAGAGCATTTTTAATGGGTAAAAAACAAGAGAAACAAGGTTACGGAACCGTGCCTGTTATTACTCCAATTGGAACCATCAGAAATGCAAGCATGTTAATTATGGGCAAAAACACAGCACCTGGCGCACAAGAGGAAGCTGCTATTGCCGAAGCATTAAAAGCTGCCGAAACTGTTGCTAATAAAGTAAATACATTCTTTGAAAAAGATTGGACTGACTTTAGAAAATTAGTGGAAGCCAATCCAATTAAAAAGTTTAAAGAGGTAGAGGCAATAAAATAATTGCAACCTGTATTAAAATAAAAATGAGCCTCCTAGTAGGCTCATTTTTATTTTGGGTTATTCAAAGTCTTGATAGAGTAAATATTTTTTTCTGACTTTTTTGAAAGCCATTAATCCCGGCGCCCAACTTTTTCTAATGTCAGCTTCGCTTGCTCCAGCCTTTAATTGTTCCATTAAATTAGCATTACCCACAAGCTTATTAAAAAAATAATTGCTTGGTTTATTTTCCTTAGGCATTATAAAAAAACTATCTTTTTGAGGGAAGCTTTTGTACATGTCTATAATTATGGAAAGATTTATTTTATCCTTTGGGGGTTTTACTTGTGTTAAGTCCCAGCCGTAACATTTTTGACCATATAGTTTTGAGGACATTGCACCTTGTCTTGGATTTGGTGTAAAACTAAATTGCTTATTTGGTATGCTGGGATGTCCAATAAACGCAAATGCATGAGCTGTACCTCGACCTTCACTCATAACGGACCCTTCAATTAAACAAGTTGTTGGATACCATAAAATAGAGGTCATGTCTGGAAGGTTAGGCGAGGGTGCAATTTTAATTTGATAATGACTATTGTGGTTGTAATTTTTATTGCGAATAATAGTAAGGGACCAATTTGTTTTTGAGCTGTCGTTTTTCATCCATCCTTCGCCTTTAACCATTTGCGCGTATTCACCCAATGTCATGCCATATACAATTGGAATTGGATTTTTGCCTACACCGCTTACATAGGGTGCTTCTAAAATGGGGCCGTCTACAAAATGTCCATTAGGATTAGGACGATCCAAAATGATAAGTGGTTTACTATTTGCTTTAGCCGCTTCCATGAAATATTGCAGTGAATTAATGTAGGTATAAAACCTGGTGCCTACATCTTGCACATCAAATAAAAGAATGTCTACGTCTAATAAATCATTGGCGTCGGGTGCATTTTTTTTGCCGTATAAGGAAACTATTTTTATACCCGTTTTAACATCCATTTCGTCACTTACTTTTTCACCTGCATCGGCCGTGCCCCTTAAACCGTGTTCTGGTGTAAATACTTTTTGAATGTTTATGCCTAATTTAATTAAGGTATCAATTAAGTGAACATTGCCAACAATTGCAGTTTGATTGGTAAAGAGACCTACTCGTTTATTTTTTAATAAGGGTAAGTAGGCTTTGGTTTGATATGCACCAGGTAAAATAGTAGTTTGTGCTTGAGTACTTTTTGAACATACAAAAAGCACTACTAAAATTGCGATACACTTTTTCATAATTAAAAGTTGTTGTAACACAATTTAATAAAAAAGCGCCCTTGTGGACGCTTTTAATAGAAGTTAGTTTAAATATTTGCCTACAATTGGGACCCTTCGGCCTACTCCAAATGCTTTTGGGGAAATTCTTATAATAGGACAAAATTGATTTCGTTTGTATTCGTTGGTGTTGACCATTTTTAAAATACGATCCACTAGCAAAGCGTCAAATCCCAGTGATTTAATTACAGAAGGGTCGGCACGTTTTTCAATATATTGGTATAAAACTTGATCTAATATCTCATATGCTGGTAAACTATCACTGTCCTTTTGATCGGGTCTTAGTTCGGCGCTTGGCGCTTTTTCAATAATATGCACAGGAATAATTTCTCTGTCTCTATTTATATATTTTGCTAAAGCATATACCTGCATTTTATAACAGTCGCCTAAAACACCCAACCCACCTGCCATGTCACCATATAAAGTGCCATATCCTGTGGCCAATTCACTTTTATTGGAAGTGTTTAATAATACATATCCTAATTTGTTGGCAATGGCCATTAAAATATTTCCACGCGATCTGCTTTGTATATTTTCTTCGGCAAGCGAAAAGGGAAGCGCTTTAAAAATTGGCTTTAATGTGCTTAAAAAACTTTCATACACTTCTTTAATAGGAATGATATCGAAAGGATTATTTAAATTTTTACTAAGCTCAACTGCATCATTTACGGAATGCTCGCTAGAATATGGAGAAGGCATTAAAATAGCATGCACATTTTCCTTTCCTAAAGCATCGCATGCAATAGCCAATGTAACAGCGGAATCAATACCGCCCGAGGAACCAAGAATAGCGCGCTTAAAGCCCATCTTGTTAAAATAATCCTTAATGCCTAATACCAATGCTTGGTATACTTGATCAATATTTAAGGTAGCAATAAGTTGCGCTGGATTTAATTCTTTACTTGGTACACGTTCCGCAGGCTCTAGTATGGGTGCATTAATACTTCCATCCTCGTTGCATTCAAAAGTTTGCATTGCCGATTCAAACATAGGAAGTGCGCCACATAGGTTCGCATCTTTATCAAAGACAAGTGAACCGCCATCAAAAACAATTTCGGTTTGACTTCCAACTGCATTGCAATAAAATAAAGGCTTTTTATATTTTAATACATTTGCTTTTATAGTTGCTTTACGGTCCTCGTCATGGGTATAGTCAAAAGGGGAGGCGCTTAGGTTTAATAAAATATCAGGGGACTGGTCCATCATTTTATCCATGGGACAAATGCGGTAAAGTGGGTTGTCGCCTAAGTTCCAGATATCTTCACAAATAGTTATTGCTAATTTTTTTCCTTTGAATGAAACTACTTTCCAATCATCGGCAGGTTCAAAATATCGGTTCTCATCAAACACGTCATAAGTTGGCAAAAGTGTTTTATGAATTTCGGCAATAACTTTTTGGTCATATAAAAAAAATGCCGCGTTGTATAAATCTTTTCCTTTATTATTTGGATTACGAGCTGGACTGCCAATTAAAACACCAATAGTGTCGGCAGCAGCTTTTATGATATCAATACTTTGATAACACTTATTTATAAAATCGTTGAATTCAACAAAATCTCTGGCAGGATAACCGCAAACACTCATTTCACTAAATAAAATAATATCTGCTCCTTGCTTTTTACCTTCTTCAATTGCGCAAAGCATTTTTTGGGTGTTTTGCTCAAAGTTGCCAATATGATAATTTTGTTGTGCGATGCAAATTTTCATGGGCCAAAGTTCGGTTTTTAAAATAAATAAACTCAGTTTTTTTGTAATTTCACACATGCGCAACCCATTTTTTGCATTCTTATCACTGGTTTTCATTATTACTGGCTGTAGTAACTTAAAATCGGACCCGGCAAAAAGCGCACCAAAGTTTGATATTGAAATTCAAAGGTTTGATAGTGCTTTTTTTACACTGGACACTTTGCATACAAAGCAATCTATTAATGGGTTAATTAATAAATATCCAAGTTTTGGTCTTGATTTTTTAACTAAAATCTTAATGCTAAAAACACCTAATGATACCACTATGGTGAAAGCATTTTACAGGATATATATGCCCCTATTTAAAGCGGTGCAAAATGTGAATGCTATTGCCATTGCAAAGCCTCAATTGGAGGATGCATTTAAACACTTGCATTATTATTTTCCAAAATATAATTTAACACACAATGTAATTATGTTTGTGGGTCCTCTAGAATCCTTTGGAAATATTGTTACCAATAATGCGGTTGCAGTTGGACTTCAGATGCATATGGGTGCAAATTCAAAATGGTATTATGACGAGCATATTCAAACCATTTATCCTGCTTATTTAAGCCTTAGGTTTACACCCAATTATATAGCGGTTAGTACAGTACAAAATATTTTAAATGATATTTATATAAAGCCAAACAATGGACAGAATTTAATTGCTCAAATGGTGGATGCAGGAAAACTACAATATATTATAAATGCCTGTTTGCCTAAAACCCCCGATTCGGTTAGGTTTGGCTACACCAATGCACAATATATTAATTTAAAAAAAGCCGAATCTAGTATTTGGGAGTATTTGCTGCACGAAAAAATATTATACTCTATTGAATTTAGCGACATAGATAATTTTATGCAAGAAGGAAATCAGAGTAGTATTTTTAGCGATGCAGTCCCAAGCAACGTAGGTAAATACATTGGTTATAAAATTGTTGCCGCTTGGATGCAACAAAAAAAGCAAAAAGGAATTACAATGCTGGATTTGTTAAATACACCGTCCGATAAAATTTTTGAAACAGCAGGATATGCGCCCTAAACTAATTAATTAAGTTTTGTAGGAGAAACTAATTTGAAAGCGGGAATATTTACTTTAATTTGATCCTTGTTCTCGATATTCTCCATAGTGTAATATCCTTGCATTTTACCCAATTCACTTTTTAGGTGACAGCCACTCACATATTGATAATGTTTACCGGGCATTATAATAGGCTGAACGCCAACAACACCTTCTCCTTCAACAATTCGCTGCTCGGTATTACTATCAAAAACTTCCCAAAAACGCTTTAATAATTTTACAGGAAAAGCGTTGTGATTTTCAATAGTAATTCGATATGCAAACATATACTCGTTTAAAAAAGGGTTGCTATAATCCTTTTGAAAAAAGGTCTCGATACTTACTTCTATTCCTTCTGAAATTTTGGAAACCATTGCTTATAATCAAGTGGTATGTTGCAGAGTATACTGCGCCATAAAAGTAGTAAAATTTACACTAGTGGCGTAAAAAATGCTTTTAATTTTTTATTAGACCCTATAACTACTTTACCTTTGCGAAAACGTATGCGTTACGTTGAAAATCACCTATTTACAATTGAAAATCTAAGAAAATGAAAATCGCAGTAGCAAACGGAGACGGCATTGGGCCAGAGATCATGGAAGCAGTTATTCATATTTTTAATTCGGCAAAAGTGCCTTTGGAATATAGTTTTGTGGACATGGGAAAGTGGGTTTTTGATAAAGGTTTTAGTAATGGTATGACGCCTGAGGCAAAAGCAACTATTGAGGACTTGGGGTTGCTGTTTAAAGGACCTATGGAAACGCCAAAAGGGAAGGGTGTAAAAAGTGTAAATGTAACGGCCCGAAAAACTTGGAACACTTACGCTAATGATAGACATTTTCAAACTTTAAGTGGAGTAGAAACTGTTTTTAGTAAAGCGGGTATTCCCATTGACTTAACTATTGTAAGAGAAAATATCGAAGATACTTATGGGGGCATTGAACATATGCTTACACAGGACGTTGCATTGGGTAGACGTTTTATTACGCGCAAGGGAAGTGAACAAGTAATTCGTTATGCCTTTGAAATGGCCAAGAAAAAAGGGGCTAAAAGAATTACCTGTGGTCACAAAGCAAACATCATGAAAATTACCGATGGTTTGTTTTTAGAAGTATTCAAAGAAGTAGCTAAGGAGTATCCTGAATTAAAATCGGACGATGTTATTGTAGACGATTTATGTATGAAATTAGTAAGTCGCCCCGACTTATTTGACGTTATTGTTTTAACTAATTTACAAGGTGATATTGTAAGTGATTTGTGCGCTGGATTGGTTGGTGGGCTTGGATTTGCGCCTTCTTCAAATATTGGAGATCATATTTCTATTTTTGAAGCGGTACATGGAACTGCACCAGATATTGCAGGTAAAAATATTGCCAATCCCACTTCTTTGTTATTAAGTGGATTAAGCATGCTTAGGCATTTAGGATTAATGGAACAAGCAATCATGATTGAAAATGCTTTGTTGTATACTTTAGAATCCGGAGTCCATACAGGTGACTTTGGAGATAAATCAATTCCATCTGTAAATACGACTGTTTTTGCACAAGCAATTATTGATAATTTTGGAAAGCAACCCAAACACAATCCAAAACCATTGCTTCCTAATTTTTATGTAACGCCAACTAATTTTAAATTAGAGCACAATCCAATGCTTCAAAGCGATTTGCACGATACTCATAAAATTGTAGGAGTTGATTTTTTTATTGAAAGCAATGAGCAACCACAAAAAATTGCAGATAAATGCACCTCTATTACAACCGATGCACTTAAGCTAGTGACCATCACCAACAGGGGTACACAGGTATGGCCATCGGGGTCTATTTTTACCAATTTGGTGAACCAATATTATTGCCGTTTTGAAACTGTAAATGAACTTCCATTGTCACAAAATGACGTTGTTAAATTGTACGGTGAATTGGCCAAGGATTTTAAAATCTGTTCCCTAGAAATTTTAAATATGTGGGCCGATAAAAAAGCCTACAGCTTGGCACAGGGCCAATAATCAAAGCTAGTTTTAAGTTAGTGGCATCGTTTTCGGAAAAATGCTTTGGTTTTACCCCCATTTGCTCAAAAATTGCCAATATGGGTGGGAAAAAAACCAATTTTGATGTATTTTCACGCTTCAATTACAAAACAGCCTTTTACTTATGGCAGAAGTTATATTAATGCCCCGCTTAAGCGATACAATGACCGAAGGTGTCATAGCGGCATGGCATAAAAAAGTGGGAGATACCGTTAAGAAAGGTGATTTATTAGCCGAGATAGAAACGGATAAAGCTACCATGGAATTAGAGAGTTATCAAGACGGCGTCCTTTTACATATTGGAACTCCACGCGGAGGAAAATTACAAGTAAATGATTTGCTTGCCATTTTTGGTAAAGCGGGTGAAGATGTAAGTGCATTAATTGCTGGTGCAAATGTTGCGCCTGCAGCAGTAGCTCCAGTTGCTGAAACACCTGCGCCGGCTGCAACTACGCCAGCCGCAAGTGGAGTGGATTATTCTAAAATGGAAGAAGTTGTGTTAATGCCACGTTTAAGTGATACTATGACCGAAGGTGTAATTGCTGGATGGCAAAAGAAAGTGGGTGACACGGTGAAAAAAGGAGAAGTGTTAGCAGATATCGAAACCGATAAAGCTACCATGGAATTAGAATCGTATAAGGATGGTATTTTATTATATCAAGGTGCTCAAAAAGGAGAGAAAATTTTAGTAAACGATTTACTTTGCATTATTGGTCAAGCCGGAATGGATATTGATGCTATTGTAAAGGGTTTAAAAAATAGTGGGTCGGCACCAGAAGCTGCGAAAGCAGCTGATGAAAGCGGAAAAGTTCCTGCCGCTGCTCCGGCTACCAGCCCTGCAACTGTTTCGGCTCCTGTTGCTGCAGCACAAGTAGTAAATGAAGGACGCATTTTTGCTTCTCCATTGGCTAAGAAAATTGCACAAGAAAAAGGCATTGATTTAAAATATGTGAAAGGAACTGGTGAGAATGGAAGAATTACAAGAAGCGATTTGGAAAACTATACGCCAACTGCAGCTCCTACTGCTACCGCTAGTGCATCTGCACCAGTATTTGTTCCTTCAGGAACAGTAAGTTTTGTAGACACACCAGTTTCTCAAATGCGTAAAGTAATTGCTAAGCGTTTAAGCGAAAGTTTATTTACTGCGCCGCATTTTTACTTAACTATGAAAATTAATATGGACGCTGCTATTAAAGCACGTACCTTATTAAACGAAAATGCAACTACAAAAATTAGTTTTAATGATATGATTGTGAAAGCAACTGCATTGTCATTAAAACAACATCCAAAAGTAAATAGCAGTTGGATGGGCGATTTTATCAGAGAAAATCATCACGTAAATATTGGTATTGCAGTAGCGGTTGACGAAGGTTTATTAGTTCCTGTATTACGTTTTGCAGATAGCCTGAGCTTATCACAAATTAGCGGTAACGTAAAAGAGTTTGCTAAAAAAGCAAAAGACAAAAAATTACAACCAGCCGATTGGGAAGGAAGTACTTTCACTATTTCTAATTTAGGTATGTTTGGTATTGATTCCTTTACAGCAATTATTAATCCTCCAGATGCTTGTATTTTAGCAGTAGGTGGTATTGCGCAAGAGCCAGTAGTGAAAGGCGGTCAAGTAGTTCCAGGAAATGTAATGAATGTAACTTTAAGTTGCGATCACCGTGTTGTTGACGGCGCAACAGGAGCTGCTTTCTTACAAACTTTAAAGAGTTTATTAGAAGAGCCTTTAAGAATGTTAGCGTAAATGCTTGCTCCTCTATTTGTCTTTACTAAAGACTATTAAAAAAGCCCCGAATTAATTCGGGGCTTTTTTAATACACTAGCGCATTAAATTTATAAATCTATAAATCGCTGTCGCATCCAATGGGTGCGCCTGGTGCAATTACTACTGGTTTTGGTAAGGTAATTGTGCCTGGGTTTTTAATACGCTCTATTGCAAAATCATAATGTGCTTTATGTGCAATATCTGTTTTGCCAAAGCTTTCAAGTTTAATTTTTAATTGTTGTAGACGGCTGTTGCAAATACTTCTTACTTCAAAATTTGCCTCACTACTTTGATGTACACCTAATAACCAAGTAAGTACTTGCTGTTGCGTTTGCAACTGAACCGATCCTTCTAAACCTAAAGGCATTTTTGCATACCAGGTATTATTTAATATGGCATCCACCACATTGTCAAATCCAATAACATTTGCCCTTGCTTTATTTTGTACCAAACGGTTGGCTCTTTCTACGTTAAATAAAAATCCCAATTCATAATCAGCTAATGCTTCGGCAGCAGCCAATGCATCAAAACTCATTCCTGTTCTTTTATCAAATAATTCACCAATACCATAATACATTGGAGGACGTGGCGGGATTAATGCTAAAATATTTTCAGGAATGGTTAAGGTGTTTGCAGACAAACATGCAACTGCAGCGTTTAATGCTTTTAGTTGTACTTCATTTGAAAGTATAGTTGGTTTAATTTGATTTTGATCGCCCCTAACACTATAGTTATAATTAATGCCACCTATTAATTTAGTTGCCGCTTCTAATTGATAGCGGTGGTAATTATATAGCGGTACTAATACATCTTCTAATTTAGTAAGTGGTGTTCCGTTTTGTATTGCTTGTTCGCCAAACTGAGACATTGCTTTTTTACGAACTGCAATTGTTTGTTCTAGTCCTTTTACTGCGTCGGCTTGGTTATCCCACAAGTGTGCATATGGATGAAATCCACTGGCAGCTCTGGCATCCGCATCTGCAATAAATAATAAACCATTTTTAGAATTTTCTTCAAGTAAGGTATTTAAAGCTGCGTTTTCATCGGTTCCTTTTGGAAAATCTTGATAGCCAAAAGTTATTGCTCTTTTGTCCCATGCACCAATTTCGTTGGTATATATTTTTGAAAAATCAATTTCACCTTTTTCATTGACAAAAATATTTGGGTGCGGATAATCCATAACCGATGCTCTTTCGTTATAACTTGAAGCATAATTATGCTGCAAACCTAAAGTATGTCCTACTTCATGTGCAGCCAATTGTCTTAATCTTTGTAAAGCTGCAACCCTCATTTTTTCTGTGACTGGTTTTCCATTAATATAAGGCGAAAGAAGTGCAGTGAAAATTAAATAATCCTGTCTTACCCTTAAGGAGCCTAGTGTAACCTGTCCTTTAATAATTTCTCCTGTTCTTGGATCACTTATGGTCATACCGTAACTCCATCCACGAGTTGATCGATGTACCCAATTAATCATGTTATATCTTATATCCATTGGATCGGCACTATCTGGTAATACTTTTACTTGAAATGCATTTTTATAACCTGCTGCTTCAAATGCTTGATTCCACCATCTTGCACCATCTAATAAAGCAGATCTTATTGGCTCGGGCGTACCGTTGTCTAAATAATAAATAATTGGTTTAACCGGTTCACTTAAGGCAGCAGTAGGATCTTTCTTTTGTAAACGATGTCTGTTAATCACCATTTTTTCTATAGGCTCACTAAAATCACTTCCATAGTCAAAATAACTATTTCCAAAATAGCCGCTTCGGATATCATATTTCCTTGGCTGATAGTTATTGTCTGGTAGTTCTACAAAACTATGGTGCATTCTAACTGTAATTGCTTCGCTAGAAGGGGTTACAGCATTTACTAAACGACCTGCATCACCGCCACCTACAAAAGTTAGGGTAGCTTCCATCTCGGTATTTTTGGGAAAGTTTTTAGTATTAGTAATATAAATAGCAGACCTACCTTCATTTAAAGTGTAAGTGCCTTGTCTCATTTTTCTAATTTTATCTGCAACGCCATGTGCGTCTCTTAATAAAAAAGAAGTGGCGTCAACAAGGGCAATATTGCGTTTTATTCCATCGCTTGAATCAACAGCCTCCGCCTCTACGTTAAAACTAAAAATGATAGATTGCGCAAAGGATTCGTTTACTGCTTTTTGTTCTCTTGGGTCACTTGTCACTGCTCTAAAATTATAATTAGGCTGCGTTAATAAGATCTTTTTTCCTACTCGTTGAAAATATACAATCCTAGACCCTCCAATTTGTCCTCTATCAAGCCCAATATCATTGGATCCTAGGCCTGCAGGTAAGGAATTGACATATAAAAATGGAGTTTCTAATTTATCAATAGCTAAATATATTTTACCATTGGCAGCATCCCACCAGTAATTAAAATAGCCTTTGTGCAATGATAAATTTTTTGTTTTTTCTGTTATTGAATTTGACTGTGCATTTAAAAGCAATGGAAATAGTAGCAGAATGCTTAATAGTTTACGCATATATTTAGGTTTAGTATAAAAATAAAAAATCCCGCTCTAATTGGCGGGATTTTATGATAAGTGTTTTTACTATACTGTTGGAGTAGTATCCGTTGTTGGCTCAGTAAAAAGTGTTTGAGGAGTAGCTACGACAGGAGCTGCAACTGGTGCCGCTACTTTTTTAGCTACTTTCTTTTTAGCTGCTGGTTTTTTAGCAACAACTTTCTTAGCTGCTGGTTTTTTAGCAACAACTTTTTTAGTAACCGCTTTTTTTACAACTTTCTTAGTTGCTTTTTTAGCTGCTGGTTTTTTAGCAACAACTTTTTTAGCAACAACTTTTTTAGTAGCCGCTTTTTTTACAACTTTCTTAGTTGCTTTTTTAGCTGCAGGCTTTTTAGCAACAACTTTTTTTGCTGCTGCTTTTTTAACTACTTTCTTAGCTGCTTTTTTAGGAGCCGCTTTTTTTACAACTTTCTTAGTTGCTTTTTTAGCAACAGCTTTTTTAGCTGGAGCTGCTTTTTTCTTGCTTGACTTTGCCATGGAGGTTATTTTAATTTAGTTAGTAATTTAAATTTTTATAAAATTACATTGTTTTATTGAGACAAAATAAAAACAATTTATTTTTTTAGCATTAGCTTTGTTTTATGCAAACACCTGTCACCCTTGTTTTGGGAGCATCTCCCAATCCCGAACGTTATAGTTTTTTAGCAACCAATTTACTTAATGATAAAGGGTATCAAGTTTATCCCTTTGGAGTAAAAAAAGGAAACATTAGCAATACATCCATTTTAAATGAATGGCCAAAAAATGGAACTATTGATACGGTGACTTTATATGTTGGACCAGCAGGTCAGCTTGAATATTATGATGCTATTATTAATTTGGCGCCAAGGCGAATTATTTTTAATCCAGGCACTGAAAACCCTGATTTACAAGCATTAGCAGCATCTAAAGGGATTGAAACTGTTGTAGCTTGCACCTTGGTGATGCTCAAAACTGGACAGTATTAAACTGTTTATTGCTTCCATTTCCCCCAACTAGACCTGTCCAAACAGCGGTACTGTATGGCTTCGCTGATATGATTGGCTCTTATAATTTTGGAAGCTTCCAGGTCCGCAATGGTACGTGCAACTCGAATAATCCGATCATGTGCTCTTGCGCTTAATTCAAATTTTTCCATTGCATTTTTAAGTAATTCATTTGCATCTTTATTGATGATACCATAAATTTTAAGCATGGATTTGTCCATTTGGGCATTGGTTGATGTATTTGGCGATTGAGCAAACCTTTCATTTTGTATTGCCCTGGCTTTTTTTACATGCTTAGCTATTTCATCTGATGTCATAGGGTTGTGTTCACTTTGTAGCTCGGCAAATGAAACTGGAGCTAGTTCAAGGTGAAGGTCAATTCGGTCTAGCAGGGGCCCTGAAATTTTATGTAAATATCTTTGAATAGCAGTACTACTACAAATACACTGCTTTGTGGGATGATTGTAAAAGCCACAGGGACAGGGGTTCATAGCAGCAATAAGCATAAAACTTGCTGGATAGCTTAAACTCATCTTAGCTCTTGATATATGAATGATTCCTTCTTCCATAGGTTGCCTTAATACCTCTATTACATTTCTTTTAAATTCAGGAAGCTCGTCCAAAAACAATACGCCATTATGCGCTAAGGATATTTCACCAGGCTGGGGATAGCTGCCACCTCCAATCATGGCGATGTCTGAGATAGCATGATGGGGTTGTCTAAATGGTCGTTCATATATTAATTGATGTAGGTTTAAACCTTTACCAGTAACACTATATATTTGAGTAGTTTCAATGGCCTCCGTATTGGTTAATGGCGGTAAAATAGACACTATACTTTTTGCAAGCATGGTTTTACCTGCACCCGGTGGTCCAATCATGATTAAATTATGTCCGCCAGCACTTGCAATTTCAAGTGCTCTTTTGCCATAGGCCTGTCCTTTAATTTCTTCCAACAGAACGGGGGATTTGTTTGAAATTATAGTGGTTAAATTTTTTTCATTGGATTGTTCACTTAAACTTCCATTTGTTAAAAAATGAACTACTTCGCTTAAATGACTAAATCCAAAAATTGGAATTCCACTTATAATGCTTGCTTCGGAATAATTTTGAATAGGAAGTATTATGGCAGCTAGCCCTTCCGATTTTGCTTTAATGGTCATGGTAAGTGCGCCTTTAATTGGATATAATAAACCATCAAGTCCTAGTTCTCCCATAATTAGTAATTGATCCAATGCAATTAAGCTGGTTAATTGCTCCGATGCGGCTATAAGTCCAATGGCAATGGGTAAATCAAATGCCGAACCTGTTTTTCTTAAATCTGCGGGAGAAAGATTTATTAAAATTTTAGTTCTGGGCATGTGAAAGCCATTTGCTTTAATGGCACTTTCGGTACGGTCCAAACTTTCTTTAATAGCAATGTCCGGCAGGCCCACTACACTATAGCCCTGACCCATGCTTACGTTAATTTCAATGGTAATAATAATGGCTTGAATGCCTAGAAGGGCGCTACCTTTAATTTTTAAGAGCATTTTATTTTGCTCAAAATATAGAACTAGAAATGCATTAATTTAATAGTATTAATACTTAAAAAGAAATGTTAAAGCGCATCCAGTAAATCTACAACACCTTCTCTTTCTAAAATCAAATAGCCAATACGGTCTTGGCTAATGCCAGGTGTTAGCTGGTATTTAAATTGCAATTCCTTATCCTGAACAATGGTTTCAAAATAACTAAATTGTATGTTTTTGTGCTGCGTTAATTTGTCGCTGATTTCGTATAAATGGGTAGATAAAATAAATATACTAGTATTTAGTTTTTGTAAACCTGTAATTACCTTGGTACTACATTTCATAGCATCAATGATATTAGTGCCTTTAAACAGTTCGTCAATTAAAACACAGTTCTTTTTCCCATTGTTAATTTTAAGTACCGTGTTTTTAATTCTTTGTACTTCGTTGTAAAAATAACTTTCCCCCTTTGTCACATTGTCTGCAATATTTAAATTGGTAATAAGCCCATCCATGGTGGTTAGGGTTATTTTAGATGCTGGTGCGCCCATGCCAATATGAGACAGGTAAACAACAATACCAATGGTTTTTATAAATGTACTTTTACCAGCCATATTAGCTCCAGTTAAAAATAAAAAGTTTTTTTGTGGCGAAAGAGTAAGGTTATTTCCTACTGCATTATTTACCAAAGGATGTACTGCTTGTGTTACTTCCAAATATGGCTTGGTATCCTCTATCCAATTGGGGAAGTTGAAATTATAATTCACATGCGCTTTGGATAAACTATATAGTGCATCAAGTTCATAAAAGTGATTCAATAATATTTTGGTATTGCTTTTATAGTGATAATAAAAAAAATGAGCAATACTAAGAATATCCTGGACGTTGGTAATTTTTTGTTGATCTAGTAAAAAACTTATTTCTGAATTAGTTACTAGTTTTTTGATTTGAGCCACTAATTTTTGAATGACTGGGTTGTTGTTTTCGTTTTCAAATTGGCTTATAAATTGCATTAAGCTTTGAATGAAAATAACCAAATGTTCCACAGAATATTTTAACAAGGAATAGTCTGCTTTATTCCAAAATATATACCAAAAAGCACTTGGCAAACTGGTTTGATTGGGAATAGTTTTAAAGCTGGTTTCAAAAAATTTTTCAATTACCAAACAGGTGCCATTGGTTATTTTCATGGCTTCCAACTGTTTCATGTTAATGATAAAAACGCGCAGGGCTTCCTGTCTGTTTGTTATTTTTTCTATGCCATCTAGGGGGTGGTATAAATAATGATCTAATTGAAACTTTCCTCCATTGGATTTGCAAAAGTTTAAATGACTTGCTAGGCCAATATTTTCGGCATTGTCAAATAGTCCAATATCCTGCAATGTAATTTTGTCAACTTGCATGCCTACATTTATTTAAACTTATTATTATCCTCGGTCAAACTGAAGTCTGGATCCTTTTGTTTCTTCGTTAAAAGAACCTTGGTGGTATACCAAATTTCCATTTACAAATGTGCTTTCAACTTGAAAAGGGAAACTAGTGCCTAGTAATGGACTCCATCCGCATTTGTATAAAATATTTTCCTTAGTAATAGTGTAAGGATTTTCTTTAATCAAGACTAAATCTGCAAAGTAACCTTCTCTAATAAATCCACGTTCCTTAATTTGAAAACATGTAGCCACCGCATGACTCATTTTTTCAACTACTTTTTCCATACTTATTTTTCCTTCATTTACATACTTAAGCATTAGCATTAAAGCATGTTGAACCAATGGAAGTCCAGCATGTGCATGGATATAGGCTTCTTGTTTCTCTTCCCAAGTATGCGGAGCATGATCGGTAGCTATGATGTCTAAGCGGTCATCCAATAATGCTTCCCATAGCGCTTTTTTATTTTCTGGGGCTTTAATGGCTGGGTTACATTTTATTAAATTGCCTAAAGTTGCATAATCGTTGGAAGTGAAATGCAAATGATGTACACAAACTTCGGAGGTAATTCTTTTGTCTTTTAAAGGACGCAAGTTGGAGAATAATTGTAATTCTTTTGCCGTGCTAATATGTAAAATATGTAGTCTGGTATCAAATTTTTGTGCTAACTGAATTGCTTTCCAAGAGGATTCAAAACAAGCTTCCTCGTTTCTAATTATGGGATGGTCCGAGGGTTCTAAATTTGCTTTAGCTGCTTCTAATGCTGCCTTATTTTTCTTAATAATACTTTCCTCTTCACAATGTGTAGCAATTAATAATTCTGATTTACTAAAAATGTTTTCTAAAATAATAGGGTTGTCTACCAATAAATTTCCAGTAGAAGATCCCATGAAAATTTTTATACCGCAAACATCGTTTTTCTTTTGATTGGTTTTTAAAACTTCTTCTATGTTTTCTTGAGACGTGCCCATAAAAAACGAATAGTTGGCCAGTGAATTTTGAGATCCAATAGTATATTTTGCCTCTAGTAATTCTTGTGTAAATGTAGGAGGGTTGGTATTTGGCATTTCCATAAAGCTGGTCACACCGCCAGCTACAGCTGCTTTTGCTTCGGTGTAAATATTGGCTTTATGTGTTAATCCTGGTTCTCTAAAATGCACTTGATCATCAATAACACCAGGTAATAAAAATTGACCCGTACCGTCTATCTCAATTACATTATGGTGGGTATTAATACTTGCGGCAATTTTTTCAATTCGACCATTTAAGATAAGCACATCGCCATTGACGCTAGCGCCTTCGTTAACGATGGTTGTGTTTTTGATAAGGTAACCCTTCATGATATTAGTTCTCTATGTGAATCGTAAAATAAATAAAGTTGGAACTTATTTTATCTAAACTGCTTACTAAAGGAAATTTAGGATCGCCGGTTTTTCTTAAATCCTTAAGTCCGTAACTAAATTTAACCTCTGGTGAAATAGTAGCGTATCTTAAATAAAAACTGGTACCAAGTCCAACTTCGTATGCCATGTCGTTTCCACTTAATACATTTGGGTAAGAGGAGGTAGTGTTCACAGTAGCTGCTTTTTCAGCGCCTAAATCAAAGCCAAACTTAATACCTGTAATTAAATAATGACGCATTATATCCTGGTGCTTAAAAGCAGTGTATCTGTCGGATTGAATTTTAAAACCAATTGGTACATCAATGATAACCGATGGTATGGCATAGGTAGAGGCTACGCTATCACTTGGAGGAAGCGTGGTATAGGTAAATGTGTTTCTGTTTCCAGATATCAATAAAGTGGGATTGGCTCTAAGTAAAATGTGATTGGTTAATTTTAATGTCCCACTTAAACCCAAACTAATATACATAGTTTGAATGGGTTTGATATTATTTACCGCACCAGTAGGTGGCACTAAAAAATTTGTATTTCGCTTAAAGGATAAGAAGCTGTTGGTCATACCTAAGCTCATACCCAAATAGTAAGGAAGGTCGTCGTGATCGGGTTGAAAAACTTCCTCGGTTTGTGAAAATGCAGCCGTTGCAAATCCTAATAATACCGCCAATAAAATTATTTGCTTCCGCAATAAATGCTGCATATTCCTAAACTTAGTTTTTGTTGAGATACTTGTTTGAATCCCGCTCTTTCAAAAGTAGTTAAAAAGGCGTTTCCTTCGGGAAAAGCAATGACACTTTTATTCAAGTAGGCATAGGCTTCCTTGTTTCCAGAGAATATTTTGCCAATGGTTGGGGTAATCCAGTTCATATATAAGCTATAAATTGGCTTGAAAAGCTTATTGGTAGGCTGTGAAAACTCCAAAATAACTAGTTTACTGTCAGGCTTTAATACCCTATAAATTTCCCTTAAACCTTTTTCCAAATTGGCAAAATTGCGTACCCCAAAAGCAACCATGGCGCCGTCAAAAAGGGCATCCTCAAATGGGATATCGGTACTATCGCCCAAAACCAGTTTAATTTTATGGGATAGGCCTTTTTGTTCTATTTTAATTTTACCATATTGCATCATACCCTCCGAAATATCCATACCGGTTATTTGTTCCGGGCAAATACGTTTATTTGCCATCAAAGCCATATCGGCAGTGCCTGTTGCGATATCTAGTAAATGATGAAGTTTAGTTTTTCCAAACTTGTCAATTGCTTTTTTTCTCCAACCTTGGTCAATGCCTAGGCTTAAAAAACGGTTCAAGAAATCATACCTTTTTGCAATTGAATTAAACATACTTGCAACCTGATCTTTCTTTCCTGCATCGCTCCCAGCATAAGGAACAATTTTATCGTGTGCGAATTCACTCATGCTGCAAAGATATTGAATTTGTGGGTTATCTTCGTAGTGCATGAAAGCTAGGATTTATAAATCTACAGGTAGTTGGTACACCGTGAAAGCGGAGGATGGAATGTTTTATCAAGCCCGCATAAAAGGGGTGATAAAATTAGACAATCGAACCTCTACAAACCCTATTGCGGTTGGGGATTGGGTGATTTGTGAAACTGAGGAAGATCAGCCAACACTCATGATTAATGATATTTTGGACCGAGATAATTATGTAGCAAGACAATCTCCCCATAATAAAAGACAACAACATATTATTGCTTCAAATTTGGATCAATCTATATTATTGGCAACTTTGAAATCTCCTAAAACATCACAGGGGTTTATTGATCGGTTTTTAATTTCTTGTGAGGCATTTCATATACCAGCTATTATTGTATTTAATAAGTCGGATATCTATGGTGAAAAAGAAATGGCTGTTTATGAGTTTATGAAAGAAATGTATGAAGCCATTGGTTACCAAGTTTTTTTAATAAGTATTGAAAAGCAAATTGGATTAGACCTTTTAATAAAATTATTGGAAAACAAAACTACTTTAGTGAGCGGACATAGTGGTGTTGGGAAATCCTCATTTATTAATTATTTGTTTCCCGAATTAGATATCAATACACAGGAAGTAAGTGATTGGAGTGGGAAAGGAATGCACACCACTACATTTGCTCAAATGTATGATTTGCCAAATGGTGGTTCTGTAATTGATACTCCAGGTATGCGCGAATTGGCACTTGCTAATATGGAGAAAGAAGTTTTAGCGCAGTATTTTCCCGAAATGCGTGAAAAAATGAGCGGCTGTCAATTTAATAATTGCCAACATATAAACGAACCAGGTTGTGCTGTGAAAGCCGCTGTAGAAAAGGGTTTAATTACCGAAGCTCGTTTTTTTAGCTATGTAGATTTATGGCATGGAATTGAGCACCATAAATATTAATTCGCTCCATTATATTTTTTACGAATATTTTTTTTATTTTTTAGGCGCATCGTTTACATGTGTTAGCCAGCTTGCATATTTTACATAATTATTGGAAATGCGGTTTATCTCTCCATTAATAAGTTCCTCACTTGCCATTTTTACTTTTTTTGCAGGAACACCAGCATAAATACTTCCAGCTTCAACAATTGTGCCTTCTAAAACTACAGCACCTGCCGCAATTATTGCATTGGAATTTACAACACAACCATCCATTACAATACTACCCATGCCAATTAACACATGGTCATGAATGGTGCAGCCGTGTACCATTGCGTTATGGCCAATAGAAACATGATTACCAATACTAGTTGGATGTTTTAAATAAGTACAGTGAATGATGGCTCCATCTTGCACGTTTACTTTATTGCCCATTTTGATATAATGTACATCGCCCCTTATTACGGCATTAAACCAAACGGAGCATTCATTGCCCATTATAACGTCTCCCAAAATGGTAGCATTGGGTGCAATAAAACAATTTTCACCAAATTGAGGTTCTTTTCCTTGAACTGCTAGTATGGTTGCCATAAAAATGCGACTTTTGTATTGCAATTTAGTCCTAATGACAACAATAAACAATAGACAACTTTTTTTTCAGCATTTGGCTCAAACATCCGATAAGCCAATTGGCATTGAAGTAGCAACCGCTAATGGTGTTTATATTCATGATGTAGATGGAAAAAAATATATGGACATGATTGCAGGATTTAGCGTTTGCAATATTGGGCATAGTCATCCTGCTGTAATTCATGCCATTAAAGAGCAGGTTGAAAAATACATGCATGTTATTGTTTATGGTGAATTTGTGCAGGCACCTCAAGTGCAATATGCAAAAGCGCTATCTTCATTTTTACCAGCACAATTACAATCGGTTTATTTTACAAATAGCGGAGCAGAAGCAACCGAGGGAGCCATGAAACTCGCTAAGCGTGTTACGGGGCGTACTAAAATAGTTGCATTTGAAGGCGCATATCATGGAAGTACGCAAGGTGCTTTAAGTGTAATTGGCGATGAATATTTTAGAAATGCATTTAGGCCTTTACTTCCCGATATCTTGCATTTGCGTTATAATAATTTCGAAGACATTGAATTAATTGATAATAAAGTGGCATGTGTGATTGTAGAATTGGTTCAGGCGGAAACAGGAATTACACCAGCTAGTAAGGAATGGATTATTGCATTAAAAAATAAATGTGAATCCCTATGTGCTGTTTTAATTATAGATGAAATTCAATCGGGGTTTGGTCGTACAGGAACCTTATTTGCATTTGAACAATATGGCATTACCCCTGATATTTTATTAGTAGGAAAAGCATTAGGTGGGGGACTTCCATTGGGTGCTTTTATTGCAAACCCTAAAATGATGTCTGCTTTAACCAATAGTCCTGTACTAGGCCATATTACTACCTTTGGAGGCAATCCGGTGGCTTGTGCTGCAGGAAAAGCGGCACTTGAAATTTTACATCAAAGTGGTTGGATAGAAGCGGTTAAAGAAAAAGAAAATTATTTATTAGCACATTTGCATCACCCTGCAATTTTGCATCGGAATCATATGGGTTTATGGATGTCCTTGCAATTTGAAAGTGCAGCATTGACAAAAAAAATTGCTGCTGCTTGCATTGAAAATGGAATTATTACAGATTGGTTTTTATTTGCAGAGGATCGTATTCGAATTGCACCACCATTGTCCATTACAATAGACGAATTAATTATTGCTATAGAAAAAATCATTGCAAGTATTAATCAAGCCATTGCAAAATAAAAATAAAATTTCAGTGCTGTATTAAATGATTAACAGTCTCCTGTTCGACAATATTGTCTGTATAAAGCTTCGTATTGAGGAATAATATTAGCAATATCAAAATGTTTTGCTTGTTTTAATGCACTCTTTTTGAAAGTTTTCAATTTTTCCTCGTCTTGTAAAAGTGCAATTGCTTTTTCACTCATGGTTTTAGTATCACCAACAGCAGCAGTATAACCAGTTACCTCATTTATATTTACTTCGCCAAGGCCACCAGCGTTAGAGCTAATCACAACCGCACTTGCGGCCATTGCCTCCAAAGCGGCTAGTCCAAAACTTTCATATTCCGATGGCAATAAGAAAATATCACTTACTGCTAAAATTTCCTCCATTTGCTCTTGCTTTCCTAAAAAACGAACATCCAATTCAATTCCAAATTGCCTTGCTAGGTCCTCTGCAACAGGACGCTCGGGGCCGTCGCCAACCATTAATAATTTGGAGGGAATAGCTGCGTGAATATTTTTAAATATTTCCATCACATCGTCTATTCTTTTTATTTTTCTAAAGTTAGAGGCGTGTACAATAATTTTTTCACCATGAGGTGCAATTACTTGTCTAAATGCGGCCACTGGTTTTTTATCATAACGGTGCAAATCCACAAAGTTATTAATGACCTGAATGTTTTTTCGAATATCAAAATGCTTTAAAGTTTCTTCCTTTAAATTTTCAGAAACTGCAGTAATGGCATCGCTCTCATTTATAGAAAAAGTAACAACAGGCTCGTAGGTTTTATCCCGACCAACTAAAGTAATATCGGTGCCATGTAAAGTAGTTATTACAGGAACGGACCTACCTGTTTTTTGCTTTATAATTTGTTTTGCAGTATATGCTGCTGACGCATGCGGGATGGCATAATGTGCATGAATTAAATCCAAGTCATGATTTAAAATAACATCCACCATGGTGCTGGCTAATGCTAACTCGTAAGGGGGGTAATCAAATAAAGGATAAGTTGGAACCCTTACCTCGTGGTAAAATATATTGGCATGAAAACCATTTAAACGCACGGGTTGTTGGTAGGTTATAAAATGAATTTCATGACCTTTTTCGGCAAGTGCTTTACCAAGCTCCGTTGCCAAAACGCCACTTCCTCCAAATGTTGGATAACAAACAATACCAATCTTCATTTACTTAGGTTGAATATGCAATTAACAACTAAATATCCGATAAAGTTTAATTATATTTAAGAATTAATTGAATGGTAAAATACTTTTATATGAGAGGACTATTAATGTTGATTTTATGCTTGCCATTAATGGCACAAGCACAAGTAAATCAAGACAGTGTTGCTATTAAAAAAATGGTAGACGAAGTAATGACAAATGGTAAAGCCTATGATTTATTAAGGGAGCTTACCAAAAAAATTGGTGGCCGTTTAGCCGGTTCCCCTCAGCAACAAAACGCTGCTGTTTGGGGTAAGAAAAATATGGATGCAATGCATCCCGACAAAGTTTATTTGCAACCCTGTAAAACACCCAATTGGCAAAGAGGCGGAAAGGACTTTGCTGCAATTGTAGCTATTAATGGGAACCCAACTATTCAAAAATTAGAAGTGCTGGCTTTGGGAAATTCGCTAGGAAGTAATGGCCTAGTGGAAGCCGAAGTGCTAGCTGTTGCCAATTTTGATGAATTAGAAAAACGTAAAGACGAAGTAAAAGGGAAGATAGTTTATTACAATAGTGAATTTGATCCTACCACCATACAAACTTTTAAAGCCTATGGTGCATCTAATGCATATCGTAGCGCAGGAGCTAGTAGGGCTGCAAAATATGGAGCAGTGGGTGTGATGATTCACTCCTTAAGTACGGCTCCCGATAATGCACCACACACAGGTGGTATGCGTTACGATGAAGCTTATCCAAAAATTCCTGCAGTGGCATTAGGACCCAATGATGCCAAAGCCTTATATGCACAAGCAAAAAAAGGAACCCTACGTGCACAAATGCAAACCTATGGTTTCTTCTTGCCAGATGCAGATGAAAATAATGTGGTGGCAGAATTAAAAGGAACAGAACATCCAGAGCAAATTATAACTATTGGAGGTCACCTAGACAGTTGGGATGTTAACGAAGGTGCACATGATGATGGTGCAGGTGTAGTGCAAACCATGGAAGTATTGCGAACTATGAAAGCGTTAAATTATCAACCAAAACATACTATTAGGTTTGTATTATTTGCCAATGAAGAAAATGGCGGAAAGGGTGGCGCTAAATATGCAGAACTTGCAAAACAAAATAACGAAAAACATATTCTCGCTTTAGAAAGTGACGAGGGTGGTTTTACGCCAAGGTCTATTGCTGTGACTTGCACGCCAGCTCAGTTTGCTCGTTTTCAAACATGGACTCCACTTTTAAAACCATACGGAACCGAAGTGACCACTGGCGGTGGTGGAGCCGATATTGGACCATTAACTGGGTATGATAAAAATATTATTTTGTCTAGTATGATTCCAGATAGTCAACGTTACTTTGATTTACATCATGCTAAAACCGATGTATTTGAAAATGTAAATAAGCGCGAGTTATTATTAGGTGCAGCAAATATTGCAGCCTTTATTTATTTAGTAGACCAATACGGAGTGAATTAAATAAAATAGCCCTTAAGGAAGTTTAAGGGCTATTTAAATTTTGGTATTAACGAGACAAATTCATGGAACGCTCTTTGTACAAGGTTCTAAAGTATGGATCGCGTAAGTCTTTGATAAAACGAATGGCTTCACCTGTGCTCTTCATCTCTGGTCCTAATTCTTTGTTGACACCAGGGAATTTATCAAAACTAAATACCGGTTCTTTAATCGCAAATCCATCTAATTTTTTCTCCATGGTAAAGTCGGTTAGCTTGGCAGCGCCCAACATTATTTTTGTTGCAATATTTAAATAAGGTATTTGATATGCTTTGGCAATGAACGGTGTTGTTCTTGAAGCTCTTGGGTTGGCTTCAATTACATATACTTGATCGTCCTTAATTGCAAATTGAATATTTATTAATCCTCTGATATTTAAAGCACGTGCAATTTTTTCACTGTAAAATTCCATAGTGGCAACAATCAACGGAGTTAAGTTAAATGCAGGTAATACCGCATTGCTGTCTCCACTGTGAATACCTGCAGGTTCAATGTGTTCCATCACACCCATCACGTGAAAAGTTTCACCATCAAAAATAGCATCCACTTCCGCTTCCTGACAACGATCTAAAAAATGGTCAATTAGAATTTTATTTTCAGGGATATGTTTTAAGATACCTACTACTGCAGTTTCTACTTCGGCGTCATTAATTACAATACGCATTCTTTGTCCACCAATTACATAACTTGGTCTTACAAGTACGGGATATCCCACTTTATTAGCAACTTCAATGGCTTCCTCGGCAGTATATGCAGTGCCGTAATTAGGATAAGGAATATTTAGTTCTTTTAATAAATCACTAAATCTGCCTCGGTCTTCGGCAATATCTAAACTATCAAATGAGGTACCTATAATTTTAATGCCACGCTCGGTTAAGCGCTTGGCTAATTTTAATGCAGTTTGTCCACCTAACTGTACAATCACGCCTTCGGGTTGTTCTAATTCAATAATTTCCCAAAGGTGTTCCCAAAATACAGGCTCGAAATATAATTTGTCGGCCATATCAAAATCGGTAGATACTGTTTCGGGGTTACAGTTTACCATGATGGCCTCATAACCCGATTCTTTAACGGCTAGTAAACCGTGTACACAACAATAGTCAAATTCAATACCTTGTCCAATACGATTAGGACCACTTCCTAAAACAATAATTTTCTTCTTTTTGGATGGGATGGATTCGTTGGAATTCAAATTGTTGCTCATAGGTATAAAATTGGGCAAAAATACGATAGGGAAACCATTTATACGAATTTTTATAGAAGGGTTTTCCACCTTTTGTGTTTATTGCACCTTGCAAAGCTCGTCCCACCTTGTGGTAAAGCGTTTGCTGCGCTTTTCGCTGCGCATTTTCCAGTTTTTTTTGGTACCAGTACTACCAAATTTGAGCACATCATTGCGGTAAGCGGCATTCATATTATCAATAACATTCATTAGCTTTTTTTTCCTGGTATCGGAGGGTGCTACAAACAGATTGGTTTGCAAAGCGTTATCGGGTACAAAGTCACTTAGTATCACACCTGCTTTTTTATAAATTTCTCCTTGCTCAAATATGGTTTTACCAATGGCCACAGCGGCTTTAATAATATCGGGGGTGAGGCTACTTGGATTGTCTAAAAGGGCAAAGCCACTTACTTGACTACCTCTATGGTAATGTCCCTCCGCATTGTAGTTAACGGTTGGTTTGCGCAATAAAAAAACCTGTACACATTTTGCAGCCCCATGTTGCCTTCTTAATTTTTCACAGCAGCGTGTGGCATAAGTTGCAAGGGCTTCCTCCACTTCCTGCCAAGTACTTACATTGCGACCAAACATGCGCGTAGTAGCAATCATTTTTTTCTCGGTACGCGGCGCTTGCATGCCATGCGTTTTTAATCCTTTTAATTCTCTAATTAATTTAATACCTGTAATGCCTCCTAAAAATTTTTTACCCCAACTTAGGTCTTTCATACTTAATGCAAATGCATTGTTAATACCATACACTTTTAGTTTTTCACTATATTGATAACCAATGCCCCAAACATCTTCGATAGGTGTTTTCTGCAATGCAGTTTGTATTTTTTGGGTAGTATCTAAAACCACAACGCAGTTGGTTTCGATTTTATTTTTTTTAGCTAAGCGGTTTGCAATTTTACTTAATACTTTATTGGGTGCAGCACCAATAGATACCGAAATACCCGTCCAGGTTTCAATGGTATTTTTTAAGTGAATACAAAAATCATATACATCGTTGTTTGCAATATGATGCAGGTCTACAAAGGCTTCGTCCACGGAGTACACTTCCACATGACCCGGTGGTAGCAAGGATCGCATGGTTTCCATTACGCGCCAACTAAGGTCACCGTATAAATGATAATTAGAAGAAAAAGTATGTATCCCAAATTTTTTAATGCGCTCTGCTTCCTGAAAATAGGGGGCCGCCATATTAATGCCTAATTTTTTTGCTTCGTCGGAACGAGAAACAATACATCCGTCGTTATTGCTTAAAACAACAATGGGTGCATTTTGTAAATTAGGTGCAAAAAGCCTTTCGCAGGAACAATAAAAACTATTACAATCAATAATCGCTTGCACAGTGTTAATTTAATAAGATCCAATTTTATAAACCATGAATTACATAGGTGACCACGCCCCAGGTTTTGTAATCTTGGAGGTGCTCAATATGTATGGCGCCATACTTTTTATTTTCGGGTAGCAGGGTAATGCTATGTGTTTGCATTTGTAAACGGCGCACTAAAAATTCACCATTTAAAATAGCTACTACTACTTTGCCTGTTCTGGGAGGTACGCTTCGGTCCACAATTAAAGTGTCCCCAATATGAATGCCGGCGCCGAGCATGGCGTCGCTATTAACCCTAAAGAAAAAAGTAGCGGGTTTGTTTTGAATAAGTTGCTCGTTTAAGTCAATGCCTCTTTCCATGAAGTCGTCCGAGGCAGCGCCAAAACCAGTGGCATTGGCTTGTACAATTTGATTGGACTGGTAGTTTTTATTAATTTGTTGGGTGGCGATTCCTTCGCTTGGATCCATATCTATATATTCCATAAAACTAAATTTATTAGCAATATTAGCTAAAATATTTAGTATTTTCATGAATATTTTCTAGCGCTCTTTTAGTACCCTGGGGTCTTAATTGTGCGTTATGGATAAGCCGTTTTTTATTGACCCAAATATTGCATAAAGCATAAATAGGGTACCCGTTAAAAAACGTTTAAAGATTGCTTGCATAGTAATAGTTTATATTAATGGATTTACCACTTTTTCTCATTTTTTAAACCATAACAATATATTAATTACTTTTAATCATATTTAAAGGTGCCTTTATACGCTTATGGAAACAATTATAAAACATATAAAAAATTTATATAAGACAGTTCACTCCATGGATTGGGATGAAATCACTAAAATTCCGCAAAGTGGAGGTGATCGTATTTATTTTAGAATTGTTCAGGGACAACAGTCTTGGATTGCTACTTATAATACTAATTTAAAGGAAAGTGACACTTTTATTTATTTTGCAAATCATTTTTATCAAAAAGGATTACCTGTTCCAAATGTCTTAGCAGTTAGCGCGGATAAGCAATATTATATTCAATCCGATTTGGGTACTATTTCTCTTTTGGATGTTTTGGAAAAAGAGGGAAAAACAGAACATGTTTTTTTATTATTTCAAAAAAGTTTAAAAGCATTAGCGCAATTACAAATAAAGGGAACGGTAGGACTGGACTATAGTTATTGCCTTACCTCAAAGGAGTTTGGTAAGCAGTCTATTTTAACTGATCTCTTGTATTATAAATATTATTTTTTAGATGCTTTGCAATATCCATATGATAAGCAAGCATTACTTAATGAGTTTGAATTATTAAGTGATCAATTAGCTAGTAAGGAGTTTAATTATTTTTTATTCAGAGATTTTCAAAGCAGAAATATTATTGTTAATAATGACGAGGTTTATTTTATAGATTTCCAAGGGGGCATGCAAGGTGGGCTTTCATACGATGTAGCCTCTTTACTTTGGCAGGCTAAAGCGGCACTTTCTAATGAATGGAAAGAAAAATTATTGGACTACTATATAAGTGAGGTTCAGCATTTGTTGCCAGGAAAAATGAATGCAGAAAATTTTAAAAAACAATACAATGGTTTTGTACTTTTAAGATTATTGCAAGTGCTTGGTGCCTATGGCTTTAGAGGTTTGTTTGAACGTAAAGCACACTTTTTAACCAGCATTCCATTGGGTTTAAATAATTTAAAAAGTTTTTTAGCAATTTCTCCGCTAAGCGCCGATACACCAGTATTTGCAAGCATTTTAAACTGGATGGTTTCCGAAGAAGTAGTTGCAAGGTTTACGCCACCGGTTGCAGGTGAGCAAACGCCTTTAGTGGTTACCATTAATAGCTTTAGTTATAAAAAAGGATTGCCAAAAGATGAAACTGAAAATGGAGGAGGGTTTATTTTTGACATGCGTGGTATTTTAAATCCAGGAAGATTTGAGGAGTATAAAACATTGGCTGGCATTCATAAACCTGTTCAAGATTTTTTAGAGCAACGTACTAAAATGAATACTTTTTTAAATAGTGTTTGGGATTTAATTGATATCACTGTTGAAAATTATTTGGAAAGAGGTTTTGAGTCCCTACAAATTAATTTTGGTTGTACTGGAGGTCAGCACCGCAGTGTTTACGCAGCCGAGCAAACTGCAAGGCACTTAAGAAATAAGTATAAAGTAAAAGTGATAATAGAACATACCAATAAAGACAATTGGCTTAAATAAATTAGTTTATGCGCGCAATGATACTCGCAGCAGGTTTGGGCACTAGGTTAAAACCTTTTACCGATAAGCATCCTAAAGCACTAGCCATGGTGAATGGCAAATCTCTATTGCAGCGAAATGTAGCCTATTTATTATCCTTTGGTATTACAGAAATTATAGTAAACGTACATCACTTTGCCGATCAAATTATTAATACCATTCAAGAAAATAAAGGTTGGGGTGCTAGCATTACCATTTCTGATGAAACCGATGAGGTATTAGAAACAGGTGGTGGATTATTACGGGCTGCAAATTATTTTGCAGGCCAAGAAAAATGGTTGGTGATGAACGCCGATATTTTAACCAATTTGGATTTACATAAAATGATTGCCGCCGACGAGGCCTATGCGCTAAAAGCCGAAGGGGATTTAGTCGCTACATTGGCTGTGACCAATAGAAGCTCTAGTAGAAATTTAATTTTTAATGCATCGGGTACATTGTGTGGTTGGAAAAATAATACAACAGGCGAAGAAAAATGGGCCCTGCCTTTAAAAGACAGTAGTACAGCTGTTCCCAAGGCATTTAGTGGTATTCAAATTGTGCATCAAAGTTTTTTTGATGATTTAAAATTACAAGGAAAGTTTTCTTTAATAGATGCTTATTTACAATTAGCACAACATTATGCCATACACTATTTTGATCACAGTGATGGTATTTTATTAGATGTTGGAAAGCCAGAAAGCTTGGAAAAAGCAGCTACGATTTTTAAATAGCTATTGTTTTATTTTGTATTAGCTTATTTGCTTAATTAAGCTTATACCTTAATGTATATTTTTTTCTTATCTAAAATGTAGGAGAGTAAAAACATGAAAGTTATAAAGCATAATGCATATGCCAGGGATCCTATTCTTAAATCGGAATTTATGTTTTTACAAACATGTTCGTAAAACCAAGGAAAGGCAGAAGTATAAACAGGTGTTCCATTTTCATCGGTATGATCCACCCATCTGAGTAGTGCTAAAACTCTTGGAAGAAACCCGCTTAGTACAAAAATGAATAATGGATTTTTGCCAAACACATCAAAAAAGTGACTCCATTTTCCTTTTGCTTCTTTGAATTCTAATAAATATATAAACATCCCAAGTGTAATCATAGCAAGGCCTGTAGTGTATAGTACATAACTACTGGTCCATATTTTTTTATTAATAGGAAAACTAAAATCCCAAATCCAACCAGCTAATACCAACACTACACCGGTTAATAAAACCTGAGCGAGCATTTCAAAATTTTTCCCTTTTACTTGTATGTACTCACCTACTAAATAACCTAAAATAACTTGCACAATGGCCGGGAATGTACTTACCAATCCTTCTGGATCAAAGGGTACGCCCTCTCCTTTATAAATATGTGTAACACCTAATATGGCTTGATCAATAGTATTTCCAAAATAACCTGACAAGCTATAAGGATGCCCTGGAGCCCCTAATAAAATATGAAGCACCCAGTACAAAACTAAAATGAGCATGCCAATAAAAAGGGCCCATCTTGATTTTCCATAATACACTATTACCGATGCGAAAAAATAACAAAGAGCTATGCGTTGAAGTACACCCAGAATGCGCACATTTTCCCATACTTTAAAAATTAAATGACCTTCGGACCATTTTACAAATGGGCTCCAATTTAAAAATAGGCCAATTGCAAAAATTAATAGCGTGCGTTTTAAAACTTTTTTCCAAAATGCTGCCGCGGTTCCCAATGCTAATTTTGGCATCACAAAACTCATAGCATTTCCAACTGCAAACAAAAAAAACGGAAAAACCAGATCAGTAGGGGTGCAGCCATGCCAACTGGCATGTTCCAATGGGCTAAAAATATGCCCCCAAGTGCCAGGATTATTTACTAGAATCATAAGGGCTACTGTTGCGCCTCTGAAAACGTCTAAGGAATAATATCTTTGCTGGCTCATAGCTGTTTTATTATAAATTTATCTATTATATAGGGCCAAAATAATATCTTTGTAAGATACAAATTCAGATGCAAAAAAATATATTAATTACCGGAGGAGCAGGATTTATTGGGTCGCATGTGGTGCGTTTAATGGTGACCAAATATCCTGATTATCAAATCTTTAATTTAGATGCCCTAACCTATGCGGGCAACTTGGAAAATTTAAAGGATATTGAAAAATTACCTAACTATCATTTTGTAAAAGCCAATATTTTAGAGGCCGATGCATTAAAGGATATTTTTCAAAAACATAGCATCACGGACGTAATACATTTGGCTGCGGAATCACATGTGGACCGCTCCATTGTTTCTCCATTGGACTTTGTGTATACCAATGTAATTGGTACCGTGAACTTATTAAATACCGCTAAGGATTTTTGGAAAGGGGATTTAAGTTATGAAAATGCACATGACGGCACCTGGGATAAAAAAAGAGATCATTTATTTTACCATATTTCTACGGACGAAGTATATGGAAGTTTAGGCAAGGAAGGGTTGTTTAAAGAAACTACACCTTACGATCCAAACTCACCTTACTCGGCAAGTAAAGCAGCGAGTGATCATTTTGTAAGGGCTTATGGTGAAACATACCATTTGCCAATTGTGGTTTCCAACTGCTCTAATAATTATGGTCCTAATCATTTTCCAGAAAAATTAATTCCTTTATTTATTCATAATATTATTAATAAAAAAGCATTGCCTGTATATGGGGATGGTTTGTACACCCGTGATTGGTTGTACGTGATTGACCATGCGCGTGCTATTGATTTAATATTCCATGAAGGTAAAAAAGGAGACACGTATAATATTGGTGGCTTTAATGAGTGGACCAATATTGATTTAGTAAAATTGTTATGCACTCAAATGGACGAAAAATTAGGCCGTGCAAAAGGCGAGAGCGAAGGTTTAATTACTTATGTGAAAGACCGTCCAGGACATGATCGCCGTTATGCCATTGACGCCACTAAATTAAATAAGGAATTAGGATGGACACCATCGGTTACTTTTGAGCAAGGATTGGCTGCTACCATTGACTGGTATTTACAAAACACGGCATGGCTTGAGAATGTAACTAGTGGAGCGTATCAGGCTTATTACAATGATATGTATACAAATAGATAATTGAATAATAAACACAAATAATTAGACGAGGCAAATGAGAATTGAGCAGACCCCATTAAAAGATTGTTTTATCATTCACGAAAAAGTGCATGGCGATGCAAGAGGTTATTTTATTGAGACCTTTAATCAACGTGATTTTAATGCAGCTTCGGGTCTAAATATTTTATTTGTACAAGACAATCAATCAAGATCTACAAAAGGAGTATTAAGAGGTTTGCATATGCAAAAAGGATCCTCTGCTCAGGCAAAGCTGGTAAGGGTTTTAGAGGGTGCAGTATTAGATATCGCAGTGGATTTAAGAAAAGATTCTCCAAGTTTTGGAAAGCATTATAGCATTGAATTAACGGCGGATAATCACAAACAGTTTTATGTTCCTGCTGGATTTGCGCATGGCTTTGTGGTATTAAGTGAAACAGCTACTTTTTTTTATAAAGTAGATAAATTTTATGAGCCAGGCAATGAAGTGGGCATTATGTACAACGATAAGGATTTAAATATTGACTGGCGTTTACCAGACAACGAATTAATATTTTCTGAAAAAGATAAAACTTTAGGAAGCTTCGCACAATATGCGGCAAGCTTATAGGTTGTAACACAAATAAAAAATTTTCTTATGAAGGGTATCATATTAGCAGGCGGTTCGGGTACAAGATTGTATCCAATTACAAAGGGAATAAGTAAGCAGTTAATGCCAATTTATGATAAGCCCATGATTTATTATCCTTTGTCTGTATTAATGCTTGCGGGCATTAAGGAGGTTTTAATTATAACAACGCCCGAGGATAGCGATCAGTTTAAACGTTTACTTGGCAACGGCGCTGAAATTGGCTGTAGCTTTAGTTATGCGGTGCAGGCCGTACCTAATGGACTAGCACAAGCTTTTGTAATTGGTGCAGATTTTATTGGAAAAGATAAAGTGGCTTTGGTATTAGGAGATAATATTTTTTATGGTGCTGGCTTTAGTAAGTTAGTACAATCCTTTAACGATGTAAATGGGGCAGCGGTTTTTGCCTATGAAGTAAACGATCCAGAGCGTTATGGTGTGGTGGAGTTTGATGGCAATAACAATGCACTTTCTTTGGAGGAAAAACCAACAGCGCCAAAGTCCAATTATGCAGTGCCTGGTTTATATTTTTACGATAATAATGTGGTTGAGATTGCTAAAAATATTCCTGCTTCCCCAAGAGGTGAGTATGAAATCACCGATGTAAACAAAGTATATTTAGAGCGCAAGCAATTACAAGTAGGTATTATGAACCGAGGAACAGCTTGGCTTGATACCGGTACTTTTGAATCTCTTGCCGATGCTTGTGAATTTGTTAGAGTGATTGAAAAACGTCAAAGCCAAAAAATAGGATGTATAGAGGAAGTTGCCTACCGTATGGGCTTTATTGATAAGGCGCAATTACTTGTACTTGCCGATAAATATGCTAAGAGTGGGTATGGGGAATACCTAAGAGGTTTAAAAAAATAACTATTTTCTAAACTTTTCTGCTTCTTTGTTGTTTTAGGTTTATGTCATCATACACAATTAAGGATTTAGAGCAAATTTCTGGTATCAAGGCCCATACAATACGTATTTGGGAGCAACGTTATCATTTCTTGCAGCCTCAACGTACCGAGACTAATATTAGAACTTATTCTGCTGATGAACTAAAAGTCATACTTAACGTTTCTTTGTTAAACAAATATGGCTTCAAGATTTCCCACATTGATAAAATGACTCCCACTGATATTGAGGAAAAGATCATGGGATTGAATCAACTGGACGCTGAAAAAGAGCGTGTAGTGAATTCACTTATCAAGGATATGGTTTCTTTAAATATGATTTCTTTTGAAAGACAATTGGATACCTATATTGCACAAAAAGGGATTGAAAAAACCATCACCGAAATTATTTTTTCATTCTTAGAAAGAGTAGGTGTTTTATGGATTACGAATCATATTAATCCAGCACAGGAGCACCTTGCATCCAATATTATAAGACAAAAAGTAATTTTAGGTATTGAAAAATTACCTAAGTTTTATCAGGGTTCCAAGCTCATTGTGTTGTTTATGCCAGAGGGAGAGTATCATGAAATTGGATTGTTATTTGTACATTTTCTTCTTAAGCAAAGAGGCTACAATGTAGATTATTTGGGTACTAATGTTCCTTTAATAGATTTAAAATATCTAACAGAGTGTAAAAAAGTAGACTACTTGTACGCGCATATTACTGCTCCAACAAAAGGGTTTAAACTTAATAAATTCATGGAGCAATTGGGTGAGATTAATACTACCATTCCAATAGTATTAACTGGTCAAATGATGCAAGAATTCAAGGGTACAGTACCTAGTCATATTCAGATTATGCAATCTCTTGGGCAAACCATGGATTTCTTAACAAGTCTCTAATTTCTTTTAACTTACAGATTTTCAACTAGTTGTTGCGTCAACTTATTTTGTTTAATAAATATTTAAAATAATTAAACAAAATATGAAATGAATCCCCTAGCTTTGTTTAGCTTTTATCAATTATAGTTAAACAAAATAGTATGTCAAACGCAGAATTCAGTTTACTTCTTACCGAAAATGCCGAATTTTTAAGGCCTTTCGCTATTAATTTGACCAAGGATCACGAATCGGCCAAGGATTTATTCCAAGAGACTTTATTTCGTGCTTTTTCCAATAAAGACAAGTACAATGTAGGAACCAATATCAAAGCTTGGTTATACACTATTATGCGTAACATTTTTATCAATGATTACCGTAAACGCTCAAAGCAATCCGTTATATTTGACAGTACGCCAAACGACTTTTTAATAGATCAAACGCATACTAAAGTTATTAATCAAGGGATTACTAATTTAAATATGCGTGAAGTAAATCAAATGATTTTTGAGTTGCCCGAGTTATTTAGAATTCCGTTTAATTTATATTTTGAAGGATATAAGTATAACGAAATTGCCGAGGAGTTAGGTGAGCCATTGGGCACAATAAAAAGTAGAATACACTTTGCAAGGAAAATTTTGAAACAAAAAATTGAAAGATATTAATTTAATATGTCGGATATCAATAAAAATGTAGTAGTCATTGGGGCTGGTTTTGCTGGACTTTCCGCTGCTACTTTTTTAGCAAAAAAAGGTTGGAATGTAAATGTGATTGAACAACATTCCATGCCTGGAGGTAGAGCAAGAAAATTTGAGATAAATGGTTTTGTTTTTGACATGGGCCCCAGTTGGTATTGGATGCCTGATGTTTTTGAAAAATACTTTTCAAAGTTTGGTAAAAAAGTAAGTGATTATTATAAATTACTAAGATTAGATCCTTCCTACACGGTTTATTTTGATAAAACACATTGGGATTTACCTGCCAATTACGAGGACTTAAAGCAATTACTTGAAAGCGTAGAACCTGGCGCAGGCAATGCTTTGGACAAATTCATGGACGAGGCTAAATTTAAATACGATGTAGGCGTTGGCAAATTAGTGCACAAGCCTGGTCAATCACTTCTTGAATTTTTAGACTGGGAAGTAATTAAAGGTGTTTTTAAATTGGATGTTTTTAAATCAATGAAAAAGCATGTTGCACATTTTTTTAAGCATCCATATATTAAATCAATAATGGAATTTCCGGTATTGTTTTTAGGAGCACTTCCGGAGCACACACCAGCTTTATATAGTTTAATGAACTATGCAGATATAAAAGGAGGTACTTGGTATCCAGAAAAAGGAATGTACAGTATTGTAAATGCCATGTATCAGGTTGCATTGGAACAAGGCGTTAAATTTCATTTTAACGAGGAAGTAAGAAAAATAGAAGTAGTCAATGGCATTGCTAAAACATGCAGCACTATTAATAAAACAACAAAGGAACAAAAGGAATACAGTTTTGATGTAGTGGTAGGAGCGGGTGATTATCACCATATAGAAACTAAATTATTAGATATAAAATATCAGTCCTATTCCCAAAAATATTGGGACAGCAGACTAATGGCACCAAGTTCTATTTTATATTATGTTGGCTTAAATAAAAAGTTAACGGGAGTTTCGCATCACAATTTATTTTTTGATACCGATTTTGGAGTACATGGTAAAGAAATTTACACGCAACCTAATTGGCCAAAGGAACCTTTGTTTTATGCAAGTGTACCGTCTGTAACCGATGCCACTGTTGCACCGGAAGGCCAAGAAAACTTATTTTTATTAATACCTATTGCCGCAGGACTAAAAGGGGATACCGAAGCTTTAAGGGATGCCTATTTTGATAAAATTATTAAAAGGATGGAGCAAAGATGGGGTCAATCTATCTCAGAATCAATAGTTTATAAAAAATCATTTGCAGTTTCTGATTTTATTTCAGAATATCATTCATTTAAGGGCAATGCTTATGGCTTGGCAAATACCTTAATGCAAACAGCAATTTTAAAGCCATCTTGTAAGAGTAAAAAAATAAATAATTTATATTACACTGGTCAATTAACCGTTCCAGGACCTGGTGTGCCGCCAAGTTTAATAAGCGGAGAGGTGGTTGCGGAATTAGTTGATAAAAATTATAACAGTAATTAAATATGTCTTCGTTTCAATTATATAATTCAGTTACAGCAGAGGCTAGTAAACAAACTACCCTAAAGTATAGTTCCAGTTTTTCATTAGCAATTAAGTTATTGCATGCCGATTTACGTCAGCCTATTTATGATGTATACGGTTTGGTTCGCTTTGCAGATGAAATTGTAGATACCTTTCATCATTATGATAAAGCAACATTATTAGCCGAATTTAAAAAAGACACTTATACTGCCATTACACAAGGGATAAGTTTAAATCCAATTTTACATAGGTTTCAACTTACTTATCATAAGTATAATATTGATATGGAACTGGTGGATGCTTTTTTTAAGAGCATGGAAATGGATTTAAGTAAACAGGAATATGATGCACAAACCTATCAAACATATATTTATGGAAGTGCCGAAGTAGTAGGTTTAATGTGTTTGCATATTTTTTGTGATGGGGATAAAGGCTTGTATGAACAATTAAAGCCATCGGCTCAAAGTTTAGGTGCTGCTTTTCAAAAAGTTAATTTTTTACGAGATATTAAGGCCGACTTTGAAGGTTTGGAAAGGATGTATTTTCCTAATTGTGATTTTAAAAATTTTAAACAAGCCGATAAGGAAATTATTGAAGCCGATATTCAGGCCGATTTTTCGGCAGCCTTGGAAGGTATTAAATTACTGCCTATAAAGGCTAGGTTTGGTGTATATGTAGCTTTTAAATACTACTATTCTTTGTTTAAGAAAATTAAAAAAGCAGAACATCATTCCATTTTAAATATGCGTATTCGGATACCTGATTACAAAAAATTATTGATTCTTGCCAATGCAAGTATTAGAAGTCAACTTAACTTATTATAACAGGTAATAAGTTTGAACAAGTTGAATGGGTTGATTACCTTTGTACTGATTATTAATTTGTAAATTTTTATTATGTTATTCATAGCTGTTATGTTGTTGACGTTTGCCATTATGGAAGGAATTACTTGGCTTACACACCGTTTTGTAATGCATGGATTTTTATGGTACTTACATGAGGATCATCATCAACCAACAGGACATTTTTTTGAGAAAAACGATGCTTTCTTTTTAATATTTGCTATTCCAAGTATGGCCTGTATTTTTTATGGTAATTTTGTGGGTCCAATTTGGATTGCTGCCATAGGTACTGGGATTGCAATGTATGGTTTTGCTTATTTTATTGTACATGAGGTTATAATTCACCAAAGAATTAAATGGTTTACAAAATCAAATAGTAGGTATATTAAAGCTATTAGATGGGCGCATAAAATGCATCACAAACATATTGGAAAAGAGGATGGGGAAAGCTTTGGCATGCTTATAGTTGCAAAAAAATACTGGGATAAGGTTCGTCAAGATGAACGCATTCAAGCCAATGGATAATTAAATCCCAAAAGTAATGCCTGTTAACGCCGAAACTTTTGAACAACAAGCTTCCTATGATATTATTATAGCTGGTGCAGGGTGTGCTGGTTTGTCATTATTATATTCCATTTTAAATAATCCTAAGTTAAAGGATACTCAAATTCTTGTCTTAGATAAGTCCTTACAAAAATCAAACGACCGTACCTGGTGTTTTTGGGAGCAGGGTAAAGGGGTATTTGAAAATTTAGTTTGCAAGCATTGGGAGCATATTTCCGTTCATAAAAATTCATTTGCTACTACATTATCCACAGCACCTTTTGTTTATAAAATGATTCAAGGGGAGGATTTTTATAATTTTGTAATTTCATTTGCAAAAAATTTTCCTAATGTGCATTGGAGGGAAGTTACAGTTCTCACAATGGAAAACCAGGACGGCAAAGTATTAGTGGAATGGGATGGTGGCAAGGCTATTGGAAATAAAGTATTTTCAAGCGTTTTATCACAAGAAAAATTATTTCAAATAAGTAAGTTAAAATTATCAGCACCTTTTTTATGGCAACATTTTAAAGGCTTACTTGTTGAATTTGATACACCCGTTTTTAATGAGACGGAAGCTAGGTTAATGGATTTTAATGTGGATCAAAAAAATGCAACAGCATTTATGTACCTGCTTCCACTAACTAATAAAAAGGCATTAGTAGAATATACTTTATTTTCAAAGGAACTATTAAGTGCTTCCGAATATGATATAGAAATAACTACTTATTTAAGTAAAAATTATCCAAATTTACAATATCAAATAGTACATGAGGAAATTGGAGCTATTCCAATGACTTCACATCAATTTGCAAAGGACCAAGGCAATATTTTTGTAATTGGTACTTTAGGCAATGCTGTTAAGTCTAGCACTGGATATGCTTTTCATTTTATACAAGAACAGGTAAAACAAATTGTGACTCAATTGGGAAATGGTCACGCCATTCAAACAAGTGTTCATAGTTCCAGACATGCCTTTTATGATGCAGTATTGCTTTATATTTTAGATCAAAATTTAATGGAGGGCAGTGAAATTTTCAAAAGCATATTTGAAAAAAATAAGGCAGCTACCATTTTTAAGTTTTTATCAAATACTTCCAGTATTTGGGAGGACATTAAAATAATGAGATCACTACCAACTAGCATATTTTTACCAGCAGCAATAAAGGTTTTATTACGGCGGGCCTAGGCAAATTTGTAAACAATTTTAATATTAAATTTGTTTTAAGGCCTTGTCGTACAATGGTTAGTACAAGCGTTTCCGAAGCGCTAAATTCAGGTCCGACTCCTGACAAGGCCACAAACTTAATTTATTAAGTTTTCATTATCTTATATATTAATATAATATTTATTTCATATATACTACTATTTTACTTAAATTTAATTCAATCAAAATATTAAATATGAAAAAAACAATTTTTACAATTGCCTTATCGCTAATTGTGATGATCACTTTTGCTCAAAGTGAAAAAACCAATGGTACCATTTATGTTAAGCATCCTTACATTGATGTTGTAAATAATACAGTAAAAGGATATGTAACTCAAAATGCAGATTTATGGAGTGCTTGTTATGCCGATTCTGCTAAATTTTGGATTTCTGGGATGGATATGAAAAATTGGGTTTCTAAAAAAGAAAATTTAAACATGTTAAATACAGACTTTAAATTTTTTAAAGATATTACAGTAAAGCAATTTGGATATCCAGATTACCTTGCTTATGATCAAGGTAATGACAAAGTAGTACAATCCTGGTGGACATGGACTGGCACTTCAATTAAAACAGGTAAAAGTTTAAAAATTACTTTTGTAGTTTTTGATTGGTTTAATAAAGATGGTAAAATTACAAAAGAAGGTACGTTTGGTGACTTCTCTAAGCAGTTTGCAGAAGAGGGTGTTGTATTTTAAGTTTTTTTACTTTTATAAGAATACTAATTTAAAATGGCCCTCTATTCCAAAGTTGTACCGGAATTTCTGTACCAATGTTTACCATTAAAGATTTACGAAACTGAGCAATGAAACGTTTGTATAATATTGTAATCATATCTATTAATACCAATTTAGTTAAATGGTCACCCATTTAAGGAGTATTAATTAAATATTAATTTTATAATTCATTGAAAATCAAATTTATATATTATTTATAAATTCAAGTAAAATTCTGAAATTGCATCCCTAATTTGCTTGTTATGAAAAAGGGATATATTATTTTACTCCTTATGGTGGTTTTATGTGTAAATGCACATGCGCAAGCAAAGGGTGTAAGCCAAAATAATTTTAATGAAAGTGTGCAGGCTTTAAAATGGTTCTTTAAGCAAATTATTAATAAGTCTATTTATTATAATTATTATTTAGGAGATGACTTGTATACAGAGCGATCCTTTATTAATGAAGCAAAAGTTTCAATTATAAACAATAATCAAGTTGAATTATATATTTATTTGACTACACAAAAATACGATGTGCATTCTAGTGTCATGATAAGATCTGAGCATGGAGAATCTGTAGTTTTTGATCCATCTTCTATTGGTAACATTAAATTAAAAGGCAAGTTAAGTGACTATTCAAAATCGGAGTTAGGATTACTGGTTATAAATTTTACTAAAGAAGTTGAGAAACATAATTATTTACAAAAGAAAAAAAATGAGGATCCTACTTTACTAGATGCACCTTTAGTGTATGAATTTGAACTTCCCTATTTAAAATCGGATACAAAAAATCCCGAAGCATTACAAAATGTATTTGAAAAGCTTCGGGAAGTAAAAAATTAAAAACAAGGTTTAATTATAATTATTTTGTGTTTATTTTTTATGTTCAAAATAAGGAATAGAATCGTCCGATGCTACATCTTTTTGTTGCCAATACGCTATAGTAACCACATGCCCCTCTGGGGTAAATAAACTGCGGCCAAAAAGTGCATTGGTAGGATTAAATCTTAAATCGGTAACACCCACCGTAAAAGTACTAGGTGATATAGGTTCTGGAGTAGGTGCTAAAGGCGCAGCTTGCTCGCCTTCGGCAACTGGGGCTGCCGCTGCGGCTGGCGCTGCTTTTGGAGCTGGGCTTGGCACTACCACTACTTCATATTTATTGAAAGTTAAAATGTCCTTTATAAATTGAACACGGGCTGCACTCACATTCTTTTCAACAATAGAACATTTAATATTGTCTAAATCTTCAAACTCGTGATTCTTATTAATTGCCATAACATTTATTTTAAGTCCTAATATATATACTATTTAATTTTCACCCTTTAGTTAATTAATTCAGTTTATAATCCAATACTAATTGAGTAAATGTAATCATATACTACACTTGCAAGTCCGGTTACAATCACACCAACTACACATATATACATGGCTAATTTTGAAACACCAGGCACTTCCAATTTTTGAATAGGTGATGCATTTTCGTCCATAAAAATAGATTTTACTACTTTTAAATAATAGTAAAAGCTAATGACCATATTTAATGCAGCAAAAATAATAATACCATAATTTCCTTTGGCAGCACCTGCCATCATTAGAAATAATTTACCAAAGAATCCTGCCGTAGGCGGTACGCCTGCTAATGAGAAGAGTGCAATAGTTAATACCCATGAAAGCATTGGGTTGGTTTTGTAAAAACCTTTAAAGTCTGAAATATTTCCCTTTCCGGTTAAGCTGCTAACAACTGATACCACACCAAAGGCTGCTAAATTGGAGAAGATATATATTAAGATAAAGTAAATTAAAGAGGCTGCTCCCGCTTGTGAACTACCCGATATGCCAATTAATATAAAACCTACTTGTGCAATAGATGAAAAAGCCAAAAAGCGTTTAAAATTATCCTGGCGTAAAGCAAATAAATTTCCAATTAAAATAGTAGCTGCTGCAAGCAATACCAAAATTAAATACCAAGTGCTTGCAATAGGGGTGAATACTTTGTATAATAAATTAACCAAAGTAAACAATACGGCTGCTTTGGAAATTACAGATAAAAAAGCAGTAACTGCTACTGGAGCACCTTCATACACATCGGCTGTCCATAAGTGAAAAGGAACTGCCGATATTTTAAATGCAAATCCAGCAATTAATAATATAAATGCAAACAACTGTAATGGATTGCCGTTAATATGTGCTGTTAATATAGAAAAAGTTAATGTACCGCTCGTGCCATATAAAAATGAAATACCTAATAATAAAATACCAGAAGAAAAAGCTGAGGATAAAATTAATTTCATGGCTGCTTCGGATGATTTTCGTTTGGTTAAATCAAAATTAGCTGCTGCTGCCAATGGAATGGTAGACATTTCCAACCCTAAATAAAACATTAATAAATTGCCACTTGAAATCATAAAGAACATACCCAGTAAGGATGTTAGGATAAGTAAATAAAACTCAATTACATTTTTATTATTCTTTAGCCAGGCGTAGGATTGCATGGATATAATAAGTATTGCTAGGTTTAATAAATTTTTCTCAAATATTATTAAGGTATTGGTATTAAACATACCATTAAATAGTTCACCAGTTTCTTGACAACAAAAGCCTGCAGCTAAATTAATAAGTAGGGCGGCATTAATAAAGTTTAAAATATTTTCATTGCTGCGGTCTTTACCCAATTTAATAAAGAGCAGTAAGAATATTAGCACTGTGAGTGCTAATTCCTGTCTTAATAGTATTAATATATTGTATGTCATTGGTCTAAAATTCTAATTATTTAAGTTGATTTACTTTTGCCATTTGCAACATAATTGCATCGGTGCTGGGTATGATTAAATGGTTTATTAAAAATGGCGCTAAACCAATAATTAAAATGCCTACTATTAAAAGCACAGCTGCTAATTTTTCATTCCAAGTAGCATCGGTAAGTAACGCATGCTCATTACTAATTGGTCCCATAATAGCACGACCTGTTGCACGTAATATATAAACCGCTGTTACTACAATGGAGGCACCTGATAATATGGTTGCTAAACGATAAGCGCCATTAGGGTTTTGCCAGGAGCCCATAAATACAGTCATCTCAGCTACAAATCCACTAAAACCGGGTAGTCCCAGAGAACATAATCCAGCAATAACAAACACCGTACTTATAAATGGCATGGCTTTTAATAAGCCTCCTAATTGTGCCACCATTCTGGTGTGTGTTCTACTATAAATCATGCCTATTGCAGCAAAGAAAAGTGCTGTCATTAATCCGTGTGATACCATTTGTATAACTGCACCATTAATAGATGTTTTATTTAACATGCCAATACCTAATATCACAAATCCACAGTGACTAATACTTGAATAAGCATTGATGTATTTTAAATCGGTTTGCATCATAGTTGCAAAAGCGCCATAAATAATTGCGATGGTGGCTAGTAAAATAATAATCCAAGAATAAGTATGCGCCGCATCGGGCATTAAAGCCGCTATGCGTAAACAACCGTATCCACCTAATTTCATAGAAATGCCTGCTAAGAACATACTTGCAGCTGTAGGTGCAGAAGCATGACCATCTGGTACCCAAGTATGAAAAGGGAATAATGCCGCAAACACACCAAATCCTAAGAAGGCAAATGGGAAGAAGAATTTTTGAACCCCAACTGGAATGCCTTGTTGGGTTATTTGCACCATATCAAAAGTATGTGTGTTATAATAAATTCCAAATAAGCCAACCATTACTAGTGCCGATCCTGCCATTAACATTAAAGCCAACTTCATGGCGCTTTTTGTTTTATCACCACTTCCCCAAATACCAATGAGTAAAAATTTAGGTATCACTGCTACTTCTAGGAAAAAGAATAATGTAAATAAATCTAAAGAGATAAAAAATCCATAGGCACCCATACTTAACAATACCAATAAGAAAAAATATTCCTTACTTAATTTATCCATGCTCCAAGAAACCAACATGCCAGCAACCACTATTACAGCACATAATAAAATCATGGCAAGTGCAATGCCATCTATACCAATATGGTAATTAATATTTAATGATTTAAACCAGGTTTGGTTGGATTCAAATAAATATGCTGCGTTATTGCCTGCCGACCTTTGGTCAAGAAATGATTTTAACAACCAGCCTGCAAGTCCTAATTGGGCTATGGCGCCTATTAAGCCTATGACTCTTATTTGTTGTAAGCCCTTTGCAAGTAGTATGAGTATTGCTGTGAGGAAGGGTAATAATATTAGTAATGTTAAGTTCATAATTTAAAAGTATCGTTTGGTTGTACTATTGTTTAATTATTTCCAGATATATAAAAACAAAATAGAAAGTATGGCTATACCACCAAAAAAGTACATGGCATAGTTTTGAACTTTTCCAGATTGTAATCCTTTAATTAACTCCGATATTTTTGCTGTGGTTTTAGCAAGTAATTGCATAAAACCGTCTACAATATTTTTATCGGCCCAAGCAATAGGTTGTCCTATAAAAGGGAAAATTATTTTTTTTGTGATAAATAAATACACTTCATCTATATAAAACTTTTTATAAGCTGCAGTATACAATCCGCCAAAAGCGCTAGCTACTTTGTCGGATTTATTATTTTGATTTTTATAAAAGTTGGCAGCTAATAATATTGCCAATACCGATAATACCACTGGAGCAATGGAGAATATTACATCAATATGTGTTTCTAATGCTTTGCCGTCCGAAGTAACCAATTGCGAGAATGGTACAAAGCCCACTCCTACAGCACAAGCTGCTAAAATGATTAATGGCAATTTCATTACCCAAGGACCCTCACCATGATTATTATGTGCATCATGGTTATCATGACCGTGCGCTATATGTGCGTGATTGGTAGCTGAGGTTTCCTTGCTCCAGAATATATTAAAGTATAAACGGAACATATAAAAACTAGTTAAGGCTGCGGTAAATAAAGCAATACCAAAAATGATTTTATTTTCATGGAAGGCAGCGGTTAAAATTTCTTCCTTACTAAAAAATCCTGCAAAAGGAGGAATACCTGCAATGGCCAAACATGCAATTAAAAATGCAATATGGGTAATTGGCATTAATTTTCTTAAACCGCCCATATCCTTCATTTCATTACTATGTACCATATGAATAACAGAACCTGCTCCTAAGAATAATAAACTTTTAAAGAAGGCATGTGTAAATAAATGAAACATGGAAGCCATATAGCCTAATCCGTTTTCACCACCGTTTTTTGAAATGCCTAATGCAAACATCATATATCCAATTTGCGACATGGTAGAATAAGCCAGCACACGTTTAATATCGGTTTGTGTGCATGCAATTACAGCTGCAAATAAGGCCGAAGCAGCCCCTACATAAGTAACAATATTTAATGCCGCCTCATCCATAGAAAATATTGGGAACATTCTTGCTACTAAATAAACACCCGCTACCACCATAGTTGCTGCGTGAATTAATGCCGACACTGGTGTAGGACCTTCCATAGCATCGGGTAACCAAATATGCAATGGGAACATGGACGATTTTCCAGCTCCACCCATAAATACCAAAGTTAATCCCCAGGTAAGCATGCTTGCTCCTAAAAAACTTGCACCAGTGATACTAATATAATGCACTGAGTTTACAGCAGTAAATCTTTCAATTAATAATCCAATATCTAAAGTGCCACCATAGAATCCTAATATTAAAATACCTATTAAAAAACCAAGGTCTGCAAAACGCGTTACAATAAATGCTTTTTTACTTGCAGCTACCGCCGATGGTTTATTAAAGTAATAGCTAATTAATAGAAAGCTGGATACCCCCACTAATTCCCAGAACATATATACTTGAAAAATATTAGCAGATAAAATTAAACCTAGCATTGAAAATGTAAAAAGGGAAAGGAATGCATAATAGGTAGCAAAACGTTCTTCGCCCTTCATATATCCCAAACTAAATACATGTACCATTAGTGAAACTGAAGTTACTACTACTAGCATCATAACAGAAATAGGATCTACTATAATGCCAAGGTCAATGGATACATTGGGTGAAAACTCCAGCCAAGTGTATTTTAGGGCAACAATTTTTTGAAATACGCCATTTACTTTACCGTCTACAAAAAAGTATTGCTTGGCTGCAATAAACGAAAGTATAGTGGAAGTTAATAAGCTGGCAGTACCTAGTAAACCTGCAATACCGGACAAATATTTGCGTCCAAATAATCCCAGTATCACAAATGTGGCAAGGGGTAATAAAGGAATCCAAAGTATATAAAAGTAGTTTGACATTTTATTAGGTATAAATTATTGTTAGTTATCGCAATTGGTTTTATTACTTATCAGTTTTAATATTTCATTTCAGTTGCATCGTCTACATCAATGGAGTTGTGGCTGCGGTATAAATTAATAATAATAGCAATGGCTACTGCAGCTTCGGCAGCTGCAATGGTGATAATAAATAAGGTAAAAAATAGTCCGTCTAAATTATCCGGGAATAGGTATTTATTAAAGGCCACAAAATTTATATTAACGCTATTAAGCATGAGCTCAATAGACATTAACATGGTAATTAAGTTGCGACGGGTAAATAAGCCATACATGCCTATGAAAAATAGAAAGGTGCTTACAAATAATATTTGGCTTAATGGTATATCCTGCATAATGCTTCGTTTAATTTTAGTCCTTATTAATTAGGGTATTGGTATTTGATACTGTTTCGTTATTTGTATCTGTGGCATTTCCGTTAGTTGGGCGCATTGCAATGACAATACAGCCTACCATGGCAGCAAGTAACAACATGCTTACTACTTCAAAGGGAAGTATAAAACCATGACTTGTAGTACTTAACATTTGCGTTCCAATTGCAGCTACATTAGGGTTAAAAGGATTTGCAGATACATATTTGAAACCATCATAGTGTACAATTAAATTATGAACAAAAGCGGTTCCAAATAAAGCAGCTAAAGCAGAAAATATTTTTTTACTAAGTGCAGGGCTATTCATTTCCTTGCCAGATTGTTGTGTTAAGAAAATTGAAAAAATAATAAGTACTACAATGCCGCCCACGTATACCACAATTTGTATGGCAGCAATAAATTCTACCTGCATCCAAAAATAAAGTGCTGCTATGCCTATTAAAGAAAACAACAACCAAATGGCGGCACGAAATATTTTTACCGAGGTAACTGCTAAAATTCCTGCACCTAATATGAGTGCAGAGATAGCATAAAATAGTATTGATGAAATATTCATTATTCAATTCCCTCCTTTATTTTAGATCCTGGTTTATTTAATATTTTGGTTAGTTTGCTACGATCAAAAACACTGTGTTCAAAATTAGGTGCCATAATAATTGCATCACTTGGACAAGCCGCTACACATAAATTACATAGGGTACACATTTCTAGACGGTATATAAAAGCGTCAATGGCTTTTTTCTTTTTGCCCTCGGGTGTAATATCAAACTTGGTAATAATTTTTATAGTGCCGTTGGGACAGGCTAATTCACAGGCCGTGCAGCCGGTACAAGTGTGCTCATTGTTTTCATCATGCGGCATTACAACTTCCCCTTTAAACCTATCTGCTAATTTTAAGGTAGCACGATTGTCTGGATATTGCTCTGTGATAATTTCTTTGCTATGTGTAAAATAGTAGCCGGTTTTACGCATCCCTTTTAATAAGGAAGCAACACCATTGTACACATCAACTATATAATCTTTCAAAAACATATACTCATTTGTTTATTTTAAAAATACCAACCCAGTATGGCTATCACGGTTACAAGTAATAGGTTAAATAAGCTTATTGGTAATAAATATTTCCATTCTAAGTTTAATAATTGATCCACACGAAGGCGTGGGAAAGTCCACCTAAACCACATGATTACAAAAATTAAGAAAAATGTTTTTCCCATAAACCAAATACTAGAAGGGATATAATCCATGATATGATTAAATGCCTCCCAGCTCCCAATATGAAGTGGCATCCAGCCACCTAAAAATAAAGTAGCGCCAATGGCACAAACAATAAATATATTAATATACTCTGCTAAGAAAAATAAAGCAAACTTCATTCCAGAATACTCGGTATGAAAACCTGCTGTTAATTCCGATTCGGCTTCGGCTAAATCAAATGGAGCACGGTTGGTTTCGGCAGTAACTGCAATAATATATAATACAAATGCAATAACTACAGGGATATGACCTTTAAATAACCACCAACCATTTTGTTGCGCTGCAACAATTTCAGAAATTTGTAAACTTCCGGTAAGTACTACAATAGTTAATACCGCAAAGCCTGCCGATAATTCATAGCTAACTATTTGTGCGCCACTGCGCATTGCACCAAGTAAGGAGTATTTATTATTACTAGCCCATCCCGCCATTAAAATTCCGATTACCGATAAAGAAGAAACAGATGAAATATAAAGTACTCCAATATTAATATCCCAAATTTGAAAGTTTTTTGCAAATGCAATAGGTGCTAATAAAAGCATTGCTACCATCATTACTACAAAAGGAGCTAGGTTAAATAAAAATTTATCGGCCGTGTCGGGTGTTAAGCCCTCCTTCATAATTAATTTTAAAGTATCTGCAGCTGTTTGAAAAATACCTCCTGGGCCAACACGGTTTGGTCCAAGGCGTATCTGAATTCTTGCAGCTACTTTGCGCTCTAATAATACCAACACCAAACCCAGTACTGCAAATAATGTGATACATAATAATATCACTATAATGCATTCAATGGTTAGCGCCATTGTAGGGGAAAACTTAGCTAGAAGCCAGTCCTGTGTTGTTTTTGTTATACTTTCTAAACTTAACATTTATATCTTTTTAATCGTATCGTTCTAATGTTTTTTCAATTGGAATTAACTTATCTATCAATGTCTGGTATTACTAAATCCAGGGTTCCCATGGTGGCCATTAAATCCCCAATTTTACTATTCTTAGCAATATGATCTAGTACCGATAAATTTGAAAATCCTGGTGAACGAAATTTAATTCGGTGAGGCGTGGTGCCACCTTCACTAACAATATATACGCCTAATTCACCACGGGCAGTTTCTACTCTTTGATAAAATTCACCCTTATTTAACTTTAATACATTTTTTGTTTTGCCTACAAATTCACCTTCTGGTATATTGTCAATGAGTTGTTCAATAATACGAATAGACTGATTCATTTCTTTTACACGCACTATATATCTTGCAAATGAATCCCCGGCTGTTTCAATTACTTCATCAAATTCTACGCGGTCATATGCATCGTATGGTGCTATTTTTCTTATATCACAACTAACGCCACTTGCTCTTGCTACGGGGCCACTGCAACCATAACTAATAGCATCTGCAGCTGTTAATACACCCACCCCTTTGGTACGGCTTTGAAAAATTATATTTCCAGTAACAAGGTCCTCGTATTCGGTTACTTTTTCTTTGAACTGTTTAATAAATGCTTTTACCTTTGTTTGAAACTCTGGATGAATATCATACATCAAGCCTCCTGGTACAATGTAGTTCATGGTTAAACGAGCGCCACAAGTATCCTCCATAATATCGGTGATCATTTCACGCTCTCTAAACGCATAAAAGAAAGGAGTGAAGGCGCCCAAATCCATTGCCATAGCACCTATCCACAGTTCATGTGATGCAATGCGTGTTAATTCATTTAAAATAGTGCGTACTACTTTTGCTCTTTCTGGAACCTCTATTTGCATTCCTTTTTCTACTAACAAAGCACAGGCAGTGTTATTAATATGTGAGGATAAATAATCCATCCTACTGGTCACATAAATAAATTGACGATAGGTTAAGCTCTCACACATTTTTTCAATGGAGCGGTGGATATAACCCAAATGGGGTTCAATTTTTTTAATAGTTTCCCCATTTAAGGTAACTACCAAATGAAGTACACCATGGGTTGCAGGGTGCTGAGGTCCCATATTCACCACCAGTTCCCCATCGGGGCCAAGGTCGGTAGTATCTTTTATAATATCAGTTTGATTGTACATGCCTCATTATAATTTTATCATGTTAATGGGATCTTCAAAATCTTTTCTTAAAGGCCAGTATCCTTTTTGTTCATTTACTAGTTCCTTTTTATCATCAACAGCTATCGCTGTTTCGTCCTCCAGAATTAAATTTCTTAAATCGGGATGGTGTAAGAATGTAACACCAAACATTTCAAAAACTTCTCGCTCTAAAAATTCAGCGGTGCGCCAAATATCACATACGGTGTCAATAAAAGGATCGTTTCTATCTAAGTTTGTTTTTATAACAATATTTATATTTCTGTTTGTAGAAGCACTTAAATGGTAAACCATAGTTAAATGCGTTTTATAATCCACACAGGTTAAACAAAATAAATAGTTTAAATAATTAGGTTCTCCGTAAAGCACTGCCATTAGACCTTTTAGGCTATCTGAATTTACAACAACATTTAACCATTCGCCAGTTTCATCAAAAACCGCATCGGGCAAATGTGCAGTTATGTATTGTTTTATTAATTCGTTGCTCATACTATTGTGCTTTAAATTCTGTTCTAATTTGATCTCTTGTCATACCCATTTTAATTTTTTCTTGTAGTGTAATTAAAGAGTGTAATAAAGCCTCGGGCCTTGGAGGGCATCCAGGAATATAAACGTCCACTGGAATAATATGATCCGCACCTTTAACAACCGAGTAGGTGTTGTAAAAAAATGGACCACCACTAATAGCACAAGCACCCATAGCAATTACATATTTGGGATCGGCCATTTGATCATATAAACGTTTTAATACCGGAGCCATTTTATTTACAATGGTGCCTGCAATAATAATAACGTCGGCTTGACGTGGGGAGGCACGAGCAACTTCAAAACCAAAACGCGAAAAATCATATTTGGCCGAAGCCGTAGACATCATTTCAATTCCACAACAACTTGTTGCGAAAGACAATGGCCATAAGGAATTGCTGCGTGCCCAATTAATTACGTTATCAAAAGTACTTACTACAATTCCACCACCTGGTGTTTCGTGGATAATGCCCAGAAAGGGCGGATTACCTGCAATGTTTTCGTTTAACTCCATTTTAAAGCGCCTTTTTTATGAGCATATAAAAAGCCCATGAATAAAATAAATATGAATACAATAATTTCTATAAGTGCTACCATGCCCACTTTTTTTACAACCACTGCCCATGGATACATGAACACCAACTCCACATCAAAAATTAAAAAAAGTAAAGCAAATAAATAATAACCAACATTAAATTGATGCCAAGGAGAAATTGTTGTGGGGATACCACATTCGTAAACTTGCCCTTTTTGAGGGTTACTACTTCCTTTAACTAAAATTTTTCCGACTAAAATACCACCTGCAGAAAATGCAATGGCTGCTACTAATAAAGCAATGAGTGAAATTGCGCCCATAAACCGTAAATTATAATGTGTCCTAAATTACGAATAAAACTTAGAAACTATTCGTTATTAGTTAACAAATAACGTTTAAATAAAGGGGCTTTATAGTAATTGTGAGCTGTTCATTTGAAGTAATCAAACTTTCTCCGTCCAGGTGAAAAGGTGCACCAGTTTGGTACTTAATATTTATATGATTTGAGGTGATAACGGTTACATTATTGGACTTGTGGATATTACCCAAAAACAGTCTAATTGCTATAAAAAAAGCGTTAAAAAGTCCAATTTTATTGATTTTCACAATTTCAAGTTGACCGTCCTGTACATTAGAAAGTGGGGAGATATATGCATTATTCCCAAACTGATTGGCATTAGCAATGGTTAATGAAAAAACCTCCTCCATTGGGCCATTATTAATAGAAACCATAATAGGCTTGTATTTAGATAATGTTGCTAGGGTTGCTTTAATATAATTTATCAATCCTCTGCCTTTTCCTTGTGCAAATTTTTGTGCAACACTTGCATCAAATCCAATACCTGCCGTGCAAAAAAAGCATTGTTCATTTAAGTAGCAAACGTCCATTTTTTGAACAGGGCCATTGGTAGCTAAATGTAATGCTGCACTGTGTTTTAAAGGAATTTTTAAATGTCGTGCAAGTCCGTTTCCGGAGCCAATTGGGATAATACCAAGTGGAATTTGGGTGTTTACCAGGGCTTTTGCTACTTCGTTAATGGTACCATCCCCGCCTACTGCAATAATGCGACTAGCTCCGTTTTGTATTGCTTGATTTGCTAGTGTTGTGGCCTCCTGGGGCTTATTTGTTAAAAGTACTTTGTGCTCCTTATTTTGCTCAATTAATTTAATAAGTGCCTTAAATTGATGTACTTTATTGGTACCCGCATTTGGATTGATAATGAAGTAGTTCACAAGGCAAAAATAGCCGATAAAAATGAATAATTTCTGAATTACATTTGCCAAAGAATTATATCCCTGTTTGCATGCTTTTGTATATTACCATACTAGGTTTCATAGTTACTTTATTATTGCTTATTAATTTAAAGCAATCCAATAAAGCCAATATTTATTTATTCTTTTTTTTACTTATTAATAATATTTATTCGCTTTCCCATTATGCAACAGTTTATTCGGGTAATAAATATTTAATTGCCATAATGCTTGTGCATTTTACTCCCTTTTATTTAATGCTGGGACCCTTATTTTATTTTTATGTTAGGGGTTTATTAAACGATGACCACAGGTTAAGCAAACGGGATTTAATACATTTTATTCCTGCACTTTTATTTTTAATAAATATAATGCCCTACATAATTAAAGGCTGGGATTATAAATTAAACTATGCATCAGAGGTAGTTAAGGATCCCAAAAACTTTATAAATATTGATTACTTATTCATGCCAAGTACTATAAGCTTTTTAACTAGGCCAATTATTGCAATAGTATATGTAGCATTGAGTTTGAGGCTTATTGTAAATAAAGGACTTGAATTTAAAAATGAATCTTTGCAAGCAAAATTAATTTATAAATGGCTGTTGTTTTTAATGACTATTTCACTAGTACTTTACTTAGGTTTTTTATTTTTTACGTTTATGTCTTTTTATATAAAAACAATTAATGTGGTAGATTATAGCAGTGTTATTATTTTATATACAACTATTGCTGGTTTAATTTTACTTAATTTGTCACTCTTATTTTTTCCTAATATTTTATACGGATTACCTCAGTTGGACTATGCCATTGTTACCAAACAAAATAAAGTACTTGAACAGGAATTAGGCATTGCAGAGGATAGTAAAAAGCAATCTAAAAGTTTTGAGATTTCAGCCGAAAAATTAAATTTATTAAAGCTAAAGGTAGATGGTTATATTATTCAAAAACCTTATTTAAATTCGGCCTTTAACCTCACTATGATGTCAATTGATACCGACATACCAGTGCATCACTTGTCCTATTTTTTTAATGAACACATTAAAATTAATTTTAATTCCTGGAAAAATGACCTAAAAATAGCTTACGTATTAGAAAAAATTAATGAGGGTACAAATGAAATTTTGACACTTGATGCTTTATCTAAGCAGGCAGGCTTTGGATCCCGAAGTAGTTTTTTTATAGCTTTTAAACAAAAAATGGGGGTTACGCCTACCGAATATATCCAATCTATAGACTAATGTCTAGGTTTTACAAGATAAATGTCTATGAATTTGTCTAGATTTTGGAAATCTAGACAATCTTCGGCTTCTAGATTTTATTCTAAGTTTCAATTCAAATTAACTTGCAGCCCACTCTAAAATGAGTGGGATTTTTTTTGCCATTTTGTCAAATAAAAACAGACAAATGTCTAAGTTAATTAAATGTAATATGAAAAAGGGGAAGCAGTATTTTATGGTTTGCATTTTGGCCTTGGCCACCAATGTATCCCATGGACAAATTAAAAATTTTAATTTGTTTATAAAGTCCATTAAGGAAAAAAAGGAGCAAAAGGCTGCTGCGGCTAAAGTGTCGCCAAAGGCCGAACAGATTAAAAAAGTACCAAAAACAGATACGCTAGTTAAAGTACAAAAAGTACCCAAAACCGATACTACCCAGTTTGCCGATTTGTTAAAGCAAAAAACAAAATGGGTAAAGGATTTAGCAATTAAAGCCAATCAAAAACTACTTGCTAATACCAGCGAAAACAATGTTTATATTTTTGGAGGCATAAATTTTTCAAAACAGTACATTAATACAGGAAATTATAATTCCAATTTTAGTTACGATTTAGCCAATTACAATAAAGCTGCTTTTAAGCCAGGCTATTTTGCAGGTTTTAGACTGGACGGGAAATACAAGCAAAAGCATAAGTATGCATTTATAATGAGTTTAAATAAAATTGCATCTGGCACCAGTTATAACGATCCAAAAACTTTGGCTCCTTTTTTAGGAACTTATTCCAAGTTTAAAGCCGATGATCAATTTTTTACTTTAAGCACTGCACTATACTATAAAAAACTTTTAACCATTGGCGACACTTCGAAACGTAAGTTTTATATAGTAGGAGGGCCAAGTATTGAAACACGTTTGTCGGGACAGAGTACCGATAATTTAGTGAATTACAACTATCACCGTTTTTTATTAAGGGGTGACTTAGGACTTGAGTTTGATAACCGTTCCAACTACACCATTTTCTTGCATTATAAACAAGGCATTACTTCCTTTACGCGTTCGCCTATTTCAACTACGATGAATTCGGTTGAGTTGGGTGTGATGTTAAAAGCTAATGATATATTCTAAAAAAATAAATAATGAAAAAATTATTAATAATTATATTTTCTACAGTGTTTGTTTTTACTTCTTGTAGTAAGGACGGTACTGGACCTGAGATTAACCTTTCTTACCAAATGTTGTCAGAAAAAATTTGGTATTTGGATTATACATTAACAAGTGCGAGTAATGGCGCTGTTACTAAGTCTTATATTGGACAGTCTACCTATTTTGTAAAATTTTTAAATGATAAAACCACCTTAGATTCTGATGGTATAACTGGTACTTATACTGTTGAAAAAATAAATGGTGTTTTGCAAATACATGTTCAAGCAAAAACAACTGGATCTAATTCAATTGAGTATATCTATAATATTGAAACTTTAGGCACCAATGTGATGATATTATATTTTCAAAAAGCGGGGGTTGCTACCAAACTATATTACAACACAAGTCACTAATATGAAATTAAAAAGTATTTTATTATTATTTGCTGTTGTGGTATGCGCTGTAACTAAAGCACAAATGGTTATGAGTGGTATTGCAAACTTACCTGGCACTTCAAGCTCGGTGAGTGCTTTTAATGTTAGTAGCAGCACTGCTTGTATTAATGTACAGTCGGGTATTGCTGTTTTAAAAGGAGAGCGTGCAACTGGAGAGTTTACAATGAACTGTGAAGTAGTGATGCATATTAATAGTTTAGGAATTAAATTATTTCCAAACCCGGTAAATAATAATACCAATGTAAAATTTGTAAATGCACCTCCTTTAACGGAGACTTTTAATTTATTAATTTATACAGCAGAGGGGCAATTAGTAAGTACCAGAAAAGAGCTGGGTTATAATTTATTTCAAGGAATTAAAATTGATTTGGGTGGCCTTGTTTCGGGCACTTATATTTTAAGAATAGAGTCTCCACAATTTGTGGATGCCATTAAATTTATTAAAGCTAAATAGAACAATAGGTAGTATATGAATAAAAATTTTATTACAAAAATTAGTTTAGGGTTATTAATCACAACTGGATTATTATTTTCCGGAAAATTAATAGCACAAACTCCTGCAAATGGTATTATATTTCAGGCTGTAGCAAGAGATAATTCTTCTAATCCTGCAAAGGACAGAAAAATTTATGTTCAGTCAACTATAATTCAAACTAGTCCTACAGGTACAGCAGTTTTAACCGAAACTTATAAAACCAATACAGACGGAACAGGTGTATTTAATATAAGTATTGGTCAGGGTACTAGAGTAGGAGGTACAGTTGCTAATTTAAATAGTATTACATGGTCGCAAGGTCCTTACTATTTAAATTTGAAAATTGCTATTGAACCAATTGTTCCAGCTTTAAATTGGGATTATACTAAGGAGTGGATTGACTTAGGAACTACTGCATTTGGTACCGTGCCTTATGCATTGTATGCAAATTCAGTTCCTGGGTTAGATAATAAATTAAATATTTCGGATAGTACATCAAAGTATATTACCCCGGCACAGTTGGCTAAAAAAACTTTTGATAGTACTAATATTTATAATCAACTAGCTTTAAAAGCGAGCACTGCTAATGTTAACAGTTCACTTGCTACTAAATTAAATGTTGCAGATAGTATTACAAAATATGTAACACCTACACAGCTTGCTTCAAAAACATTTGATCAAACACCAATTAACAATGCAATTGCAAATAAATTAAATACAGCAGATAGTATTACAAAATATGTTACCCCAACACAGTTAGCTGCAAAAACATTTGACAGTACTGCTATCTATAACCAATTAGCCTTAAAAGCAACAACCACAACTGTAAATTCTGCATTAGCTTTAAAGGCAAATGTTACCGACGTGACCACTTCCTTAGGATTAAAGGAAGATATTGCTAATAAAAGTTTAAACGTAACAAACGATGCTGCATCGGATTCAAAATATCCTTCGGTTAGAGCAATTAAAACTTATGTAGATGCATCTATCACTGCAAATACAACACCGTTAACTTTTACAGTGCCTTTGTCAAAATCGGGTTTTGCTGTGAGCATACCTCAAGCAAATGGGGCAGTGAGTGGTTATTTAAATTCAAGTGATTGGACTTCGTTTAATAATAAAATTGATGCTTCTCAAAAAGCAGCAAACAATGGAGTTGCAACACTTGGTAATGATGGAAAAATACCATCAAACCAAATTCCTGCAATATCGTTTCAAAGTGCAACTGTTGTAAACAGTCAAAACGCAATGTTGGCATTGTCAAGTTCTGTAGTAGGTAGTATTGCCATAAGAACCGATGTGAACATGAACTTTGTATTAAGTGCATTGCCTGCATCTACTTTATCAAATTGGATTCAGTTAGCTTCGCCAAATTCTGTAACAAGTGTAAATGGTAATGCGGGACCCAATGTGGTTTTAACTTCAAACGATGTAGCAGAAGGTTCAACTAATAAATATTATACCGATGCAAGAGTAAGAGGTGCTATTAGTGCTGCTGCTCCATTAACTTTTAATACCAGTACAGGTGTTTTTTCAATGACCGCTGCAGGTACCACTACGGATGGATATTTAACTGCAACCGATTGGAATACTTTTAAGAATAAACAAAACGCTTTAACTGCTGGAACCGATTATGTAACTCCAAGTGGTAGTATCACTGGTACTGCATCTAACGTTACTGGAGTGGTTGCCATTGCAAATGGTGGAACAGGAACTTCAACCGCAGTTGGTGCTTTAGCTAATTTAGGTGCAGAATCCAGATCCAATAAAAGCACCGCTACAGATTTAGGAAGCACTAGCCCAAGTGATGTTTTATATCCTTCACAAAAAGCAGTTAAAATATATGTGGATATGCAAAGTGCTAATGCAGGTGTTGCCGATGGTAGCATTACTAATGCAAAGTTGGCAGGAGGCATAACACAAGATAAATTAGCTGGTAATATTCCAAATAGTAAATTAGCAAATAGCTCGGTTACCATTGGTACAACTAATATTGCATTAGGGGCAAGCTCCACAACACTTGCAGGTTTAACTGCAGTAACCTCTACTGCATTTACAGGAAACCTAACTGGCGATGTAACTGGAAATGTTACAGGAAATGTGACTGGAAATTTAACCGGTAATGTAACTGGTAATGCTACAACAGCTACAACTGCTGGTAATATAACTGCTACTACAAATAGTACTTTAACATCACTGCCAAACTTAACTACGGTTGGTACCATAACTAACGGAGTTTGGAATGGTACAACCATTGCAATTGCAAATGGAGGTACAGGAGCTACAACTGCTTCAGGTGCAAGAACCAATTTAGGATTGGTAATTGGTACAGATGTTATGGCTGCAAATGCAACAACTACTTTAACAGGTGACGTTACAGGAACTGGAAATGGAAGCTTTGCTACAACAGTTAATAGTGTTGGAGGTGTGAGTTCTTCAACCATTGCAAGTTTTCCAACAACAATAGCTTCACATACTGCAAGCATTACTGCTAACACACAAGACCTTGCATTAAAAGCAAATATTGCATCGCCTTCGTTTACTGGAACACCAACGGCACCTACACCAGCTACTAG
>CANGQJ010000005.1 GCA_947456625.1 Bacteroidota bacterium
AATCGGGACTTCCAATTCCCAAATTAATTATTTGCTTGCCTGCTTTATTGAGTTCGTCAATTTCACGCAGTTTGGTAGCGAAATAATATTCACCAATCCCATCCAATCTTTTTGATAATGTTAGGTTCATAGTTAGCCTTTTACAACTTTACCTTTTTTATACAATCCAAAAACTTTAAAACTATTGGTGATTCCTTTTACTGCTTCCAATACTTTTTCAAGTTGTTTGTTATTTTCAAATTCTAAATCCGCATAAAACCCATACTTAAAAGTACTCCCTGGTATAGGCATACTTTGCAGCTTACTTAAATTCACACCACCCTGTGCAATTTTTGAAAGCACTTTGGAAAGGATACCTTTGGAGTGATCTGTTTGAAAGTAGATAGATGCTTTATTAGCTCCTACTATTTCCATTTTTGCTTTTGATGGCACTAGTATTAAAAAACGTGTGATATTATTTTTAAGCGTATGAATATCTGGAGCAATAATTTCCAAATTGTACAATTGTGCAGCTAGTTTACTTGCAATAGCAGCTATATGTTTGCTTTTATGCTGCTGCACCATTTTAGCACTTAAAGCAGTATCCTCAGACTCCACTAATTTATAAGGATGTTGCTCTAAAAAATCCAAGCATTGTAAAATAGCCATTGGGTGACTATGCACTTCCTTAATATCTGATAATTTTACCCCTGGATTAGCCAATAGGTTTTGACTAATTTGCAAGTACACTTCCCCAATAACTTTTAAATTACTTTTTTGCAATAAATTATAATTAGGTAATATACTTCCTGCAATAGAATTTTCAATGGCCATTACTGCACCGTCCGATTGTTTAGGATCTGCACCAATTTTCACCACTTCCCTAAATGTATCGCAAGTAATCACCTCCACCGTTTTGCCATAAAACTGCCTGGCTGCCACTTGGTGGAAACTTCCTTCGTATCCTTGTATCGTTACTTTTTTGTTCATTCCGCTTACTGACCCTTGTTCTAAAATTTAATTAAAAAAAATCCCGGCTGTTTAGGCCGGGATTGTATATTTAGTTATTTCGTTTATGCTTTTACAAATACTACCCGGCTACTTTGATTAAAGTAGAAATAAAAGAAAAAGTAAAACCAGTTGCTATTTGCTTTCATCGTGACACAAATATAGGCTAAAATGGCCTATTTTGGCCTAAAACAGCAAAGTTTTTTACATTTTACTAACAATTATTCGTATTCTGGGCTATGGATTTAGTCGTGAAATATTCTATTTTTGAAAAAAATATCAATTATGAACAAAGAAGTTGGGCAAGTCCTGTTTGCATGTATCTGTTACATTATCCTTTTGGAATTGATTTTGTTGTTTGCAACGAATCATTAAAATAAAAAAGCCCCCCTGTGGAAACAGAGCGGCTTTAACGATTGCTTGCCATATGAAAATCGTTCAAAAACTATTGGTTGGCAAGCTTAAAAGGTTTCCCTTTTTGGACCAATAGTCTAATAAGTTTAATTACTTCTTAGCAGCAGAATCAACTTTTACAGTAGAATCAGCTTTTACAGCAGAAGAATCGGTTGCTTTAGCAGAAGAATCTACAGTTGTTGCAGCAGAATCAGTTTTAGCCTCAGTTGAAGCACCACCACAAGCAGCTAATGCAGCGATAGCGAAAATTGCGAATACTTTTTTCATTTGGAAAGGTTTTAATTGTTTATTTATACTGTTAATACCGAACCAAATAAAAGGTAACCCCCAGTATTGTAAAATTTCTTAAAAAAATTATATCTAGGCAAATTGGGTTACTTTTGCCCTACTTAAGTATTAATACCTTGAAAGCTGAATACAATGAAATTGCCCTTTTAAAAGGGCTAGCTCAAAATGACTCAAAGGCGGTTGAAGCCCTCTATAAAAGTCATTTTAGCACTATTCAGCATTTTATCGAGAACAATAATGGTTCTTTTGATGACGCAAGGGATATTTTTCAGGAAGCAATGATTGCTTTATATGAAAAAGTACAAAACGAATCTTTCACCCTTACCTGTCAAATTAGAACATATTTGTTTTCAATTTGCAAGCATTTATGGCTTAAGCGCTTGCAACAAATTGGGAAATATAGTAGCCCTTTGAGTGCACAGGAGGAAAGCGTATCGGTTGAGGTAGACATGGAATCGCATGAAAAAAAAGATGCTGCTTACGCAATAATGGATCGCGCCTTAAATAGTTTAGGCGAACCTTGCAAAAGCTTACTTGAAGGATACTATTTAAATAAAAAGGGGATGCAGGAGTTAGCGGCCGATTTTGGATATACCAATTCAGACAATGCCAAAAACCAAAAATATAAATGTTTAATGCGCTTAAAAAAATTATTCTTTGCGCAATATAACATTGGAGATTAAAAGAAACAGAATGAACCAAATGGATGACATACAATTATTAGAAGCAATTGAAAAGTACTTGGCTGGCGAGATGACTGCTAGCGAAGTTGTTCAATTTGAATCTGTAAGAAAAGCAACCCCCGAGATTGATCAGATGGTGGTTGAGCATAGTATGTTTTTGCATGAGATGAAATTATTTGCAGACAGAAAAAATTTCTCAAAACTTTCTGAACAAACATTTAATACCCTTTTTGAAACAGGACATTGGGCTCCAATAGACGAGCAACCATTTATGTTCAAAGTGGTTCAAATGTGGGATAAATATAAAAAAGTGACTGCTATTGCAGCATCAGTTGGTGGCTTTATAGCACTTTTCACATCCTTGTTAATAGTATATCTTTCCCCAAGTTTAAACGGCTCTCAAGTATTGCAATTAAATAAAGCAATAGAGTCCATTAAGAAAAACCAACAGGTACAAGGACATATATTAAACGAAGTAAAAACTAAATTACCTGAAAATGCTAAAGTTTTAAGTGGTGGTTCCGGATTTTTAATTGATACCAAGGGATATATTATAACCAATGCACACGTATTAAAAGGCAATGGCGCCATTGTTATAAATAGTATTGGACAAGAATTAAATGCATCAATTGTATATACCGATAAAGCAAGCGACTTAGCACTTTTAAAAATTATAGATTCCGATTACAAACAACCTAAATTAATCCCATATTCTATTCGTAAAAACGCAACCGATTTAGGTGAAGAAATTTACACTTTAGGTTACCCAAGAAACGACAACGATATTGTTTACGGAAAAGGCTATTTAAGTGCTACATCGGGCTTTGAAGGTGATAGCAATGCCTATCAAATTCAAATTGGTGCAAATCCTGGTTATTCTGGAGCGCCCATTTTTAATAACGACGCTGAAATAATTGGAATTATTAATACCAGACAAAAACAAGCAGAAGGTGTTACGTTTGCAATTAAGTCATCTAAAATTTATGCATTAATTGACGCTGCTGAAAAAGAAGCAACCAGCGACAATAAAATTAAAATTGCAAAAAATAATATTATTAAACAAGTTGATAGAAAAAAGCAAATCAGCAATTTGAAAAACTTTATATTTAATATTAGATCCTACAATTAATACTTAACCATTTTATATAAAAAAAGGAGTCAAAAAATGACTCCTTTTTTTATTATAGCTTACACTAAATGATTACCAAAGCTTTTGAGGATAAACATTTGAATTTACCAATTCATGAATGCTTTGTTTTACCCCTGGCGCATCCTCCTTATAAGTTACTCCAAACCATTTTGCATTGGTTGGAATTACTTTCACATTCCCTAACCCTTTACTAGAAAACTGACCAGTAACATAAGGAATGTAAAATTCTGATTTTAATTCCTGCCCTTGTTTTTCTAAAAAAAGATCAAACTCTTTCTCACACAAGTCAATAAAATTAGGTGCAAAGCACATGAAATTCATACTAACTCTAGTGTCTTCATTAAGTGGTGTTAAAACACCATCCTCTTCAAAAACAATTTGACCGTCTTTTCTGTAAATTTTTGTACGCTCATTTATTTGAGTTAGCACATTGTTTGAGTCAATACTACAAACGCCCCTACTAACAGTTCCATTTTCACTTAGAGTGTTTGAAAGTTCATACCCTAAAATGCAATAAGTTTTATCATTGCACTCAGCAGTTAAAAAATTGTATGCTTGCACAAAAGCCTCCTTCCCATAATAATCATCGGCATTAATCACAGCAAAAGGTTCGTTTACCACTCCCTTGGTACATAAAACAGCATGCGCTGTTCCCCAAGGTTTTGCTCTTTCTGGATTTACATTTTTACCTTGGGTATATTTATCAAGTGACTGAAAAACATATTCGGTTTTAATTTTCCCATTTAATTTTGGCTCAAAGCTTGCTTTAAAAGCATCTGCAAAATCTGCTCTTATTATAAATACCACTTTACCAAAACCTGCTCTAATAGCATCATAAATTGAATAATCCATGATTGTCTCCCCATGTGGACCAAAGCCTTCGGTTTGTTTTTGACTCCCATATCGGCTTGCCATTCCAGCGGCTAATATTACTAAAGTAGGTGCACTCATTTTTCAAGATTTATATTAGTACTTTTACCTATTAAAAATACAGTCCGCAAAAATAACTGATTTTCATTAAAAAATGACCCTTTGGAGCCTAATCCTATTATAGCCAATATCCCATATTTAAGCAGTGACACAATTAGTGTTGACACTTTAAGATTAGATCAAATTCACCCTATAATTAGCGGTAATAAATGGTATAAACTTAGGTACTATTTAAAGGAGGCCAGGCTTAATAATGCAATCAAAATAGCAAGTTTTGGCGGCCCCTTTTCCAATCATTTAGTAGCACTTGCTTGTGTAGCCAAATTAAATGGATTAAAAAGCATTGGCTATTTAAGAACCAATGATAATGAAAATTTAACACCCAGCTTGCAAGAAGCAGTTAGTTATGGAATGGAATTAGTTTTTTTAGGTAGGCAAACATTTCAAGAAAAGAAAACTAAACTAATTGAGACCAATAAAATGAGTGGCAACAATCAAACTTATTTTATTGACGAAGGTGGATATGGACATACTGGGGCAAAAGGTGCAGGAACTATTATTTCAGATTGGAACCATATTATTACTGGAAACCCAATTCATAAATACAATTCTATTATTTGTGCAGTAGGAACAGGCACCATGATTGCGGGTATTTTAAATACTAGTAATGAAAATCAAACGGTAATTGGAATACCAGTTTTAAAAAACGAGGGGACAATTAAAACTGAAATTCAAAATTTATTAACAAATAAAGCAAAGCCATTTGAATTATTGCATTCCTTTCACCAAGGAGGTTATGCAAAAACCACGCCAATGCAAATTGCATTCATGAACGAGCTTTGGGAAAATTCCAAAATACCTACAGACATTGTGTATACTGGAAAATTATTTTATGCCGTACAACAACTTTTACTTATTAATTACTTTCCAACTGGAAGTAAGGTATTAGTCATACATAGCGGAGGTTTACAAGGAAACCGTTCGCTTGAAAAAGGCGTATTGAATTTTTAATACAATGAAATTGTATTAACCCTCAACTAATTCACAATCAAAAATATGCTCAAAATGTTTTTTGATTTTTTGCTTTACTTCCTCGTAATTTACTTTTTCTCCTAACTCTTTTTCTAAGGAAGTAACCGTTTTCCCTTGAATACCACAAGGAACAATATATTCAAAATGAGATAGATCTGGATTAACATTCAATGCAAAACCGTGCATGGTTACCCACCTGCTGCATTTAATACCCATGGCACAAATTTTTCTTGCCATAAAAGGATCATTGGGTTGCAACCAAACTCCAGTTTCTCCATTACTTCGTTCACCAACTAAACCATATTCTGCAATGGTATTTATAATTACTTGTTCTAAACTTCTTAAATACCAACCTAAGTCGGTTTTGAATTTATCTAAATCCAAAATTGGATACCCCACAATTTGTTGCGGACCATGGTATGTTATATCTCCTCCACGGTTTATGTGAAAAAACTCAATTCCTAAATTTTGCAAATGTGCTTCTGATACCAAAACATGTTCTCTTTTGCCATTTTTCCCTAGTGTAAAAACGGGTGGATGTTCCACAAATAATAATTTATGTTCCGTATTAGTAGTCCTAACGTCCAGCTCCATTTCCCTGGCTTCCGATTTAATTTTTGTGTTTTTAGCCAATAAAGCCTCCTGATAATCCCAGGTGGGCTGGTATGACTTTACACCTAAATCCTCGAAATATACTTTTTGACGCATGAAGCAAAGTTACAAACTAAGCTGCAATAACTTACTTTTGCATCATGTTAGCCGATCAAGAATTATTACAAGAAGAAAATAACGAGGAAGTTTACGAGCGCCTCACTTTTATGGTGGATAAAGGGCAGGACCCTATGCGCATTGATAAATGGGTTCAAATGCGTATTGAAGGAATGACACGAAGTAAATTACAAAACGGAATTGAAGGAGGATTTTTAACCGTAAATGGGAAAGTTGTAAAAAGCAATTATCGAACCCGCCCAGGTGATGAGGTTACCTATATGAGTTATGTTAATCCAGAATACACAGAGCTCAAGCCGGAAAAAATGGATTTAGATATTGTGTACGAGGACGAAGCTGTTATGGTAATTAATAAACCTGCAAACATGGTGGTGCATCCGGGTATTGGAAATTATACTGGCACTTTATTAAATGGAGTGTCATATCATTTACTTGCTCAAAATCCAAATTTAAACGAAGAGGTTTTGCCTAGGTTTGGACTAGTGCATCGTATTGATAAAAATACAACTGGTTTAATTGTTCTTGCAAAAACTGCCGAAGCAGCAAGTCATTTAGCAAAACAATTTTTTAACCATACTGTTGAGCGAAAATATGTAGCATTGGTTTGGGGAGATATGGAACAAGACGAAGGAACTGTGGTTGCCCACATTGCACGACATAAAACTTTTAGAAAAATGTTTGACGCCTACCCAGACGGTGAAGTAGGTAAACATGCGGTTACACATTATAAAGTAATTGAAAGATATAATTACACCACATTAGTTTCTTGTATTTTAGAAACTGGGCGTACCCATCAAATTAGAGTACACATGAAACATATTGGGCACACTCTATTTAATGACAATGAATATGGTGGAGACCGCATTTTAAAAGGAACTATATATACTAAGTATAGGCAATTTGTAGACAACTGCTTTGAAGCCTGTCCACGTTGTGCACTTCATGCTGCAACGCTTGGCTTTGTGCATCCTACTACCAATGAAATGATGCGCTTTGAAAGCACACTCCCATCCGATATGGAAGCTGCAATTACAAAATGGAAAAACTACAAGTCTGCTGCACACAAATTGGAAGAAGATGCGAATGCATCTGATGTGAAGAAAAAGTAACACATCTGATGTGAAGAAAAAGTAAAAATAATTACAATAAAAAAAATACACCTTACATTTTTCATGAAGGGGTATTTTTTTTTATTTAAGCCTAGGGCTTCTTCCAAACGTTATTAGTTGGGTTAAAATCAGGTAGCACTTTATCTGGATCATAGGTCACCGACTCAATTGCCTCTTGGGTTGGAACTTTGAAAGTCCAACTAACATTACGCTCCCATACTTCTACAGGTAAGTTAATTCGACTGATTTTTCCGCTCACTGTTTTAATTTCCAAAATAACTGGCATTGCCATTTTTTCTAAATTATCTAAAGTAATCAATGCCCCCTTAGCTACATTGGTACTATCTATATAACTTACATTACGCACGCCAACATCTAAACGCCAGTTATTTACAAACCACCCTCGCCAAAACCATTGTAAATTTTCACCTGCTACATTTTCTATGGTTCTAAAAAAGTCATCTGGTGTAGGATGTTTAAAAGCCCATCTTTTTATATAGGTTTGAAAAGCATAATCAAAGCGCTCTTTGCCTAAAATTTGCTCTCTTAATAATGTTAATCCTTCCCCTGGCTTACTATAAGATAAAGTACCATTATTACGTTCCTTATAATTGTCAACATAACTTAAAATAGGCTCTAATCCTGGCGCGGTAAAAAATGCACCTATGCGTTGCTTGTCAGGTTTTTGTTTTGACTTATACTCGCCATTATTAAAATCTGCTTGAGATAAAGAATTAATGAAAGTATTAAATCCTTCATCCATCCACCCATATAAGCGCTCATTAGAACCAACAATCATTGGAAACCAAGTGTGTCCAAATTCATGATCGTTTACATTCATAAGACCCGCTGTTTTTGCATTTAATCCGCAAAAAACAATACCTGGATATTCCATTCCACCAGGACCACCTGCCACTGCTGTCGCAGCAGGATAAGGATATTCAAACCATTTATTTGAATTGTATTCGATAGATTTTTTAACATACTCCGTAGAACGTCCCCACGCTAAATCACCATCGCTCTCAATTGGATATGCAGAAATTGCCAATGAAGGTTTACCAGAAGGTAAATTCATTTTAGCAGCATCTATAATAAAAGCCGATGATGCACCCCAAGAAGCGTCACGTGCATTGGTAATTTTAAACTTCCATGTAAGTTCTTTTTTTGCAGGACGAGATGCAGGATTAGTTACTTCTTCGGCCGAACGAATTACTACTGTTTTGTCGGATTTTTTTGCAAGTTCCCAACGCTTTAATTGTGCTGCAGTATATACTTCGGCAGGATTTAATAACTCCCCAGATCCAACTACAATAATATTTGAAGCAGCAGTAATATTTAAATTAAAATCGCCATACTCTAAATAAAATTCACCTGGTCCTGTGTAAGGAAGCGGATTCCATCCCATGATATCATCAAACACACATACCCTTGGGTACCATTGTGCAATGGTATACACTTTACCATTTTTTGTTGGCACGTAACCCATACGATCGGAACCATATTGTGGTGAAATAAATGAATACTCAATTTTTAATTTTAATTTACCCCCTTTTGCCTGCAATTCTGATGGTAAGAAAATTTGCATTCTGGTATCTTCAATTAAATATTTTACTTCAGTAGCTGTTTGATTTTTATCTCCACTTAAAACCTTAACAGATTTTATTTTATACCCTGCATCAAAATCTTCACCATGCCCGCCATTACGACTTCCAACGGTTGGTACAATTTTAGAACCTCTAGAGTCTAGCTTAAATAAATTTTGATCCAGTTGCATCCAAATAAAATTCATTTTTAAAGGACTATTGTTGGTGTAGGTCAACAACTCTGTACCTGTAATTTCATTGGTTTGCTCATTTAATTTGGCATCTAACGTATAGTCTGCACGGTTTTGCCAATATCCAGGACCAGGTTCCCCTGTTGCAGCACGTTGGTCATTGCCGTTTTTAGTGTAAAAAAACGGGGCAAATAAATCATGGTAATCATACTTGGTTGCTGGCGCATTGAGATCTGGTAATTCCACTGGCCTCATACGTCTTGTATTGTTAGTTGGTTGCTGCGTTGGAGCAGGTGTTGACTGTTGCGCAATTACAAAATTAGCAACCATACTAAATAGCAATAAAAAAGCAAATTGTACTTTTTTCATATATGTATTTAATTTAAAATTTTTATAAAACGGATACGAATATAAAATAAAATAAACACAAAGTTGTTGCTTATTTTATTAATTCAACCACTTCAAAAGGAGTTGTTTCCTGAACCCTTGTATTGGGATTTAAAAAAGGCAAGCTAAGCATAGTTACATGAAATCGAACTGAACTATAATGCATAATAGAATTTGAAAATTGCTTTCTTAAACTAGCATCATTTACCCTGTCTGTGATAACCCAATCCCCTTGATTTAATTTTAAACTGTCTTTGACATTTTTAAACACATGTTTGCCATAAAAATGAAAAGCATTGCTATTTGGAATTTTATATAATACCAACTTATCCTTATCCCAATGATTTGATCCTGCAACTTGAGCTAATTGATTTCCCCATTGGTAGTTTAATAAGTTGGGATAAAAATGAGTATTCATAAAAAAGTTTACTCCAATCATTAAGCTAACCGAAATATAAAACCACTTTTGTCCAATGCTATGATTAGAAAAAAATTGTTTGATAATAAACGCAAAAATCAAAATTCCAATGACAAGACTCACCCAATGTGTGCGACCAAATGGCAGTGTAGCAATTAAATAAGCGGCAATGATTAAAATACTAAATATAAATAAGTGAAATCCCCAAAAAGCTTTTAAAGTTTTACTAAAAACACGGTTATTCCATAACACTTGATCCCAGTGACTTGCTGTTAAAATTGCAGCCAATGGAAATACAACAAATATATAATGAGGTAATTGTGCTTGACTCCTTGAAAGCACCAAATAGGTAAGTACAAAACCAAAAAATGAAATAAGCTCATTTGATGAATTAAAAAAACCTGTTTTAATTATGGCAAACCCTTTTGAGAAAAGGGCCCATAAAAAAACAAAAATCCAAGGCAAAAAACTCCAAAACATATTTTCAAGTAAGAAGGTAAAATAACCCATCTCCTTGTAATAGTTTTGACCGGTATACCTTCCAAAGCTTTGTGTCCAATAATAAAACTCAAGTCCAGATTTTATAGGTCTATCATTAATTAATTTACCAGGATGTAAATCATATTGCTGGTATAAACCCCAACTCATTGGAAATAGCAAAAGCGCTAATAATAGGATTCCTGGAATATAAATGGGTTTATAAAAATAAGCCCATTTTTTTTGACTAATCCAATGTGGCGCAATAGCTAATATAGGAACCACAATGGCAACAGGTCCCTTTGTCATCATGCCTCCAGCTAAAGCCATTATTGCTAAGAAAAAAAATTTGTTCTTACTTTTGTTTGTATCCCCTTGCTCGGACCAATAAGCCAATAAATATATACTTAGCATTACCCAACCTACTAACATAGTATCGGTTCTTACATCATGCGCAATTAAGAAAAAAGCTTGGCTACAAGCAAGCATAATTGTTGCAAGTCTTGCAGTGGTAATACCATAATATAATTTTGCAAATTGGTAAGTAGAAAAAAGCGCCACTGCCAAAAATAGTAAAGAGGGTAAACGATAAGCCCAATCCTGAATACCAAAAATTTTCATGGATAAAGCCGACAACCAAAATAGCATAGGCGGCTTATCTAAATAATCCTTACCTAAATCAAATACCTGCAAAAAGCTATTCCGCTCTAGCATTTCTCTACTTATGGATGCATATTGAGCGGCGTCTATATCCATTAGTGGAATCATAAAACTTCCAACTACATACAACCCAACACAAGCAGTTAATAAAATGAGGAAAGTATTTTTATTCATATATTATTTAGATTGCCACTTGTGAAATAATAGACCATTGAAGTAACCCACTACACAACCTATAATAGAGCCCACTAATATATCCAAAGGATAGTGAACTCCAACATATACTTGCGCATAAGCAATAAGTGCAGCCCATATTAAAAAAAAATACCTATAATTTTTGAATAAAGGGGATAAAGTGATAACTATAAAAAAAGCAACTCCAAAATGATTGGCCGCATGTGAGGAAGTAAAACTAAACCCGCCGGAACAGTGGTCTAATAGTAGTCTTACTTTTTGAAACATATTGGGATCGGCGCAAGGCCTAAGTCTTTGAAAAAAAGGCTTAAAAATATGACTGCTAATTTGGTCGGTTAATGCCACATTTAACGCTACCAAAACCACCCATTTCCATGCCATTTTACCCCAATTATAAAACAGATAACTAAGGATAATCACATAAAGCGGGATCCAATTATTGGCATTTCTAAGCCAAGGCATGACGGTATCTAAAAGGCTGTTAGTCCATTGCCCATTAATGTATAAAAAAAGGGTCTTATCCCATTCCAATAATTTAGCTAAAATGTCCTGCATGATATCATAAAGATACAAGGAAGTATAAAAATTAAAGTAAATTTGTAAATCCTTTTTTAAAAGTAAAATAATACACATGTCTCTTATAAAAAGCATTTCTGGATTTAGAGGTACTATTGGTGGCAAACCTAATGATAACCTTACCCCTATTGATATTGTAAAATTCGCTTCGGCATATGGAACATGGTTAAAAAGCAAAAATCAAGGTCAATTAAAGGTAGTGGTTGGTCGTGATGGCCGAATGAGTGGAGCAATGGTAGAGGCCCTTGTTGAGCAAAGCTTGGTTGCGCTTGGAATTCACGTAATACATTTGGGATTAAGTACCACACCTACCGTTGAAATGACAGTGGTTTTTGAAAAAGCACAAGGAGGTATTATATTAACTGCAAGCCATAATCCTAAACAGTGGAATGCCCTTAAGCTATTAAATGAAAAAGGGGAATTTGTTAGTGGCGAGGAAGGTAAAATAATTTTAACGCTTGCCGCAAATGAGGACTTTAATTATGCACCTGTTGATGACATGGGTAAAATAATTGAAAACACAGATAGTTTACAAAAACATATCAATGCAATTTTAGCTTACCCTTTAGTAGATATTAATGCCATAAAAGCCGCCAACTTTAGTGTAGTTGTTGATGCGATTAATAGTTCGGGTTCTTTTTCGGTGCCAGCACTTTTAAATGCAATTGGTGTAACCAATATCAAAGTGTTAAATGCAGCAATGACAGGAAATTTCGCACACAATCCAGAACCCTTAAAAGAACATCTAACTGAATTATGTACAACAGTAACAAAGGAAGGAGCTCATTTAGGAATAGCAGTGGACCCCGATGTAGACCGCCTATGTTTTGTAAGTGAAGATGGATCATTATTTGGAGAGGAATATACACTTGTAGCCGTTGCTGATTATATTTTACAAAATAAAAAAGGAGCTACTGTTAGTAATTTATCTTCTACTAGAGCTTTAAGAGATGTTACAGAAAAACATGGTTGCAGCTACTTTGCAAGTGCAGTTGGAGAAGTCAATGTTGTGACCATGATGAAAAATCAAAATGCAGTTATTGGCGGTGAAGGTAATGGAGGCATTATTGTACCCGATTTGCATTATGGAAGAGACGCATTAATTGGCATTGCTTTATTTTTATCGCACTTAGCTAAAACAAAAATGTCCACTTCGGCATTAAGAGCAAGCTATCCCCCCTATTTTATGAGCAAGAAAAAAATTGATTTAGACGGTAATATTTCACTGGATAAAATATTTGCAACACTAGAGACAAAATTTAATCAATACCCAATTAATAAAGTGGATGGTTTTAAAATTGACTTTGAAAAAGCTTGGGTACATTTAAGATCAAGTAATACCGAGCCTATCATTAGGGTATACACCGAGGCACCCTCTCAGTTGGAGGCCGACAAACTTGCTGACGATATCATTGCTATTATTAGCACAATTAACTAATTTAGCAAATTATGCAAAGAGTTTATTTTGATAATGCTGCTACCACTACGCTAGACCCCCAAGTATTGGAGGCCATGATGCCCTATTTAACCGAAAAGTTTGGCAATCCTTCCTCTATTTATAGTTATGGCCGAGAGTCTAGAATGGCTATTGAGCAAGCACGAAAATCGGTTGCCAAAAACCTAGGTGCTAAACCAGCTGAAATATTTTTTACCAGCGGCGGTACAGAAAGTAGCAATACTATTTTACATGCAGCAGTTTATGACTTAGGTTGCAAACATATTATTAGCTCTCCAATTGAGCACCATGCTACACTTCACACCGTTGAACACCTTGCAAAAACTGCAGGTATCAAACTTAGTTATGTAAGCATTTTGCAAAACGGCCACATTAACCTTGAAAGCTTATTGGATTTACTTGAAAATAATAAAGAAAAAACCATCGTAAGTATCATGCATGCCAATAATGAAATTGGCAATATGATTGACTTGCATAAAGTGGGAGAAATTTGCAAAAAACACAATGCCTATTTTCACAGTGATACGGTTCAAACTGTTGGTCATTTTCCATTTAACCTAAAGGAAACACCAGTTGATTTTATAACTGGCGCAGGACATAAGTTTCATGGCCCAAAGGGAGTTGGCATTTTATACATTAATGAAAATATTAAAATAACCCCACTAGTGCATGGTGGCGCACAGGAACGCAATATGCGCGCTGGAACGGAAAATTTATACGGTATTGTTGGATTTGCAAAGGCACTTGAAATGGCTTGTGAACAACATGAAAAAGATAGTACTTATATTAATGAATTACGTAAATACATGCACGAACAACTTATTCATAAAATTCATGACGTAAGTTTTAATGGAGATACTTTTGGAGATAGTTTATACACTTTACTAAGTGTAAATTTCCCTAAAAATGAGAAATCGGAAATGATGTTGTTTAATTTAGACATTCATAATGTTTGTGCCAGCGGCGGAAGCGCATGCTCTAGTGGCGCACAACAAGGCTCTCATGTTATTAGCGCTTTAAATAAAGGAGATAATATTGCAACTATTCGCTTTTCCTTTTGCAAAAACAATACAAAAGCCGAAATTGACACGGTGGTAAATTTGCTTCAAGAATTAGCTTAATAGTTTAATATAATTTATAAAAAAAGGTCCCGAAAATCGGGACCTTTTTTTATATCAAAACCTATTTTATTATTTTGTCTGTGCAGCAGCTGGACTTGCTTTTAATTTAGCTGCATCCTGCCCCATTTTAGCAATGGTATTTAATAGCTGATAAGAGCTTAAAGCCTCCTGAACAAAAGACATTTGCTTATTGGTTAAGGAATTAGGTTTCCCTTGATATGCTAATTCACAATTTTGCATAAACTGATCCTCACTCATGTTATCGCCAAGTGACTTATAATATACAATTTGTTGATTTAAGTCCTTTAACAACAACTTAGCTACTTTATTAGCAAGCTCATATTCCTCAGCCACATAACAAGCTTGTAAAAATACATAAGAGAAGTAGTCATGCTGGTTGCCTCTATTTGAAGTCATTGCATACGGGTAACTTTTTTCATTCACCTCGCTATCAAACTTTCTTAAAATTTTTCTTGCACTGTCTTTTTTACCTTCTGATGCAAGTGCCACTGCAATTTCCGCAATGCTATATTTAATTGAATTTAAATGACGTCTGTTTTCTTCGTCATAATATACATTGCCATTTTTAGCATTGCCAAAAGCAAACTTAGTCATAACGTTTTTATATGCAACATCGGTATCTACCGAACCACCATCACTTAATAAAGGCACTAACTCGTAAGACATACCAGTTTGGCGAACATATTTATCAAGACCTAATTCTTTTAATTCCTGAAGCGATGTAAAACAAACTGGACGCTTAAACTGAGCTGTTGCAATAATAGCATACATGGCCATTTCGTTTTTTACCATATACTGACGATTCGGATTAAAATCTATTAACATTTCGTCTACTATTTTATCGGTTGGTTTTGCAATACCGGAAGCAATTGCATTTGCCTTATTAACCGGAACTTTAAATTTATGCGTAGGGAAAATATTAACGGGGCCTTCATTGGTTTGAGCAACAAACTTTCCAGTAGGATCCCCAACTATGTAGCGTAATACAGAATCCAAATTATGATAAGTTGTTTCTCCAAATTCAGGAAGTGCGTTATAATAAGCAACATTTAATTTATTACCAGCTACTTGATCTTCAGAAAATATGACATCAAATTTTTCACTTTGATTTACCTTATATCTAAGCTCTTTCATATACCAGTCGGAACCTAGCAAACTATTAACAACTACTCTCACATCGGGACGAATTCCCTCTACTTCCTGAGCATACCATAATGGATATGTATCATTGTCACCAAACGAAAATAAAATTGCATTTGGAGGACAGCTTTCTAAATAATCACGTGCTAAGTCACGAGGTAAGGTTTTTTGACTACGATCATGGTCGTCCCACTCCTGCTGTGCCATTAAAGTAGGAACCGCTAATAAACAAATAAGTGTGGCAAGTATGGAAGCAGTTTTTTGATTCACATACTTCGTTAGCCATTCTACAATTTGCAAAACGCCTAAACCAATCCAAATTGCAAATGCATAAAACGAACCTACATAAGCATAATCTCGCTCACGAGGCTGAAGACTTACTTGGTTTAAATAAATTACTATCGCAATACCAGTAAAGAAAAATAGTAAAGAGGTTACTACAAAGTCCTTTTTGGTTTTTTGATATTGATAAATAAACCCAATGATACCTAAAATAAATGGCAACATAAATAAAGTGTTATGTGCTTTATTTTGATTTTTAATAGAATCTGGCAACTTAGATTGATCTCCAAAAAATAAGTTATCAATAAAAGAAATACCAGTTAAGAAGTTGCCGTCTCTTACATTACCAAAGCCTTGTAAGTCGTTTTGCTTACCTGCAAAATTCCAAAGGAAATAACGCAGATACATAAACCCAAACTGATAATTGGTAAAATATTTGATGTTATCTCTTAAAGTTGGCGCTTCACCATCCACTACGCCCGCAAATGCTTTATAGCTATCCATTTGGCCGCGGTCATTATCGGAATCCCACATTCTTGGAAACAAGTGAGCCGATGGTGCTGAAGCCCAATCTCTTTTAAAGTTTTTACCTGCTAAATCATAGGTATGTGCCGCTTTCACATATTGGTCACTACCCTCTATGGTTTCCGCTTTGTCTACATAATCAGGTCCGTATAAAATTGGCCAATCGCCATATTGTTCTCTTCCTAAATAGCCAACTAAAGTTACTGGGTTGTCTACATTGTACATGTCCACCGAAGGATCGGCATTAGAACGAACCATGGTAGTTAAATAACTGGTATATCCAAGTAAAAAGAATACGGTAGACCAAATACCTAATTTTAAATAATACAAGCCTTTTTTATTGGCATAATAAATTCCAAAAGATAAGATAGCTGCAACTAATACAAAGAAAGTAATAAAGCCGCTAAAAAATGGAAGGCCTAAATTATTTACAAAAGCAACGTCAAAAGCACCCGCCCATTTAATAGTATATTGAATTAAGAATACTTGAATGAACCCTGTAATTACTATTCCAATAAAAAAAGCAATTAAACCACCCTTCCAACTTGCTTTATAATTACGGAAATAATAAACCATTACAATTGCTGGAATAGTTAATAGGTTTAATAAGTGCACTCCAATGGAAATACCCATCATGTAAAAAATAAAAATCACCCACTTATCCGCGCCAGGTTGATCTGCTTTATGTTCCCATTTTAAAATTGCCCAAAATACCAAGGCTGTAAAAAATGAACTTAAAGCATACACTTCACCCTCTACTGCACTGTACCAAAATGAATCCGTGAATGTATATGCCAAGGCGCCAACAATACCAGCCCCCATAATTGAAATAATTTGAGCATTACTCAAAGCTTCAGTTCCTTTTTGAACCATTCTTTTTGCAAAATGCGTGATGGTCCAAAATAAAAACATAATTGTAAAGCCACTCGCAAGTGCACTCATGATATTAACTGCCTTTGCAGCTGATAATGGATTGTCTCCAAAAAGTATAATAAATAACCTACCTAAAAGCACAAACATAGGGGCCCCTGGTGGATGGGGAATTTGTAATTTATACGCACTGCTAATAAACTCACCACAATCCCAAAAACTACCTGTAGCTTCTGTGGTCATAACATAAACAGTACATGCAATTAGGGTCACCAACCAACCCGTCCAATTATTCACTTTTTTAAAGTCCATTTTGACAATTTTAGTAGTTGCAAACTTAACTTAATCTAGGCAAAATTGGAAATTAAGGCCTTAATTAAGAATATTTTAAGATTTCCGGGTTCCCATTAGGTTTTTTATCTTTGTGCCCCATGAGTCATTCAAAATCAGTTGCATTTCACACTTTAGGCTGTAAACTTAATTTTTCAGAAACCTCTACCCTTTCTAGACAATTGGAACAGGAAGGATTTGAGAAAAAAGCATTTACAGACAAGGCCGATGTATACGTCATAAATACTTGCTCTGTAACCGAAAATGCAGACAAAGAATGCAGGCAATTAGTGAGAAGAATTCAAAGGCTTGCTCCAGAAAGTTTTGTAGTTATCACGGGATGCTATGCGCAACTAAAACCAAAGGAAATTGCCGAAATCCCTGGGGTTGATTTAGTATTGGGTGCTGCAGAAAAATTTAATTTAATGGAGCACTTGACTACATTAATAAAAGGTCAGGAAACAAAAATTTGTAGCTGCGATATTGAAACTGTCTCAGGATTTAATAGTTCTTTTTCTGTGAACGACCGTACCCGTACCTTTTTAAAAGTACAGGATGGCTGTGATTATAGCTGCTCATTTTGTACTATTCCTATGGCTAGAGGTAAAAGTCGCAGTGATAGTATTGAAAATGTAGTAAAGCAAGCGCAGGAATTAGCAAACAACGGGGTAAAAGAAATTGTTTTAACTGGAATTAATTTAGGCGATTTTGGTAAAGGGGATCATGGAGGTAAAAAACACAACGAAAACTTTTTTGAATTAATAAAGGCCTTAGACGCAGAGACACAAATTCCACGTTACCGCATTTCTTCAATAGAGCCAAATTTATTAACAAACGAAATCATAGATTGGGTGGCTACAAGCAAAAGCTTTATGCCTCATTTTCATATTCCACTCCAAAGTGGATCAGATCTTGTATTAAAATTAATGCAACGCAGATATGCAAGCGACCTTTATGCAGAACGAATTGAGCGCATAAAAAAAGTTATGCCACATGCATGTATTGGCGTGGATGTGATAGTAGGTTCACCTGGTGAGACCGAAGCATATTTCAAAGAAAGTTTTGATTTCATACATGCATTAGATATTTCTTATTTGCACGTTTTTACATATTCGGAACGAGCAATGACTAAAGCTTTAGATATAAAGCCAGTGGTTCCTATTTCGGTAAGAAACGAAAGAAACAAAATACTAAGAAACTTATCTTATCAAAAGCAGCAATACTTTAATGCACAGCATATTGGCACTAACCGACCAGTTTTATTTGAATCGGTAAAACAAAAAGATGCAAATGACTTTCCAATGCTAGAGGGTTACACAGATAATTACATAAGGATTACAACCCCTTTTAGAAACGAATGGAGCAACAGTATCGTAAACTGGGATATACATTAGCCAAAGTTGAATGGCAATTTTAAATAGCAGGGATTAAATTAAATTGGAGAAACCTCGTTTACTTTAAACTCGACAATCATCATCATTTGTAAGCTTTCCAATTTTACAAATACATTGTTTTTGCCTGACTTGATCACTTCCCCTCTTTGACCCATAAATAAGCCCTGATTAATTGAAACTTTGGTTTGCGCAGGAATATTAGTCATGTCAATTATTTGAATAGACTTAGTTGTTGAAAGTCCCAAGTATTTTTTAATTTCCTCAATTTCTACATCCCTAATAATGGCAGGCTTTTTTTCAAAATATAAAAAATTAACAACCCCAATTGTAGAGAGCACCCTGGCATAATCCTCCTTTGAAGTTTTTACAAAAACATAGGACCTAAATAATGGAACTTCAATAATTTTTTTTCGGTCAGACCATTGACGTTCTTGTTTTTGAACAGGACACCAACTCTCAAAGCCTCTTTGCATTAACAAATCGTCTACTTTACGCTCCCACTTTGACTTGGTATATATGACATGCCATTGTTTTACCTCTGGCTTTAATTTTTTTAGTTCCATTTACTTTTTCTTTGCTACTACATTTGTTGGTACATAAGCACTTAACAATTTACTTGCTTCACTTATTTGATTGTCCTTTGCTACCATTTTTAACCAAGCTTGATAACGCTCTTGTTTAGGCTTATCAGGATTGTTATAGAATTTATCATTATCCGCTTTGAGGGCCGAAACCTGCATTGGATCTTTAAGTTTCAACATATTTTCATTTTGCTGAATTACCCACTGTACTTGTTTTTTATAAGCTAAATACTTTTCTAATTTTAAGTATACTGGATGTTCAAACTGATTAGAAATCCATTTAAGATTTTTCTTAAACTTAATAGTATTGGTGTCGGCATCAATTTTTAACTTAGCCGAAGCAGCAATTTTATCAACATTGAAATTTGTTCCTAATGTTTTGAAATTTGCTTTTTGAATTACATCCCAATTTAAAGCAGCAGGATTGTCCTTTTCACGGTACTTTAATAATTCATATTCATCTGGCAAAACTACATCGGATTCTACCCCTTTTTTCTGAGTAGAACTTCCGGTAACTCTATAAAATTTTTGGAAAGTTAATTTAACTGCGCCATATTCGGTTTGAATGCCTAAGGAGTCTAAGGGTTTACCAAAAGCAACATTTCTTTGCACAGTTCCCTTGCCATAAGTACTTGTACTTCCAACAATAATTCCACGTTTATAATCCTGAATAGCACCTGCAAAAATTTCACTAGCCGAAGCACTAAATTCATTCACCATTACAACAAGAGGTCCGTCATACAAAGTGCCAGGAGTTTCGTCCGATAATACTTGTGATCTACCTTCCTTGTCTCTAATTTGTACCACAGGGCCTTGGTCTATAAATAAACCTACCATTTGAACTACTTCATATAAGGAGCCGCCTCCATTATATCTTACGTCAATAATAATGCCATTTACTTTCTCGGCTTTTAATTTTTTTACCTCATTTGCAATGTCTTTAGAACAACGTGCTCCCTCCTCTCGGTCAAAATCGGCATAAAAATCCGGTAATAAAATGTATCCAATTTTTTCATTTCCTTTTGTTATCACAGCACTTCGCGCATAACCTTCATCAAGAATAATTTTTTCTCTTTTTAAAGCAACCACTTTAATACTACCGTCAGGTTTTTTTATGGTAAGCCTTACTTCCGTTCCTAAATCACCTCTAATTAATTTAACCGCGTCCGTTGTTTCATATCCAGCAATGTCAACAGGTTCTTGATCCCCTTGTGCAATTTTAATAATTACATCGTTCATTACAATTTGGCCCGATTTCCATGCAGCCCCACCAGGTTGTACGCTGGCAATTTTAACCCCATTTTCGTCACCAGTTAATTGAGCACCAATCCCATAAAAAACGCCACTCATTTGCTCGGTAAATGATCTTTTTTCAATAGGTGCAAAATAATCGGTGTGGGGATCCATCAGTCCAGTAATTGCATTTAAAAAAGCTTCAAACTTTTTTTCTTTACCAAAAGTTTTTTCTAATTGCTCAAACTTTTTATGATAAGACTTGGCAATGGAATTTCTAGCATCTATTTCGAGTAAGGAGTCGGATTTAAACACAAATTTATCCTCTGTCTTTACTTTGGAAGTATCTGATTTCTTATGTGAATTTCTGTCTTCAATTAAAGTGCTATATCGCTCCAAACATTTATACTTGATACTTTTATACCATCTACTATATCTTTCATTTAAATCTGAAGCAAAGGCAATACTATCGGTATCTAATTTAATAGAATCGTCAATGTTATAGTCAAAAGGCTGTTTAATGATTGCATCAAATACTTCTTTAATTTCTGCAAAACGCCTGTCATGCATTGCACTTGCAGCTGGCTCAAATTCAATTTTCGCGCCATGTATTTCGTCGTCAATTCTTTTTTGGAAAATTTTTAAAGAATCTACATCGGATTGTAAGAAAATATTTTTCTCAGGATCTAATACTTTTAAATAGGCATCAAAAACATCCTTAGAAAATTGATCGTCAATTTTACGAGGATTGTAATGCTCGCTCTCTAATAAATGGCCAATAGTTGAAAGCAACTTTCGATGTCTTATTTCAGGCGACTCATTGGAACTAGGATTGAAAGTATTAAAAGCAAAAAATAATCCTCCTATTAATACCACAGTGGCTAAAAATTTCCACTTATTTTTTTGTACATATGTCATAATAGCATGCATGAAGAAATTCAAAAATAGCGCAAATTGGCTATTCAAGCATGCAAATGGTAACAAAGAGCCTTATTTTTACCATAATTTTATAAAAAGATGCAAAACAACTTTTATTGATTGAGGAATTAGTGTATTTTTGCGACCCAAAATGGAGGGCGTAGCTCAGTAGGTTAGAGCGACAGTTTGTGGCACTGTAGGCCGTGGGTTCGAGACCCATCGTTCTCCCCAAAAAACCTATCCCAATTGGGGTGGGTTTTTTTTGTAAAATTCAAAGTATGCATTTTATCCTCATCCCATTCATGACAGGTATTTTAGGTTGGCTCCTTGCCTGGTTTTTTATTAAGGGTATTTTTATGCCTTTAACTGGAGGAGTTAAAAAAATGCTTCAAAATATAAATTTGAATGAGTTCATTCTGCCCCAAACAAGTGCTAAGCAGTTTGAGCAATTAATGCCATACATTGACCATCATTTGGATGATTTTTTTAAAAATAAATTATCCCAAAAAATGCCTATTATTTCCATGTTTGTTGGCGATAAAACTGTGACTGAATTAAAAGGGGTTTTTATGGATGAATTACAACTCATTTTTCCCGAACTACTAAATAAATTCATTGATAATTCAAAAAATGAGTTTTTAGCCGATTTCGAAAACAAATGGAGTAAAAAATTAGAGCACATTCTATTAAAAGCTACAACAAAACTTAGATTTTTTTGTTTTGTTATAGGAATCCTTTGGGGGATGCTAATGCTAGTATTAAGTCAAATAGTATAAATGCCGCTTATATAATGTATGTGCCTTTCTTAGATAATAAGGGAGATATTTGCACCCTTATTAAACTGCAACAACAAATACGTATCTAACTCATTATGAAATATATAATTAATCTTTTCTTAGCTATTTTATTTATTACTAACGCTTCTGCTCAAATGCCTGCAATGGCAGGAACGCGAGGTAGTGCCGGAGCAGGAGGTAATATGGGACATTTTTACGGTAAAATTGTGGACCAGGCCAATAAAGGCATTGAAGGAATTACGCTTCAATTAAAAGGCAATAAATTTGACCCAGTTACAAAAAAAAGTAAAGAAGTTGTTTTAGGGACCATGCTAAGTGCAGCCAATGGTGATTTTAGTTTTGAGAATTTACCAGTAATGGGCAATTTTAAATTAATTGTTTCAGGAATTGGTTATACCAAACTTGAAAAACAATTAAGCTTTAATATTAAAATGGGTGCAGGTCAAAACATGCAAGACATGCTTTCTATGGTGGACAAGGATTTGGGCAATATTAAATTAGAAGTATCGGCTGAGGACTTAAAAACAGTTACCGTTACAAGTAGTGCTAAACCACAATTTGAAATGGGTATTGATAGAAAAATATTTAATGTAGACAAAAACTTAACTAGCCAGGGTCAGACAGCTGTTGAGGTTATGAAAAGTATTCCAAATTTAAACGTGGACATTGACGGTAATGTAACATTAAGAAACGCAGCACCTACTTTGCTAATTGACAACAGACCTACTACTTTAACCATGGATCAAATTCCTGCAGATATTATTGATAGGGTTGAAATTATAACCAACCCTTCCGCAAAATATGATGCAACTGGTGGCAATGCTGGAATTTTAAACATTGTACTTAAAAAGAATAGGAAAAATGGATACAATGGCGGATTCAGATCTGGTTTAGATATGCGTGGGAAATTTAATGGGGGTGGTGATTTAAATATTAGAGACAGTAAATTTAATTTTTCTTTAAACGCCAACATCAATGGTCGTAAATCAATAAGTACTTCCACAAACGATCGTCAAATATTAGGCGCATCGGTTCCAACAAGTGTTCAAACAATTAATAACAGCACAGGAAATGGCTCATTTAATTTTTACAGAGCAGGCATGGATTACTTTGCGGATAACAGAAACACATTTTCACTATATGGCAATTTAATGCAGGGTGGCATGTCCAATGCTGGTGCTCAAATCATAGACTCTATTATTAACGGTAAATTAAACCCATATAATGCAGGTAGTACTTATAAATTAGACAATAACTCAAAATTTGATTTTTTAAACAAGGGTGTGCAGTTAAGTTATAAGCATTTGTTTGCTGACAAAGGGCACGAATTATCGGCAGACATTAATTACAATGAATCTGACAACAATAACTGGTCTACAATAAGTTCTAAATTATTAAACCAACGTAGTGCAGGTAATGGAAATAATAAAAACTACTCATTTAATATAGACTACGCTCGTGAATTAAAAAACGAAGTAAAATTTGAAGCTGGTTTAAAATACAATGATAGATCTGAATACAATAAAAGAGATCAGTTCAGAAATAATATTTTAGTAGATGCAATTAGTAGTCAATATCAATATGGCGAGCAAGTGTTTGCAGCCTATTCTAATGTGAATATGAAAAAGGACAAGTGGAGCTTTCAATTGGGATTAAGAGCAGAAAGTAGGGCTTATGATGGAAATATTTTAAGTAAAAAAGGACTAGACTCTTTGCCTTTCCATACCAGCTACCCTATTTCTTTATTCCCTAGTGCATTTATTAATTATAAAGTTAATGACAAGCAGGATTTACAATTAAACTACTCAAAGCGTATAAGTCCTCCTAACTTTTTTCAATTATTACCTTTCCCTGATTACAGCGACCCACAAAATATAACTGTTGGTAACCCAGGATTAAAACCTCAGTTCACCCACTCTTTTGAAGTAGCTTATAACAATGCATATACAAAAGGTTCTAACTTTTTAGCAACTGCTTATTATAAATATAGCTCGGACCTAATTACTAGTTATGTTTACCGTGATATTAACAGGGCTTCTACTAATTTAGATAGTGCTTATTTTAGCTCATCTATTAATGCAAATACCGCAACTGTTTATGGATTAGAATTAAGTAATAAAACAGCAATCACAAAATGGTGGGACTTGAATTTAAGTTTCAACTTATTTAAATCTGCAATAAGTGCTACTATTCCAGGTCAAAATATTGACAATGATTTAACCAGCTGGTTTAGCAAAATGAATAATACAATTAAATTGCCTGGTGGTTTTTCTTATCAGTTTAGTGGACAATATCAAGCAAAAACTATTTTACCTCCGGGTGGAAGTAGCAGTGGCGGTGGTGGAAGAGGCCCAATGGGTGGCGGTTTTGGCGGACCACAGTCCACAGCACAGGGTTATAATTTCCCATCCTATGATTTTGATATGGCGATTAAAAAAGATTGGACATTAAAGGGAGGAAAAACAGCAAGTTTATCATTTAATGTCAACGACGTATTTAAAACAAGGGTGAATAAAACATATTCTCAAAGTCAATACTTTATTCAAAACGTAACTCGTATCAGAGACCAACAAATGTTTAGAATTAACTTCTCTTATAGGTTTGGTAAATTTGACGTAAACTTATTAAGAAGAAAAAGTACAAAAGGTGAAGAAGGCGGAGGAGGAATGGATCAAATGCCGCAATAAGGATTTACTTTTTAACCGCTTTTCCTTCAAGCATGGGCACAAAAGAGAATTCTTCAAAGGATTCTCTTTTTGCTAAACCATCTTTTTTCTTGGTTAGACGCAGCATTCGTTGGGCACCATCCGACTCGTCAACAGGAATTACCATGATGCCTTTAAATTTTAACTGCTCCCATAATTTTTCAGGAACTGTTGGTGCTGCTGCTGTAATTATAATTTTATCAAATGGGGCTTGTTGTGGTATTCCTAAAAATCCATCACCATAAAAAAAATGCACCTCTGGAAATACATTCCCAAATATCTGTTTAAACTGGCCCGTTTTTAAAGCCAACGCCTGCTGACGCTCAATAGTATAAACATGAGCTCCCATGGCAGCTAGTATAGCGGTTTGATACATGCTGCCAGTGCCAATTTCTAAAACTTTATCCCCTTTTTTTATTTTAAGTAACTGTGTTTGATAGGCAACGGTATAAGGCTGCGAAATAGTTTGATCGGCATCAATTGGAAATGCTCTATCCTCATATGCAATTTTATCAAATGCCGAATCTAAAAAAAAATGTCTTGGAATGGCTCCAATAGCATCTAATACATTTTGATCTGTAATAGATTTGGTTTTAAGTAACTCAACTAATTTATTGCGTAGCCCCTTGTGTAAAAAAGTGTCTTCGGTTTTTCTCATTTATATTAATTAGTTTAATTGCATGTCCGCAATTATGCCATTTATCTTTTCCTGCAACTGTGCGAATTTGCTATCAAATTCCGAAGCATTCGTTAATGTAGTGTTCACGCTAAAGTAAAATTTAATTTTAGGTTCAGTTCCACTAGGTCTTGCTGAAATTTTACTTCCATCCTCCGTAATGAATTGCAAGACATTGCTTTTTGGTAAATTAATTTTCCAGCTTTCCCCTGTAATTAAATTGGTTCCTTTTTGTAATTCATAATCTAATAAGGTTACTACTTTTGACCCATTTATGGCGATAGGAGGCGATTGTCTGTAGCCCTCCATCATAGCCGCAATTTCTTGCTGACCATTCATGCCTTTTTTTGTAATACTAATTAAGTTTTCATAATAAAAGCCATACTGCACATAAAGTTCAATCATTTTATCAAATAGTGACCTACCCTTGCTTTTTTCATAAGCCGCCATTTCGCATAATAAGGCAACGGCACTTACAGCGTCCTTGTCTCTAATTTGATCCCCAATCATTAAGCCAAAACTTTCTTCCCCTCCTATAATATAATTTTCCTTCCCTTCTTTTTCTTTAATTAATTCAGCAATCCATTTAAATCCCGTTAATACATTGTAACAAGCAACATTATTTTGCTTAGCCACTTGATTGATCATTTCAGTGGTTACAATAGTTGTAATCACCATATCGTTTTGCTTGGAAATGCCTTTTGCTCTTCTTGCTTCCATCATGTATGCAAAAGCAAGCACAGCCGTTTGATTTCCATTCATTAAAACCCATTCTCCTTTATGATTTTTTACGCCTACACCAACTCTGTCAGCATCGGGATCGGTTCCTAATAAAATGTCTGCATCTAATTCCTTGGCTTTTGCTAGGCCAATACTCATAGTTTCACTTTCCTCCGGATTTGGATATTTAACCGTAGGAAAATTCCCATCAGGATTAGACTGCGCTTCCACTACATGTACATTGGAAAATCCAAAAGCAGATAAAACTTTGGGAACTAATGTTATCCCTGTACCATGTATTGGTGTGTATACTATTTTTAACTCATTTTGCTCTGCAATAACTTCTGGATATACACTTAAAGATTTTAGCATTTTAATATAAGCTTCGTCCATTGCATTGCCCAGTAAATTTATGTTTGCTTCTCCACCTGACCACTTAACCTCATCCACTGACTGAATGGCTTCCACTTCGGTAATTACATTTTTATCATGTGGCGGAACTAATTGTCCGCCATCGTTCCAGTATGCCTTATACCCGTTATATTCTTTTGGATTATGTGAAGCAGTACATACCACCCCTGCCTTACACACCAAATTTCTAATGGCAAAGCTAAGTTCTGGTGTTGGTCTTAAAGCTTCAAATAAATAAACTTTAAATCCATTAGCTGCAAAAACTTGAGCGGTTGTTTCGGCAAAAAATCTTGAATTGTTTCGGCTATCATGACCAACAGCAACACTTATCACCTGGTCACCATACTCTTTTTTCAAATAATTAGAAAAACCTTGTGTAGCCATCCCAATAGTATATTTATTAATCCTATTGGTTCCTACACCCATAATACCTCTTAATCCCCCAGTACCAAATTCTAGGTTTTTATAAAACGACTCCTCCAACTCGGCAGGTTGGCTAGTTTGCAAAGATTTGATGGATTCCTTTGTAGCTTCATCATAATTTCCAGACAACCAAGTGGCTACTTTTTGTTCAATTGATAAATTCATACCCAAACTGTTAAATACGTTTAAAGAATAAGCAGCAAATTAAATAATTCCGCTTAAAAAGCCTTCTAATTTGATCAATAGTTTTAATAGGGGATATTTAATGACATTTTCACATTTTTACTCCCATCAAATCATTTAAATTTGCGTAAAGCAGCTTGTTAAAACAAATACTATGTCAACCATCGCATCGCTATCATTTATGGTCATTTCCGGAATTGCTTTTTTTATGTTTTCAAAGCAAGTGTTGGTCATTCGTAAAAACATTTTATTAGGCAAGGATATAGCCATAAACGACCAACCTCTAAAAAGGTGGCGTAATGTTTTAATGCTGGCTTTTGGTCAAAAGAAAATGTTCCGAAATCCAATGGTTGCTATTTTACACCTATTTGTATATGTTGGATTTATTGTCATAAATATTGAACTGCTTGAAATTGTTGTTGACGGAATTTTAGGTACACACCGAATATTTGAACCTTATTTAGGATCCTATTACAATTTATTAATTAACACATTTGAAATTTTAGCTGCTTTGGTTATAATTGCTTGTATTATTTTTTACAGCAGACGAAATATTATTAAATTAAAAAGATTCATCAGCAATGATTTAAATGGATGGCCTCAAACCGATGCCAATACTATTTTAATAATTGAAGTGGTATTAATGAGTTTGTTTTTAACAATGAACGCAACAGATCCTAATACCCATTTTGTAATTTCAAGTTATCTGCAACCACTTTTTAATAAACTTAACCTATCCACTTTAAATGCTATTGAACAAACATCATGGTGGCTGCATATATTAGGCATATATGCATTTATGAATTACTTGCCATATTCTAAACATTTACATATTATTTTGGCTTTCCCAAATGCTTATTATGCTCCTTTACATTCTAAAGGAGAAATGCACAATATGGTTTCCGTTCAAAACGAAGTATTATACGCCATGCAACCCGAACTCGCTCCAACAGGTGCAGCAATGCCAGAAAAATTTGGAGCAACCGATGTTATGGATTTGAGTTGGAAAAATTTAATGGACGCTTATAGTTGTACCGAATGCGGACGATGCAGTGCGGCTTGTCCAGCAAATATGACAGGAAAATTATTAAGTCCTAGAAAAATAATGATGGCAACAAGAGATCGTTTAGAGGTGGTAGGTAAAAATATAAAAGCAAACAAAGCATTTGTAGATGACGGAAAAACCCTCTTACATGACTTTATCAGTGTTGAGGAGCTTAGGGCTTGTACAACTTGCAATGCATGTGTTGCGGAATGTCCTGTAAGCATTTCTCCATTGGATATTATTTTAGAATTGAGAAGATCCCTAGTTATGGAGCAAAGCAATGCACCCACAGAATGGAATGGTATGTTTAGTAATATCGAAAATAATTTTGCACCTTGGAAATTTGCACCAGATGACAGAGATGCATGGACCGCGCAATAATTATACAAAAATGATATAAAGTATTTGAAAATATAAATTTATGAAAGTATCTACAATGGCGGAATGCATGGCAAACGGAACCCAACCAGAGGTTTTATTTTGGGTAGGTTGCGCTGGAAGCTTTGATCAAAGAGCTCAAAAAATTACACAGGCTTTTGCTACCATCTTAGACAAAGCTGGCGTTCATTATGCTATTTTAGGCAAGGAGGAAGCATGTACTGGAGATCCTGCTCGCAGAGCTGGGAATGAATTTATGTTTCAAATGATGGCTTATCAAAATATTCAAATATTAAACGGATATGGTATAAAAAAAATAGTGACTACTTGTCCGCATTGCTTTAATACTTTAAAAAATGAATATCCTGCTTTGGGTGGCAATTATGAAGTAATACATCACACCAGCTTTTTACAGGAGTTAATTGAAAACGGAAAAATTAAATTCACGGATAGCAATGAATGGAAAGGAAAAACAATTACCTATCATGATAGTTGTTATTTAGGAAGAGCTAATGATATTTACGAAGCCCCTAGGAAAGTATTGGAAAGCCTTGAAATGGAGCTTAGAGAAATGAAAAGCTGTAAGTCCAAGGGATTATGTTGTGGTGCTGGAGGAGCACAAATGTTTAAGGAGGAAGAAAAAGGAGACATTAGAATTAATCAGCTACGCGCCAATGAAGCCATTGATACAAAAGCAAATTTCATAGCAAGTGCCTGCCCTTTTTGTAACACTATGTTAACCGATGGTATTAAAAACGGCCCCGAACAAGTTAACGCCCAAGTAATAGATATAGCAGAAATTATTGCACTTGCAATAATTTAAATAATTATTATACCCTATTTTAAAATTACAAGTAAAAACAAAATGACAGTAAATTTAGATACCATATTGCCTGGAAATTTTCACCCACAATCCAAATTATGGATATACCAATCCAATAGAACTTTTACAATGAGTGAACTTTTTAAAATAGAAGAATTACTTGAAAATTTTATTGAACAATGGAAAAGCCATGGGGCACCAGTAAAAGGATTTGCTACTGCATTATATGGTCAATTTATTATACTCATGGCCGACGAATCCTACACTACAGTTGGCGGTTGTAGTACCGATAGTTCCGTGCATGTAATTAAAGCAATTGAAAAATTAATAGGGGTTCAAATGTTTAATAGAGAACTGCTTGCATTTTGGGTAAAAGATAAAGTACAAACCATTCCAATGGCTCAGGTAGCCTATGCAATAGAAAATGGAATTTTAAATGGCGATACTTTATATTTTAATAATTTAGTAGCCAATAAAGCTGATATGGAAACCAAGTGGATGCAGCCTATTAGCGAAAGCTGGCTTGGTAAAAAGTACATTAAATAAATAATAGTGTAATGCACTTAAATAAATTTGATACATGAAAACTGTTTACGCAATTCCAAACTGCAATACTGTAAAAAAAGCGCTTGATTGGTTAAAGTCAAACAAAGTAGCTTATGAATTTCATGATTATAAAAAGAAAGGGATTACAAGCACCCAACTTACTGCATGGAGCAAACAAATTGGTTGGGAATCGCTCCTAAATAAGAAAGGGACTACTTGGAAACAATTATCTAAAGAAATTCAGGAAACGATTACTACACAAAAAGCAGCCATAGCACTCATGTCCGAAAAAACATCTGTTATTCGCAGGCCCTTAATAGAAGAAAATGGGAAAATATTAGCACTTGGTTTTGAAGAATCAGCCTACAAAAAAGCCCTAAAATAATTTAGGGCTTTTTTATGAGATCATTTAAAACAGCAATATTATTTTAAATTAGCTGATAAAATTTTAACTAAATCTTCTCCTCTTAAGTCTCTGCCAATTACAACCCCTTTTGGGTCAATTAAAAAATTAGCTGGAATACTTTGAATCCCAAATTGAACTGCAACTTGGTTATTCCAATATTTCAAATCACTCACATGCGTCCATGCTAAACCATCTTTTTTGATAGCATCTAGCCATTTTGACTTATCCTGATCCAACGAAACACCTAATACAGTGAAACCTTTTGCCTTGTATTCATTAAAAGCTTTAACCACATTAGGATTTTCTGCCCTACATGGTCCACACCAGCTAGCCCAAAAATCTACTAATACATATTTTCCCCTTAATGAACTTAATGAAACGGGCTTGCCATTTACATCGTTTTGTTTAAATTCAGGAAGAACGGTTCCAACTTTACCTAAAGTTGCTGTTAGTAAAGATTTTTCAACAAGCTCTGCAAAAGGACCTTTTTTAGCTGGCCCATCTAATATTGCATAAAGTTCTGCAATGTGGTCTTTAATGTATGTTACAAAATTGGCGGTTTGAATTAAAAACAAAGTTGACACAGGCGAACTGTTATTTGCTTTTAATAAATCAATTGTGGTATTGGTTAAGCCTGACTCTTTTAACTCAATTTGTTTTGCTAAAGAATCCTTGCTATTGGCACCTGCAGGTGAAGCAGCCAATGACTTGTCTGCAAAAAGGCTTTGAATTTTTGGAGTTAATGTTTTCATGTATTTTAAATACAAGTCCTGCGTAGCAGATCCTTTGTATTCAATGGCATCCATTTTATTTACATCACCATTAATAGTTAAATTTTCATTCCCTAAAAACACTGCAAGTTTAGTAGTAAGTCCGCCAGAAAAAGTTAAAACATAAATACTTGGATTATCGGCTTTAGTAGACAATTTAAATTTACTGTCTGCTACTTTAGAAGAGTCTGTAATTTTATTTGACATTCCGTCTATCAAATACACGGTAGTGCCATTAGGTACATTATTAAGATTTGCATCAATCTGAAGTTTTTGTGCATTAAGTTGTGTCATTGTAATGAATGACAAAATTGCGCATGTAATTTTTTTCATTTTATTTATTTTTTCTCACTGATGAGCATTTACCAGCGAATTCATTATTCAAATATAGGAACTTAAAAGCAATATTACTATACGTGATTTTGGGTGTAACTGCTGCTATTATTTTGTTTTATGCCTTTGGTTTAGAACCTTTATAACATCCTGAAGTGTAAAGCCTTTGGCTTGCAAAAGAATTAAATAGTGAAAAAGTAAATCCGCCGATTCATCTAAAAATAAATGATCGTTATTGTCTTTTGCCTCTATCACAACTTCTACGGCTTCTTCACCCACTTTTTGAGCAATTTTATTAATTCCTTTTGAGAACAAACTAGCAACATAGGAGTTATCTGCTTCTGCAGTTTTTCTTTGTGCTATAATTTGCTCTAAAGCAATTAAGAAATCCAAATTGTGGACTGTATTTTTGGATCCCCAACAAGTATCAGTTCCTTTATGACAAACAGGTCCCACTGGAATTGCTTGTATTAAAATGGTGTCATTATCACAATCCACTGCCATACTTATATAATTTAAAAAATTTCCACTTTCCTCCCCCTTAGTCCAAATTCTTGATTTTGACCTACTAAAAAAAGTGACTTGCTTTTTAGATAAAGTAGTATCCACAGCTTCCTGGTTCATAAAACCCATCATTAATACCTGTTTGGTACTAGCATCTTGCACAATGGCTGGAACCAAGCCGTCACTGTATTTTGAAAAATTGATATTCATAATTGAAATTAATAAATGTTATAGTAAGTAATAAGTTATTATTTTAACATGGTAAAAGTGCTACAAACGAATTGAAACTCCTTTTTGATGTAAATATTGTTTTAAATCTGGTATTGCAATTTCTTTATAATGAAAAATACTAGCAGCCAAAGCAGCATCGGCCTTACCTTTAGTGAAAACATCTAGAAAATGTGATTCCATTCCACCACCACCCGAAGCAATAATTGGAACAGGTAGTGATTGTGCTAATTGTGCAGTGATATCCAATGCAAAACCTTGTTTAGTACCATCATGATTCATAGAGGTAAGTAATATTTCTCCAACCCCTAAGTCAACTGCCTGTTTAGCCCACTGGGTAACTAACATATTGGTTTTTTTACGCCCTCCATTTAAATAAACATACCAATTATTGTCATCTTCACATTTAGCATCTATAGCCAATACTACACATTGGCTACCAAAGTTTTTTGCAAATCTATTAATGATAGTTGGATCTAAAAAGGCAGCTGTATTTACAGAAATTTTGTCCGCACCATTTTGAAGCAACACACTAACATCCTCCTCGGTTTTAATACCTCCACCTACAGTAAATGGAATATTAATTTTATGTGCAATTTTATTTACCAACTCACTTAAAGTTTTTCTTTTTTCAATGGTAGCAGTAATGTCTAAAAAAACCAATTCGTCCGCACCTTGTTGTGCATACAAAGCCCCTAGTTCAATAGGATCGCCTGCATCTCTAATTTGTTCAAAGTTGACCCCCTTTACTGTACGGCCATCTTTTATATCTAAACAGGGTATGATTCTTTTGGTTAACATATTTTTATTGATTGCTACTATTAAACTTGATAGGTTTTAAAATTTTGCAAGTTCATTGATGGTAATTCTGTTCTCGTAAATTGCCTTACCTACAATTGCTGCTGCACAGCCAATCTCACGAAGTGTGATAAGATCTTGCAAATTACTCACACCACCACTTGCAATTAATTGCAGCTGAGGAAATTTATTAATAATTTTTTGGTACAAATCAACAGAGGGCCCTTGCAACTTTCCGTCCTTTTGAATATCGGTACAAAATATTTGAGTAACCCCTTTATTAATATAGGATTCCATAAAAGTAAAAACGTCCATATTGGTTTTTTCTAACCAACCTCCAACAGCAATTTTTTCTTCAAATACATCTGCACCAAGCATAAATACTTGTGGAGTAAATTTTTGAATCCAGGATTCAAATAATACTGGATCCTTTACTGCTAAGCTACCAATAGTAGCATACTTTGCTCCGGTGTCAAACACTGTCTTAAGGGTGGTTTCTTTTTTTATTCCGCCGCCAAAATCAATTGCCAAGCTAGTTTTATTGGCAATTTTTTCAAGTACTTTAAAGTTAATTACCTCACCAGCTTTTGCCCCATCCAAATCCACTAAATGTAAACGCATAAGTCCAATGCCCTCAAAAGCTTTAGCAACCTCTAAGGGATCTTCGTTGTACACCTTTTTTTGAGCATAATCTCCCTCGGTTAATCGTACACACTTACCATCTATAATATCAATTGCTGGAATGATTTGCATTTTAAAGTATTATTGCTTTTATTTTTAACAAGTTATATCTAAAAAGTTTTGAATAATCTGCGCACCCACTGTCGCTGATTTTTCAGGATGAAATTGCACTCCATAAAAATTATTTTTTTGCAAAGCACTACTATATGGTTGCACATAATTTGTGGTTGCAATTGTATGATCGCCAATGGTTGCATAATAGCCGTGTACAAAATAGGTGAAACTATTTTCATGCACCCCATTAAATAAAGTAGTTTTTAAATTTGAAATAGTATTCCAACCAATTTGTGGTACTTTTAAGCTTGGATCATTAGGACTAAATAATTTTACCTGTTCATCAAAAATGCCCAAGCAATTTGTATTGTTTTCTTCGGAATAATTACACATAAGTTGCATCCCCAAACAAATACCAAAAACGGGTTGTTTTAAATTTTTGATCACCTCGTCCAACCCTCTTTGTTTTAAATAATGCATAGCAGTACTTGCTTCGCCTACACCCGGAAATATTACTTTATCGGCTGCTAAAATGGTATCAATATTATCAGTTACCGTTGCAGTTGCTCCAAGCCTTTCTAAAGCATATAATACCGATTGAATATTTCCTGCGTTGTATTGTATAATAACTGTATTCATGCTAATTTAAACTTAATGCTCAGCTTAATTTAAAACCGATTTTAAAAAAATTTCTGTTATTTGAGCAACATCATTCCCTTTGGAAAGGGCGTTAATATATGCAGATCCTATAATGGCGCCATTTGAATAGGCGCAAACAGCATCAAAGGTTTCCTTATCCTTAATTCCAAACCCAACTAATACTGGATTTTTTAAGTTCATGGATTTTAATTTTTGCAAATACAAGGCAACTTTTGAGAAATCTTTATCCTTCCCAGTAGTAGCCGAGGAACTTACTGCATATAAAAATCCAGTACTTAAACTATCTAATTTCTTTAAACGTTCGGCTGGAGTTTCGGGCGTAACTAAAAAAACAAAGTCTAAACCATTTGCTTTTATGGTTGAACCATAGATATTTTCAAACTCATATAATGGCAAATCAGGTAAAATTAATCCGTCCACACCTACTTGTTTTGCTTTTTTACAAAAAGCTTCAAAACCATATTGCAAAATAGGATTCATGTAACCCATTAATACTACTGGAATATGAATACTGTCTCTCATTTTCTCCAACTGGCTAAATAATGTTTCAATAGTCATGCCATTCGCAATGGCTACATTGCCACTTGATTGAATAACTTCCCCATCGGCCAATGGATCGCTGTATGGCATTCCAAGTTCAATAATATTAGTACCACTATTTTGCAAACTTTGCATCACTTTTAATGTGCTATCTAATAGAGGGAACCCAGCAGTGCAGTATACGTTTAATACACGCTCATTTTGTTTATTAAATAGTTCGGTTAACCTTGACATGTATCTTATTTTAAATTCTAAAAACTTATTTTTTACTTTTTCAAATCCATTACATTCATGTATGTTGCTAAATCTTTATCACCTCTTCCACTTAAACATACCACTACCACATCGGTAGGCTTACAATTTAGTTTTGATAAAACTGCAAACGCATGTGCCGTTTCTAAAGCCGGAATAATGCCTTCAATTTCAGACAAATGAAAAGCCCAGTCCAATGCCTCTTGATCGGTTGCACTCATAAATGTGCCACGTTTGCTTTCGTATAAAAAAGCATGTAATGGCCCTATACCAGGATAATCCAATCCAGCACTAATACTATGTGGCTCCACCACTTGGCCATCTGGAGTTTGCATTAAAATGCTTTTACTTCCATGTAAAATTCCAGTAGTGCCTAACTGTGTAGTTGCTGCACTCATACCAGAATGTACACCATGACCAGCAGCCTCAACTGCAACTAATACCACAGTTGGTTCATTTAAAAAATGATAAAAAGCACCTGCTGCATTAGATCCACCACCTACGCATGCAACAACATGGGTAGGTAATTCAGTTCCAGTTTTTTCTTTTAATTGCTTGCGCATCTCATCACTAATCACACTTTGAAAACGTGCCACCATGTCAGGATAAGGATGCGGACCTACCACACTACCAATAATATAATGCGTTTCATTGGGCTCATTTATCCATGCACGAATTGCTTCATTGGTTGCATCTTTTAATGTCTTACTACCACTTGTTGCTGGAACTACTTTTGCTCCCAACATTTTCATTCTAGCTACATTGGGTGCTTGACGCTCAATATCTTTTTCGCCCATATACACCACACACTCCATTCCTTTTAATGCACAAACAGTAGCGGTAGCAACACCATGTTGACCAGCACCCGTTTCAGCTATAATTTTTTTCTTGCCTAAACGTTGTGCTAATAAAATTTGCCCAATGGTATTGTTAATTTTATGAGCACCAGTATGACATAAATCCTCTCGTTTTAAATATATGTTGGTTCCAATTTCCTTGCTTAACCTTTCGGCATAAAATAATGGAGTTGGACGACCCACGTAATCCTTTAACAATGCATAAAACTCAGATTGAAATGCAGGATCCTGCATTATTTCTAAATATTGAGATTTTAATGTTTCTACATTACCGTATAACATTTCAGGAATATAGGCTCCACCATATTCTCCATAATACCCTTCAAAATTTGGGTTTTGATAATCAAAACCACTATTAAATGAATGCATGTATAAAAAAATTTATTTTTTCTAAATTTTTAATTCCTGGCGTCTCTTCAAATTGGCTGTTTAAATCTAAAGCCTTTAAACTTTTACCCGCCTTTGTCTTTTTCATTACCTCAATACCTCCAATATCATTTGGCCCAATACCCCCACTTAAAAAATAAGGTTTTTCAATTTCATTTCCCTTTATTAGTTCCCAATTAAAATGCGCCCCTGTGCCTCCATATAATTTACTGTCGGTATCAAATAAAAAATAATTTGCTATTTGTTGATAGGACTCAATTTCAGGCATTTTATCTCCAACCCTAAAAACCTTAATGAGCTTTACATCCAAGAATTCCTGCTTTAGTTTTAATTTTAATTGTTCAAAATAAGCGATATCCTCATTACCATGCAATTGCACCATATCCAATTTAGCATCCTTCACAATTTGTAACAAACTTTCAATAGGTTCGTTCACAAAAACACCCACTTTTTTTGCTTGTGTTGGATTAAATTTTTCCAATTCCTTTAATTGCATATTATTAAGCACATATCTTTTAGAAGGGGCATAAAATATAAACCCAATATACTGCACTCCCATAGCGTCTAGTGCAATAGCTTGACTTATATTAGTAATCCCACAAACTTTTATTTCCATTGTGCTCATTTTATTTTAAAGTTTAGCTTATTTGATTACTAAATTCTTGAAATGCCAATGCTGGATTAGCTTGTTTCATAAAGTACTCGCCCATTAAAAACCCATCAAACCCCTCTGACTTTAATAATTTAAAAGTAGCTATATCATAAATGCCGCTCTCTGCAATACTTAATTTCCCTTTAGGTAATTTATTTTTCAAATTTAAAGAATGCTCAATATTTACTTCAAATGATTTTAAACTTCTATTATTAATACCTACTAAATCAACCTCGTCACAAATATGATCCAGTTCGGATTCGTCATGCAATTCTAGTAATACTTCCATTCCTAAATGTTTTGCAGAAGCAGCTAATAATTTTGTTTCAGCTGGTGTTAAACATGCTGCAATTAATAATATGACCGATGCTCCGTATGCTTTTGCTTCTATTATTTGAAATTCATCAATAATAAATTCTTTTCTTAAAACAGGAATATTATTTTGAACAGCTATGCTCAAATCGGCTAAGCTTCCCCCAAAATAAGGACCATCTGTTAATACCGATACCCCGGAAGCGCCAAAATTCATATAGGCACTGGTCACATCTAAAACATGAGCGCCTGCATTAATAATGCCCTTGGAAGGTGACTGTCTTTTAAATTCGGCAATAATTCCAGTTTTTGTAGGATTTAAAATATTTTCTTTTAATGAAAATGACTTTTGAACAAATAAAGGCATGGCTTCTAAAGCAGCAACACTTATTTGCTGTTTCCGATTGGCCACTTCTATAAATTTACTGGCTACTATTTTTGATAAAATATTTTCACTCATTACTGTAAACTTATTAATTTTTGTAAACAATTATTTGCAGCACCAGACTCTAAACTTGTTACTGCAGCTTGATATGCCTGCTCATAGTTTTCATATTTACCTGTAAGGTTTAATGCCATAGCTGCATTTGCTAACACAACTGCGTTTTGAGACCAAGTTCCCTTAGTTTCAATTATGTTTTTGAAAATGGAAGCAGCTTCCTGAACCGTTTCGCCACCACTTAAGTCGGCAGGTGATACTCTTTTTTTACCAAGCTCATAAGGGCTTAATGTAAACTCTCCTTTATTAGTTACAATTTTAGTATCTGATGTCAAAGAAATTTCATCATAGCCATCCAAACTATTAATTAACGTAAATTCTTTGCCAAGACTTTGAAGAATGTAATTATAAATTCTAGCCATTTCCAAATTATACACTCCAATTAATTGATACTTTGGTTGAGCAGGGTTTACAATTGGCCCAAGCATGTTAAAAAAAGTACGGACTCCAATATTTCTGCGAATTGGCCCTACTGTTTTTAACGCTGGGTGAAATAATGGTGCATGCAAAAAACATATACCTGCCTCTTTAACTTCCTTACTTAATTGTGTTTGATCGTTTTTGAATGTATAGCCTAATTGTTCCATTACATTAGACGAACCACTCACACTGGATGCACCATAATTACCATGTTTAATTACAGATTGCCCAGCACCAGCCACAATAAAGCAGGCTAGTGTTGAAATATTAAAAGTATCTTTTCCATCACCTCCAGTTCCTACAATATCAATAGCATCATTAACGCCTAAGTCAACTTTAACTGCCAATGATAAAAGCGCGTCTCTAAATCCCATTAGCTCCTCTATGGTTATACTGCGCATTAAATATACAGTCATAAAGGAAGTCACTTCATGTTCGTTATAAACCCCTTGAGAAATTTGAACTAAGATTTCCTTAGCCTGCTCCCTATTTAAGGTTTTGTGTTCAAATAAATATTGTAATAATTTTTTCATTGCATTGGTATTGATCCTAATAATTTTTAAACTATTTTTTCAACCAGTTTTTTAGAATTGTTGCCCCCATTGGTGTTAATACACTTTCTGGATGGTATTGCACCCCTTTTACATCATAAGTGTTATGCTCCAGGGACATAATGTACCCTTCATCGTCCTTAGAAGTAATTATTAAATCCGATGGTAAATCCTTTTCGTTTACAACCCAACTATGATACCTTCCAACCTCAAATGTTTGAGGCATCCCTTCAAATAAAATAGAACTTGCAGTTAAATGAACTGGGGTAGCTATACCATGATACACTTTACTTAAATTACTTAAGCTTCCGCCAAATGATTCCCCAATAGCTTGTTGTCCTAAACAAACACCAAAAATTGATTTACTAGCTGCGTACTCTTTTATAAGTGGCAATAGCAGGCCCGACTCAGATGGGATACCTGGACCTGGCGATAATAAAATTTTATCATAAGCCTTTACGTCTTCTAAAGGAATTTCGTCGTTTCTAAAAACTTCCACACTTGCTGTTGTAGCTATTTCTTTTATTAACTGCACTAAATTGTATGTGAAGGAATCGTAATTATCAAAAACTAATATTTTCATTGCTTGTCTTGTATTTATTAAATTAAATTTTAAATTAGGAATGAATTTTTTCAGCCCTAACCATTGCCGATTTTAACGCATTTAATTTATTGTTAACTTCCTGTAATTCATTTTCTGGAACACTTGCGGCAACTACACCCGCCCCCGCTTGATAAGTAAGTGTGTTTTGTTTACTTAAAAAAGTACGTATCATAATAGCTTGATTGCAAGTTCCATTAAACCCAACAAACCCTATACAGCCACCATAATAAGAACGTTTAGTAGGCTCTATTGCATCAATTAATTGCATGGCCTTAAACTTAGGTGCTCCACTTAAAGTTCCGGCAGGAAAAGTTTTTGCAATTAAATGAAAAGGATTGGCCCCAACTGAAACTTTACCTTCCACTTCACTCACTAAATGTATCACATGACTATAATAATGTACTTGCCTATATTGTTTTACGCGCACCTCACTACATACTCTACTTAAATCGTTACGTGCTAAATCCACTAGCATCACGTGCTCTGCGTTTTCCTTAGGATCATCTAATAATTTTTGAGTCATTGCAGCATCTACCGTTTCATCACCGGATCTCTTAAAAGTACCCGCTATTGGATGCACTACTGCCTTCCCGTTATTAATAATTATTTGTGCCTCTGGAGAAGAGCCCATTAATTTATAATCACCATAATCAAAGAAAAACAAATATGGCGAAGGGTTAATATTTCTTAAAGAACGATAAACATTAAATTCATCCCCTTTAAAAGACTGTTGAAAACGACGACTTAATACAATTTGGAAAACGTCCCCACGCATACAATGTTGAATTCCTTTTTTTACTGCTTCCCTATACGCTTCGTCAGTTAAATTAGAAGACTCGGCACCTTCTAAACTAAAAGGATATACAGGTACATCCTTGCTTTTAATATAAGAGACAAGTGCGTCATACTCGGAATCAATGCCTTCCAATTTATTTTCACAAATAAAAATTTCGTCTTTGAAATGATTAAAGGCAATTACATATTGATAAAGACGATAGCGCATTAATGGAACTGCATTGTCACCAGCTTTAAATTCAATGGTGTCAAAAAATGGAATTGCATCATATGCTGTATATCCATAAAGTCCTTGTGCAAAAGCAGCCTCTTTTACTTCCTGTCCTTTTAATTCATATTGTTGCATATAAGCCCAAATACGATCGGGAGCAGCATGCACATTTTTAATAATTTCTTTTTCAGGATCCTGATTTGGATATTTGTATTCAATTTCATTTAAAGATGAAATTTCAATACCACCAATGGCATTTACGCCAATAAATGAATAACTATTTTCAGAAGCATGCGAATCGGTACTTTCTAATAAAATAGTATCCCTGAATCGATCCCTTAATCTCAAATAAATACCAACCGGCGTATAGGTATCCGCTAGCATACTTGTGACTGTGGTTGTAATTTGCTTTTTTTGCATAATCCTATCTTAATTCGTTTTCTTAATTTTTCTTGCTTTTTAATAAAAAATAAACCCCGACATTGAATGTCGGGGTTTATGTATATTTTGACAATAATAGTTATGTCACTACAATACCCCAACGGAGTTTGTATGCCACCACCACATATTGTTTGTTTTAGTCATCATAATTATTGAGTCACAAATTTAAGGCTTTTAGCAATTCAATGCTAAAAATTAATCCAAACTAGGTGTATTTTACCATATTTATTAACAACCGTTAGCTTTTATAAAACTCCTTTTGTACTTGGTAGTGAATCGCTATTTGGATTGCGCTTTACTGCCATTTTAATGGACTTGGCAAATGCTTTAAATATAGCTTCTATTTTATGATGCTCATTTTCGCCTTTACAACTAATATTTAAATTGGCTTTTGCAGCATCGCTAAAGGACTTGAAAAAATGAAAAAACATTTCGGTAGGCATTTCTCCTATTTTTTCTCTTTTAAATTCAGCGTCCCAAACTATCCAGTTTCTTCCGCCAAAATCAATTAAAACTTTTGCCTCGGCCTCGTCCATTGGAAGTGCATAACCGTATCGTTCCATGCCTCTTTTATCCATTAATCCCAATGTAAATGCTTCCCCTAAGGCAATACCAACATCCTCAATAGTATGATGCTCGTCTATGTGTAAATCGCCATCGCATTTAATGTTCAAATCCAATTCCCCATGACGCGCAATTTGCTCCAACATATGATCAAAAAATCCTAAGCCAGTTTGTATGTGCGCATTTCCTTTGCCATCTAAATTTAGCTCCACACTTATTTTAGTTTCTTTAGTATTACGCACATGAGCTACTTTTCTTAAACCTAGTTTTAAAAACCCATAAATCTCCGACCAGGTATTTGCTTCGAAAGCAATAAATGGCCTTAGTTCTATTTCTTGTTCAGAAGTTAATTCATGTATTTGCGATTTTAAATAAATGGCTTTACATCCTAAATTTTTAGCAAGTGCAATATCACTCCACCTATCCCCAATTACATAAGAGTTGGCTAAATCATAATTGTTGTTGTTTAATAAATGTGTGAGCATTGCTATACCTGGCTTTCGAGTTGGTTTGTTATCGGCAGCATAAGTATCATCAATAAATATTTCATCAAACATAAAACCTTCTCCAGCAAGCGTTCTAAGCATTAAAGACTGATAAGGCTCAAAGGTTTCCATTGGATAACTTGAGGTCCCTAATCCATCCTGATTGGTAACCATCACTTTATAATATCCAAACTCAGCAGCTATTTTACTTAAATGCGAAATAGCACCAGGTATAAAACTTGTTTTTTGAATACTGTCTATCTGAAAATCCAACTTTGGCTCTTCTAATACAACACCGTCTCTGTCTATAAATAAAATGGGCTTCATAATGCTTGTAATTCCTTTAAAATTATTTTTTCTTAAGTGCTGCCTGCACTTGAGCTAAGGTTATTTTTGAAGCTTTATTACTCCAGCTAGTTCTTACATAACTTAAAACATTGGCAATATCGGCTTCCTTTAAATCCGGATTAGGCGTCATTACATTATTATAATAATATCCATCTAATGCAATTTTTTCACTGTAGCCATTTTTTATAATTCGAACTAATCTTGCAATATTATTTCCAACCACATTGCTTGATCCATCCAAAGGAGCATTCATATTAGGCACACCGCCACCATCGGCTTGATGACAAACCAAGCATCTTGTTTCATACAATTTTTTACCTTTTACTAAATCCTGCGCATTTACTATAGCTTTAGTTCCAAGCAAAAACACCATTAAAAAAACCAAACATTTACCAATCATATCGCAATTTTTTTGAATTAATTATTTAGAGTAAGAGATTTTAAAAATAGAACCTCTAGCATCATCACTTACATACAATGAACCATCAGGCCCTTGCGCTAAACCACAAGGTCTAGATTTTGCTTTTCTTGGATTCATTACTTTTTCATCCCCACTTAAACCAGAAAATCCATTCGCAAATATTTCCCATTCGCCACTTGGCTTCCCGTTTTTGAAAGGCACAAAGGCAACAAAATATCCTTCCTGTGGCAGTGGTGCTCTATTCCAAGAACCATGAAATGCAATAAATGCACCATTTTTATATTTCTCTGGAAACTGACTTCCAGTATAAAATAATAATGCATTTGGGGCCATATGCGCTGGGAAAAATACAGTTGGATTAATTGCATTTTCGCCACCTTCTTTTTTGCCATCCCCACCATATTCTGGTGACAATATTTTTTTCTTTTGATAAGGATCAAAATAAACATAAGGCCAACCTACGTTATCGCCGTCATGTAATTCATACATTGTTTCCGCAGGAAGTTCCGCACTTTGAGCGTCGCTATAATATTCAGGATAAAAACTATTTAATTGATCGCGGCCATGTTGCATTACAAATAATGAATTGGTTTTTGTATTCCAATCTAATCCTACCACATTACGAAGACCAGTTGCATATCTTTTGCCATCGCCGTAAACTTGATTTTCTTTTTTGCCATCAAATTTCCAAATACCTCCAGCTGAATCTAAAATAGGACAAGGCATCATACCTTTTGAACCTTTTATTCTGTCTTTTTCTTGGCATGCATTTGAATATGCCCCAATATTTACATACACATTATTTTGACCATCCAATGTAATTGACTTAGATGCATGTTGATTTTTAGCAATCAACCCCTTTACAATAGTTTTAGGGCTTAATGGATTTATAACTTCGTCTTTTTCATTTAACTGATATAAATAAACATCATTATCAGAAGTGGCATATAAATCTTTTCCTTTTACATAAATACCTGTGCCACCATAATTTGCCCAACCAGTAATTTTATCTGCTACGCCATCCATGTTAGCATCTTCTAATCTAATAATACTTTTACCCGCTTTATTTGGATACATTAATTTAGCAAAAATTACTCCATTGGAAGTGATAGTTATATGTCTTGCACTTCCTATGGTATCTGCAAATAAGGTTGCTTTAAACCCCTCAGGTAATTTTAGCCCTGCATTATTTTGTGCACTTAACGAAAAAGAAACAGCGATTGTTAGAAGCAATAAAATGTTTTTAAGTTGTTTCATATAAATGGTTATGTTTTGAATAAATTTAATTAAGGTTACAGTTATTTTTATGCTTTGTCAAATGTTTGTGCTATCCACTCTGCCATAGCATCCACAAGTTCTGTATTTTCCTGCTCATTACCTATTGTAATCCTAACACTGTTCTCACAATTTGGCAAACTGGACCTATCTCTTAAAATAATCCCTTTGGTACACAAATACTGATATAACTTAGTAGCATGTGGTATTTTAACCAATAAAAAATTAGTGTCAGAGGGATATACTTTTTGAACATGTGGCATAGAAGCAATGACTTCGGCAAGTGCAATACGCATTTCAACTAAATGCTGTATCATATCATTTACCTGACCTACTTCCTCTAGCGCTTTTAAAACCAATTCCTGGGCAACCATACTAATATTATAGGGTGGTTTTACTTTATTTAAGTACCCAACAATTTCTTTACTTGCAAAACACATTCCTACTCTTAAGCCAGCCAATCCCCATGCCTTACTTAAAGTTTGAAGTACCACTAAATTTGGATAATCCTCCAAAGACTGCACAAAGGATTTTTGTTTTGAAAAATTAATATAGGCTTCGTCTACAACTACAATTCCATTAAAATGATTTAAAACTGTTTCAATATCTATTCTGTCTAATGAATTCCCGGTTGGATTGTTTGGAGAGCACAACCAAATTATTTTGGTATTTGCGTTAACTAACTGCTCTATGTGTGCTACATTTAATTGAAAATCGGAGAGCAATGGTGCCGATTTTATTTCTACATTATTAATATTAGCTCCAACTTCATACATGGGATAGGTAGGTGGGCAAATTATAATATTATCTTTTCCTGGTTCACAAAAAGTTCTAAAAAGTAAATCAATTATTTCATCACTTCCATTTCCTAAAAAAATTTGATTGGCTTGCACCTTTTTTATAAACGCCAGCTTTTCTTTAATTTCTTTTTGATAAGGATCGGGGTAACGATTATACCATTTTGTTAAAGGAGATCCTAAACTGTTTTCATTTGCATCAAGCAAAACTCGCGCCTCCCCACTAAACTCATCCTTAGCAGAAGAATAAGGTTTTAGTTTTTCAATATTAGGTCTTACTACTTTTTTAATATCAAATTGCATAAATTATATTTTAGATGCGATATCATTTAATCTTACTAATACAGCATTACCATGTGCGTCCAATTGCTCGGCTTTTGCCATTTCTATCACCGACTGCCCAATGTTAGAAAGCCCTCTTTCCGTTAACTGCTGAAAGGTAATTTTTTTAACGAAACTGTCTACACTCACCCCACTATATGCGTTGGCAAATCCATTGGTAGGAAGGGTATGATTGGTCCCACTAGCATAATCTCCAACAGATTCTGGCGAGTAGTTACCAATAAATACCGAACCCGCATTAATAATTTTTTCGGCTATTATTTCTGCATTTTCTATAGACATAATTAAATGCTCGGGGGCATATTTATTAATAAGTGCAAGGGCATCGTTTACGTTATTTAAAATAATTGCTTTAGAATTTTGCAAGGCCTTTAAAGCAAGTTCTTTTCTTGGCAACTGCGCTAATTGCTTTTCAAGTTCCAGTTGTACATTTTTTACAATTAGTTCATTACTTGCAACAAGTAACACTTGACTATCTGCTCCATGTTCGGCTTGCGACAATAAATCTGAAGCAACAAAAACAGGGTTTGCTGAATCGTCGGCCCAAACACAAACCTCACTAGGTCCAGCTGGCATATCTATGGCAACACCTGTTTGTTGGACCAATTGTTTTGCAGCTGTTACAAACTGATTCCCTGGTCCAAATATTTTATCAACTTTAGGAATGGTTTCAGTACCGTATGCCATTGCAGCAATAGCTTGCACTCCTCCAATAGTATAAATATGTGTTACCCCTACTAAGCTTGCAGCATATATTATTGCAGGATGTATTTCACCATTGTTATTATTTGGAGGTGTACATAATATAATATTACTGCAACCTGCAATTTTTGCTGGAACTCCTAACATTAAAACCGTTGAAAACAAAGGTGCAGTTCCGCCTGGAATATAAATACCTACCGTTTCTATACCTACCGATTTTCTCCAACACCAAACCCCAGGCATGGTTTCAATGCGTTCCATTTTTTGGAATTGAGGTTGGTGAAATTTTTCAATATTTCCTTTTGCAAGTTGAATGGCTGCTTTTAAACTACTTGACAAAGCCTCTTCTGCTGTTAATTTTAAAGCAGCATTTAATGCAATGGTTTTTAAAGTAACCTGATCAAAATTTTGGGTGTATTTTAGTACCGCTTGGTCACCATTTTCTTTTACATCCTTAATTATTGATTGTACTTTAGGAAGCAAATCACTTGCATCAAAACTAGGCCTGGCAAGTAAACTAGCCCATTGACTTTTTGTTGGATTGTCAAAAATTGGAATCATTATAAAATCATTTTTTCAATAGGAATTACTAAAATACCTTCTGCTCCAGCATTTTTTAATTGCTCAATAATATCCCAAAAATCACTCTCTGCAATAACACTATGCACACTACTCCATCCAGGCGAAGCTAAAGGAAGTACTGTTGGGCTTTTCATGCCTGGAAGCAATGCAATTATTTTTTCTAGTTGGTTATTAGGTGCATTTAATAATACATATTTATTTTTCTTAGCTTTTTTGACCGATTCCATACGAAACAATAATCGATCTAAAATTTGTTGCTGCTCGGCACTAAAATTCTTGTGCTTTATTAAAACTGCCTGAGAATTTAAAATGGTTTGTGTTTCCTTTAAACCATTCATAAATAAAGTAGATCCGCTGCTCACTAAATCACAAACAACGTCGGCAAGGCCAATACCAGGGGCAATTTCAACACTGCCACTAATTTCATGTATCTCGGCTTTTACATTATTTTCATCTAAATACTTTTGAACTAATACAGGATAACTAGTAGCAATTTTTTTTCCTGCTAAAAAAGAGGGCCCAGAAAAATCCTCGTTTTTGCGCACAGCAAAACTTAATCGGCATTTACCAAAGCCTAACTCATAAGCTACTTCTACTTTTTTAGCTTTTTCATATACCACATTTTCACCCACAAAGCCAATATCGGCAACTCCATCTTCTACATATTGAGGAATATCGTCATCACGTAAAAAGAAAAGCTCAATTGGAAAATTTGTCGCATCGGCTTTTAATTTATTCACGCCATTGCCAATATCAATTCCGCACTCCTTTAATAAACGCATGGAGTCCTCGTTTAAACGTCCTGATTTCTGAATTGCTAATTTTAATCGCATACTTTACTTGTTAAAAAATTAAAAGGGCTTACTAGTTAGTAAGCCCTTTGGTTAAATATAGTTACATACCTACACACCCATAGCTTACCCTTTGGATAGCAAATGATGATGGATATGGTTGTTTAAATTCATGTAACAAATTTACGACCCTTTTATAAAATACCCAACAAAAAAGGCAAATTTTGCCTAAATTGGACCAAATACGATTACAATTTTATTACGAACAATTGTTTTTATGCGCTTCATTGCCCTAGTTGCAGTATTATCCCTGGTTGTAATGTCTTTTTATACACAACAAAAAGCATCCCCTTTAGGTTATTTAAGTGCTTTGAACCCAACTTTGCGAACAACAACAATTGTGAACGATACCCTAAAAAAATTGGTATGGTCTGATGAATTTAATACAGGCACCAGACCCGATACTACAAAATGGGCTTACAATATAGGAACTGGACAATGGGGCTGGGGAAATAACGAAGCCCAATATTATACTTCAGATGCTACCAATGCACGCATAGAAAATGGTAATTTAATTATAGAAGCAAGAAAAGAAAATAAAGGTGGGCAAAAATACACTTCGGCCAGAATATTAACTCAGGGTAAATTTTCTTGGACATATGGACGCTTTGAAATTCGTGCGAAACTACCAAAAGGAGTTGGCACTTGGCCTGCCATTTGGATGTTAGGAGATAATATTAAAACGGTAGGTTGGCCAGCTTGCGGAGAAATTGATATTATGGAGCATGTAGGTAAAGAACAAGATATTATAAACTGGTCTACTCATTCCAAACTAAACAACTGGAGCATAGGCACACAACTTACAAATAAAGCAACTGTAACTGGTGTGTCTACTGGTTTTCATGTTTATAAAATGGAATGGTCAAAGGAATCAATTCAATTTTTTGTAGACAATAAATTATACTACACATCTATCAATGAAGATAAAGGGCTTAATTATTATCCATTTCTTGCACCTCAATTTTTATTACTTAATTTAGCAGTTGGTGGTAATATGGGCGGCGCAATTATTGACGATTCCATTTTCCCATGCCGCATGGAAGTAGATTACGTAAGGGTATATCAATAAATTTATAATTCAATTTAATATGTATAAGCAGTTAGGTATTTTTTTAGTTTCTTTATTTTGCTTTGTTGCAAATTTAAAAGCGCAAAATGCAAATTTATTAGTGGGCACTTACACCCAAAGAGAAAGTAAAGGTATTTATGTTTTTAATTTTGATACTGCTACTGGAAAAGCAGTTTTATTAAGCCACACCGATAGCAGTAGCAACCCCGAATATTTAACAATTACCAAGGATAAACAATTTGTATATGCTGTAAACGAAACCGCCAATGGAATGGTTGCAGCATATTCATTTAAAGACAATAAATTAAATTTGTTGCAATTAAAATCGGTGAAGTCGGCAGACCCTTGTTACATTACTTTAAGCCCCGATGAGCATAATTTATTTGTTGCGAATTATACTGGAGGTAGCATCACCCAGTTTCACCGTTTTGCAGATGGGCTTATCTCAAATGCGCAACAATTTATTCAGCATAACGGCAAAAGTATTCACCCCACAAGACAGGATAAACCTCATGTACATGGCGCTTTTTTTTCACCTAAAGGAGACTATTTATTAACTCCAGACTTGGGCATGGACCAAGTGTTTGTTTATCCATATCAAAATAGCAATGTTCCTTTAGACATACCTAAGTCCACTGTAATTAAATCAAAGCCTGGAGCGGGTCCTAGACATATTGCATTTTCTAAAAATGGAAATATTTTATATGTGATTGAAGAACTAAGTGGAAGCATTAGTGTATATAATTTTAACAAAGGAGCTGCTAGTTTATTACAAAATGTAAATACACACGTAGCAAGCTATAAAGGTGAGCCCGGTAGTGCCGATATTCATATTTCACCGGATGGCAAATATTTATATGCAAGTAATAGAGGAGAAGAAAATAACATAGCTAAATTTCCAATATTACCTAATGGAAAATTGGATGAAAAACAAATGAGCTTATTCCCAACCCTTGGAAAAAGACCAAGAAATTTTACAATAAGTGGGGACGGCAATTGGCTATTAGTTGCTAATCAAGATACGGACAACATTATTGTTTATAAAATAAATAAAACAACCGGGGATTTAATAAATACAGGAAATAGTATTTCAGTTTCTATGCCGGTTTGTTTAGTGATGTTTTAATAATTAAAAACATCAACTGCTAGGCTTGCTTAAACCAAACTGGATCATTGGATGGGCCTTCGGGATGCATATAATTTATAAAAAGCTCCGCACCTACTGGAATATCAATTAAAGTGGTAATGGAAATTGTTTCATGTTCAAAATCCATATCGTAGGCACAGTTGGGATTATTAGCATGATTGTATATAGAAATATATCCTAATGCAACTGCTGCCATTTTACTATCCTCACCCCATTCAAATATATAATCGTACAGTAATGTTTTTTCTAAGTTTTCACGTCCCAATGCATCTACCACAATAACAGGCGCAATTTCAATAATTGTATTTGCTGCTATTGGTTCTGTAGTGAATACACCTCTACCCCTATTTTCAGATGATGCAATTGTTAAGAATGGAAGAATCATGGCCTAAATATAGGGCATCCTTAGGATTTTTATTAACTTGCAGCCATGTCGGATGAATTAAAAATAGAAGCGGTTAATTTGTCAGAAATTTTCTTAGAAGTTTTGGGTCAAAACGACGAACTACTTTTAAGGGAATTTTTGGACGAGCAAAATATCAGCGATGTAGTTGAACTGGTGAACGAATTCCCAGAACAAGAAGCTAGCATCATTGATCATATGACCGTGCACCGTGCTGTAAGCGTTTTTAAAATTCTTGACATTAACCAACAAAAGGATATCATTAAAGAATTGCCTGCACGTAAAACTGCAAAAATTTTAAATGAACTTCCTCCCGATGACCGTACCGACTTTTTAGAGGAATTACCAAAAGCGGCTATTCGTGATTTAATAAAATTATTAGACCCCGAAGAACGCAAAATAACATTATCACTTTTAGGATACCCCGAGGATAGTGTGGGTCGTTTGATGACGCCCGACTATGTTTATGTTTACGAGCATTATACGGTTGCACAAGTACTTGCCAATATTCGTAAATATGGTAAAAAGTATGAAACCATTGATGTTATATATATCATTGACGAAAATGGATGTTTAATTGATGACATTCGCATTAGAGATGTTTTAATTGAACAGCCCGAAGCTATTATTAAAGATATCATTGACGGCAGGTATGTTGCCTTAAATGTTTATGATGATCAGGAACATGCAAGCCAAGTCTTTAAAATGAATAACCGCACTGCTATTCCGGTAGTGGATGACAATAACGTTTTACTTGGTATTGTTACCATTGATGATATCTTATGGGTTGCCAACGAAGAGTTCTCTGAGGATATGCAAAAAATGGGGGGTACCGAAGCCTTAAATGAACCTTACTTGGACATTTCACTTGTGAAACTTTTTCAAAAGCGAATCACTTGGTTAGTTATATTATTCTTAGGTGAAATGTTTACTGCCACTGCTATGGGTTATTTTGAAGGTGAAATTCAAAAAGCCGTGGTACTTGCATTATTTATTCCATTAATTCTTTCTAGTGGTGGCAATTCAGGCTCACAAGCATCTACTTTAATTATACAAGCAATGTCGGTTGGTGAAATTACCATATCCGATTGGTGGCGCATATTAAGAAGAGAACTAATTAGCGGTTTATTACTAGGAACCGTACTTGGAATTATTGGATTTTTTAGAATTATAATTTGGCATGCTATTAAACCAGGATTTTATGGAGGGCATCCATACCTAGTTGCATTCACCATTGGATTTACTTTATTAGGTGTTGTAATTTGGGGAACCATTGCGGGTTCTATGCTTCCAATAGTTTTAAAAAAATTAGGAGCCGATCCAGCTGCATCCAGTGCGCCATTTGTTGCAACGCTTGTGGATGTTACAGCATTAATTATTTATTTTAGTGTTGCCATGCTAACGCTTAGCGGAACATTGCTGTAATTAATGCTTTATTTTTTTGCTCCCAATCCTCTTTGGTAATACTTAAAATAATAGAGTCTCTTCGGGTTCCGTCGGGCTTTGGTAAATGACTGCGCAAAACACCTTCAATGGTACATCCAATTTTTTGCATGGCTGCAATGCTTCTTTTGTTTTCATTATCTGCTCTAAATTCAACACGCATAAATCCCATTTGTTCAAAAGCAAATTGTAACAATAAAAATTTACAGTGAGTATTCACTCCCGTACCCCAAACTTTTTTACTGTACCAAGTGTATCCTAATTGCGTAGTTTTAAAACCCAACTGAATATCGTAAAAACGAGTACATCCCACATAAGATTTTAGCTGCTTGTCGTACACAATAAATGCATAACTATTTTGATCCATACGGGATTGAATAGCCGTCTTAATATACCCTTCTAAATCCTCCGGTTTTTGAATGGCCACTAAGGAATACTTCCAAATTTCAGGTTCATTTATTACATATTCGGATAACAGCGCAGCGTCTAAATTGGTAAGGGGCCTTAAAACAACCCTATTGTCCTCTAAAATATAGTCTTGGTTAAAATCAAAATGCGCTGCAACTGACATAAAGTACCGTATTAATGTTTATTTTTGCTCAAATTATTGAATTTAACGCAAATCAAATATTATGTGTGGAATTGTAGGATATATTGGTCATAGAGAAGCATACCCAATTGTATTAAAAGGTTTAAAGCGATTAGAATATCGTGGTTATGATAGTACAGGTGTTGCCATTATTCAGGATGGTAATTTACAAGTGCATAAGAAAAAAGGAAAGGTTGCAGAATTAGAAGACGCAGTGGTTGGAAAAAATATGCATTCCAATATTTGTATTGGTCATACACGTTGGGCTACCCATGGTGAACCATCGGATAGAAACGCACATCCACACTTATCTAACAATGGTCGTTTAGCCATGCTACATAATGGCATTATTGAGAACTATGCACAAATTAAACAAGAGCTAACAAGCAAAGGCTATACTTTTAAAAGTGATACCGACACGGAAGTATTATTAAATTTTATTCAAGATATTCAGGATAATAATAAAAGCACGCTTGAGGAGGCTTTGCGTATTGCTTTAAAAAGAATTGTGGGTGCTTATTGTATTTTATTAATAGACCAGGACGATCCTGAAACAATAATTGCTGCTCGTAAAGGAAGTCCATTGGTTATTGGTATTGGTAAGGGCGAACATTTTTTAGCAAGTGACGCCTCACCTATTATTGAGTATACTAAGGAAGTGGTCTATGTTAACGATTATGAAATTGCTATAGTTAAGGCAGACGAATTGATTTTAAAAAATTTAGGAAACGAAAAGCAAACACCATTTATTCAAAAATTAGACATGGAACTTGCTGCTATTGAAAAAGGCGGCTACGACCATTTCATGTTAAAAGAAATTTTTGAACAACCTGAGACTATTTTTGATTGTTTAAGAGGTCGTTTATTACACGAGCAGCAACAAATTGTAATGGCCGGTGTAGACAATCATATTGAAGCTTTAACAAAAGCATCTCGTATAATGATTGTTGCTTGTGGAACCAGTTGGCATGCTGGGCTTGTTGCAGAATATATGATTGAAGAATTATGTCGTATCCCTGTGGAAGTAGAATACGCTTCTGAATTTAGATACCGTAATCCAGTAATACACCCAGGAGATGTAATTATTGCTATTTCACAAAGTGGTGAAACCGCCGATACTTTAGTGGCACTGGAAAGTGCTAAAGAAAAAGGTGCTTTCATATTTGGAGTAGTGAACGCCGTAGGCAGTAGTATTGCGCGTTTATCACATGCTGGCGCTTACACACACGCGGGTCCTGAAATTGGTGTAGCTAGTACCAAGGCATTTACAGGACAGTTGGCCGTACTTAGTATGATGGCATTAAAAATGGCAAAAGCAAAAGGCAGTATTAGTGATGAACGATATGTGCACTTGGTAAATGAATTGGCTTCGGTTCCCGAAAAAGTAAAAGAAATTTTAGCAGATACTTCAAAAATTGAAAGCATCGCAAAACAATATAAAGGAGCAAGCGACTTTTTATATTTAGGTCGTGGATACAATTTCCCTATTGCACTTGAGGGCGCTTTAAAATTAAAAGAGATTACTTATATCCATGCGGAAGGTTACCCTGCAGCCGAAATGAAACATGGACCAATTGCTTTGGTAGATGAAAACCTACCAGTAGTGTTTGTGGCTACAAAGGATATGTATTATGAGAAAGTAGTTTCCAATGTTCAGGAAATTAAAGCAAGAAAAGGACAGGTAATTGCAGTGGCTACTATTGGTGATTCTGTATTACCAACTATGTCCGATAATATTATGTTTGTCCCTGAAATCGACGAAGTAATTGCTCCTCTTTTAAGTGTAATCCCATTGCAATTATTAAGTTATTATGTGGGTATATATAAAGGAATTGACGTGGACAAGCCAAGAAATTTAGCAAAATCAGTTACGGTGGAATAGTATGGAAGGGTTGAGTTTGGTTTATTAAATTAAAAAAATGCTTATATTTAAGCATGATTGCATTTATAAAGTCATTTAAATACACCACGCCCTTTGTACTATATTTATTGGGATACCTTGCCTTTACACATACTGGTATTTATTGCTGGATTCCTTTATTATATGTTTTCTTTTTTATTCCAATTTTGGAATTATTTATCAAACCCGATTCAAAAAACTTGGACGCAGTGGAGGAGCAATTGGCTAAATCAAATGTCTTATATGATATTATAATTTGGCTTACTGTACCTTTTCAATTTATATCCCTGTATATTTTTCTTACCAGTTTAAAAGCACCTATTGAAACCATTGATATAGCAGGTAGAATTGTTGCCATGGGGTTACTATGTGCAGCTTTTGGAATTAATGCAGCACATGAATTAGGACATCGTACCAATGCATTTGAACAAATGCTTTCAAAGCTTTTATTGCTTACAAGTTTATATATGCACTTTTTTATTGAACATAATAAAGGGCACCATAAACATGTGGCTACGCCTCATGATCCAAGTACCGCAAAAATGAAACAAACTGTTTATGCATTTTGGTTGCAAACTTTTGTGGGTACCTATTTAAGTGCATGGCATATTGCTATAGACGAATCAAAAAAGAAAAACAGGGTTTTACCCGCATTGAATAACGAAATGTTTTTATTTCAAATAATTCAACTAATTTTTGTTGGTACTATTGCTTATTTATTTGGAATTACAATTATGTTTTGTTTTATAGCAGCTGCCATAATGGGTGCTACCCTACTTGAAACCGTAAATTATATAGAACATTACGGACTTTCTAGAGAAAAAGGAGCTGGTGAATTATACGAAAGAGTAAAACCACACCATAGTTGGAATAGTAATCACGTAATTGGCAGGCTCATGCTTTTTGAATTAAGCCGGCATAGTGACCATCATTATTTGGCTTCACGTAAGTACCAAATATTAAGAAATATGGAGGAAGCGCCTCAAATGCCAACAGGCTATCCAGGCATGATTGTTCTTTCCCTTTTCCCTCCAGTATGGTTTTCCATTATGCACAAGCAAATGAAAAAATATTCATTATAAGTTACCACCGGTAATCTTACTAATTAATAGAATCCTTACATTTACTAAAATTAAGTAAAATGAAAAGGATATCCATTGTAATGGCATTAACCATTGGCTTATTGGCTTGTAATCAATCAAATAAATCCAAATTAGATAGCCCCAAGTTTGGGACATTTTTAGAAAACTACTATGAGGACCAACTTAAGTTAAGTCCTTTATCTGCAACCATGGTAGGGGATGATCGATATGATGATTTGTTGCCAAATGATGGAAGCGCAAGTTATTTACAAGCATGGTCTAATTTTAATAAATCCTATTTAGATAGCTTAAAAAATTATGACCGTGAAAGTTTAAACGAAAACGATCAATTGTCTTTTGATAATTTAAAATATCAATTAGAAATTAATTTAGAGGGCGACCAATATCATTTTGAATATTTACCCTTTAATCAATTTGTAGGACTACCATTAACTATGGGACAATTGGGTTCAGGCACAGGTGCACAGCCTTTTAAAACAGTAAAAAATTATGAAAACTGGTTAAAGCGTGTAAACTCATTTTCGGTTTGGGCGGATACTGCTATTGGTAACTTTAAAAAAGGTATGGCCGCTGGAATTATTTTACCTAAAAAATTGGTAACCAAAATGATTCCTCAAATGCAAGGAATGGAAGTGACAGATCCTAAAAAAAGTTTATTCTATGGTCCTATTGAATTAATGCCAAAGGATTTCTCTGCTGCCGATAAAGCACGTTTAACAAAGGAATACGAAAATACAATTTTAACAGTCATAGTCCCTACCTACAAGAAATTAGGGGACTTTTTACAAAATGAATACCTAGCTAAGGCAAGTGAAAATTCTGGATATGGAACGATGACAGGTGGCGATAAAATGTACGCATTTCAAGTAAAACTAAATACAACTACCAATAAAACGCCAGAGGAAATTTATCAAACAGGATTAAGTGAGGTAGCTAGAATTAGAAAAGCAATGGACAGTATTAAAAATGTAGTTGAATTTAAAGGAGACTTAAAAGCATTTTTTGAATACATGAAAGAGGATAAGCAATTTATGCCTTATAAGACCCCTAAGGAAGTGATTGCAACTTTTGAAAAAATTCATCAAACCATGCAACCTAATTTGAAAAAAATGTTTTTACATGAACCAAAAACTCCTTTTGAAGTAAGGCAAACCGAGGCGTTTAGAGCAGCTTCTGCAAGTGCAGAGTACAATCAAGGTTCTGCCGATGGAAAAAGACCTGGTATTTTTTATGTACCAATTTTAGACGCCACTAAATTTAATACTACATCGGGAATGGAGTCTTTGTTTTTACATGAAGCAATTCCTGGCCATCATTATCAAATTTCTCTAACACAAGAAAATACTGCACTTCCTAAATTCAGAAGATACGGCGGTCACAATGCTTATGTAGAAGGCTGGGCTTTGTATTGTGAATCCTTAGGTAAAGAATTAGGATTGTATACCGATCCCTACCAATATATGGGTGCATTAGGTGATGAAATTCACCGAGCCATTCGTTTAGTAGTAGACGTTGCCATACATTCAAAAAACATGAGTAGAGAAGAAGCTATAAAATATATGATGGACAACGAAGCAATTAGTGAACAAGGAGCCACTGCAGAAATTGAAAGATACATGGCCATTCCAGGTCAAGCATTAGGTTATAAAACGGGTGCTATGAAAATTGCTTCATTAAGAAAAAAATATGAAGCTGCATTAGGTGCTAAATTTAATTTGGCCGAATTTCATAACGAAGTATTAAAGGATGGTTCTTTGCCACTAGCGGTATTTGAAACCAAGATGGATAATTGGGCTGCTAGTAAAAAATAATCATAGCCTTACTTTTGATTATGGAAATTGATGAAATACTTAATTATGCACTCTCTCTGCCCGAGGCAGAGGAGTGCTTTCCTTTTGGGGAAGACAATTTAGTGCTCAAATCAAAGGGTAAAATGTTTTTAATTATAGATTTAGTTTCCTTCCCTACTACTTTTAATTATAAAGCAACCCCCGATGATATTATTGATCAACGCGACCAATTTCCCGATGCTATTTTCCCAGGTTTTCATATGAACAAAAAGCATTGGAACACTTTACATTTAAACCGAACAGTGCCTTCTAAAGTAATTCAAGCACTTATTTTTACTTCTTATAGTTTGGTGAGAAAGAAGCCCTAAAAAGGTCCCCAAAATTAAAAGGCGTACCTTGCAGTTCATTATGAGTACGAATTTTAAAGAATTAGGGTTAATTGAACCCATTTTATTGGCTTTATTTGAGGAAGGTTACACAACACCAACTCCAATTCAAGCACAGTCCATCCCTATTTTATTACAGGGCAAGGACTTACTAGGTTGTGCCCAAACAGGTACTGGAAAAACAGCTGCATTTACATTGCCTATTATACAATTGTTATCGGCTAAGCCTGTAGAAAAAAGAAAAAAAATTAAAAGCTTAATTGTAACGCCAACGCGAGAATTAGCTATTCAAATTGCCGAAAGTTTTAATGCCTATGGCAGACATACTCAATTAAATTGTACGGTGATTTTTGGTGGCGTTGGACAAGGACCACAGGTAACTGCATTAAAAAACGGAGTGGATGTGGTAATTGCAACTCCTGGTCGTTTATTGGATTTAATGAACCAAGGTTTTATAAGCCTTCGTGATGTTGAATTTTTTGTTTTAGACGAAGCGGACAGAATGCTAGATATGGGATTTGTTCATGATGTAAAAAAATTACTAGCAGTGCTTCCTAAAAAAAGACAATCGTTGTTTTTTTCGGCAACCATGCCTCCCGAGATTGTTAGCCTTGCCAATAGCATTTTACATAACCCAGAAAAGGTAACGGTAACGCCAGTTTCTTCTACTGTTGAGATTATTGATCAAGCCGTTTATTTTGTTGATAAAGTAAATAAAAATGCATTACTAGTGGAGGTATTAAAAAACCCAGCTATTAAAACTGCACTGGTATTTACAAGAACGAAACATGGCGCGGATAAAGTAGTACAGTTACTTACAAAAAATAATATTATTGCGGAAGCCATTCATGGCAATAAATCACAAAACGCACGTCAACGCGCTTTAAGTAATTTTAAAGAGCAAACAACTAGAGTTTTAGTAGCTACCGATATTGCAGCAAGAGGCATTGACGTGGACGAACTAGCCCACGTTATAAATTTTGACATTCCTAATATTGCCGAAACCTATGTACACCGAATTGGTAGAACAGGTCGAGCTGGAGCCGAAGGAACTGCCCTTAGTTTTTGTGATTTTGAAGAAAAAGCATACTTGGCTGATATTGAAAAGTTAATTGGCAAAAAAGTGCCTGTTATTTTTGAACACCCTTACCCTATGCAACAATTCCATGCCAATAAAACCTCACAGGATGCCGGTTGGGGCAAGCCCAGAAACACCAGGGGAAGATCCCCTCAACAGGAGGGTGGCTTTGGTGCCAAAGGTGGACAAAAAAGAAGGTTTTCCAGCAACAAAACAAAGCGAGGATAGTATCTTTGATATAATTAAATAAATTATATCATGAAGTATTTTTTAGTACTCCTATTTACAAGTTTTATTGTTTTTGCAAATGCACAGGACACAACCATCACTAAGGACGATTTAAAAAGTGCAGCTAAACTTTTTGATATTCAGTTTACACAAAAAGAATTTGACACTTTATATAGTGATGTAATAGATAATATTGCTAATTATAAAGCAATGCATAGTTTAACCCTTCCCAATAGTGTTGGATTAAGTACCTGGCAGCTTGCGAGTCCAATTCCAAATACTAAAAAAGTAGGCGTTGCAAATTTGCCATTTACAAAGGTGGAGCTTCCAAAAAATAAATCAGACTTGGCATTTTATAGCATTAGTGAACTTGCTTATTTAATTAAGAACAAAAAAATTACTTCACTTGCACTTACTCAATTTTTTATTGACCGTATTAAAAAGTATGGCGACACTTTGGAGTGTGTCATAAGCTTACAAGAAAACATTGCATACGAGCAAGCTAAAAAAGCCGATGCCGAAATTGCACAAGGAAAATACCGAGGCCTTTTACATGGGATCCCTTATGGCTTAAAGGATTTATTTGCAGTGAAAGGCACTAAAACCACCTGGGGCGCTGCACCTTATAAAAATCAAATCATAGACGAGGATGCATTTGTTTATACGCAATTAAAAAATGTAGGAGCAGTACTTGTTGCTAAATTTACTTTAGGCGCCCTTGCAATGGGGGATTATTGGTATGGTGGCCGAACCAGAAATCCTTGGAATTTAAAATATGGCTCATCGGGCTCCTCTGCAGGATCCACTGCTGCAACTGTTGCTGGACTCGTGCCTTTTGCAATAGGTACAGAAACTTATGGCAGTATTGTATCCCCTTCCACACAGTGTGGTGCAACAGGTTTGCGTCCCACTTTTGGAAGCATTAGCCGCACGGGCGCTATGGCACTTAGTTATAGCCTAGATAAAGTAGGACCTATATGTAGGAGTGCCAGTGACGCAGCCATTGTATTTAATTATATACATGGTACAGACGGAAAAGATTTATCTGCATTTAATACCCCTTTTAATTATCAGCCAATAAAGGATGTAAAAAAATTACGTGTAGCGTATGCTAAAAACTATTTTGATAAAATAAAAGATACTAACAGGAACGAATTTAAAGTACTTGCCACTTTTAAAAAATTAGGCGTTGAATTAATCCCTGTAGATTTCCCAGATAGTGGGGTTTATAATTTTAACATCATGGATGTAGTAATTGGTGTAGAGTGTGCTGCTCAGTTTGATGAAATGACCAGATTAAACATTGACGACGAATTAACAAGACAAACAAAATACGATTGGCCTAACTCATTTAGAACAGCTAGGTTTGTACCTGCTGTAGAATATATAAATGCACAAAGACACCGTAGTATACTTATGCAAAAAGTAAACGAAGTGATTAAAAAATACGATGTAATCATTTGTCCTTCTCGGGGCGTGGAAAGCAATCAAGCTGCTATCACTAACTTAACTGGGCATCCGGTGGTTTGTGTGCCTACAGGATTTGATGGCAAGTTTAATTTACCAACTGGAATTAGTTTTGTTGGAAATTTATACGACGAGGGAACCATTTTAAATATTGCCAAATTATATCAAGACAATAGTAATTGGAACAAACAACATCCTACTTTATTTAAATAGTTATTATACATGAATCATATTAAGAAAATTGCAACCAATCAATTGGGCTATGGTTTTATAAAGGACCTACCCAAGGGAAAAGACGAATACTATTTAAGAAATAAGCAAAACCGAAGCGGCATTGAGTATCGAGGTTTAACTGCACTTGAAATTGAAATTCTTGTGCGTAACCGAAATACAAGCGATAACTGGGGCAATATTTTAGTATCCAACGAATTTAACCCTGAGCTGGTAAAAAATTGCTCCTTTTTTGGTTTAATTCGTATTGGCAATTTGGAAAACAGTTGTTTAAGTTTTAGTGATTTAATTGTTCCTATTGGTATTTACAATTCCACTATTATAAGTTGTGATTTTGGAAACAACGTTTCTATTCATAATGTGAATTATATGTCGCATTATATTTTGGGCAATGAGGTAATTATTAATAATGTTAACGAACTAGTTACCACCAACCACTCAAAGTTTGGAAATGGTATTATCAAAAAAGGCGAATCCGAAAATGTTAGAATTTGGTTAGAGCTTTGCAATGAAAATACAGGACGTAAAGTATTGCCTTTTAATGGTATGACTACAGGGGATGCTTACTTATGGACGCGTCACCGCAACGATATTTTGTTACAACAAAAATTTATTGAGTTAACCGACAATCAATTTGATAATAAATTAGGATACTACGGAAAAATTGGAGACCGCACTGTTATAAAAAACTGTAAAATAATAAAGGACGTTTGGATTGGCGAAGACGCTTATTTAAAAGGTGCCAATAAAATTAAAAACGTAACCATAAACTCCCATCCCGAAGCCAAAACACAGGTAGGTGAAGGTTGTGAATTGGTTAATGGAATTATTGGATATGGCTGCCGAATATTTTACGGCATTAAGGCGGTACGTTTTGTATTATCCGATTATTCTCAACTAAAATATGGTGCAAGACTTATTAACTCCTTCCTTGGACCCAATGCGACTATTTCCTGTTGCGAGGTTTTAAATTCGCTAATATTTCCAGCACACGAACAACATCATAACAATAGTTTTTTATGTGCAGCACTTGTAATGGGACAATCCAATATTGCCGCAGGTGCCACCCTTGGCTCCAACCACAATAGCCGTGGTGCCGATGGTGAAGTAGTGATGGGACGTGGATTTTGGCCTGGACTATGTGTTAGTATTAAACACAACTCAGTGTTTGCAAGTTTCTCCCTTTTAAATAAAGGGGATTATAATTATGAATTAAATATTCCTATTCCTTTTTCTTTAATTAGCAACGACCCACTTAAGGATGAGCTGGTTATTATGCCAGGCTATTGGTTTTTATATAATTTTTATGCCTTAGCAAGAAATGCTTGGAAATATGTAGACCGTGACAAACGTAAATATAAAACACCAATTTACGAGTACGGTTATTTAGCCCCAGACTCTGTAAACGAGTTAATAAGCGCTAGGGAAATTATTGCTAAAGCAGTAGCTAGTGCACAGTTGTTAAAAGAAAAGAAAGCCCCCATTGCAGATCCGCAAAAATTATTTGCACTAGGCACTGCATTACTAAAAACAAAAACCAAAAAAGATATTGATGCTTTAGAAATAGTTGTCACTGGTTTTGAAAACAGCAAGCGTAAAACAAAACTTATAAAATGTTTTGACGCTTACCATATGTTTGAAAAAATAATTTTCATTTATGGAATGGAGTCGGCTTTAAAACAAATTGAAACTAAAAAGGGTAAAGCAATAATGACTACCCTCCAACAAATAAAAGTAAGTCCTGCCAATTTAACTTGGACCAATGTGGGTGGACAATTAATACCACAAAAAAATGTGGACAGCCTACTTGCAAAAATTAAAAATAATAGCATTGCCAGCTGGGATCAGGTACACGGTTTTTATGAGAGTGAATCGGAAAAGTATAATAGTCGTAGAGATAACCACGCACTAGCTTGCCTTGAAACAATTACCCAAAAACCATTGGCTAAATTAAGTACTACTTTATTTAATAGTTGGTTGGATACTTATTTAGAAACTAAAGCAGCTATTACAGCAAGTATTCAAAATACTAGGGCTAAGGACTATTCAAACCCTTTTAGGAAAATGGTTTATGATAACGAAGCAGAAATGAATGCGGTTATTGGTTCAATTAAAGATAATGGCTTTATTAATGATCAAAATAAAATGTTGGAAACATTAACCATACAAATTAAAGCGCTCAAAAAGCAATTAAAAGCAAAATAAAAAATTGCTAGCTTAACTCTATTAAAGTAATCTCAGGCAAAATACCTACCCTGCCGGGATAGCCTAAAAATCCAAAACCTCGGTTTACATATAATTGTTGTGCGCCAGTTTTATAAATGCCCGCCCATTGTTTGTAAACCCATTGCACAGGACTCCATTTAAAATAAGGGTTTTCTAAACCAAACTGCATGCCATGCGTATGACCTGCTAGCATTAATTGTATTTGAGGATACTCCTTTATAACTTGTGCCTCCCAATGGCTTGGATCATGACTCATTAAAATAATAGGATCCTTATCATGCACTCCTTGCATGGCAATATCTAGTTTACCATATTTAGGAAACCTTGCTTTTGCGCCCCAATTTTCAATGCCCACTAAATAAAAATAAGCGCCCTCTTTTTCAATTTTTACATTTTCATTCATCAAAAGCCTCCATCCTAAATTGGCATGCACTTGTTTTAAATCTTGTAAATTTTGCTGCTTGGCTTGTTTGCTTTCCCAAGCTACATAATCACCGTAATCATGATTTCCCAAAGTACTATAAACGCCATGCGGTGCTTTTATTTGATTAAAAACGTCCATCCAATGCTGCATTTCGGTGGCTTTGTCATTTACTAAATCCCCGGTGAATAAAACCAAATCTGCATTTTGTTTATTAATTAAATCAATGCCCTTTTGAACCGCTGCTTTGTCCTGTAAACTCCCACTATGAATGTCACTAATGTGAATTATTTTAAACCCTTTAAATGCAGATGGCAAACCGTTTAATGCAATATTTTTTTTAATAACTCTGTAATTGTACTTATTTCCAAACCCATAAATAAGTGAAAAAAACAAGGAGGATGCCATACCCACTCCCAGCCAACTTAAAAAAGTAGACCTTGGAATGCCATTTTCGGTATTAATAAATTGAGCTCCGGTGTATGAAGTTATTTTACCCAGGGTCCAAAAAGTGCCACGTCTTATGTCGTCAATTAAAAAAATTAAGGCCATGATGAGTTGGGTAAACATCCACCCCATGCTAATGGAAAATACATATTGCCTAAAATAGGGGTTGCTATTGTATGGAAACAGGATAAATGACCCTAAGCAAACTAAACATAATACCCAATAAGCAATACTAATGCCTGTTCTTAAACCTTGGCCACTTCCTTGAAGCAGGTGCTTTATGACCTGAAAAGTGTAAAAGTTAATGGCGATCAATATAAATAGCAGGATTGAAATAAAAACAGGGTTTCTCATATAGGGATTTAAAGGACAAAAATAGTGCCAAAAGCCTTATTTTTGGCAGAAATTAAGGATACCCATTTTATGGCAAGAATAATAGGAATTGCAAATCAAAAAGGAGGTGTAGGAAAAACCACATCGGCTATTAATATTGCTGCTAGTTTGGCTGTTTTGGAATACAAAACCCTTTTAATTGACGCAGACCCTCAAGCCAATAGCACAACAGGAGTTGGATTTGATTTACATAATATCACTACCAGTTTATACGATGGAATGATTAATCATACTCCATTAATGGATATTGTATTAAAAACCGAAATCCCACACCTTGACCTTATTCCTTCACATATTGATTTAGTTGGTGCCGAAATTGAACTAGTAAACCTTCCAAACAGAGAAAATGTTTTAAAGGAATTACTTACACCCATTCAGGACCAATATGACTTTATCATTATTGACTGTTTACCTTCTTTAGGTCTTATAACAGTTAACTCATTAGTAGCTGCCGACAGTGTAATTGTTCCAGTTCAATGCGAGTTTTTTGCTTTAGAAGGTTTGGGTAAATTATTGAACACCGTTAAAATTGTGCAAAGCAGGTTAAATCCAAATTTGCAAATTGAAGGAATTTTAATGACCATGTATGATGGCCGTTTACGTTTAAGTAACCAAGTAGTAAGTGAAGTGCGCAAGCATTTTGATGATATGGTTTTTTCTACCATCATTCACCGAAACACCCGTTTAAGTGAAGCACCAAGTGTTGGTAAGCCTGTGATTTTATACGATGCAGATAGTAAAGGAACTGTAAACTACCTAAACTTAGCTAAAGAGATTTTACAAAAAAATGGCATGACTAAAATGACCAATGCCGAGCGAATAATTGATTAACTATGAGCAAGAGTACACCTAATAAGGATATGATTGGAAAAGGACTACGATCTTTGTTACAAAACATAGACGCCGAATATAAAAATCCAGCAGGAAAAGTAGAAGCTGAAACAATACAAAAAGCAGTTGCAACAAATCGTATTCCACTTAGTGATATACAAGTTAATCCTAAGAATCCAAGAAAGGATTTTGACGAAATTGCTTTACAAGAACTAAGACACTCCATTAAACTACATGATATTATTCAACCTGTTACGGTTGCATTACTTCCCAATGGTAAATATCAATTAATTGCAGGAGAGCGTCGTTTTAGAGCCGCTAAATTAGCAGGCTTAAACGATATCCCAGCTTATATAAGACAAGGCAATGATCAGGAATTATTAGAGCTTGCTTTACTTGAAAACTTACAACGTGTTGACTTAAACGAAATTGAAGTTGCATTAAGTTATCAGCGCATGATGCAAGAGTTAAACTATACGCAGGAAAAAGTTTCCGAGCGTATGGGTAAGGATCGTTCAACTATCGCAAACTACATTCGTTTATTAGATTTACCACCTGCAATACAAGCTGCAGTGCGTAAAGGTACTTTAAGTGTGAGTTTGGCTAAAATATTAATTGGCAAGGAAATAGATCAACAACTTTTTTTATTCAAAGAAATCACGGAAAAAGGGCTTACCGTTCGTCAGACCGAGGAATTAATTAAGAAATTAAATAGCGCAAAAGGAATTACGCCAAAATCAAGCAAAAAACCAGAACTCTCTGCTGTTTATAAAAGATTAGAAGATAAATTAGCAAGCCATTTGTCTGCAAAAGTTGTTTTACAACAACAAAAAAATGGTAGTGGTTCTATTACCATTTCTTACAATGACATTAATGGATTAAACACCATACTAGATGCAATGCAAGTTAGTATTAGCTAAAAACAAGCTAATAATCATATTTGCTTTATTAGTTTTATTTCAACAAATTAGTTGGGGGCAAGACAGTGTTCTTCTAAAAAAACAGGACACCCTTAAAATTCATAATCCAAGGCTTGCCACAAAATACTCGGCCATACTTCCTGGCCTAGGTCAAATTTACAATAAGCAGTATTGGAAACTTCCTATTGTATACGGTGCCTTAGCTATTCCTGTGGCAACCTACATTTACAATGACGATATTTATAACAAAACTAAGTTTGCTTACGCAGCAAAGTTTAAAGCACAAAATGGGGACAACTCCGATTTAGCTAAGATTGACCCGGTATTAAAAAACTTAAGTTTAGGTTCACTTCAGAGTTATAGAAATAGTTTTAGAAAAGACCGAGATTACTCCGTTTTATGGTTTATACTTGGATGGGGCTTAAACGTTGTAGACGCCACTGTTTCGGGGCACTTAAGGGAATTTGATGTAAGTCCAAATTTAGCCATTAGCATTAAGCCCATTGTGCAACCACAATATCAGCAAAGCGGTTTATCTTTACAACTGCATTTATTAAATAGGCATGCTAAATAAAATAGAAATTGAATTATGAAAATAGCATTAATAGGTTACGGTAAAATGGGAAAGGCAATTGAAGAAATTGCTATTTCAAAAGGGCATGAAATTGTGCTTAAAATAGATATTCAAAATAGCCATGAATTTACAAAAGAACATATACAAAAAGCTAATGTGGCCATTGAATTTACAGGCCCACATAGCGCTTATGAAAATGTAAAAAAATGTCTTGAACTTGGTATACCTGTAGTGAGCGGATCTACCGGATGGTTAGATAAATGGAATGAAATAGAAATGTTATGTAAGTCAAATAACGGATGTTTAATTTATAGTAGTAATTATAGCATTGGTGTGAATTTATTTTTTGAAGTAAATAAACATTTGGCAAAATTAATGGAGCCCTATGATAACTATGACGTTGCTATGGTAGAGCTTCATCATACCGAAAAAAAGGATGCACCAAGTGGCACTGCTATTTCTCTTGCCGAACAAATACTTGCAAACCTAGGGCGCAAAAAACAATGGGTTAACGAGCCATCATTAAGCGCATCGGACTTAGTGATCACTTCCGAAAGAATAGATCCAGCCCCTGGAACGCATACGGTAACATACAGCTCTGCTATTGACACTATTGAGATAGTACATACGGCACATACCAGAAAAGGTTTTGCTAGTGGCGCTGTTTTAGCGGCAGAATTTGCCAATCAAAAAAGCGGTATCTTTACCATGAAAGATGTTTTAGGTTTATAATATGTTATCTAAGAAAACGCAATACGCATTACAAGCTTTATCCTATATGGTAGGTAAGCATTCCGAGTCCCCTATACTCATTGCCGAAATTGCCGAAGAAAAAAAAATTCCCCTAAAGTTTTTAGAGAACATTTTATTAGAACTTAAAAAAGCCGGTTTTTTAGAAAGTAAAAAAGGCAAACATGGTGGTTATTTGTTTGCATTGTCTCCAGAAAAAATAAAACTTTCGGCCATTTTCAGAACCATTGAAGGCCCTATTGCATTACTTCCTTGTGTGAGTTTAAATTTTTACCAGAAGTGTGAAACTTGCAATGAAAAAAAATGTGGCATTAATAAAGTGATGATTGAAGTAAGAGACAATACCCTTGCCATTTTAGACAAAAGAACGGTTGCCGATTTAGCTAGTTTTTAATTTCAAAAAAATATTTCAATTAATTATTATGAAAAAAATATTCATACTACTTGTTATAATAGCAGTATCAGAAAATATAAATGCACAAAGCCTTATTGGTGGTAATCATATTTTAAAAACAAATTTGTCGGCCGATGCGTTACAAAACTACAATATCACATTTGAGAAAAGTTTAAACCATTTTATGTCCATTTCGGCAAGTTATTCTACTATGCCATCAAGAACTTTGCCTTTACAATCCTTAGCTAAAAATTTTATAGACAACCCCAATATTAATTTTGACAATTTTAAAATTTCAAATAGTGCATTTACCCTTGAAAGCAGGTTTTATTTAGGATTGCAAAAAATGTCAGGCATTTACATTGCTCCTTATGCTAGGTTTGGAAATTTAGAAGTAAATGTTCCTGTTAATTATCAATACACTTATACCCCAACTGCTCCCAATGGCACCCCCCTTTCGCCATTAAGCGTGGCAACTACAGCTAATTTAAAAGGGCCCATTAGATCTCAAAGCGTGGGTGCTTATTTTGGAATGCAATTTCAATTACTTACCAAACTGGTGTTAGATTTTTGGGTAATTGGAGGGCATTACGGAAGCTCAAATGGTAAACTTCAATTTGACGCACCTGCAGGCACGCCAGCAGTAGCCCTAGATGAATTAAAAAAAGTGGTAGACCAAACCAAAGCGCATCCATTTAATTTAAGCAGTTCCATAGTAAATAATTCGGACGGCACTAAAAGCCTAGTAACCAATACAGACGGCCCTTGGCTAGGTATTAGAGGTGCTGGATTAACCCTTGGCTTAAGATTTTAATCCTGTATCAAACCTGTCTGGTATTTTGCGTACCTTTGTAAACGCAAATACAAACAACATGATCCCTAGTTATTTACAAGACCATTTTAAGCATCAACAATATGATGCCAACAATTTTTTCCTAATTGCTGGACCATGTGTGGTGGAAAGTGAGGACTTAGTAATGGAAATTGGAGAAAAAGTTTCTACCATTTGTAAGAATTTAGGGATCCCTTATGTTTTTAAAGCAAGCTACCGAAAAGCAAATCGCACTAGTGCCAACTCCTTTACTGGTATTGGTGACGATACAGGAATGGAGCTTATAAAAAAAGTAGGTGCAAAATTTAATGTGCCAACCACTTCTGATATTCATGCATACGATGAGGCCGCTATTGCTGCTAAGTATATTGATATTTTACAAATCCCTGCTTTTTTATGTCGTCAAACCGACTTATTAATTGCTGCTGCTGAAACAGGTAAAATTGTAAACGTAAAAAAAGGACAATTTTTAAGTGGTGCCTCTATGAAGTTTGCGGTAGATAAAATTAAATTAGCGGGCAACGATAAAATAATGTTAACCGAGCGTGGCAATACTTTTGGTTACCAGGACTTAGTGGTGGATTATAGAAACATTCCTGCCATGGCAGAAAATAATGTACCAGTAATTATGGACTGTACCCATTCCTTACAACAACCCAATCAAACTAGTGGTGTAACAGGAGGCAATCCAGCATTAATTGAGACCATTGCAAAGGCAGCGATTGCCACTGGCGCAGATGGCTTATTTATTGAAACGCATCCCAACCCTGCTGTGGCAAAAAGCGACGGCGCCAATATGTTACGTTTGGAATTACTTGAACCATTGTTAGAGAAATTAGTACGTTTGCGTAAAGCAGTAATTTAATATTTAAGCGGATTTCTCTTTCCAAGTAATATATAATGCTTAATACTTCTTACAAAAGCAAGTATCATATAAACAATTACAGGGGACCCAAAAGTCAGAAAAGAGATATAAATAAACCACATTCTTATCCTAGAGCTAGCAATACCTAAGCGCTCACCAATGGCCGAACAAACGCCAAAAGCATGTAATTCTACAAAATCGCGCATTTTTTGCATGGTAAACTATTTATTTGGTAGACCAAATCTAACAAAAAAGTGGACATAAAGTGTATTTTTTGATAGCTCCGAGGGGCATTTTGGCTTACCTTTGCGTCAGTTTTTAACACCAAAATATACAACTATGGCTTTTGATATCGAAATGATCAAAAAATTGTATGCTGAAATGCCAGCAAAAGTGGAAGCTGCTCGTAAAATGTTGGGCCGTCCATTAACCTTATCAGAGAAAATTTTATTCTCTCATTTACATAGTGATCAAAAATTAGAAAGCTTCGCAAGAGGTGGTTCTTATGTGGATTTTGCACCAGACCGTGTAGCCATGCAAGACGCAACTGCACAAATGGCATTATTACAATTTATGCAAGCAGGTCGTCCAAAAGTAGCTGTGCCAAGTACAGTGCATTGCGACCACTTGATTTCTGCAAAAGTAGAAGCAAAACAAGATTTACAAGTAGCAACAACAGAAAGTAAAGAGGTATATGATTTCTTAGCTTCTGTTTCTAATAAATATGGTTTAGGTTTCTGGAAACCAGGTGCTGGTATTATTCACCAAGTAGTTTTAGAAAACTATGCCTTCCCAGGGGGTATGATGATTGGTACCGATTCACACACGGTGAATGCAGGTGGTTTAGGTATGTTAGCAATTGGTGTTGGTGGTGCAGATGCTTGTGATGTAATGGCAGGATTAGCTTGGGAATTAAAATGGCCTAAATTAATTGGTATTAAATTAACAGGAAAATTAAATGGCTGGACTGCTCCTAAGGATGTGATATTAAAAGTAGCTGGTATCTTAACGGTGAAAGGTGGTACGGGTGCCATTGTAGAATATTTTGGGGAAGGTGCAACAAGCATGAGTTGTACAGGTAAAGGAACTATTTGTAATATGGGTGCCGAAATTGGTGCGACTACATCTACATTTGGTTACGATGCAAGCATGAGCCGTTATTTATCTTCAACAGGCCGTGCCGATGTTGCTGCTTTAGCGGACACCGTTGCAGAACACTTAACTGCAGATGCAGAAGTATATGCTAATCCAACAAAATATTTTGATGAAGTAATTGAAATAGATTTAAATACATTAGAGCCACACTTAAACGGACCATTCACTCCAGATCTAGCCACTCCAATTTCTAAAATGAAAGAAGTAGCTGCTGCAAACGGATGGCCTACAAAAGTAGAGGTTGGTTTAATTGGTAGCTGTACCAACTCTTCCTACGAAGACATTAGCCGTGCAGTAAGCTTAGCAAAACAAGTAGCTCAAAAAGGTTTGACTACAAAAGCAGAATACATGATCACGCCAGGTTCTGAGCAAGTAAGATACACTATTGAAAGAGATGGTTTCTTAGATGTGTTCAGCCAAATTGGTGCAAAAGTATTTGCAAATGCATGTGGACCTTGTATTGGTATGTGGGAGCGTGTAGGTGCTGAGAAAAAAGAAAAAAATACCATTGTTCACTCTTTCAACAGAAACTTTGCAAAGCGTGCGGATGGTAATCCAAATACTTATGCATTCGTAGCTTCTCCTGAGATTGTGACTGCATTGGCTATTGCGGGTGATTTAACTTTTAACCCATTAATAGATACTTTAACTAACGATAAGGGCGAGCAAGTAATGTTAGATGCCCCAACTGGTGATGAATTACCAACAAAAGGTTTCGCAGTAGAAGATGCTGGATTCCAAGCACCAGCCGAAGATGGTTCTAAAGTGGTTGTAGCAGTTGACCCAACATCAAAGCGTTTACAATTATTAGATCCATTTACAGCATGGGAAGGAACGGATTTAAAATCATTAAGATTATTAATTAAAGCAAAAGGAAAATGTACAACGGATCATATTTCTATGGCAGGTCCATGGTTAAAATTCCGCGGTCACTTAGACAATATCTCTAACAACTTATTAATTGGTGCTGTTAACTTCTTCAACGAAAAAACAGACAATGTTAAGAGTCAAATTAATGGCAATTACGATACCGTACCTAATACGCAAAGAGCTTACAAAGCGGCTGGTATTGGAACCATTGTAGTAGGTGATGAAAACTACGGAGAAGGAAGTTCTCGTGAGCACGCTGCTATGGAACCACGTCACTTAGGTGTACGTGTGGTATTGACTAAATCATTTGCGCGTATCCACGAAACCAATTTGAAAAAGCAAGGTATGTTGGCTTTAACTTTCGCAGACAAAGCCGATTATGATAAGATTCAGGAAGATGATAGTATTGATGTAACTGGCTTAACTAGTTTTGCTCCAGGCACACCGTTAACTTTAGTATTAACACATAAGGAAGGAAGCACGGACACTATTAAAGCAAACCATACTTATAACCAACAACAAATTGAGTGGTTTAAAGCAGGTGGTGCATTAAATATTATCAGGAAGCAAGTTGCAGGGTAGTTTTAAATTACACAACAGCGTCGCAAGACCTTAACGTATAATCCCTCTGAGTAATCAGGGGGATTTTTGCTTTTTGTAGGCTTGTTTTTAGAAATTTAAAGCCTACAAAAAATCACCTCTTATGATTTCGAAATCCCTGCGGGATTTTTGTTTAAACCCTGCAAAGAATTTTTTACCTTTAATACATGATAAACACAGCACTTGTTTCCTTTGGCATGAGCGGAAAAGTTTTCCATGCGCCATTTATTGCAACCAACCCCAACTTTAATTTAGTAGGCAGTTGGGAACGTTCTACTAAAAGTATTGAGGCGGCCTACCCTGGCACCAAATCCTACAATAGCTACGAGGAATTATTAGCCAATGAAAATATTGATTTAGTGGTAGTGAATAGCCCCAACGATACCCACTATGCTTATGTGAAAAGTGCACTTTTAGCAGGCAAACATGTGGTATGTGAAAAAGCGTTTACCAATACCTCGGCCGAGGCGCAGGAGTTGGACGAACTAGCCAATAAAAAAGGATTAAAATTAGCAGTGTATCAAAATAGGCGTTATGATGCCGATTTTTTAACACTTCAACAATTAATTAAGGAAGATAAAATTGGAGATTTATTGGATGTTCAAATTTCCTTTGAAAGGTACCGCACCACATTAAGTCCTAAAAAACATAAAGAGGCTGTAACCCCTGGTGCAGGCGTATTATACGACCTTGGCCCACATTTAGTAGACCAAGCATTGGTATTATCGGGTATGCCACTAGCAGTATTTGCGGACATACGCATCACCAGAAAAGTATCACTTGTTGACGATTATTTTACCATGATTTTATATTACCCAGGACATCGTATTACTTTAACAAGTGGTATGGTATTTATGCATCAACTACCTGGATATAAAGTATATGGAACTAAAGGAAGTTTTATTAAAAACCGATCTGATATTCAGGAAAACGAACTCCTTGCTGGCAAAAAACCAAATACACCTAATTGGGGTGCCGAGGCCGAAATTGATTATGGCACCTTGTATACTGATCATAACGGTTTAATAACAAGTGAAATAATTCCTAGCATACCAGGCGATTATAAAATATTTTATGAAAAAATGGCGGATGCAATTTTAAATAATGCGCCAGTCCCAACAACTGCTCAGGAAGGTAAAAATATTATTCGCATATTAGAGGCTGCTCGTAATAGTGCATTTAATAAAAGAGTAGTAGGCATTTAGTTTATAATAGTATTTGAAAACCTGATGGCACATCCCTACTTAAAGGAAATTAAAAAAATATACGCAGCCAACAGCAACGCAACTATTGCCAAAGGTGCAAAAGCATATTTGCTGAATCAGTTTGAATTTTATGGTATTAAAACACCATTAAGACGACAAATATGCAAGGCGTTTTATAAAGCCAACCCTATAAAGGATCATAATGAGTTAAGCACACTCATAAAAGAATGCTTTGCCGAACCACAAAGAGAGCTGCATTATTTTGCCATTGAACTTTTAGGACATCATAAAAAATTATGGTCCAAAAAAACTTTGCCGCTCATTGAATGGATGATAACCCATCAAAGTTGGTGGGATTCAGTGGATAGTACTAATACCCATGTAATTGGTAAATTCTTTTTAGCCTACCCGGAATTTATAAATGAGTATACATTTAAATGGAACCGTTCTAGCAACAAATGGTTGCAAAGAATGAGTATTTTATTTCAGTTGATGTACAAAGATAAAACCAATACTACCCTACTTACAGAATACATTGAGCATATACAATTAGAAGAAGATTTTTTTATTCGCAAAGCCATTGGATGGGCACTACGTAGTTATGCAAACACGGATGCAAAATGGGTAGTAAAATTTGTTAAGTCGCATCCGCAGCTATCTAATTTATCCAAGCGCGAAGCGCTGAAGCATCAATAGGAAAGCCCCGCAAACTGCGAGGCTTTCCTATATCGTTAACAAATGTTAATGAAAAGTATTTATTAAACTACATTTTCTTAGCGTCTTCCAAGAACTTAGCCAATCCAATATCCGTTAAAGGATGTTTTAACAATCCTAAGATAGAATCCAAAGGACAAGTACAAATATCGGCACCCGCCTCAGCTGCTTTTACAATATGCAAAGCATTACGGATAGAAGCTGCTAAAATTTGTGTTTGAAATCCTTGTACATCATATATATGACGGATTTGGCTAATTAATTCCATTCCATCCCAAGAGCTGTCGTCAATACGACCAATAAAAGGAGATACATAAGTAGCGCCCGCTTTAGCTGCTAAAATAGCTTGACCAGCAGAGAACACCAATGTACAATTGGTACGAATACCATTATCGGTAAACCACTTAATGGCTTTAATACCGTCCTTAATCATGGGTACTTTCACCACAATATTTTTATGGATCGCAGCTAATTTTTTTCCTTCCTCTACCATAGTAGCAAAATCGGTAGATAATACTTCCGCGCTAATATCACCATTTACAATTTCACAAATTGCTTTGTAATGCTCGGCAATAGCTGCTTCCCCTTTCACACCCACTTGGGCCATTAAAGTAGGATTGGTAGTTACACCGTCTAAGATGCCTAATTCGTTAGCTTCTTTAATTTGAGCAAGATTGCCCGTGTCGATAAAAAATTTCATATGGTAGGTTTTGTGTTGAAAAAGAAATGCCACTTTACTATATAAATATAAAAAAGTGGCAGGCTACTTACATCGCACCGCTCAACCGCTTATCCTTGCTACATTCCTGTCCTGGGGAGGTTCTGCAGGAGCTGGTCGTGCAAGACCTGCCGGTGCAAATGTAGCACATATGAGGGGATTAAAAAAGTAGTGATTTTGCCAGTTTTATGGTTAATTCTGGGAAGTATTTACACTTGCAAATCCAATAATTTGATCATTTCTGGTACCCGGCGCATGATAGTAAACAAGTATAGTATATTCATTTTCCGTTTCGGTATAACTGCCCTCGGTTTCCAAAAAGTCATCTATACTAGTGGGTTGTAACCGGTCTCTTAAAATATAATTGTAACTATAATATCCCTGCTTTATTAATATCTTTTTTTGATATGCCCCAATACTTGCATCAAATTGCATTTCGGCATTTTTATCAAGCACATTATTAGTTAAGGCTCCAGCCAAATATAATTTTTTATCTAAGTAAGCTGTGTGGTCCTTAGTTAAATAAGTAAATACCACCAAGGCATAATCGTTTTGATTTTCGTTTTGCAAGGACTCGGTATTCATAATTAAATACCCGCCATTTAAATCGCGGTAACTTGCATACAATAAATTGTTTCTGGAAATATCGGGTTTAACCAACACCGTTGTTAAATGGTCCTTATTATTTAGCTCGGCAACCCTATCCGATCTTAATTGTAAGCTTTGTAAATCCAGCCATCTAGCTTCGTTACCTCCGGGGAAAATTAATTCCAACTCGTCATTAAACTCCAATACATACCCTCTTATAAAATTAGGCGTAGTAACGGTTTTAGCATCATTAAACCTATTGTTCTGAATAACTTTAATGGTAATTCTGTCGTTTTGGAAGGAGGGTATATTGCGGGTATCCACACTTACTTTAATTTTTTGGTGTGATCTGGAAATACTACCATCAAAAGGGGCTTGCGCCATAGCTAAAACACCAGCAATATTTTCAACCACATAAAATCGTTTGGTAAATACAACCTGGTCCTTATTGTTATTTTTAAATACTTTTAAAATATAATTTCCAGATAGTTTAGGGGCACAGTAATTATTAGGAAAACTTAATTGATAATGAAAATATTTTTGCGTTGCAATAGAGGAAACACTGTAAGTAGTTATTTTATTTTGATTAAACCCTTTAACGTATTCAAAGTCACTTAGCTCCACTGGTTTCCAAACACTATCCATAAGCTCAATGCTATAATAATAGTCCTCGTAATTCGCATTAAGGTCATCAAAACTTAATTGTAAAACATTGGATCCATTGATATCTGTAATAGGTGCCGCTAAAGGACTTCCCATGGGGGCGAACAATACAGTATGAATGGCAGATTCGTAAATTTGATCTGGGCTTTGCGCTACTATTTTAGTGGTATAAAATCCAATAAGTGCCAAAAACAAGCATTTTATGCGCATAGAGTTTCCTTAATTAATTACGAATCTAATTTATTAATCTAAATATTTAATGAGAAAAAACTAGATTTGAAAAAAAATACGCGTTGTCTACTCCTTTTGAAATAGCCAAAAAGATAAGTTTCCAAAAACAAAAAACCTATACTCGTTTTATTGTTAGAATTTCTATTACTGCCACTGCCATAAGTGTTGCAGCTATTATATTAACGCTATCTATTGTGAATGGTTTTCAGGAGGCAATTGCCAATAAAGTATATGACTTTTGGGGACATATTCGCATCACATCGGTTAGTGGCGCCCCTATTGAGGATAAAATAAACACCTTGGGTTTAGACCCCAAAGTAGTTACACATATTACTCCTTTTATAAATCAAACATCGGTACTTTCTTATAAACAAGACATAGAGGGTGTTGTGGTAAAAGGGGTGCCCGCTTCAGAAAAAATTTCTTTTTTAACAAAGGGCAAGGGTTTGGATGTGAATTACAACAATACTAGAACCGCCATAATTATTTCAGATGCCTTAGCGGCTAAATTAAATATTCCTTTAAATGCAACTGTACGGTTATATTTTATGAGCAATGAAACCGTACAACAAAGAAAAATGATTGTGACGGGTTTTTACCACACTGGCATAGAGGAATATGATAGACAGTTTGTTGTAGTGGATATTAAAATGCTGCAACAACTTAATGGAGATAATCAAAAAATAGATGGTTATACCTTAAAAATTAAGGACGCAAATAATGCTCAGGCCATAACTGATACGATTCAAAAACAACTGCCAAATAATTGGGTGGCCACTACCGTAAAGGATTATTACCCTCAAATATTTGATTGGATTAATGTACAAACCGTAAACCGAAATGTGACTATTACCATTCTGCTTATTATTGCTATTGTAAATTTATTAACCTGCTTGTTTATACTTATGCTGGAAAGAGTTAATATGATTGGAACCTTGGCAGCATTGGGCGCGAATAATAATTTTATAAGAAAAATATTTCTATATCAAGCTAGTTTTATTTGCTGGATTGGCATTGCCATTGGCGCTGGGGTTGGAATTGGACTTTCCTTATTACAAATGCATTTTGGATGGATCCAATTAGACGAATCGGCCTACTTTATTAAAACAATGCCTATTAAAATAATACCTTCTGAAATTATTTTGGTGATTTTAAGTACGGCTATTATAAGTTATTTATCTTTTTTAATCCCAACTTTATGGATTAAAAAAGTAGCTCCTGCCAATGCTATAAAATTTGATTAAAATTATTCACTACGTAAATGTGATAAAATAATTCCTGTTGCCACTGCTGCATTAAGGGATTCTGCTGCACCAAAATTTGGAATAGATACTGGATTTGTTATTAAATCAATAACTGGAGATCTAATTCCCTTTGATTCATTTCCAATAACCATAAATCCGTTTTTAGGAAGCCTTTGTGTGTAAACCGATTTTCCAGAAAGTAATGTTCCAATCACTGGCAATTTTTCCTTTTTTAAAATATCCTCCACAACTGCAACCTGAATTTTTACCCTAAAGCAACTTCCCATGGTACTTTGAATCACTTTTGGATTGTATAAATTGGCAGTATCCTCGGTAACCAATATTTGATTAATGCCAAACCAATCTGCAGTTCTAATAATAGTTCCTAAATTTCCTGGATCCTGAATGCCATCCAAGACCAAAGTCATTTGACTTGCATAATTGAACTGGTAAATTTGCTTATTTTTTTGCACTAAGGCAAGTACTTGATTTGGTGATTGCAATTGACTCATTCTAGACAACATGAGCTCGTCAACAGCAATAATGTCGGCTTTACTAGAACCTATTTTGCCCTCCCATTTATTGGTTGCATATATTTTTTCTATAATCCATCCAGCCTTTAATGCTTCATCCAGCATTTTTGGACCTTCAATGATAAAAACAGATTCTTGTGCCCAATGTTTTTTATGGGCAAAAGATTGAATATATTTGAGCTCACTATTAGTTATCATTTGCATGTTATTACGGAAGCTTAAAAATATTTGTTTCTTCTCAAGATTCTCGCTACTTGGCCTTTTATTTTTAATAAATGCCTGTTCCGATTTTAAAAACGCGGTAGTTCATGATTATCCCAAAGAAAAAGCATTTGTTTTTGATAATAAAATTGTTATTAAGGATGCAGAAAATAAAAATGTATTACACAATCTTACCTATAATTTAGATACCTATTGGGATGACAGTTTAAAGGTTAAAAAAGTAAGACAGTTTGGTATTTTTAGCACCATTATTCAACCCATTGCTTACCAGCCGGAGCGAGTAGAGCGCACCAAAAATTACATGCAAAACTATTTAGCTTCCATTGGTTATAACCATCCCAACTTGGAACTAAAAACAAGAACCGACACCATACATGATCAGTGGAGAGTATTTTTGGAAATGCAAGTGAACTTAAATAAAAAGACCATTGTTGATACTGTGGTTTATGAATTAGGCAATGAACGTTTACAAAGCATAGTAAATGCAAATATTCAAACTGCCTATATCAAAAAGGGTGTTCCATTTTCAAATGAAACTATTAACAACGAATTAGACCGGCTAGTTGCTTTATTCAGATCTAATGGCTATTATTATTTCACCAAAGAAAAAATATTTGCCGAGGTAGATACTATTAATCAAACCTTAATGAGCCTTAATTTGGATCCTTTAGCTCAGATCAGCCAAATAGAGGCCGCAAAGCAAAAAGAAAATGAAAACCCAAGTTGGAAAATTAGTTTTCAATTAAGAAACACCGATTCTACTACTACAAAACCATATGCCATTGGGAGTCAAATTTTTTACTCCGATTTAAGTTTATCAGATAACCCAGATACCATTTTACTTAAAGGAAGAAATTACAAGCAAGACCTTGGAGATATTATACATGCCTTTAACAAACCTAAATTCAAATCAACTATATTTTCGGAACAATCCTTTATACAAAAAGGTAGTTTATTTAACGAAAAAATATTTTACCAAACACAAAATAATTTAAGCAGTTTAGGGGCTTGGCAACAATTAGATGCTAGAACCACGGTAGTTAATGATAGCGTATACTTACACTATTTTTTAGTGCCTAACCTAAGGCATAATTTTAGCCTGGACTTAGAGGGCAGCAGGAATACCGCACAAATTGGAGCGGGTAATTTACTTGGACTTTCTACCAGTGCTACCTATCGTGATAGAAATGTGCAAAAAAAATCTATTCAATCTATCAGTAATTTAAGAACAGGTATTGAGCTTGATTTAAACAATAGCAATCTTACCCAAACTTTATTATTTAATGTTGGACATACGTATAGTTTTCCAAAACTCATTATTCCTTTTATAGCTACACATAAGTCTAGCACAAGTACCAACAAAACAAATTTCTCATTAAACGGATCCTATATTGACAGACTGGACTATTATCAATTAAAATCCTTCACTACCAATTGGGGTTACGAATGGAAGTCTGTAAAAAATAGTGGTGAAAATATTTTGTCTTACAAACCCATTAATGCAGAAATTTACAATTTGCAAAAATTTGCAAAGCTAGATAGCTTACTTATTTTAAACCCTTTTTTAAGGTCCTCGTTTAACAACGGAAATGTAGTAAGTCAAACCATTAGTTTTATTCACTCTGGTCCTTCCTCAAACCATCCTAGACAAAATAATTATTTTAGAATTGGCGTAGAAGAAGCGGGTGGTTTGTTTGGACTTGTCCCCGACGTTCAAAAAAGAATTTACAGATATATAAAAGCCGAAGTAGAATTACGCAAACTTATTAAATTTGATTACACCGAAATGGCTTGGCGTTTTATGGGCGGCTGGGGCAATAATTATAGCAACGACCCTTCCCTTGGTGGACAATTGCCTTTCTTTAAACAGTTTACTGCGGGAGGCCCTTATAGCATGCGTGCTTGGGGTTTAAGACAATTGGGATTAGGAAGCTCTATGTTTTATGACACCAGTAAAAAAAGCCAAAATTTTGATCGTTTTGGTGACTTGCAATTAGAAACAAACTTAGAGTACCGATTTAATCTTTTACAATTAGGAAGCTACAAAATTGGCTCTGCTTTATTTACAGATATTGGTAATATTTGGAATTCAAGAGACACCAAGCAAGACCCCAAAGCAGGCTTTGAATTAAGCAAACTTTACAATGATTTAGCTATTGGCGTAGGTACCGGACTTCGTATTGATTTTAACTATTTTTTAATTCGAATTGACTATGCCATGAAATTAAAAGATCCTTCCCGAACCTATAATAATGGATGGCTGGATTTACATAATATGAAGTGGACCGAAGTAAAAGCCAATGGAGGAAAAGTAAATAACTATGCTTGGCAATTTGGAATTGGTTTGCCTTTCTAAACTAAGCTGTTATATCATTATTTTCATTCGCTAGTAAAATATCAACCTGGTCACGCAGGTCCTCCCAAGTTATTGCGTTATTTATATCAAAGTCGCCAATTTTTGTACGTCTTAAAGCACTCATATAAGCGCCAACTCCCAATGCAGCACCAAAATCATTTACTAAACTTCTAATATAAGTTCCTGTTGAACATACCACTCTAAAGTCTATATTAGGTAACGCAATATTGGTTATTTCAAATGCGTGAATAGTTACTTTTCTTGGATCAATTTTTACTTCAATACCCTGACGTGCTGTTTCGTATAAACGCACTCCGTCCTTTTTAATAGCAGAATGTTGTGGTGGCGTTTGTAAAATGTCTCCTATAAATTGTGCAGTTGCATTTTGTATTTGATGATGCGTAATATGTTCTATGGATTTTAAATTTTCCGGCTCCGATTCTAAATCATAAGTAGCGGTAGTGGCACCTAAAACCAAAGTGCCAGTGTACTCTTTATCCATACCCATGTAATCATTTATTTGCTTGGTACATTTTCCCGTGCAAATAATTAACAAGCCAGTTGCCAAGGGATCCAGGGTACCTGCATGCCCCACTTTTTGAACAAAAGTAAGTCCACGCACACGCCTTATCATTTTAAATGAAGTCCAACGAAGTGGTTTATCTAGTAGCAAAACTTTACCTTCTAAAAAAGGCACTAATGCATCAGGAATGGGTCCTTGTTTTTTCATCTTACTTTTTCTTAGTAAGCCCTAGCAAATAAAACACGTTGTGTAGACGCATTGCCAGATAAAATACATTTCCCTGCTTCTTGAACATTGTCCAAAGGAATACAACGTATAGTAGCCTTTGTTAATTCTTTGATTTTATCCTCTGTTTCTGGAGTACCGTCCCAATGTGCGGAAACAAACCCCGCCTTGGTGTCTAAAATATGCACGAACTCCTCCCAGGTATCTGCTTTTGTAATATGATCGTCGCGGTATTGCTTCGCACGATTAAATAAATTTGATTGAATGTCTAACAATAAATTGCTCACTGTTTGTGTCAAGGCATCTATGCTTACACTAGATTTTTCCTTGGTATCACGACGTGCAATTTCTACCTGATTGTTTTCCAAATCACGAGGTCCTACTGCAATGCGCACAGGAACTCCTTTTAATTCATACTCTGCAAATTTCCAACCTGGTCTTTGATTATCTGAATCATCATATTTAACTCTTATGCCAGCTGCTTTAAACGAAGCAACTATTGCATTTACTTTTTCATCTAGTAATGCTTTTTGCTCCTCGCCTTTAAAAATTGGAACAATCACCACTTGTAATGGTGCTATTCTTGGAGGTAAAACCAAACCTTGGTCATCGCTATGTGTCATTACTAAGCCGCCAATTAAACGTGTACTCACACCCCAACTTGTAGCCCAAACATAATCCAATGTATTATTCTTATCACTAAACTTAACATCAAAAGCTTTTGCAAAATTTTGTCCTAAAAAATGGGAAGTGCCTGCTTGTAGTGCTTTACCATCCTGCATTAAAGCCTCAATGCAATAGGTATCTTCGGCACCTGCAAAACGTTCGTTGGCCGATTTAACGCCTTTAATGACTGGAACTGCCATCCAGTTTTCTGCAAAGTCAGCATACACATCTAACATTTGTTTAGTTTCTGCAATAGCTTCCTCCTTAGTGGCATGTGCCGTGTGACCTTCTTGCCATAAAAATTCGGCAGTGCGTAAAAATAAACGCGTTCTCATTTCCCAACGCACCACATTGGCCCATTGATTTACTAAAATTGGCAAATCACGATAAGACTGAATCCATGTTTTATAGGTATTCCAAATAATTGCTTCACTAGTTGGCCTTACAATTAATTCCTCCTCTAGTTTAGCTTCCGGATCCACCATTAATTTTCCTTTATTATTTGGATCGGTTTTTAATCGGTAGTGTGTTACAATAGCACATTCCTTAGCAAAACCCTCTGCGTTTTTTTCCTCGGCCTCAAATAAAGACTTAGGAACAAACAATGGAAAATAAGCATTTTGATGTCCCGTATCCTTAAACATTTTATCCAATGCTGCTTGCATGTTTTCCCAAAGCGCATACCCGTAGGGTTTAATCACCATACATCCTCTTACTGCACTATAATCGGCCAATTCGCCCTTTAAAATTAAGTCGTTATACCATTGCGAATAGTCCGCTGCTCGGGTAGTTAGTTCTTTTGCCATTTTTTAAAAAATCTTAACATTTTTGATACTAAAAACAATCTACGAAAAAAGCCCTATATCCGATTTTTTCGTAGCTTTGAATTAGCAAATGTATGCTAAATTAAGGGCATATTAAAACCTAAACTACTACAACATGAACAGTTATAAAATGGCTTTCAACATTAGGCTCATCATAATGGGTTTAGTAACGATAAGTTGTCTTGGCACTAGTTGCACTAGTTTACAACAAAGTACTGCTTCGGCTACCGACGACTTATATTATACTCCAAACAATAAGGAAACCGAAAACCGCAATATAGCGGCTACTCAAAATGGCTATGTAAATGATTCCGATAATCAAGATCAATACCAGGATTATCAAAGCTATCCCGATGATAGATATCTAAGATTAAAAGTAGCCAACAGATACCGTTGGGATCCAATTGATGATTTCGGATATTGGAATGACCCTCGTTTTAACTACGCATACTACCCTTCTTATTATGGATGGAATAGTTGGTATAGTGGAATTTATGGTGCTTCTTGGTATAATCCATTTGGTATATCCATGGGTATAGGCTGGGGCGGATATTCTCCATACATGAATTCTTATTATGCTATGGGATTGGGTTATGACGGTTTTGGATATGGAATAGGCTATGGTGGTTTTGGTTATGGTATGGGTTATGGAGGTTTTGGCTACGGAGGTTGGAACCCTTACTTTGCTAGTTACTGGAATCCTTATGCAGGATATTATAGTTATTACGGAGGCGGAGGTTTTATGGGTGGAGGACGTAGGGTTCATTTTCAGGACCCAAGTGCAACACATACAAGCGCCCCTGCACTTGCTTCTTATCGCAATGCTTCGTACAGAGGTAATTTTAACAACGTAACAAACACTACAAACGGGAACACACGTTATACAGGAAATGCTAATTTGAATAACAATTTTGGATCCTTGTTAAAGCGTGTGGTAACTACAAATACCAATACCAATTATGCCAATAGCTGGGATAGACCATCTAGGTCCTTTAATAATTCAAACCCGGTAAAAGTTACTAGTACCAATAATAATAGTAATAACTATAGCACGCAATCGGTTAATCCAAATGCAGGCGGCCGTAGTGGGGGATTTAATAGTTCGGGTTCTTCTTCTTCAAGCACAGGACGCGCACCACGAAGCCACTAGAATTATTATTAGCATTCAAGCAATTATAAACAGTTCAATTATGAAAAAAATTTTTTTATTGATCTTATTAGGATCAAGCTTAACTATGTATGCACAGGATCCGGAGGATGGATTAAGACTTTCCTGGTTTACGCCAAGTGGAACTGCACGAAGTAATGCATTAGGTGGTGCCATGGGTTCACTAGGTGGTGACCTTTCTTCAAATCATATTAATCCAGCAGGATTAGGTTTTTATAAATCAAGCGAAATATTATTAACCCCAAAGTTTTCAATACAAACTAATAATTTCAATTACTTAGGAAAAGTAAGCAGCTCCGATAAAACTCAAAGTAGCTTTGGATCTATTGGAATAGTATTCGCCGATGGTAAAAGAAAAAATAGTTGGACCAGCTCCTCTTTTTCTATCACATTTAATCAAATTGCAAATTTCGATAACCATACTAGCTTTAGTGGTAAAAATAATTTTAGCAGTTATTCAGAAAAATATTTAGAGGAATTAATTAACGATCGTGCAGACACTTTAGCTGCCCTTAATAATTATATATTTGGTAGCTCACTTGCTTTTAGAACTTATTTAATAGATACCACTGCTGCTGCAAATGGTGCCGTTACTGGTTATCAAAGTTTAGTTCCAATTTCTACAGGCGTGAACCAAGTATACGATTCTTACACTAAAGGAAGCTATAACGAATTGGCTTTTGGCTGGGGCGGAAATATGGATGATAAATTGTACTTAGGCGCAAGCATTATAATGCCAATGGTAAACTACAGTAAGAGCACTTATTACTCCGAAACAGATATTACTAGCAATACCAATAATGATTTTGGGGGATTTGTAGTGAATGAAAATTTTAGTTCAAGAGGTTGGGGCTTGGGAGCTAAGTTTGGCATTATATACAAACCAGAGTCATTTTTAAGAGTTGGTTTTGCATTGCACACTCCACAATTAATTACATTCAGAGATGTTATTAGCGCCGATATGACAACTAACACCGAAGGTTATGCTGGATTGCAATCGGAAAGTTCAAGCAACTTAAATGATGGATATGCAGGTATTAGAGAATATACTGTTGCAACCCCTACAAAAGCTACCATAAGCACAAGCTACTTTTTTGCACAACCAAATAAGCCAACACAACCACTTGGATTTATTAGTGCCGACTTAGAATTTGTAAACTATGCTGCTACTCATTTTTATGCAAATACTTATGACGAGGCTAGTACCAATTATTACAATGCGGTAAACGCAACTATAAAATCGGTTTATAAAAATAATGTCAATTTTAAAATTGGATCAGAAGTTAAATTAAATGGTAATTGGATGCTAAGAGCTGGAACTGCTTACTATGGCTCACCTTATAAGGACGAAACTATTAAAGCCTCTCATTGGTCAGTGAGTGGCGGTATAGGATACAGAACTAATAAGCACTTTATAGACCTTACCATTGTTAATACTGCAACTAAGGATGCAATATTCCCATATCGTTTAAATGATAAGCCAAATACTTATGCAAGTGTAACTGGCAATAAATTCATGTTTAATATTGGATATGGTATCCGATTCTAATAAAATAAAAATTTTAATTATAAAAAAAAGCGCATCCAATTGGATGCGCTTTTTTTATTGCTATATTCTGCAAATTTAACCAGCACAAATTTATTTTAAGTCTGTAGTTTTTAAACCTTGATTTGCTTTAATCTCGTTGTAGTTTACATTAATTTTTAATTGACCCATATCAATTAATGTTTGTGAAGGCAATTGCACCCCATTCACTTGTTGGTAAGCTTTAAAGAACTGTTGTTGTGTTACAGTGCCACGGCCAGGCACTTCCTGTGACTTTGCTGTTTTAACTAATAAAAAGCTAATGGCATCATAAAAACGGTGAGTCACTTTTCCAGAAGGAGATGTTACTTCTAAATCAATTGCATCCTTACCTTCCACTTTTTCTACACCACCTACTTTTAATTTATATCCATTAGCAATATAACTTAACTCCGGAATTAGCAAAGCCGACTCGTCTAGCCCTTCTTTAATTTCATCGGTAATTGGAGTTTCCATTCCTTGTTGACTAACAGTATACTTCCCATCAATAACAGCTTGTCTTGTTACAGCCATACCGCCCATTGACATTACAGTTAAAGCATTACCAGGTAATACTAAAGTTTGTTTCATTTCCAAGTTCTGACCCATTACTGAAGCGGTACCTTTTAATTGAATATCCTTAATGGCAGTAATGGCTTCTTTACCTCCTGCCGCCTTAACTACTTTTTCTAATAATACCTCGGGCGTTAAATCCACTTTTGCAGCCTTTGGTGCAGCAACCTCATTACCTTCAAAATCAAAATATTTAATAGGGCCATATTTCTCAAGGCCAGCAGCAATTTGTTTTGAATTACCCACAATTACAATATGCATTTTGGCTGGATTTAATAATGCCTTAGCAGCATCCTGTACTTTTTGTGCATCCACAGCAGCTAAATTTGCTAAATACTTTTGATAGTAATCCGCTGGCATTTTATAACGTGCAACATTTAATGCAAAGTTTGCAATGGTTGCAGGATTCTCTAGCGATCTTGCAAAGCCACCAGTTAAATAATTTTTCATGCGGCTTAACTCTGCGTCACCCACTTTTTCTTCTCTTATTACATTTATCTCATGCAAGATTTCTTGAATAGCGCTATCTGTTTTTTCATTTCTTACCGATGATTCGGCAGAAAAGAAACCTACTTGACGGTCTGGATTTAATTTGGAATAAGCCCCATAAGTAAAACCGTGCTTTTCTCTTAAGTTATTAAACAACCTACCTGAAAAACCACCACCTAAAATATTATTCATCACATTACTCGCTATTACATTAGATCCACCTTGTTCTAAGTTTACCGTAGTTGCCACGTTCACAACACTTTGAACCGAAGCAGGCCTGTCTACAATAGCAATATAAGTTTGAGCAGGATTAACAGGTTTTGGAAAATTTACATTAGCTACATTACCTTTTGCCCATTTGCCAAAATATTTATCAGCTAAATTTTTTGCTTCTATTGGTTCAATATCTCCTACAAAAACTAAGTAAGCAATATTTGGTTTCCAATACGTATTGTAAAAGTTTTTTACGTCTTGAAGACTTACATTATTAACGGTTTTCTCCGTTGTAATTTCACCATAAGGATGACTAGCTCCATACACTAATTTCTTTAAAACATTATTTGCAATTGCATCGGCATTATCTTTACTAGATGCAATAGCTGACAAGGTTTGTTTTTTTACTTTTTCAAGTTCATCATTTGAAAGTGCAGGATGTAAAACCACTTCCGCCATTAAGGCAAAGGACTGCGCGAAATTATTTTTAAGTGCACTTACAAAAGCTGTTTGACTTGAAGTTTCTAAACTCCCCCCTAGAAATTCAATATTCTCGTCCAATACTGCTTTTGATTTTGTAGTTGTTCCTCGTTTTAATAACTGACCAGACATACCTGCTACACCTGCTTTGTCGCCTTCTATAAAACCGTCCAAGTCAAGTGCTAAGGTTGCTGCTACCCTAGGTTGTTTTTTATTTTTCACTACAAATACTTGCAATCCGTTTGCTAAAGTGTATTTTACTGGATTGCCAACTTGAATAAGTGGCGCTTTGCCAGGAGCGGGCGCTTTGGTCCTATCAACTGTTTGTGCCATTGTAAAAAATGGCATCAAAATGAATAAAGTGTATAGTAATTTTTTCATATAATTTATTTAAGACGATTGTAATTAAAGTCTAGTTTAATGTATTGTTATTTGCTTTTGGCTTTTGGGACATAATAAATCACAACTCTGTTGTCTTTATTCAAATATTTCTTTGCCACTTTTAATACATCTTCTCTGGTTACTTTATTATATTTTTCTAACTCGGTATTCACTAAATTGGCATCTCCAAAATAAACTTCAAAATTAGCTAAGTTCTCGGCAATGCCAGCCATGGTTGCTTTACTCTTAACAAGTTCGGTAGTAATTTGATTTTTTACTTTTTGGAACTCACGCTCCCCTACTAAGCCCGATTTTAATTCACTAATTACACTATCCATATTCGTTTCTAAGACATCGGCTTTAACGCCCATATTAGCAATAGCAAGTGCAATGAACAATCCATTGTCCTCATTAAAAAATGGAACCGACTGTACTGCAGCAGCAAGTTGTTTATTGTCTACTAAAGTTTTATTCATTCTACTAGACTCACCTCCCGATAAAATATTGGATAATACATTAAAAGCATAGTATTCATCACCTCCTTGTTTAGGTGCGCGGTATGCTTGAAACACCCCTTCCAATTGAACGTTGTCCTCAATAGTTGCTCTTACCTCAGCTCCCAATGGCGGCTCTATAATATTAGGTTTCACAATAGGAGCCCCTTTTGGAATTGGTGCAAAATAAGATTCAATTTTTTTCTTTAAATCGGCCTTATCAAAATCGCCAGCAATGGATAATACACAATTATTAGGTACATAATAAGTTTTATAAAAAGTAATAAACTCCTCTAATTTCGCTGCATTTAAATGTTCCATACTTCCAATAGGCGCCCATCTGTAAGGATGTACTTTATAGGCACGCTTTAACATTTCGGTTAAGAAACTACCATAAGGGCGGTTATCCATGCGCATACGTTTTTCCTCTTTTACAACCTCGCGTTGTGTATTCACACCTACTTGCTCTATTTTAGCATGCATCATACGCTCACTCTCTAACCATAAACCCAAATCCACTTGATTAGAAGGTAGCAATTCATAATAAAAAGTTCTGTCCTGTGTTGTATTTGCATTTAAAACACCGCCAGCGTTGGTAACATATTTATCAAATTCGCCACGCTTTATATTTTCAGATCCTTCAAATAAAAGGTGTTCAAAAAAATGGGCAAATCCGGTACGAGCAGTATCCTCGTTTTTGGAACCCACATGATAAAGTGCAGTTACAGCAACAACCGGTGCACTATGGTCCTCATGTAAAATAACTTTAAGGCCATTGGGTAGGGTAAATTTTTCAAATTGAATGGTTTGACCAAATAGCATGCTTTTGCTAAATATCAGACTACAAATAAAAAAAAGAATACTTTTTTTCTGCATAAAATAAGTTTAATGAAGTGAAACTTAAAACTAAACCTATTTGCAACAAAAATGAAATATTTTAGGTCAAATTTTTGCTAAATCACCTCCAATAAATTTATAGTAAAAGCAGGATACCATTTAATTTCAGCGTCTTTTTTAAACCAAGTCATTTGTCTTTTAGCGTAATGCCTTGTATTTTGTTGAATGAGCTCTATAACCTTATTTTTTGTAATTGCTCCATTAAAATAGGGAACCCATTCGCTATAGCCAACGGTTTGTAATGCATTTAAATGTATATGGGGCATAAGGGCACTAACCTCTTGCTCCAGCCCTGCATGAATCATATTTAAAACTCGCTCATTAATACGTTCATATAATTGGGGCCTGGGCATTTCTAATCCAATTTTTACTATTTTAAAAGGACGTTTAATTTTATTATTATTTTGAAAACTTAATATAGATTTTCCAGTTCCAATTATCACTTCTAATGCACGCATTAAGCGTTGTGGATTTTGTTGCTCCCCCTTTTCCCAATAGGCAGGGTCCTTCACCGAAACTTCTTTTTGCAACCACCTCAAACCTAACTTTTCATACTGAATTATAATGTTTTCCCTAATTGCAGAATCAATATTAGGTATCGAGTCTAACCCCTCACAAAAAGCTTTGATATACAATCCAGTTCCACCCACCATGACCACCGCCTCATTTGTTTTAAATAATTCGTCTACTTTTTCTAAAGCATACTGCTCAAAAAGGGCTGCGTTAATGGTATCATAAATAGAATGACTTGCAATAAAATGATGCGATACAAATGCTAACTCATTTGTTGTTGGTCTTGCCACACCAATATTCATTTCCTTAAAACACTGACGGGCGTCGGCCGAAATAATTTGGGTTTTTAAATGCTTTGCCAACAAAATTGCAAAGTTAGTTTTCCCAACAGCAGTTGGACCAACAATAATATATACTGTCTTAGTTACAGGCAAGGTGTTTGATTTAAAACAAGTACTAATTTATAAATTAAAAGACAAGTATACTAATAGGCCTCAAAAGAATCATCTAAAAATCCACTACCATTTTCCTCTGCATTTTCATCTGAATCATCATCTGTTTCATCATTATCATCATCTTCATTAGCATCCAATTCCTCCCCCTCTTCACCAAAACCATCTTTGGCTTCAGATAAATCATATTTTTCCTCAATGTCCGCAAAGTTTTTACCAAGTAAACCTTTGGAACCGTATTGCATTGGACCAACGCCTTCTATTCTTGAGACCACTGGATAGGCAAGCTCCATATCGGCATCTGCATTTTTAATTACTTGAATTAGCTCAATTAAAAAAGTCCAAGCTTTAGCAAAATCATACACATAAATAAAGTGCTGATTGGTATCTATGATTTCTGTTCCAATAGCCGTTTCACTCATTAATAAAGGAGGTGCTACATATGCTTTATCATAAACCTCTTTTGAAATTTCTCTTCCTTTTTTCCAAACATCATTACTTCTGAAAAAAGTAGCTCCGTGCAATTGATCAAATTCAAAAGCCTTTAAAATAATATGATGTAGGTCAAGAAAATTTTGCGTGTGTTTAACTAAAATATCTCTGTAGATAGCGTCGTCCTCTTCCCAATAAACTCTAAACTTTAATATGGCCATACCGTTATTTTGAACCGCTAAATTACTATTTTATTATAGGAAATAAGCCTAGTTTGGCAGCTTCTTTCAACATAAAATCATAAGCTGCATCATGATTGTTGGCAATTTCCCCATCCAGTATTGCTTCCCTAATAGCATCCTTAATAATCCCAACTTGTTTGGAAGGCGTAATATTAAAAATTTGCATAATCATTTCGCCTGTAATGGGTGGCTGCCAATTTCGTATACTATCCTTTGCTTCTACCTCCAGAAGGCGTTGTTTTACGTATTCAAATCCTTGTATATACCTTTTTACTTTTTGTTGATTTTTGCTAGTAATATCTGCTGCACATAACATCATTAAATAATCAATGTCATCTCCAGCATCAAATAAAAGCCTACGTATAGCGCTATCGGTTACATTTTCTTTGGTTAATGATATAGGGCGTAAATGCAAGCCTACTAATTTTTGCACCATTTTCATTTTCTCATTTAACGGTAACTTTAGTTGTGTAAATATTTTAGGTACCATTCTAGCACCTACCACTTCATGGCCATGAAAAGTCCAACCAAATCCAGGCTCAAACCTTTTGGTTTTTGGCTTTGCAATATCATGTAACAATGCAGCCCATCTTAGCCAAACATCATTACTATTTTGCGCCACATTGTCAAGCACCTGAAGCGTATGAGAGAAATTATCTTTATGGCCAATACCATCTAATGTTTCAGCACCTTCTAGTTGTAATAATAATGGGAATATATGTTGCAATAAACCCGAATCCCTTAATAAATACCAACCCTTTGACGGGGTTTTAGTCATCATTATTTTTTGCAACTCATCCGTAATTCTTTCTTGTGACACTATGGAAATGCGATCTGCAATTTGTTGAATCCCTGAAAATGTTTCTGGGGTAATTGCAAAGTCAAGTTGTGTAGCAAAACGAATGGCACGCATCATTCGCAGTGGATCGTCATCAAAAGTTTGTGCTGGTGCTAAAGGTGTTTTTAAAATTTTATTTTTTAAATCTTCTAGTCCACCAAATGGGTCAATCACAGCACCAAATTGTGTTTCACTTAAAGCAATCGCCAATGCATTCACTGTAAAGTCACGTCTGTTCTGATCGTCCTCTATAGTACCAGGAACCACTTCGGGTTTTCTGCTGTGTCTTGCATAACTTTCTTTTCTAGCGCCTACAAATTCTATTTCAATATCATCAAACTTTACCTGAGCTGTTCCAAAAGTTTTAAATAAGGAAACTGGTGGAGTTGGATGAAATAATTTTGCAAAATTTTGTGCAAGTAACATGCCATCACCAATACAAACAATATCTATATCCTTGGTAGGCCTATGTAATATTTTATCACGAACAAAACCTCCTACAGCAAATGCGGGCACGCCAATACTGGAAGCTGCTTGGGCAACCCCTTTTAATAACTCGGTCTCTCTGCTGGTGAGCTGAATTTGCATAGTTGCAAATGTACTAATGTTGATTCATTTGTAAGGCCGGTGCAAGCAATTGTTCTGAAGTAATGGTATGCGCACAATTAAAATGGCCTAATGGACAGGTTTTTTTCCCATGAACACCACAGGGCTTGCAGGGTAAATGTTGCTGCGATTGCACAATAAAGGATTGCTGCGATAACGGACCATAACCAAAATCTGGAATAGTGGAACAATATATAGCCACAACTGGTGCATTTACAGCACTACAAAAATGCATAGGTGCCGAGTCGTTTACATAGTTTATAATAGCTCCTTTTTGTAAAGCTGCTGAACTTAAAAACGAAAGCGTACCTGCTAAATTTACAAAATTGTTTATGGGAATAAATTTTGGATTTAAAGCATTTAATATTTTGTCGACTAAATGTTTATCTCCAGCCCCCCCTATCATAAAAACCTTACCCTCAAATTGTAATTCATTTAAAAATTCAACCCATTTATGTATAGGAAATTGTTTAGTAAACCAAACCGAGGCAGGCGCAATACAAATGTATTTTTGATCCTGAAAAGGCTTTACTATTTCAAAATCACTTAATGCAGGATATAACTTAGGATTTTTTAAATATATACCATTATCTAGTGGAGTAAGTAAAGTATGATTTTTTTGAATTTCATGCAAACCTTCCTGCATTTGCTGATGCTTTATTTTATGTGTAAATAAAAATGAAACTGGATTTTTGTCAAAGCCAATTTTTAATTTAGCATTTGAAAATACTGTCCAAAAACCAGTGGCAGCATACCTTTGCACATTTATAACCGCATCATATTTTGCAGCTCTAATGGCACTTAAAATCCTTAGCCAATTAGTATACTTGTTGTCATTTTTATCCCAAACAATTACATGATCTAAAAAAGGATGACCTATAAATAATCCTTCATTCCCTTTTCTTACAATAATATCTAGTTTTACATTAGGGTATTTATCATGAAGTGATTCCAGTAGCGATGTACTTAATACCACGTCTCCAATAAAGGCAGTTTGAATGACACAAATTTTTTGCATGGGATTAAATTAGTGTCTAATGATAATTATATTTCCATCATCGTCCCATTTTACAATTGCAGAAGGCTGCTGCATTTCGGTTTCGTCTTGTCTGAATTTTACAATGTAATCCACTCCTTCGGTAATATCCAATGAAATATCATTAAAACACAATGGTGTTGGATAAGTTGAAATATTAGCAGAAGTACTCACAATAGCTTTACCAAATTTGGATAATAACTCTTGACAAAACTTATCCTTACAAATCCTAATAGCTACACTGCCATCACTTGCCAATAAGTTGCTTGCTAAATTTTTAGCATTAGGATAAATGACAGTAGTGGGTTTATGAATTCCTTTGATATAATCAAAAACAAGTAAGTCATTTACTGCAACATAATTTAAAATTGACCGCTCATTTTCTACTAAAACAATCATGGCTTTGGAATCGGCCCTTTTTTTAAGCTCAAAAATACGTCCAACGGCTTTTTCATTACTAGCATCACAGCCTATCCCCCAAACCGTATCGGTTGGATATAAAATAAGCCCTCCTTGATTTAGGATTTTAATACATGTATTTATATCGTCATCGTAAGGAAACATGCTGCAAATTAAACAATACCTGTTATAAAAAAACCCATTTATTGTGCAAAACAATTCAATAATAAATAGCAACTGAACCTTATTTTTGCCAAAATAGAAAATAATGGACTTACAAACTAAAATTCTTGCCGCATGGAATGACCGTGCATTATTAAAAGACGAAACTTATAGCAATGCAGTTAGAGCTGTTATTGAAGAAGTAGATAAAGGACGCTTAAGAGTTGCGGAGCCAACCGAAAATGATTGGGTAGTGAATGAATGGGTAAAACAAGCCATTTTAATGTACTTTGGAATTCAACAAATGCAAACTTGGGAATTAGCCCCATTTGAATTTCATGATAAAATGTTATTAAAGTCGGGTTATGCCGAATTAGGAGTTCGTGCAGTGCCACATGCAGTAGCAAGATATGGCGCTTACTTAGCAAAAAATGTAGTGTTAATGCCAAGCTATGTAAATATTGGTGCTTATGTAGATGAAGGAACTATGGTAGACACTTGGGCAACAGTAGGAAGCTGTGCTCAAATTGGAAAAGGGGTGCACCTAAGCGGCGGTGTTGGTATTGGTGGTGTATTAGAACCATTACAAGCAAGTCCAGTAATTGTAGAAGATGGTTGCTTTATTGGCAGTAGATGTATTGTAGTGGAAGGGGTCCATTTAGAAAAAGAAGTAGTATTAGGTGCCAATGTGGTATTAACAAAAAGCACTAAGATAATAGATGTAAGTGGCGACACACCTATTGAATTTAAAGGACGCGTTCCAGCCAGAAGCGTTGTAATACCTGGGTCTTATAAGAAAAGCTTCCCTGCAGGAGACTATCAAGTAAGCTGTGCTTTAATTATAGGGAAGCGCAAACCTAGCACCGACTTAAAGACAAGTTTAAACGATGCCTTAAGAGATTTTAATGTAGCTGTATAAAAAAACAACTATCATATAATCAAGGATTTTTAATAGCTGTTTTAGGGACCATCTTATTTTCTACAAAAGCTATTTGGATAAAACTTTGTTTTAGGCAAAGTGCAATTGATGCTACCACATTACTTATGTTAAGAATGTTGGTAGCATTTCCATTTTATTTATGTATTCTTTTAATTAATCAATCTAAGCTTAAGTTAAATTTTAAGCGTAGCCATTTATTTTGGACCATTTTTATGGGTGTAATGGGCTATTATTTAAGTAGTCTTTTTGATTTTATTGGCTTGCAATATATTTCAGCAGCCATGGAAAGAATTATTTTATTTATTTACCCTACGCTAGCCGTAATGATAAACCGAATAATTTTTAAAGTAGCAATAACTACAAGACAAAAGTGTTCCATTTTAATTACTTACTTAGGAATAGGTATTGCCTATTGGGGGGAATTACATTTAATGCAAAACACGAGCATGTTTATTTATGGCTCTGTGATGGTTTTACTTTGCGCAATTACTTATGCATTTTATTTAGTTGGAACTGGGAAATTAGTGCCTATTATGGGAGCAAGTACTTATACCAGTATTGCTATGATAGCTGCTAGTATGGGTATTTTTATACATTATATCATTCAAAACAGGTGGTTTGGTCAAGGAACACCTTTTTTATACCACATTCCTGGTAATATTTTATGGTATGTCATTGCACTGGCCCTTGTTGCAACTGTGATCCCAAGTTTCCTACTTAATAGAGGCATGCAACGAGTGGGTAGTAATAATTTAGCCATCATTACAAGCATTGGTCCTGTTTCCACCTTATTTCAAGCCAATTGGATCTTAGAAGAGGCGCTCACTTGGCAACAGTTATTTGGAACTGTGTTAGTGATCATAGGGGTACTGCTTATAAAAAAAGTTGGGGTGACAAGGACAAGTCCCGACCACCCCGATTATCCTTCCCCCAAAGGATAATATTTTTTATATATATTATATTTCTTTAATTTATATTTTCGCCTTTTAGAATTATAAGGCAAATATGCCTGATTTATATATGCTATTTTCTAAATTACATAAAGAAAGAAGTGAAAAATTATAATTTATTACTATAAATTGTAAAACAATTATTTATATATTAATAATATATATTATACTATTTAAAACAAATAAGTAAATTTCTTATTGTATATTTTCTATATTTTTGTGCTAACTCTGTTCAATGAAAAAGTTAATACTAATATTATTTTGCTTTTATCCTTTACTGCCTTTAAAAGCACAAAAGGAAAGTAACCTATTAAAAAAACATGAAATACAACTTTTAGAATTCTTATTAAAAGACACCATTCATAATGTCACAATTACAGTAAACAATAGTTTTAATTTTGGACTAGCCGACGGCTTATTTACCAATTCCAATATTCTTAAAAAAGGCAAGGAAGTGTTTATACAACCACTTGGAACGGGTAGGTTGTACCAGGCTATAAATACCAATGGGAACATTTCCTTGGAAAGAAAAGACCTTACTGTTCACTCCGGAGTGAACTTTTATAGTCAAAACTTTTTTATAAAAGACACCTTATACCAATATGGTGGGATTGGATTTTGGCAAATTAGAGGAATATTGAATTATTATAGCCCCCAAACCAAGCAATGGGAATTGGTGCAGTCCAACAGAGCTGTTCAAAGTTTTTTTGACAATACACAGGACGCGGTGTTACATTATAATGAAAATGCAAAAACACCAAAACTATATGTAACAAACTCTTACTATTACCCCAATTATCCTAGCTCCTTTGAAAACGCTGCAACAGATAGTTGTTTTGTTTATAATTTTCAATCCAGAAAATGGACTGCGTTAGGTATAATAAACCCAGATTTTAAGAAAATCATGATTGGGAAGCGGTCTCATGAAATGGATCTTCATATAAACGACTTGTATATTTTTCAAAGTCAACTTGATTTTTATTGGATCAATTTTGAAGAAAATAAAATGGGGCATTTTAATTCGGTTGAAAACAGCAGAATTAGAGATGTATGGTTAAGCTTCTATAACAATGACAGTAAAAATGGTCAACGATTTGGTGTACAGTTTAACCTAGGCAATGATTTGTATTTTATGAAATATACATCTGGGGAAGATTTAAAATGGACCCAGGTAAAATTAAATTTAAACAAATTAGATTATAATAATACAATACCCATATATAGTAATAATATCTCTTTTGTTGAATATGTAAGTACGATATATTACCAAAATAAAACCACATTAATTGTTGCATTATTGGTGTTTTTAGTAGCTATTACAATTAGAAGGAATGTTTTTAAACGTAAAAGTATCCCTAAGGAAGTAACTACTATTTTATACCAAAACTTTTTTAATGCCTTAAATATTGTAGAAAAAGAATTAATTGAAACCTTATACGAAAATAATTTAAAAGGGGAAGAAGTGTCTACTAAGACAATTAATAAAATTATTGGAGTTCAACAAAAAGATACATTAACACAAAATAAAAGTAGAAGTGACCATTTTTTAAAAATTAATCAAAAGTTTAAAATGTCTACTCAAAATACCGAATCACTTTTTATTAAAACAAGAGACAAGGCCGATAAAAGGCAATATAACTACTCCTTAAATCCTTTGTTTATTAATGAAATTGAAAAGTTAATTAAGGGATAAGGCTTTAAAAGTAATCTTAAACTACCAATAAGCTACAACCCCTACGATCGCTATGCTCTGCCCTTCCTAGCACTTGAAAGCTGCCGTCCTCATAAACCTCACCCATGTCCTCGGTTGCAATAAAGCAGCAGCTATACATATTTGCTAAGTCAATAATATGAAGCAATCCCCTACCTTTTGATGTTATTGAAGTAGGATCGTCTGGATCACTCACCAAAACGCGCATCCAAGGCGGACATTTAAATATACCACCGCCAAGTGAATAGGCCTGACTTAATAGTTCGGTCATGCCATACTCCGAATGAATTTCAGCTACCCCGAAATTTTGTTTTAATAAATCATGTAATTCGGTTTTACTCAACTCCTCTTTTCTACCCTTCATGCCACCAGTTTCAATTACAGTGGTATATTTTAAATTCTGCTTATACGCATTAGAGAAATCAATTAAGGCAAAGCTCACACCAATAAACCAGGTTTTTGTTTTTTGAGCTTCTAATTGCTTAAGTACCGTGTTTAGCTTTTCAAAATCATTTAAGTAAAAACCACTATTAATATGCTGCGATTTTTGGATTAAAGCATTAACCATATATACTAAAGAGGAATGTTTTCTTTCCAAATAAGAAGGCAATAATCCAATAATGCAATATTCGCTTGGACTACCATAAAAAAGTTCAAAACATTTTAGAAAACTAGTTTCATACAAATTTGTATCTGCCACAAAATGTTTGCTAACCACATCCTGGGTAGTGCCACTACTTTCAAAAATAGTACTTGGTTTTTCGCCAATAAAAATGGACTGATTCTTAAAAAAAGAAATAGGTAAAAATGGTATCGCATTTACTTGCCCTAAACTTTCTAATTTTTGGTTTGAAAGGGTAATCCACCTGTTATAAACTGGATTATTTTGCGCCTGATATAAAGCAATTTGTTTAGCAATATCAAGAAACTCTTCTGCAGGAAGGTTCCACAGTTTTTCAACAGCTATAGGGGGCTTTAAATGCATACTTGACATATTTACAAAAGTATCAATATTCTCATCAAATGACCCTAAAATTTATTTGCAATATGTAGTATCTTGCACTAGATAAATTAAACCTATATTTTATGGCAAAAGCAACAAGTAAAACAAGTAAATCTGGTTCAAAAAAAGAACTTATTAATGCAAACGCTTACACTTTTTTAAAAGAATATATTAACAACCCTTCGCCAGTTGGATTTGAATCTAGTGGTCAAAAATTATGGTTAAACTATATCTCAAAATATGTAGATACCACCTTTACCGATCCTTATGGAACTGCGGTTGGAGTAATTAATCCAGATGCCCCTTTTAAAGTTGTTATTGAAGCACACGCCGACGAGATTAGTTGGTTTGTTAACTATATTAATGATCAAGGTCTAATTTATTTAAAAAGAAACGGTGGCGTAGATCATCAAATTGCACCAAGCATGCGAGTTTGGATTCACGGAAAAAAAGGTCCTGTAAAAGCTGTGTTTGGATGGCCAGCTATTCATACTCGCTATAGTAACCCAGAACAAAAAGAACCACAACCTAAAGTAGAAAATTTAACATTGGATTGTGGTGCAAGAACTAAAAAAGAGGTGGAGGCTTTAGGCATTCACATTGGCGCAGTGGTTACTTATGAGGAAGGTTTTGACGAACTTGCAAATGACTTTATTATTGGTCGTGCATTTGACAACCGAATAGGTGGTTTTATGATTGCCGAGGTAGCAAGACAACTTAAAGAAAATAAAAAGAAATTACCATTTGGTTTATATATTGTTAATGCAGTTCAAGAAGAAATTGGACTTAGAGGTGCTGAAATGATTGCACGCAGAATTAAACCAAATATTGCTATTGTTACCGATGTGACACATGATACGCACACACCAATGATTAACAAAGCAATAGAAGGCGACATTCAATGTGGCAAAGGTCCTTCACTTGCTTATGCTCCCGCAATACACAATAAATTATTGGCCATAGTGGAGGATACTGCAAAAGCAAAAAAAATACCAGTACAATTTAGAACCTTAAGCCGTAGCACTGGAACCGATACAGATAGTTTTGCTTATGCAAATGATGGCTGCCCATCGGTTTTAATTTCAATTCCCCTACGTTACATGCATACTACTGTGGAAATGATACATAAAAAAGATATTGTTGACACCATTGAGCTTATGTATGAAACACTTTTACAATTAAGTCCTAAAACCAACTTAAGTTATCTATAATGGGTGCTTTACCCATACGTATTGCAATACTTGACATGTATGACGGCGCTGCAAATTTGGGCATGCGTTGTATACATAGTGTAATTCATCAATGGAATCTTAAAAAAAAATACAACCTTGAAATTGTGGTATTTAACACCAGAGGTAAGGCCGAAATCCCTGACGATCATTTTCATATTTATATTGCTAGCGGTGGTCCAGGCTCCCCATTGGATACTATAGATGAAAAATGGGACAAGGCTTATACTCAATGGCTGTCACATATTTTTCAATTAAAAAAGCCAGTTTTTTTAATTTGTCATAGTTTTCAATTAGCATGCAGACATTTTAATTTAGGAAAGGTTTGCTTGAGAAAATCAAAACAAATTGGAATTCTTCCTGTTCATACTTTAATTGAGGATGCACTCTTTAATGATTTACAAGAAACTTTTTATGCTTTAGAAAGTAGGTCTTACCAAATTATTGCTCCCAACGACGAAAATATTAAAAATATGGGGGCGCAAATTATTGCACTAGAAAAAATGAGACCTACTGTAGCTTTAGAAAGAGCTATAATGGCAATAAAATTTTCTGAAAAAATGTATGGTGTTCAATTTCATCCCGAAGCTGAATTAAAAGAACTAAAAGTATATTTTAACGAAGCAAGTACAAAAGAAACTATTATTAACGAACTGGGACTTGAAAAGTGGACACGCATTGTAGATCACTTAGATGAACATTCCCCAATTATAAAAACCTTTAACCATTTAATTCCAAACTTTTTGGATAAAGCAATTGAATCGTGATAGCATCTATAAGAAAAAAATACAACCAAAATTTTACAGAAGCCAAATATCAAGCAATGTTAAGTGATATTGCTAGGCTTAATAATGGCGAATTAGATTTTAGAATTGCAGAGACACCGATATTTATAAACAGGTCACTAAAAAATAAATTAATTAAAGCTGGCGATGAAATTTGTTCATATATAACTAGTCCAGCTTTTATAAAAAATACAAATAGGGCTTTTGCTCAAGTTGCAACACCCCCAAATGAAAATGAATTGCCCAATTGTATTGTAATGGATTTTGCAATTTGTGAAAATGAAGTAAATGAACTAGCTCCAAAACTTATTGAACTACAAGGATTTCCTTCCTTATTTGGATTTGAAGTATTTCACAACAGAGCTTATCAAAATGAATTTAACCTGCCAAATGGTTATAGCCCCTATTTAAATGGATATAATGAACATAGCTATATTCAATTTTTAAATACCATAATTAAAGGCACAGATCCAACAAAAAAAACAATTCTACTAGAACTATTTCCGCAAAATCAAAAAACAAAAATTGATTTTAATTGTACCAGTGAACTTATAGATATCCCTATTGTTTGCTTATCGGATATAATAGTAAAAAATAACCATTTGTATTATATTAAAAATGGTATAGAAATTTTAGTAGACCGTATTTATAATAGAATTGTTTGGGATGAGCTAAGTAAACAACCGCTAGCCATTCAGGATAAAGCTAAATTACTATTACAATCCTTACATGTTCAATGGATAACTCATCCAAATCATTATTATAGAATTAGTAAGTTTATGATGCCTTTTTTAAATTCAGAATTTGTTCCCAAAAGCAAGTTTTTAAATGAGGTCGAACTACTGCCAAACAACTTGGAAAACTATGTATTAAAGCCATTGTTTTCCTATGCAGGACAGGGCGTTATAATTGATCTTACTCCAAAGGATTTAACAGCAATAACAGATCCTGAAAACTGGATATTGCAAGAAAAAGTAATTTATGCACCTGCTATTGAAACGCCATCTGGACCAGCAAAAACTGAAATTAGATTGTTTTATTTTTGGGACGCTATCTCCAAAAAATATAAAGCTACCCTTAATTTAACTCGTTTAAGTAAGGGTAAAATGATTGGCGTAGCTTATAATGCCAACGCCACTTGGGTAGGCGGCAGTCTTGCTTATTTTGAAGCATAATTATTACGAACAGAACCTTAACTTTACAAAAATATTTAAAATGCATTTCAAGCCATTAATAAAACTAACTTTAATAACCTTTTCAGTGCTATGGTGTGGCAACATTTTTGGACAGGATGCAAATGAAATACAAGTATACGGATCTGCTACAACCCCAAAGTATACTACCATGATTGAGCTACACTCTAATTACACTATAAAAGGGCCTAAATTTAATTCCAACTACCATCCATTTTTACAAACCTTGGAAGTTACTACTGGTATAAGTGAAAATTTTGAATTTGGATTTTATGTATTTACTTACAATAATAATGGGAAAACACAATACACCGGCTCTAATATAAGACCTAGGGTAAAAGCGCCAGACGATTGGGGTTTGCCAGTTGGACTAAGTCTTTCCTCTGAAATTGGATGCAGTATTGACCCTATTTCAAATGACAACGATTGGGGAGCAGAGATAAGACCAATAATAGATAAGACAATTGGTGATCACTACCTTTCTTTTAACCCAAATATTGGAGTTTCTTTTACAAACAATGAATATTTGTTTGAACCAAATTTAAAATATGCATTTAGTGCTTCTAAAAAAGCAAATGTTGGCTTTGAATATTATGGAAATACTGGAAAAATTTTCAACCCATTTAAACTACCAAACCAAGAACATCAATTTTACTTAGCATTGGATTTATTCCTTCATCCTTTATATGAATTTAACTTTGGTATTGGGAAGGGCTTAACGGATGCCTCCAATGGCACAACCATTAAATGTTATATAGGCAGAAGAATTAACTGGAAGCACCCAAAAAAATAAAGCCCCAAATAAAGGAGCTTTATTCAATTAAATAAGCCTTAAATCTTAATGCTTTTTTGTCTTACGATCGTATTGGCAACATTCGTCCAATTTTTTGTACGCTTCCTCGGTTGCTATTTTATGTTCTGTGTCATAACCAGCACCTGCAATAGAAGTTTCGATCTTATCTGAAGAAGTTTTACTTGCGTCAAATGAAACAGTTAATAATTTAGAAACCTTATCCCAACTAGCAGTTGAAGCGCCCGCGTCTTTAGCAGCTTTTTCAATATGTTTCTTACACATAGCGCAATTGCCGGAAACTTTAATTGTGGTTGGGGTTTGTGCAAAAACCAAACTAAATACCATCATCAAAAGTGATAAAAATAAAAATTGCTTTTTCATAACATTCAAATTTTAATAAAATCAAAGTTAGTTAATAAAATTCCACCAAATACCAACTCTAAACCACAAACCAGCAGTTGGGTAATTTTGTGCTGTGAAATTATAGGAATTTCCATAAATTTTGCTTGTTGGAAGCAGGGTATTTAAATTTTCAAGTCTTACATACCCTTTAAACCTTTTAATCATGAAGTTTAAATAAGCATTGGCTGTAGGCCTATTTTGGGTAGTGTAACTATTTTGTAAGTAAAACTGCCCAGTAAATGGCATATAGGCGTCTGCTTTATAACTGGTATGATATATGACCTCTAAACCAGTTGATAAAAATAAATTCTTATAAAAATTACCTTCAAATGCAAGGCGTTGTCTTGTTAAAATTAAAGGAATATTTACAGGTGCATTAGGATCTAATATTTGTAAAGTAATTTGATCATACCAATTAATGTGTTTAGTTAATCCAACCCTATGTTCAATTTGTCCTCTTATATAATTTAAAACATTATTATATACAACTGGTTTAAAACCGGTTGCGTAATATTGAAAATTTGAAATTAATTGATAACTAGCCGACGCATTCCAACCCGTATTACTATTCCCAATTATTCCGTCCAATATAGTTGCATTTTCTTTCTGAATAGATTTTAAACCTACTATTGGAAACTGTGTTACTCCAATAGAATTTAATGAAGGTGTTCTATTTATATTTTGAAAAGAAAGTCTTACAAATGTTTCTTTTTTTGTTAATACCCTATACAGCGAAGCGCCGGCATTAAAATCGCCTGCATGAAATCCATTAAGGTATAACTTGCCAGAAGCCTCCAAATCCCATAATTGACTTCGGGTTTTATTTTTATATAAGCCAAACCCATAAATATCATAATTGTCCCAGCCATCAACACCATTAAAACTTGCTGTCATTTGGCTATACCCTGTTCCAACTTGTAAAAACTGATTACTATTCATTTTTTCAGGATAACTAACAATACTAAACTCGTTGGTTAATGTGCGCCAATTGTCTGTAAATTTAACTTTATAAGCAGTGTCATACATCACACCAAAATACTGATAGTAATTGTACGCATTGGGATTGGCATCGCTAAATGAATAAGAACTGGCTTGAATTTTAACCTCGTTTTGAATTCTTAACCTTGGATAAAATAAATGTGTCACAAGGGTATCCTTCACAACAGAATCCTTTTGTCCAAAATCATAAGTTTGTTTCCAATCAAAAGTACTTTTATTATAAGTATTCCCTGTTGCAATACTGGTATTAAATGGATTTCTAAAGGAGGCACCGCTTATGCCAAGCCTGGTTTCTAGTTCAAATGGGTCATTTAATGATAAGCTGTCTAACAACACTGGTTTAACCAAGCCGCCATTTTCAGAGGAGGCGGTTGTATTAAATATCATTGCAAAAAACGACTCATACCTTTTACGCTTAGACTGAAAGTGAGCCGTTATGCGCATGTTGTTGGTATTCGAATTTTGATTTTTCACATTTCCAGGTGCATTGCTAAACCTATAATCAAATGCGAAATTTAATTGATTGGTTTTATTTTGTGTATGTTTTACTTCCACCATTTGCTCCCCTTTCCCGCCTAACAAATAACCAAACTCGGTGTAAGGTCTCGTGGTTTGGTAAAAAGCAGTTTGTTCTAATGTAAAATTATATGCATCAAAAGCATGAAATCCTGCATCCCATCCTGGCTGGGTATTGGCATTAAAAATATATGATTTTGTAGCAGTTCCTAAACTTCCTAAATTATAAGAAGTCCAAGGCAAAGGATAATGAACGTAAAAATCATTAATGCTAGAATCTAATTTTTGAATACTATTATTATTGTAGTATTTAAAATATATAGTAATAGAGTCTGCATTTTTATCTCGGCGTTGTAAGGAGTCATTTTTTTTATTACTCTGACTATTGGCTCCTGCTTGCATAAAGCCACCCATGCTTTGCCCATAATTTTGGGACATTACTTTATTAAATGAAAGTAACAGCGTAATAAAAACAATAAATGATGATTTAAAACGCAACATGGATTATTAAATTACAGATTAAGCGATTTCCTTAAGTAACTCACTAAATATTAAAGTAAGTTTTGGCTCGGCAGCATTAGCAGCTTCTAAAACTTCCTCATGTGTTATAACGTTGTTATCCTCTCTAATGCCTAAATCGGTTACAACACTAACTGCAAAAACTTTCATGCCACAGTGAACCGCAGCTATATTTTCTTGAACCGTGCTCATACCAACTACATCACCTCCCACCGCTTTAATTAATTTATACTCAGCTCTTGTTTCAAAAGTTGGACCGGTAACACCAACATAAACACCCTCATGCAATTTAATACTATTGCTAGCTGCAATTGCTTTTGCTTTTTGAATAAAGATATTGGCGTAAGGCTCACTCATGTCTGGAAATCTGGTTCCTAAATCAGACTCGTTTTTGCCTATTAATGGATTAATAGTAAACAAACTAATATGATCTTTTAAAATCATTAAATCACCTACTTCATAATCTGGATTTACTCCGCCAGCTGCATTAGACAACAATAAATTTTGCACCCCTAATAATTTTAAAACACGAACAGGATAAACAACTTGTTCTGGAGTATACCCTTCATAAAAATGAAAACGACCCTCCATTACCCAAACAGGTTTTCCATTTAATGAACCTAAAATTAAACGCCCTTTATGGCCTTCAACGGTACTCACAGGAAAATGTGGAATATCCTTATATGGAATTTCAAAATCAACAATAATTTTTGTAGCTAAATTACCCAAGCCGCTGCCTAAAATAATAGCGGTACTTGCGGTCTGTTTTACTTTAGACTGAATAAAGCCAGTAGTCTCATGTAACTGTTTCATTAATTGCGTCATATGCTGCTTTAATTAGGTCACAAATATAGCAAGCAATGGGCATTAAATTGGCAAAACTACTGCTTTGGTTCGTGCTCTTTAGCAATTGGGTCGTGTTTTAGTACCGAATACGCAATGATTGCGCTTGTTAGCATTAAAATAGAACCCATTAAAAAAGAAACACCAGGGAAATAAAAGCCATTATTTCTATTACTAAAGTAGGAGAATAATCCATTCATAATAATAGGACCAACAATGGAAGTAACACTCATAATACTTGTAAGCGACCCTTGCAGTTCACCCTGTTCATTTTTTGGCACATGAACGGAAATTAAAGACTGAAGTGCTGGGCCAGAAATTCCTCCAAAACAATATGGAATTAAAAACACAAACATCATCCAAGATTGAGTTGCAAATGCAAATAAAAATAATCCTAATGCGTATAAGGCAATACCTATATAAACGCTTTTTTCATTTCCCAATTTGGGATTAATAAATCGGATTAATACCCCTTGTACTATTCCAACTAATAAACCAACAGCGCCAAGTGAAACGCCTATCATTTTTGGACTCCAATGAAATTTTTCAATATTTGCAAAACTCCAGTTACTTTGAACCGCATGTGCTCCAATATAAATAAGCACTAAAGAAAAAATTAAACCCGAAACTGCAGGATATTTTCTTAAATGACCCAAAGCACCAAGTGGATTTGCTCTTTTAATATCAAAGGCTCTGCGATTTTCTTTTGCCAGGGATTCAGGTAAAACAAAATATCCATAACAAGCATTTAATAAAGCCAAGCTGGCAGCAACAATAAAAGGAAGCCTTGCGTTAATCTCACCTAAAAAACCGCCAAGCATTGGACCAATAATAAAACCTACTCCAAATGCAGCGCCAATCATACCAAAGTTTTGTGCACGGTTAGTATCATCACTCACATCGGCAATATAGGCGGAAGCTGTTGTAAAACTTGCTCCGGTAATACCTGAAATAGTTCTTCCTATAAATAAAAACCAAATGGTTGGAGAAAATGCCAAGAACAAATAATCTAAACCAAATCCTAAAAGTGAAAAAAGAAGCACTGGACGTCGGCCATATTTATCACTTAAACTTCCAATTAATGGAGAAAATAAAAATTGCATACTAGCATACAAAAACGTAAGTGCTCCAGAATAAATAGACACTTTACTAATATCGTCAGTGCCTAACAAATGCTTTATAAGTTGAGGCATTACAGGAATAATTATTCCCAAGCCAATGACGTCAATTAATAAAGTAAGAAATATAAATCCTACTGCTGCTTTTCTGTTATTTGTTGCCATAATGCCGTAAATATACAATAAAAAGCCCCATCCTGAAATGGATAGGGCCTTAATAATTTACACTTCGTTCCTAAAAACAATGACACTGTCAAAAATGTCAATTAACACTTTTTTGGATTTGTCTATTTCTCCACTTAATATTTTTTTACTAAGCTCATTGACTACCATTTTTTGGATAAGTCGCTTTAAAGGCCTTGCCCCAAATTGCATATCAAACCCTTGCTCGGATAAAAAGTCAATTAAGTAATCGCTGAATTCAATTTGCATTCCATTTTCGGCCACTAAATGTTTTAAATTGTTTAATTGAATTTTAACAATTGCGGCCATTTGTTTTTGTAACAATGGTGAGAACATAATAATCTCGTCCACCCTATTTAAAAACTCAGGACGAATGGTTTGTTTTAACAAAGTCATCACTTCGGTCTTTGACTTTTCTATCTTAGCTTCTAAATTTTTATCCGTGACCCCTTCAAAAGTTTCCTGAATTATGTGACTTCCAATATTAGAAGTCATAATAATGATGGTGTTTTTAAAATTCACGGTTCTGCCCTTATTGTCCGTTAAATGTCCGTCATCTAATACTTGCAATAAAATATTCCAAACATCTGGATGTGCTTTTTCAATTTCATCCAATAACACCACACTATAAGGTTTACGACGCACCGCCTCGGTTAACTGACCACCCTCATCATAACCTACATATCCCGGAGGCGCTCCCACTAGTCTTGAAACCGAATGTTTTTCTTGGTACTCACTCATATCAATTCTGGTCATCATGCTATCGTCGTCAAATAAATATTCAGCTAATGCTTTTGCAAGCTCGGTTTTACCCACGCCTGTTGTTCCTAAAAATATAAAAGAGCCAATAGGTTTTTTGGGATCCTGAAGTCCAGCCCTGCTTCTTCTAATGGCATCCGATACTGCAGTAATGGCTTCTTCTTGACCAATTACGCGTCTATGCAATTCTTCCTCCAAATTCAACAACTTTTCTTTTTCAGATTGCATCATTTTACTAACAGGAATACCTGTTGCCTTGGCTACATTTTCTGCAATATCTTCGGCGTCAACCTCCTCTTTCATTAAACGCTTTTCATTTGTGCCTAACTCATTTAATTCCTTAGTGCAGTTTTCTAAATTTTCTTCCTCTTGTTTTACTTTACCGTATCTTATTTCAGCAACCTTACCGTAATCACCATTGCGTTCTGCAACCTCGGCCTCTTGTTTTAATTTTTCAATTTCCGATTTAGCTTTTTGTACTTTATCAACTATTTCTTTTTCACTTGTCCACTTTGCCTTTAAAGTATCCTGTTGTACCGTTAAGTTACTTATTTCAATATTTAATGCTTTTAACTGATCCGGATTATCCTCTCTTTTAATAGCTTCTCTTTCAATTTCTAATTGTCTAATTTGGCGCATTAAAGTATCTAACTCTTCTGGCATAGAATTCATTTCCAGTCTAAGCTTAGCAGCACTTTCGTCAATTAAATCAATGGCTTTATCAGGTAAAAAACGATCGGTAATATACCTGCTAGAAAGCTCAACAGCGGCAATAATTGCTTCATCCTTAATTCGAACATGGTGGTGCGTTTCATAACGCTCTTTTAATCCTCTTAAAATAGAAATAGTATCCTCTTTTGTTGGTTCATCTATCATTACTTTTTGAAAACGACGCTCTAAGGCTTTATCCTTTTCAAAAAACTTTTGATATTCCGCCAAAGTAGTCGCACCAATAGCTCTTAACTCTCCTCTTGCAAGCGCTGGTTTTAAAATATTAGCTGCATCCATGGCGCCTTCACCACCACCCGCTCCAACCAATGTATGTATTTCGTCAATAAATAAAATAACTTCTCCATCGCTATCAGCAACTTCTTTCACTACTCCCTTTAAGCGCTCTTCAAATTCTCCTTTATATTTTGCACCCGCAATTAATTGCCCCATATCTAAAGCATAAATAATTTTACTCTTTAAATTATCTGGTACATCGCCATTTACAATTCGCATGGCCAACCCTTCTGCAATAGCAGTTTTACCCACTCCAGGTTCACCCACTAAAATGGGATTATTTTTACTACGGCGTGAAAGAATATGCAATGTTCTTCTTATTTCTTCGTCGCGGCCAATCACGGGATCTAATTTCCCTTTATTGGCTAACTCATTTAAATTTTTTGAATATTTAGAAAGTGCTTGAAATTGTGTTTCCTGTGTCGCAGAATTCACAGTCTCCCCTTTTCTTAATTCTTTAATGGCGGCAACTAACCCTTTTTCAGTTAATCCTGCATCTTTTAAAATTTTACCCGAAGCATCGTTTACTTGTAAAATTGCTATTAAAATATGTTCTACTGTTACAAATTCATCACTAAAAGTTTTTAATGCACCGTTTGCTTTTAGTAATACTGCGTTTAAATCTCTGCTCACATTAGAAGCAGGCTCACCTGTTTGTTGTTTGGCAAGTGTTGTAATTAACTCCTCGATTTTTTGTAAAACCTGAACTGGATTTACGTTGTTCTTTTTTAATAAAAACTCGGTAGAACTGTCTTTGTCTAATAAAATGGCTTTTAACACATGTGCTGTTTCAATGGATGCATTGCTATTGTTATAAGCCAATTGTTGAGCAGCTTGAATAGCTTCTTGGGCTTTAATGGTATATTGATTTAAATTCATAGTATTGTTTATTTATAGTAAGGTATGCGCAAAACAAGCGCCAATCTATGATTTAAGTTATAATGTCACATAATATACTTGAAAACGGAATAAAAGTCAGTCCTGATAAGGTTTTTCTGCTATTTTTACAGCGTGAATGAATTTTCAAATACACAGTTTATAAAGGAGCTTGCCGAGCAAATGGGCTTTGACTATTGTGGTATTGCAATGGCAAAGGAACTTACCCAGGATGCAAAACGTTTGGAACAATGGCTTGAAAAAGGATTTCATGGCGACATGGCTTACATGGAAAATAATTTTGAATTAAGAGTAGATCCAAGGAAGTTAGTCCCAGGAGCTAAATCGGTCATTACATTTTTAAAAAATTATTATCCATCAAAGGATATATTAACAATAGCAGAAGCACAGGATGCTAAAATTGCAAAGTATGCTTACGGTGAAGATTACCACGAAGTAATAAGGCAACAGTTATTTGAATTTTTAGACACCATGCGTTCCATGATTGGTCCTATTGAAGGTAGAGGCTTTGTGGATTCAGCTCCAGTTTTAGAAAGGTCCTGGGCACAATTATCGGGTGCTGGATGGGTTGGAAAAAATGGAAACTTAATAAGGCATAAGGAAGGAAGTTTCTTTTTTATTGCAACACTTATTGTGGATTTGGAATTAATTTACGACACCCCTATGCCTAAGGATTATTGCGGTGGTTGTACTAAATGCATAGACGCATGCCCAACACAAGCCATACTCCCAAATAAAACTATTGAGGCAAATCACTGTATAAGTTATTTTACCATTGAACAAAAAAAAGATACAATTGATTCCAATAAATCATTTGAAAATTGGGCTTTTGGATGTGACATATGCCAAGACGTATGCCCATGGAATAGTTTTAGCAAGCCACATCATGAAAATAAATTTAAACCACTTACAGGGTTGCTTCAAATGAAGTCTAATGATTGGTTAAAAATAGAAGAAACTACCTTTAAAGCAAGATTTAAAAAGTCACCATTATTGAGGGCAAAACTAAGAGGTATTCAAAGGAATATTAATTACCTGAAGCAACAGCAAGAAAAATAGTTTCTTGGATTTCAAACATACCTAGTTGGGCAAATTATTTATTACTTTCTTCTAGTAATAAATCACGCAAACTAGCCAATTCCATTTCCATTTTATAGCCCAATACCTTTTCATTTAAAAGTGTTTGAAATTTTTCCCAAGGATACCATTTTACATGTTGTTCAAATGACCAATGAATAACATATATGCCTGTTTGCAAAGGGATCCATTCAAATTTAACAAGGTATGGCCTTTGGCCAGTGGCAACCCAATTAAAACTAACAGAACTGTCGGACTTGTCCGCTAATTTTATTGTTTGCGTGCCTATATATAAAGTACTATCCTTCCACTGGGCTTTGTTTTCTTTCCAATCGCTCATCCAATTTTTCCATTCGTTTAAATCACTAACATAATGTTGAATTTGTGCTCTATTAGCTCCAACTTCCATTGCTCTAGAAACTATTACAGTACTAGGAAACAGGGCCGAAATTCCAGTAACAATAGTTCCTAATACAAGTAGGCTTATTATAATTAATTTAATTAAACGCATTTATTCCCATTTAAAAGTTTTAAAGGCAATGGCATACACCACTAGTATCCAAATAAATAAAATAGAGATATCACCCCATGAGTCCAACAAGCTATTCCCCTCAAACGAAATATCCCGCATGGCATTGTTAAAATGTGTCAATGGTAATATTTTACAAAAAGGCTGCATCCAAGTAGGAAAATTATCAATGGAGAAAAAAGTACCTGCTAATAAAAATTGTGGTAGTGTAAATATATTTGCTAATGGTGGAATGGTGCTCTCGTTTTTTGCAACACCACTAACAATAAATCCAAAGCCCATAAACAAAACCAGTGCTATAAAACTTAATGCCATAATACTTAAAAACGTACTCCATCCGTGCACCAAAGTAAAATTAAAAGCAAAATGTCCAATTGCAATAATCACTACAGCAGTTAGTAATTGAAATATAACCCTACTAAATGCTTCTCCTAAAATAATGTATAGCCTTCTTATTGGTGTAGCGTAAAATCGTTTTAAAATTAACTGCTGTCTTAAATTAAAAAACACAAATGCCACTCCAAAAATGCCCGAACTTAATAATGAAAACCCCATTTGACCAGGTAAAATAAAATCAATGGTACGGTATATTCTTCCAGGAACCTGCTCTACTGTATTATTAACAACTGCAATGGTGGGTGCATTGGGAAAACTTGCTGCATTAATTTTCCCAATCACTGAATTTAAAATTGATTTTACCAATTGCACATTTTGCGGATTGGCCGCCTCTGAACTCGTTAAGTTAATAATATAAGGTGCGCTAGGATTATTGGATTTTTGAATATTAATGATGGCAGTGATACGTCCTTTTGAAAGTTCGTTTTTCATTTTAAGGGTATCCCCTTTAACAAATTTCAATCCGGGGATTTGCTTTATACTTTGATATACCATATTATTGGTATCGGCCTTACTATTTAAAGCAACGGTTACATTAATATTACCACCACTGCTCATAAACCCAAAGACCAAAATAAAAATTAAAGGAAATGCAATACTAAAAACAATGGCCGAAGGGCTTCTTGAAATGGACCTTAAACTTGCCTTGGTAATGGCAAGCATTGCTTTTAACTGACTATATTGCTGCATATTTATTAAGGATGATTCACTACAAATATAGGCAATCGAGTTTGAGGTTGCCCCATCATTTGTTTTACAGATTTTAAATATTGAAACGACTGCCAACTCTCTACGCCAAGTTCTTCTTTAATTGCTTTTGTTTTTACTTTATCCTCATAGCCTTCTATTAAATCTTCGATAAATGATTTTGGTTCTGGATAGAATTTGATGGAATAGCCTTTTAAGTGAGCCATATTTGCTGCTGTTGCAACTGCATCATTTAAATTTCCAATTTTATCAACCAGACCCACTTTTACAGCATCGGCCCCTATCCATACCCTACCTTGTGCAATAGTATCAATATAGTCAATTGATTTTTTTCTTCCTTGTGCAACCCTTAATTTAAAAGCATTATAAATACTATCTACACCTGCTTGAATAAATTTTTGTTCTGTTGCATTTAATGCCCTAGTAGCAGAAGGAGCATCGGCGTAAGTGCTTGTATTTACTCGATCAAATGTAATTCCTAATTTATTTTTCATGAAATTGCTAATGTTAGGAATCACCGAGAAAACACCAATAGAGCCTGTAATGGTATTGGCATCCGCTAATATACTGTCTGCGTTACAAGCAATATAATAACCACCAGAAGCAGCATAATTTCCCATGCTTACCACCAAAGGTTTCTCTTTTTTTAATAAATCTAATTCTCTCCAAATGATATCGCTGGCAAGTGCGCTACCCCCAGGTGAATTAACCCTAAGTACTACTGCATCTATATTTTTATCGTTTCTTAATTTTTGAATTAACACCCTGTAGTCATCACTGGCAATACTATTGTTTTGACTTTTACCCATCACAATATCGCCGTCGGCATATATAATAGCAATTTTACCAGAACCAGATCCTCTAATTGCAACCGAGGAAGCGTAATCGTTAAAATTTAAAAACGAGATATCCTGTGATTTTGAAATACGTAGTTTTTGTGCAATTACTTTTTTAACCTGATCATCATAAAAAAGACCATCTACCAAATTATATTTAAGCGCATCCTTTGCGTTTTGTACAAGTCCTTTATCAGAAATATATTTTAAAGTATCGGCATTTAAACTTCTTTGCTGCGCAGCGCCCTGAATAAAACTATTGTATACTCCATTTAACCAAACACTGGTTTGTAGTTTATTGGCAGGCGACATTTCGGTGTATCTAAAAGGTTCGGTTGCACTTTTAAATTTTCCTGCATAAAAAACCTGAGGCTGAATTTCTAATTTATCTAAAAGTCCTTTCAAAAACATGGTTTCGTAAGAAAAACCAGCCCATTCTAGCCCACCTTGAGGATGGGTGTATATTTGATTTGCCACATTTGCAATCCAATACCCTTTTTGCGTAATTGTTTCTCCAAATGCAACGATAAATTTATTTGATTTTTTAAAATCAATTAAGGCAGTTCTGATTTCATCGGAAGCAGCATACCCATTTGGATTTTGTTGGCATTTTATATAAATACCTTTAATTGCAGAATCGGTTTTTGCATGTTTAATTAAAGCTATTAGCTCCGACAAACTTGGCACTTTGCCTTTTTTCTTATTAATCAATTCTGAAAACGCATCCGACTTTGTTTGCTCTGGAAAATCTTCTGATAAATCTAAAACCAATACCGAATTAGTTGCAACCAATTTTGGTTCTTCATTGGAAAACGAAGATGCAACACCAACTAAAACAAACAAACCAAGTAAAGTAAATATGATGAGCGATAATAAGCTTGCAAAAACAATTTTAAAAAAACTTTTCATGTATTAAATTGAAGGTAAAAAGAATACCACTAAAATAGCGGAAACTAAAATAGGGTAACAGTGTAAAATTATGGATATTTGAGCTACTTTTATAATCCTTCTATGAATAAAGTATACCTCTTGATAGGTGGCAATATGGGCGATCGAATGGCAAATTTGAATAAAGCCATTAACTACTTAGAGCAAACAATTGGGCCTATCCAAAAAAAATCTTCGGTATACGAAACTGCTGCTTGGGGCAACACCAACCAGCCTAGCTTTTTAAACCAAGCAATATTATTGGAATCAAGTTTTAATGCCAACCAAATCATGCATCTTTTACTAGCCATTGAATCCAAAATGGGACGGGTGCGCACCGAAAATATGGGTCCAAGAACAATTGATTTAGATATTATTTATTTTAATAACGAGGTTATTTCCAATAATTTAATAACCATCCCGCATCCAAAAATTTTTGATAGGAAATTTGTATTAATGCCCCTCGTAGAAATAGACCCTAACTTCATTCATCCCGTTTTAAATAAATCAAACACATTATTGTTGAAAGAATGTGGAGATTCTCTTGCTGTGTATAAAAAAAGAGATTTCTAAGCACCTGGCTTACTATATTTGATCAAGTAGAATAGAGAAAATTATGAATTATCGTTTTATAGCAATTGAGGGGAATATTGGTGCGGGGAAAACTACGCTGTCACATTTATTATCACAACATTATAATGCAAAGTTGGTATTAGAGGAATTTGCCGAAAATCCTTTTTTGACAAAATTTTATGAGAATCCAAAACAATATGCATTTCCATTAGAGCTATTTTTTTTAGCAGAACGTTTTAAGCAACAACAAGAGCTCATTAAAAATAAAGACTTGTTTCAAGAAGTGACCATTTCGGATTATATTTTTACAAAGTGTTTATTATTTGCAAAAGTAAATTTACCCGAAGAAGAATTTAGATTGTATCAAAAAATGTTCGATGTTTTTTATCAGCAACTTACCCCACCCGATATTTTAATTTACTTGCACGCTCCTGTAAATAAACTTCAAGGCAATATCAAAAAACGTAACCGCAAATTTGAACAAGCCATCCCTGACGAGTACCTCTTTAAGATTCAGGAGACTTATACCAGCTACATAAAGCAGCATAATATAAAAACCCTATTTATAGACGCTAGTAATGCCGATTTCCTATACAATGAGGCACATTTTAAAGTAATTACCGATGCCTTGGATAAGGATTTAGAGGACGGTCAGCATTATTTTAATTTACCTTAATTTAGTATTATGCAAAATGAACAAGCTAACATTAAACAAAATTCATTTGGGGCGCTGCAAGTAACAGAGTTTAGAAATTTAATGTTGGGGAGGTTTTTATTTATCATGGGTTTAAGAATGATGGGCACTTTAGTTGGCTGGTGGATTTATGAATTAACAAACCAGCCTTTTGCCATTGGACTTATTGGTCTTGCGGAAGTAATACCAGCCGTGTCACTTTCCTTATATGCGGGACATGTAATTGATATTAGCGAAAAAAGAAAACTATTACTTAGAGGTGTAATATGTTATTTGATTTGTGCGGCTGGTTTACTTGCACTATCTATATTTAATGACAAAACAGATCATGCAAATAATCATCCAACACTAGTCATTGCAATTTGTATTTACTTTTTAATTTTTTGTACCGGTATTATAAGATCCTTTACTGGGCCTAGTTTTGGGACTATTGTAGGTGCAATTATTCCTAAACATTTATTACAAAATGCAACTACTTGGAGTCAAGGTATTTGGCTTACTGCCTCTATTTTGGGACATGCCATTGTAGGATTTATCATTGCCGGATTTGGACAAACTGGTGCTTTAGTTTTGGTTGTTATACTTGTAAGTTTAGGATTCATTTTTATTTCTAAAATAAACCCATTACCCCCACACGCCGATATTATTGTGGATCAAAAACCAATGGAAAGTGTTAAAGAAGGTTTGCGATTTGTATTTAATACCAAGGAAGTATTGGGTGCGCTTTCACTGGATTTATTTGCCGTTTTATTTGGCGGTGCTGTGGCCATGATTCCCGTATTTGCAAAGGATATTTTAAAAGTAGGGCCTATTGGTTTTGGATGGTTAAATGCGGCATCTGACATTGGTGCAATTTTAATTATTTTAATAATTACCATATTCCCTGTTAAAACCGGTCAAGGAAAAAAACTATTACTTGCAGTAGCCGGGTTTGGAGTATGTATAATCGTGTTTGCACTTTCTAAAATATTTTGGATCTCATTTATAGCACTCGTTATTAGTGGAATTTTAGACGGGTTTAGTATGATATTTAGAGGCACCATTGTACAATTAAAAACCCCCGATCATATGCGCGGCAGGGTAATGAGCGTAAACTCCATGTTTATAAATAGCAGCAATGAATTAGGTCAATTTGAAAGTGGTGTGGCTGCTAAATTAATGGGCGTAATTCCATCCGTTGTATTTGGAGGTAGTATGACTTTACTAGTTGTATTTGTTACTTGGTTTAAAGCACCTAGTTTACGTAAAATGGAATATTAGTATTTGCAATTATTTATCAGCAGTAACTAATTTTATTTCGCTAACAGTCCAATCATAACATCATGCACTGCTGGACAGAATTCTGCATTCTTCATGGTGATTTTATCTCTTTTAAAGAAAACATCTTCGTCGGTATAAGGGAACCTTTCACAATCCGTAGGCCTATGATCGTAAATACTACAAGTATTATCGGTGTCCAAAAAAGGACATGGCTTTGTTTTTACAACATAATCCCCCTCATTGTCCATAGATAAATATTTTTCAATAAAGGCTACTTCCTTCATCCCCATAGCCTTACTAATGCGCTTAATATCGGGCATTTTAAAGCGTGGTGAATAATTTTTGCAGCACCTTGCGCAATCTAAACAGTTTATTTTTTCAAAAGCCGCATCATGCAAATCTGGCAATTGTTTTAAAATAACGCGTTTATCCACTCGTTTCAAAAAGTTTTGAAACTTTTTGAGTATCTCTGGGGCAGGAGTTTCGTATAAATGTTCAACAGATGGGGCCATAACTAGCTCAAAGGTACCTATTTTATGGGTCATCCACAACCTTTCCCCACCCACTTTATTCGCTTTCATTAAGCCTTGATAATTAAGTATATTTGTGGCCATTTAAAACCTTCTTTTATGTTGCAATCAAGTACAAGTGGAGCAGAGTTTATCAAAAGACATATTGGCCCTAGTGATGCCGATACTCAAAAAATGCTAGAAAGCATTGGTGCAAAATCCTTAAATGAATTAATTGAAAAAACAGTTCCTAATAATATTCGCTTAAAACAGCCAATGAATATTCCAACAGGCTTGTCCGAGTTTGAAATGTTACAAGCTTTGCAAGCAGTTGGGTCAAAAAACATAGTTGCCAAAAATTTTATTGGACAAGGTTACTATGGCACAATAACGCCAAGTGTAATTCTTAGAAATATTTTTGAAAACCCAGGTTGGTATACTCAATACACTCCTTACCAAGCCGAAATTGCTCAAGGTCGTTTAGAAAGTTTATTAAACTACCAAACAATGGTGTCCGACTTAACAGGACTTCCAATTGCAAATGCATCTTTACTTGACGAAGCAACAGCTGCTGCCGAAGCCATGGCAATGATATTTAACCATGTGAATAAAGGGGACAATATCACGCAACCCAAATTATTTGTTGATGCAAATATATTTGCACAAACAAAGGATGTATTAGTTACAAGAGCTAATCCAATTGGCATTGAATTAGTAGAGGGCGATTTTCAATCATCCAATATTGACAATAGTTACTTTGGTGCCATTATTCAATATCCAAACAGCAATGGTTCAATTGAGGACTACGAAACATTTATTAATAATGTGCATACTTCTGGCGGTCTTGTAATTTTAATTGCAGACATTTTATCACTTACTTTATTAAAAAGCCCAGGTGAGCTAAATGCGGACGTAGCAGTTGGGAATACACAACGCTTTGGCGTTCCAATGGGATTTGGCGGACCTCATGCTGCTTACTTTGCAACCAAAGATGAATTTAAAAGAGGGATGCCAGGTCGTTTAATTGGCGTGAGTGTGGATGCTCAAGGAAACCGTGCTTTAAGAATGGCATTACAAACTCGCGAGCAACATATTAAACGTGAAAAAGCAACATCAAATATTTGTACCGCACAAGCATTACTAGCTAATATGGCCGTGATGTATGCTGTATACCATGGTCCTAATGGCATTAAAAAAATTGCAGAAAAAGTACATGGTCTTGCTCAAAGCTTGGATCAACAACTTCAATCAATTGGTATTCAACAAAATAATACATTTTACTTTGATACGTTAAATATAAGTGGATTTGATAGTGCTGCTTTAAATAAACTAGCTAGCGAGGCTCAAATTAATTTTAACTATTTTAAAAACGGATCAGTAGGAATTACAATTGACGAAACAACCTCTGCTCAAGATATACATGCTATTGTTACTTTATTTGAAAAATTAACGGGCAAAAAAGCAAATGCTACCAATGCTGCTGTAAAAAATGCAAATATTCAATTAAGTCTTGTAAGAACATCTAAATATTTATTACACCCTGTTTTTAATTCCCATCATAGTGAAACTCAAATGATGCGTTATATTAAACAACTTGAAAATAAAGACCTGTCCTTAAATACAAGTATGATTAGCTTGGGAAGTTGTACCATGAAATTAAATGCAGCTACTGAAATGATTCCAGTAAGTTGGCCTGCATTTAGTAACATGCACCCATTTGCACCAAGTAATCAAACTAAAGGTTACCAGGAGATAGCAGCAGAACTTAGTAAGTATTTATGTGAAACCACTGGCTTTACTGCTTGTAGTTTACAACCTAATAGCGGTGCACAGGGCGAATATGCTGGTTTATTAACTATCAGGTCTTATCATAAAGCACGCAACCAAACCAACAGAGATATTGTATTAATTCCAATTAGTGCACATGGTACCAACCCTGCTAGTGCGGTTATGGCAGGTTTTAAAGTAGTGGTAGTTGCATGTGATGCTGCTGGAAATATTGATTTTGCAGATTTAAAAGCAAAAGCAACCGAGCATAAAGATAATTTAGGCGCCTTAATGGTTACTTATCCAAGTACACATGGCGTTTTTGAAGAAACCATTATTGATATATGCCAGACCATTCATGATTTAGGTGGTTTAGTATATATGGATGGTGCAAATATGAATGCCCAAGTTGGATTAACTAGTCCAGGAAATATTGGTGCCGATGTTTGTCATTTAAACTTACACAAAACATTTGCAATTCCGCACGGCGGTGGCGGCCCTGGCATGGGACCTATTTGTGTGAATGATAAATTAGCTCCATATTTACCAGGTCATTTTAACAATGGGGATGGCGAAAATGCAGTAAGTGCTGCACCAATAGGATCAGCAAGTATTTTATTAATTAGTTACGCATATATTAAAATGCTAGGTGCAGAAGGTTTAACACTTTCAACTGCATATGCAATTATGAATGCGAATTATATGAAGTCGAGACTTGAAAAATATTATACTATTTTATACGCAGGAAAAAATGGCACTTGTGCACACGAGTTTATTATTGACCTTAGACCATTTAAAGCAAGTGCTGGTATTGAAGCCGAAGATGTTGCTAAACGTTTAATAGACTATGGTTTTCACGCGCCAACTATGAGTTTCCCTGTAGCAGGCACTATAATGATTGAGCCAACCGAAAGTGAGGATAAGGCAGAATTAGATCGTTTTTGCGACGCATTAATTGGCATACACAGCGAAATAATAGCAATTGAAAATGGTCAAATGGATAAAGTAGATAACCCATTAAAAAATGCACCACATACTCAAAATGTTATTTGTGCAGATAATTGGGCGCATGCTTATTCAAGAGAGGTTGCTGCTTTCCCATTACCTTATGTAAAACAAAATAAATTCTGGCCAACTGTGGCAAGAGTAAATAATACACATGGTGATCGCAATTTAATTTGTACTTGTGAGCCAGTTGCATCCTACGCCTAATTGTAAGCAAATACATATTTAGTAACTTAAAATACAAAAAGCCCCATTAGGTAAAATACTTAATGGGGCTTTTTTTAGGCAATTAACTTAATAATTATCTAATATCTGCAATAGTGCTGGTGTGATTGGTATTGCTTAACATAAATTCATACAATCCAATAATTTTTTCTTTGTCTTTTACTAAAATATTTAAACGTTCTAAATCGGATTCTAGGTTTTTTAATTTTTTACTCTCCGATTCATATCTTATGGTAAAGTCATCGGGCCTAACCCTATTCATTGAACTTCCATCAAGAATCATTTGTCCATCACCAGTTAATACCCATAAAATATTGAGTTCAGGAAAGTAGTTGTGAATTTTAATTAAGATGTCTGACCCAACTGAACCCAGGTTTTTAAGTTGTTTTGAATAATACCCATTGGATAAATGAATATTTCTTTCAAAGGAATGAGGTGAGATTGACCTAAACTGTAGGTACATTGCAATTCTTTCAATTGGTTTCATAGATAATTGTTTTATTGGTTATAGAACATATCCAATATTAAAACCAATCATCATATTAAAGAAAATACTTAGGCCTCATTTTGCATATACTTAGGCCTCATTTGTATATGGCAGTAATAATGTTAATTATTGCTTTTCGCTTAGCTCAAGCCATCTTAATTCAGCAGTTTCAAGCATTTCATTTACTTTAGATAAGTCCTCACTGATAGCAATAATTTCCTCGTAATTTAAATTAGGATTATTTAACTTTTGAGTCAACTCCTGCTTTTTAACTTCAAGCAAAGGCATTTCCTTGTTTAAATTTTCAAGTTCCAATTTTTCCTTATACGTTAGCTTCTCGGCTTGTTTTTTTTCAGTAACAGGTGTAATAGTAGTAGTTGCTTTTATTGGCTCAGGAGTAACTTCCTTAGAAACACTAATATCTGTGCTTAGTGAAGCATAGCTTTGTTTTGATTTTTCTAAAATTCTAAACTGTGTATAGTTGCCTGGATAATCGCGTATCACTCCTTCTCCTTCAAAAATAAATAAGTGATCCACTAGTTTGTCCATAAAATACCTGTCATGCGAAACAAGTAATACACAGCCTGCGTAGTCTAATAAAAATTGTTCAAGTACCGCAAGGGTTGGTAAATCTAAGTCGTTGGTAGGCTCATCTAATATTAAGAAATTGGGATTCTTAAATAATATTGTTAAAAGCTGTAAACGTTTTTTTTCGCCTCCGCTTAATGCGCTTAAATAAGTGTATTGTTTGTCTGGAGTAAATAAAAACAATTCTAAAAACTGGGCTGCACTTAAGGAACCGCCACTAGCTAAAGGAAACTGCTCTGCAAAAGTTTTTAAATACTCAATAACACGCATATCTTTTTTATATACCAGGCCTTCCTGAGAAAAGTGTCCAAACACAATGGTTTCACCCACATTAATTTTACCACTATCTGGTTGCGTAATGCCTTGTAATATTTGTAAAAAAGTACTTTTGCCAACTCCATTTTTACCAACAATACCTATTCGCTCACCTTTACTAAAAGTATAATCAAACCCTTTTAAGACTACCAAATCCCCGTAGGATTTATACACTTTTTTTGCCTCAATAATTTTTCCTCCCAAACGGGTCATCTTCATGTCCAATTGCAAATTGGCATCATCAATTTTTTGTTTTGCCTTTGCTTCTACTTCATAAAAATTATCCTGCCTACTTTTACTTTTTGTAGTTCTTGCTTTGGGTTGCTTACGCATCCATTCTAATTCTTTTCTAAATGTATTTTTTGCTTTGTCAATGCTTGCAAGTTCCGATTCTATACGTGCAGCTTTTTTTTCTAAATAATTTTCATAGTCCCCTTTATAGCTGTACAATTTTTCACGCTCTAGTTCCCAAATTTCATCGGTAACTGCTTCTAAAAAATACCTATCATGAGACACTAATAATAAAGTAACTTTTTCCTGCTCTAAATAATTTTCAAGCCATTCAATCATATTTAAATCCAAATGATTTGTAGGTTCATCCATTAATAACAAAACATGCTTTGGCTCAAATCCAATTTGTATTAAAGTTTTAGCCAAGGAAACGCGTTTACGTTGTCCTCCACTTAATTTAGAAACGGGTTGCTCTAAATGATGAATATTTAACTGCGTTAAAATGGTTTTTACTTTTGACTCAAAATCCCAAGCATTATTTTCTTCCATTTCCATAATGGCATTGGTAATCATGTCCTCATCCTCAGACTCCATGGCCATTTCATAATTACTTATGGCTTTCATAGTAGGATGGTCCTGATTAAATAGGTTTTGTGTTACTGTAGCAGTTTCAATAAATTGTGGGTCTTGCTCAAATAGGACCAAATGGACATCCTTGTGAATTTTACAAGTACCTGTATCGGGGTGCTCTTTCCCAGATAAAATACGCAGTAAGGTGCTTTTCCCAACTCCATTTCTTGCTATTAGGGCAATTCGGTCACCCTCGTTTATATTAAAACTAATCCCCTTAAAAAGCGGAGTAATTCCATAACTTTTGGTAAGCCCTTCGACCGATACATAATGCATGGCGCAAAGATAAGCCCCCAATGCAAGGAAGCCGTATTTTATTGTACTTTTGTCCCTGACAAACTTAAATAGTTTAAAGATGAAGCAATTTTTAGTTCCAAATGGTTATAGAAGTCGTTTAATTTCTGCTATCAAGCAAAAAAGAAAAGAGGACGATAAATTAAAGAAGGACTTTAGTCCTACACTCCTTGACCTTGGACCTGTTCAATTTTATTTGGCTAGACATTTTGGATTTTGTTATGGGGTAGAAAATGCAATAAATATTGCTTACAAAACAATTGAAGAAAATAAAGGAAAGCGAATTTTTTTACTTAGTGAAATGATTCACAACCCACAAGTAAATGCAGACCTAATTCAAAAAGGGGTAAAATTTTTACACGATACCAATGGGAATACTATTATTCCTTTAGAAGAACTAACGCACGAGGATGTGGTCATGATTCCAGCTTTTGGAACCACATTGGAACTTGAACAAAAAATTCAAGATAAAGGAATTGAAATTCAAAAATATAATACCACCTGTCCTTTTGTAGAAAAAGTATGGAACAGAAGTGAACAAATTGCAAAAAAGGGATACTCTATTATCATTCATGGAAAGCCAAAACATGAAGAAACCAGAGCTACTTTTTCACATGCAGCCGCCAATACCCCTACCCTTATTGTAAACGACATGGAGGATACTAAAATGCTAGGTAATTATATACTTGGCACTTTAAGTGAAGCGGAATTTAGCGTTTATTTCAAAAACAGGTATTCCAATGAATTTAATCCTAAAGTGCATTTAGAAAAAATTGGAGTGGTAAACCAAACCACACAACTAGCAACAGATACTCAAGCAATCTCTGATTATTTAAAAAATGTCATAGTTCAAAAATATGGTGTCGAAAACCTAGCAAAACATTTTGCAGACACTAGGGATACTTTATGTTATGCAACCAACGACAACCAGTCTGCAGTTATAGGTTTACTTAAAACAACAGCCGATTTGGCCATTGTAATGGGCGGAAAAAATAGCAGTAACAGCTCTCACTTAGTAGAATTATGTGAGCAAAAATTACCTACTTATTTCTTAGACGACGCAAGTAAAATTATTAACCAAGAAGAAATGATTTCAAACGACTGGAAAAATAAAGAGGCCATTAAAATAAATAACTACTTGCCCAATAAACCCATTGTTAAAATATTAATTACCAGTGGCGCAAGCTGTCCCGACGCTGTGGTTGAGGCTGCAATTCAAAAAATTGCAGGCTTTTATAATGTGTCAGATAAATTAGATGCGCTAACTGCAGTTTGGGAGGAAAGTTAATTTTGGATAATAATATTAAGCCAAAAAATAATTTATTTTGCTTGTTTGATTTTTTCTAGCGCCCAATTCAATGCAATTTCAAATTGCGCTTCTTTTGTAATATTACTATTGTCTAATACAACGGCATCTGCCGCTTGTTTTAAAGGACTGTGCTCCCTAGTACTATCAATTAAGTCCCTATGTTGTAAGTTTTCTGAAACCGCTTCTAATGTAATATCTGGATGCGTAACCCTAAGTTCCAATAAACGGCGATTAGCACGTATTAATGGATCGGCAGTTACAAAAATTTTAAGTTCTGCATTTGGGAAAACAACGGTGCCAATATCTCTACCATCCATTACAATTCCTTTTTGCTTGCCCATTGCCTGTTGTTGGGAAACGGCAAAATCTCTAACAGCAGCTATCGCAGCAACTTCACTTACTTTGGCACTTACTTTCATTTCACGAATAAGTTGCTCTACATTTTCACCATTTAAAATCATGTCACTTTTTAAACTAGTAACATTGTATTCAAACTTTAAATTAATTTCCTGAAGTGCTTTATAAATTGCTTGGTTATCAGTAAACGAAATATTATTTCTTAAAAAATATAAAGCAATAGCTCTATACATTGCACCAGTATCAATAAATACATATTCTAGTTTTGCAGCCAATGATTTAGCTAAAGTACTTTTGCCACAGGATGAAAATCCGTCAATTGCAATTATTATTTTATTGGACATGCGCTAAAATTAAGATACTGAAATGGTTTGAGTTTTTGGAAGATTTGCATTACGAATTGCAATTTGTCTTACAGCCTGTGAAACCACTGCCCTTAATGCTTGTTTAGAAATTTCATCGGTACCAACCATAGCTGGCGTACCATTGTCTCCGCCCTCACGAATTGATTGTACCAAAGGAACCTGCCCTAAGAAAGGCAAATCATATTCCTCAGCTAAATTTTTACCTCCGTCTTTTCCAAATAAATAATATTTGTTATTAGGAAGTTCTTCGGGGGTGAAATAAGCCATATTTTCAATAAGACCAACTACTGGCACTTTTACATTTGCTTGACCAAACATAGCAATTGCTTTTTTAGCATCGGCAAGTGCAACGTTTTGAGGCGTTGTTACAATTACTACTCCTGTTACTGGAACAGTTTGCATGATAGTTAAATGAATATCTCCTGTGCCTGGTGGCATGTCAATTACTAAATAATCTAATTCTCCCCAATCTACATCGGTAATAAATTGACGTATTGCACTACTAGCCATTGGACCTCTCCAAACTACTGCATCTTTTTCATCCACTAATAAACCAATGCTCATTAAACTAATACCAAATTTTTCTATTGGTAAAATAATTCCCTCTCCATTTGAATCGCGCATAAGTGGTCTTTGGCCTCTTACACCAAACATTATTGGAACACTTGGGCCATAAATATCCGCATCCATAAGCCCCACTTTAGCGCCACCCTCGGCAAGTGCTAAAGCCAAATTTGCAGAAACGGTACTTTTCCCAACACCCCCTTTACCACTCACTACCGCAATAATATTTTTTACTTTAGATAAAATTTTATCGTCTGTTTTTCTTGTACTGCTTGTATTGGAAGTAAATCCTACACTTATTACTGCTTCCTTATTCACCAATAACTTAATGGCATTTTCACAGGCATTTTTCATCATGTCCTTCATAGGACAAGCCGGCGTTGTAAGCACAATAGTAAAGCCAACATTATTGCCTTCTATCTTTAAATCCTGAATCATATTTAAAGTCACCAAGTCCTTTCCCAAATCCGGTTCTTGGACATTACTAAGCGCTTTTAGTACCTCTGCTTCTGTCATTTTTGGAAGTTTTTGTTAAAAAGTTAAAACACGGGCAAAGTTAATTGAAGCAAGCGTTATTTTAGCAAAAATTTCAAGGTTCTAGCTTAATTTTGTACCTACATGAGAAAGTCAATTTTATACTTATTTATAGCATTTTTAGGCATCATGCCTAATATGGCAAAGGCGCAACAGCCAACTACAGGTAGCCCAAACATATACCGCGATTCCGTTGTTCAATTATACGGCGTTGTAATGACTGCAGATAGCTTAAAAGCAATCCCTTTTGCAAGTGTGGTTGTGAATAAAAAAGGAAGGGGAACCATTACCAATAACGACGGTGTATTCTCTATTGCCGTAAATAAAGGCGAACACATTACTTTTACTTGTATTGGTTTTAAAGACAGAACCATAACCATTCCAAAAAATTTAGAGGGCAACCAATATAGTGTTATTCAGTTAATGGTTAACGATACCAATTTCTTGCCCGCTACTATTTTAAAGCCCCGTCCTACTCGTGCACAATTTGAACGTGATTTTGTAAATGCAAAAGTAGACGACGACCTTTACGAAACAGCGAAAAAAAATACCAGCGAAAGTCAAAAGAGAATTATTCTTGCTAGCTTACCAAGAGATGGTAAAGAGGCCGTTGGCGCTTCACTTACCAATCAAGCTTCCAAATATTATTATTCAGGACAATTGCCTCCTATGAATATTTTAAACCCAGCAGCTTGGAAAAGCTTTATAGACTCTTGGAAGCGTGGTGATTATAAATCCAAAAACTAATTACATGAAAAAAATTGCTGTAATTGGCGCTGGCACAATGGGGAATGGTATTGCACATGTATTTGCACAAAAAAAATATCAAGTACATTTAATAGACACTCAAAAAACTGCTTTAGAAAAAGCAATCACAACCATTAGTGGCAATTTAGATAGGCAAATTAAAAAAGAACTTATTACCGCTTCTGACAAATTAAACACATTAAATAGAATTACCAGTTTCACTTCCATTGAACAAGGTGTTTTAGATGTTGATTCAGTAATTGAAGCTGCAACCGAACAAAGTGATATTAAAAAAAGCATTTTTAAGCAAATTGACCAGTACGCAAAACCATCCTGCATATTAGCCAGCAATACCTCCTCTATTTCAATTACTGCATTGGCAATGGTTACAAGCCGTCCTGAAAAAGTAATTGGCATGCATTTTATGAATCCAGTGCCTGTTATGAAATTAGTTGAGATTATAAATGGAGCCCAAACTAATGAGGATACTACAAAAACTATTGTTGAGCTTGCTGGCTTAATTGATAAAATTCCATGTGTTGTAAAAGATGCTCCTGGCTTTATTGCCAACCGAATTTTAATGCCTATGATAAATGAAGCAATTCATGCGCTACATGAAGGCATTAGTGACGCTGCAACCATTGATCAAATTATGAAACTAGGAATGGCACATCCAATGGGCCCTTTGCAATTAGCCGACTATATTGGATTAGATGTTTGCAAAAACATTCTTGAAATAATGCAGGAAGGATTTAAGGATATTAAATATGCACCTTGTAGTTTATTAGTTCAAATGGTTCAGGATGGAAAATTAGGTGTAAAAACTGGACAAGGATTTTACAAATACTAAATAGCAAGCGTAGATTTAAAAAGCACACCTTGCATATCCGCAACCTTGTTAATTACTTCCTCTAATCTGTTTTTAGGTACTCCTATTTTAAGTTCTATAAACAACTGTGCAGTTTGTTCAACAACCGAACAATTGTATTGCTTCACAAGCAGCATCACTTCATTCATTTTTTGGTAATCGAAGCTTAAAACATATTCTACTTCTACAGGTTTCTGAATAATTGGTGCAAGTTGCAAAGCCAATGAAGTAGCTGTTTTATATGCGTTTATTAAACCTGGTACCCCCAATAAAGTGCCGCCAAAATAACGCACAACCACCACTAAAATATTGGTAAGTTGTTTACTGTCTATTTGACCTAAAATTGGCCTTCCTGCCGAGCCAGATGGTTCTCCGTCATCACTTACTCTAAAGGTGGATCCGTCCACTCCAATACGATATGCTAAACAATGATGTACCGCTTTAGGATGTTCTTTTTTTAATAATGCTAAATGCTTTTTACACGCTTCTATACTTGTTACTGGGAAACTATAGGCTAAAAACTTGCTGCCCCTATCCTTAAATTCGGCCAAAGCAGGTTGTTGTATGGTATTGTAAAAAAATAGCTCCATGAATGATAAGTAAATAATATCTGCGCAAAGCTAACTCATAATGATCAATCATTTGTAACATTGCATATGAGTTTACAGGATCAAAAACAAATTATCAAGCAAGCATTAAAAGAGGTGTATGAGCCCATTGAACTAAATAGTTTAATTGCCATATTAATGGAGCATATTACTGGATACAACCAAATACAGCAAGCAGTTAACAAAGCGCAGTTGCTAGATAAAAAACAAGAAACACAATTAACAAAAGCAATTGAATTATTGAAATTAGGAATGCCCATTCAATATATCACCGGTAAGGCTTGGTTTATGGGAAATGAAATAATGGTGAATGAAAATGTATTAATCCCAAGACCAGAAACCGAAGAACTTGTGGAATGGGTTATTGAATATGCAAATATCATAAACAAGCCTTTACAAATTTTAGACATTGGTACTGGATCGGGTTGCATTGCAACAAGTGTAAAATTAGCATTACCCAATTGTATGGTAGCCGGACTTGATATTAGCGAAGCAGCTTTAAGTATAGCTATACAAAATGCAAACAAATTACAAGCCGATATAAGTTGGATGCAAGAAAATATATTAGACACCGCTTATCTTCCTAACAAGTTTGATATTATAATAAGCAACCCGCCATATATTCCGTTTAAGGAAAACATAAATATGCAAGTGCAAGTAAAAAACTTTGAGCCAAATATTGCACTTTTTGTAACAAACGAAGATCCGCTTATTTTTTACAGAACAATTGCAAGATTAGGAAAACAATATTTAAACCCAAATGGACAACTATTTTTTGAAATGCATTATGATCAAGGAAAGGCATTGCTAGCCTTATTTGACGAAATGGGATATCATGCTGAGCTTAAACAGGACATGTTTGGCAAAGACAGAATGCTTAGAGCAAGTCTTAAAAAATAAATTGAAAACTAATGCGTAGGGTCAACAGCAACAACGGGAGTAGCTCCTAATTTTTTTATTATTTGCATTACCTGTATGGTCACCCCTAAATTAGCAACGCTGTCCCCATTAATTACCACTGAAGGCTTATCGGTTTCTTTGTCCAAAAATGCTTTTAACTGATTAGGAAGTGAATCCATAATCACAGGGATTGAACCAATAAATAAATGTTGGTCTTTATCAATGGTTACAACAACGGTTTGTTTTGCTTTAGTATCACTTTCGGATTTTGGATTGGAAACCTTAATCACATTTGGATTGGCAAGTGTAGATACGATTAGGAAAAACAATAAAAGAATAAACAATATATCATTTAATGCACCAGTATGTACTTCGGGCTGATCTCTTAAGCGCTTTCTTAAATTCATATACTTAATTATGAATGCGTTGTTTCTTGTAAAATATCTAAAAAGTCGGCACTTGCAGTTTCCATTTTATTAGCCGTCTTGTCAATTTGTGTAGATAAATAATTATGTCCCACATAAGCAATAAGACCAATAATTAAACCAGTTGCAGAAGTAATCATTTTGGTGTAAATACCGCCAGCAATGGTATTTAAAGTATACTCCCCAGTAGAGGCAATACCATAAAATAATTGCACCATACCCACAATGGTTCCTAAAAAACCAAACATTGGGGCGATGCCAGCAACCAAAGAAAGAATATTTAAATTACGCTCCATAGAATACATCTCTAACCTACCCACATTTTCCATACTTTTTTCAATGGCATCCAAAGGTTTTCCAATTCTCATAATTCCTTTTTCAATCATTTTAGCCACTGGGTTGTCGGTATTTTTGGCAATGCTTTTTGCAGCTGTTGTGTTGCCAGCTAATAAATGATCCTTAATAATTAGCATGAACTTAGGGTCAATTGCGCCCGCTTTTCTGATGGCCAATAACCTTTCAATAAAAACAAAAATAGCAATTACAAGCAAGGTATAAAGTGGGTACATAATCCAACCTCCTTTTTGTAACAAGCTTAACAAAGAAATTTTATTTTCAGCAACATCTAACAAAAACAACATATGGTTTAATTTATTTTTTAAAGTTAAATTATTTCTACCAAATTTACCAATACTTCTACGGCCTTTACCATATCTCTAACACCTATCCATTCATGCTTACTATGTATGGCCTGCATACCAGTAAATATATTGGGCGTTGGCAAACCCAAAAAACTCATTCTACTCCCATCGGTTCCCCCTCTTATTGGAGTAATAATTGGTTTTATTCCTGCCTTTTCATACGCTTTTATCGCTTTTTCTACAATGTCAGGATGTTGTTTAATAATCTCACCCATATTTCTATATTGCTCCTCAACTTCCATGCTTAATTTTACTTTAGAAAAACCTGGATGCGCTTCAACCACTTGCGCTGCAATTTGCATAAGCCTTTGTGCATGCGCTTGTAATTTAGGGGTATCAAAGTCTCTTACTAAAAATTCAATTTTTGCTTTTTCGGCGCCACCTTGTATTTGATTTGGATGAATAAAGCCAACCCTGCCCTCGGTATGTTCTGGGCACCATTCCTCGTTTGGCAATGCGGCCACAATTGCACCAGCTACTTTAATTGCATTTTGCATTACTCCTTTAGCAGCACCAGGATGAGCAATCACTCCATTAATATGTAAAGTCAAATAATCGGCACTAAAAGTTTCCATTTCAAAACAACCTAATTCACCTCCATCCAATGTATAGCCATAATCTGCTCCTAATTTTACAAAATCCAAGTGATCAGTTCCTCTTCCCACTTCTTCGTCAGGTGTAAATAAAACTTTTACGGGACCATGATACACATTTTTATTTTCCATTAAAAATTTTGCCAACTCCATAATAATAGTAACGCCGGCTTTATCATCTGCGCCAAGTAAAGTGTCGCCCGAGGCAGTAATAATTTCCGACCCTATAAACTGTTTCAAATAAGGATATGATGCTGTTGTCAAAACCTGTTCCGGATCCTTTGGAAGGGTAATTGGCGCACCTAAATAATTGGAATGTAATATTGGCTCCACACCTGTACCACTGCAATCAGGTGCAGTATCCACATGGGCGCAAAAACAAATTACTGGCAATGAAGAATTAGCATTATAATGCGGAGGTAAATTGGCTGGAATGGTTGCCATTACATACCCAAAAGCATCTACATGTGCATCTTTAATTCCAAGCCCTTGTAATTCGTTTACTAATAAATTAGATAAGTTTTTTTGTTTTTCGGTAGAAGGAAAACTATTACTTTCTGGATCACTTTGAGTATCAATTTTTACATACCGCATAAACCTTTCTGCCACTTGTAATGTTTGCAATTCCATAATTAACTATTTTATTTTATGTACTAATAAAAATGAAAGGTAAATTGAATTTTGCGAATAAAAAAGGCGCTCCAATTTACAGGAACGCCTTTGTGAATTTAGCATTATATTGCCTAAATTTTTTTATTAAAACTCAGTGATAATTTTAGAAGGTGTATCAATGCTTACTAATTCTAAATCAAAAGTTAAATCTTGTCCAGCTAAAGCATGGTTGGCATCTAATACCACCACTTCTTCTTTAACTTCAACAACAATTACTTGGAATTGCTGTCCTTGTCCATTGTTCATTGTCAAAGCCATTCCAACTTCAGGGTTTAAATCTGGAGGAAATTGTGTTTTTGGAAATTCAACAATCATTTCTGCTTGCTTAGGGCCATAAGCTTCCATAAATGGGATATTAATTGTTTTCTTTTCACCAATTGTCATTCCTAATACTCCGTTATCAAAACCAGGAATTACCATCCCGCTTCCAACTTCGAATTCCAATGGTGCTCTTCCGTTTGAAGAATCAAAAATCTCACCATTGGTTAAAGTACCATGATAATGCACTTGAATGGTATCTCCTTTTTTTACTTGTTGCATATTGTATTTTTTAAATAAAGCACTTAGGGTGCAAAGGGCAAAAGTACATAATTATGGCAGATAAACTAACTTTGCAGTATGGACAAAAAACCAAGGATCGTTTTTATGGGTACCCCTGCTTTTGCAGTGGCTTCGTTAAAGGCATTATTAGCGACAAATATGAATGTAGTTGGCGTAGTTACAGCTCCCGATAAGCCCAGTGGCAGAGGCTTACAGCTACAACAGAGTGCCGTAAAGCAATTTGCAATAGCTCATAATTTGCCTGTATTACAACCCGAAAAATTAAAATCAACCGAGTTTTTTGAGGCGCTTAGCGCATGGAATCCTGAGCTTCAAATAGTAGTGGCTTTTAGAATGCTACCTGAAAAAATATGGTCACTTCCTCCAATGGGCACCCTTAATGTCCATGGATCCCTTTTGCCACAATACCGTGGTGCTGCACCTATAAATTGGGCCATTATGAATGGCGAAAAAGAAACTGGTGTTACTACTTTTCAATTACAACATGCCATAGATACAGGTGACATTTTATTACAGGACCACATTCCAATAACGAGCAATATGACGGCGGGCGAATTACACGATATTATGATGGAAACGGGTGCTCAGTTATTAATTAAAACTTTAAATGGACTCATAAAAGGAACTATTCAATCAATTCCTCAAAAAGAAATACTAGACAATTCCGAAATTAAACATGCACCTAAAATTTTTACCAAGGATTGTGAAATAAACTGGCAATTTAGTGGCAATATCATACACAATCATATCAGAGGCCTTGCTCCTTTTCCTGGAGCCATTACAAAAGTGGATGGCAAAATTGTAAAATTATATAGCACAAATTTTATACATGAAGATGTAAAAGAAATACCAGGCACTTTTATGACTGATGGAAAAACTTTTGCAAAATTTGCTTGTAAGGATGGATACTTATTACTAAATGATATCCAATGGGAGGGCAAAAAGCGTATGGCAATTAATGATTTTTTAAGGGGCTATAGAAAACCCTAAAACTACAACGCAATTTATTTTAATGCACTTGAAAATTCGGCCTCACTCACAATGCCTGTTTTTCTCCAAACCTCTTTGCCATTTTTATAAATGATAAAAGTAGGCAACACTTCAAATTGTAAGTGTTTCATTACATCCATGTCCACTCCTCCGTCTACAGCTAAAAAGTAAAGCTTGTCTTTGAAATTTGCTTTTATTTTATCAACAGTAGGTAGCATTTTACGGCAAGGTGGGCACCAGGTAGCACCAATATCCACCAAAATTAATTTATTGTCATGTACCACTTTTTCAAAATCCACAACACGCATTTGAGTAGTGTTTGTATTTCCTTCCACAGGTAAATTATTCATTTTCCAGTTACTCATCCCACCTTCTAAATTCGCCACTTTAAACCCTTTTTCTGCTAAATAAGCAGCGGCAGCAGCGCTTCTTCCTCCTGCTTGGCAATAAACATAAACCATAGCATTTTTATCCAAATGTGTAGTGCGCGATTCAAATTCTTTAGCGTCATTCCAGTTGGCTTGCAATGCATTTTTGATATGACCACTTTGATACTCCGTTGCAGTTCGCACATCCAATACCTGGGTGCCTTGTAGTTGAATTGCTTTTTGAAAATCTGCCGCTTTTAAAATAGCAGCATTATTATTTTGTTGAGCACAACTAACTATAAAAACAGCCATTGCAAAAAGGCTGGCACATATTTTACATTTCATAATTAAAAATTAGTAAGTAACCGAAACAGGGAATGTCTTATTATTAATTCCTAAAATTGCTGCAGCAGCGTCATTTAAACGTAATTGAACACTATTGCCAACTTCAGGTAAAGCATTAATTACTTTAGCACAAATACTTTTTAAATCGGGAGTAGTAATTCTAACAATAGTACCTATTGGTAACAAATTGGTAAGTACATAAAACTTTTTATCTTCCCAACCGCTTATGCTTTTAAAAACTGCAGCGGTTCCTTCGATGGTTTGAAAAGAAGCATTTTTATTTTTAGAAGCAAACATGGAAGCAAAATAACCTTCTTTTTCATCCTTCTCGGTGTTTTGAACACTTACTTTTCTGATACTATCGGTAACTCTTGCTTTTTCGTTGTTAATTGCTATAATTTGTCTAGGATTACTAAGTTGCTTTTGACCATTTGCATCAATGGCAACAGTCATTTCATTGGAGTTATCGTAATGACCTCTTGATTTACGCTTCCCTTTTTTAGCAACCAATTTGGAACCTTTCTTATGGATAGACTTATGCTTTGAACTTGTATGTGTACTATGTTTAACTGTCTTATGCTTGGCAGCAAAGGCATTTTCATTGGCAAATAAGCCAACTCCTAGTAATAATATGAATATGTACTTGTTAAACATGGGGGACAAAGGTACAAAAAGCAACTGCAAAGAAAAAGTGAATAAATATATTTAATATTTATTTTATACATAAATACTAGTAATTCAATATTCTCCAATTATTTGGATAGTAATTATTGGATCTATTGCCTAGTAATTTTGCCCATCCAAGCCTTATATTTTGAAAACAAACTACCTTCCAACCTTTTTCTCCCTCCAGTTCCAAATCCGCCCTTCTTAAATAATTAAGTGCGGTTTGTAATTGAACATGTATGGTTTGATAAGGGATATTTTCCCAATTACTCACTGCTAAGTCATGAGCTGGAATTAAATCATTCCCTTTAAGTTCCCCAATATTTAAGCCTAATTTTTTAACATATAAATTAGCAAGTACCGCTTTGATATGCATTTCAAAATACCTTGGAATGGCTAGCATATTGTTTTGGTGATTTATTAAAATGTAATTTTCAGGTATTGCAAAATGTGCATTTAATAAAGCTTGTTGTTGCTTTGAAATTAAATCCCAATTAAAAATGCTATTAAAATAATCCACATTTTCTCTGGTTTGTTTTTGAAATACTGAGACAAAAAACCCTTCCCCTTTAACTTGATCTGGATAAAACCTATAACCTACAGATTTGGTTAAAGGACTTTCCGTACTTACAATATTCCACTCATCAGGTACATTCAATGCAATATTTTGCATACCGGAAATTGATGAAATATAATCCATCATTTTTTCGTCTTCTTCAAATGAATAAGAGCAAGTTGCATAAATTAAATAGCCTCCTTCTTTTAATATATCTATGCTGTCATCTAAAATTCTTGCTTGTCTTGTACTACAATGTTGAACATTTTGTTCACTCCACTCTTTAATCGCATTGGGATCCTTTCGAAACATACCACTTCCACTGCATGGAGCGTCAATTAACATTAAATCAAAAAAATGAGGAAGTCTTTTAAAATGGGCAGGATCGTTTTGTGTTACAATCACATGATCACTACCCCACTTAGTCATATTTTCTACTAAAATGGCATTTCTTGATTTTATAGTTTCATTAGAAACCAATAATCCATTTTTAAAATGATTGGCAAGCAAAGTGCTTTTTCCTCCTGGTGCTGCACATAGGTCCAATGCAATTTTGCCATGAGTTAATGGCATAATGTTTTCTAAAATAAACGACACAAACATACTGCTAGCCTCTTGAACATAATAGGCGCCTGCATGCCACAAGGGGTCCAACACAAACGAAGGACGCTCATTTAAATATACCCCATGCTTGCACCAAGGAACTCCTTGGGTATCATTTAAAAAAGGATGCCCTCCTATTTCAAATAATTTGTCACTATTTAACCTTACAGAAGTTACTTGCTCATTTTGTGCATGCACCCGCTCAAAACCTGCTGGATCATATCCAGGTAAGCCTTGTAATGATTTTAAAAATGATTCAGGTAACAAGTAATTTTAAATTAATATCTAATAATAAAATGCTCTTTTTCTTTTTGTGCTTGTCTAATAAAAACAAGCCCAATAAAAAATAGATCAATAGTTAAAGTAACACGTTTATCCGCTTTTATATATTCCCAAGCATTTTCCATTTCGGAACTCCAATGAATGTCGTCAAAAATTAAAATAGAACTATCATTAGCCTTGCTTAATAATTGTTCAAAATAACGCACCGTTGGTTCATATTTATGATTACCATCTACATATGCCAACCCCACAGATTCTATTGAATTTAAATAAGTATCCAAGCTATCTTTAAAATCTCCTTCTACTATTTCAATATTATTTAAACCTACTAATTTAAATGTACCCTTTGCAATACTTGCAATATTGGGCGCCCCTTCCATGGTTACTACTTTGGCATTATTGTTTGCCGCTGCTAAATAACAAGTTGTAATTCCCAAAGAAGTTCCCATTTCTAAAACCAGTGAAGGAGTATAATAATTTGTAATTTTATACAGTAAGTTGCTATACTTTTTTGGCTTCAAAGCTGTTTTGGCAATAGCACTCACCTGTCTAATATTTTTTTCGGTTTGTCTTGAGCCAGCACCTCTATCCCAAACCTCCACCATTTGTACATTTTTTTCTAAATGCTTTCTTTGTAATTCAATTGCGTCTAAAATAGGATGACTTACTTTTTTATTAAGCACTTCTTTTATAAAAGTATATACAAATGGAGAATGCACGCCATGGCCTTTACCATTAGAAGCTTTGTATAAATACTGTAAATACTTTTTTAGTAATGTTAGCGATGAATACATAAATTATTTTCTTTGCCAACATTCAAAATCAAAAGCATAAATGTGTTTTTCATCGGCAGCATGAGACGCAATAACTTGTTTTTCCCAATTTCCACTTAACTCAGGAAAATAGGTATCTCCTTGAATATTGGTATGCACTCTGGTTAACCAAATTTTATTTGCAAGCGGCATTGCCATTTCATAAACTTGACCACCCCCAATTACCATTAATTCTTTATAATCTTGTTTTGCTGCATATTCAATAGCTTCATTTAATGAATTGACCACAATGGCACCGTTAATTGTTAATCCCTTTTGTGTAGTTAAAATAATATTTAAACGTCCTGGCAACAACTTACTTCCCATGGACTCAAAAGTTTTTCGTCCCATTAAAATAGGCAAAGCCCAAGTAGTATTTTTAAAAAAGCGCATATCCTTAGGCAAATGCCATAACAATTGGTTATCCTTACCAATGGCATTGTTTTCAGAGGCTGCTACTACAAGGGTTATATTCATTTTTTTATTTTAATTATTAAACTGCAACCGGGGCTTTAATACCAGGATGACATTCATAATTTTCTAGGGTAAAATCCTCAAACTTAAAGGAGAAAATGTCTTTTACTTCCGGATTAATTTTCATAATGGGTAAATGAAAAGGAGTTCTTGACAATTGCAGCCTAGCTTGATCAAAATGATTATTATATAAATGTACATCCCCAAAGCTATGCACAAAGTCGCCGTATTTAAGTCCACATACTTGTGCAATCATCATAGTCAATAATGCATAGGAAGCAATATTAAAAGGCACTCCTAAAAAAACATCTGCACTTCTTTGATACAATTGACAACTTAATTTTCCATCTGCTACATAAAATTGAAACATATTATGACAAGGCATTAGGGCCATCTTTTTTAAATCCCCAACATTCCATGCACTCACAATTAATCTTCTACTATCGGGTGTTTTTTTAATTTGATCAATAAGTTCAGAAATTTGATCTACCACAACTCCATTAGCGCCCTCCCAACTCCTCCACTGCTTACCATACACTGGACCTAAGTCCCCATTAACATCGGCCCACTCATCCCATATGCGCACACCATTGTCTTTTAAATATTTAATATTAGTGTCCCCATTTAAGAACCACAACAGTTCGTATATGATACTTTTTAAATGCACTTTTTTAGTGGTAACCAATGGAAATCCTTTTGATAAATCAAAACGCATTTGATAGCCAAAACAACTTTTGGTACCCGTACCAGTTCGGTCGGTTTTTTGAGTGCCTTCCTCTAAAATATGTTGTAGTAAAGTCAAATATTGTTGCATGCTGCAATTTACAACCATTGACCCTTAAGTAGGAAAATTTTTAAAACGATGGGGAGAAGCTGTGAAAAATAAAGTTTAAGCTTATTTTTTGTCTTTTCTACGTGATAGCTCCTGCTTAATCATCACCAATTCTTTATTGGTTTGCCCGTTTACACTACTATTTTCTTCGGCACGTCGCATTAAATACGGAATTACTTCATTAATGGGACCAAAAGGAAGATACTTACTTACATTATAGCCCAAAACGGCCATGTTAAATGTAATATGATCCCCCATTCCATATAATTGAGAAAAATGAATATTGTTACTGTTATTTGAAAGCCCAATTTTCCCCATCTCTGAAGTAATTTGCAAATTACTTTGCTCATTATGCGTTGCAAGTAATAAGGATATTGTTTCTTTATTTTGAATACAATATAAAGCTGCGGCATCAAAGTCTTTATCGGTCAACTCCTTGTTCTCATGAATTGGTGAAGGATATCCATTTTTTTGTGCGCGCGCTCTTTCTTTTTCCATATAGGCGCCTCTTACTAATTTCGCACCCAGCAAAAAGTTTTTTTCTTTTGCGATGCGATGCGAAAGTTGTAAGAAATTTAAACGATCGTTTCTGTAAAGTTGATACGTATTATAAACAATTACTTTTTGAGTATTGTAAACCGACATGAGTTCAATTGCAAGTCTATCAATAGGATCTTGAATCCAAGTTTCTTCCGCGTCTAACAAAATACCTACGCCTTTTTCTTGTGCCACATCGCAAATGGCATACATACGCTCTCTAACCCTTTGCCATGCTGCTTCTTCGGACTCACTATCATGAACACCACTTCTTAATCGGGGTGCTTCATTTAAATTTTCTAACAATTCATGGCTTGCAATACCGGTTAATTTTACACTCACAAAAGGAATATTATTTTGCGTAGCAGCAAAATCTATTGCTTCTATAATATGCTCTGTAACATGATCAAAATTTTCCTCACCCTCTTTTGCTTCCACACCATAATCCAATATCACTTGCACTCCATAGGATCCTAATAATTTACTTGCCCTTGCCGATTCCTCTAATGTTTCACCGCCAACAAATTGTTTAAACACTGTATTTCTTAATATGCCATTAATGGGCAATCCTAATTTTATAAATATGGGCGTTAACTTAGTTGCCAAAGCAACCATAATTGGACTTTGAATAACGCTAATTAAAAATTTTGCTTTTTTTAAATCTGAAGTGCTTTTATATGCAAAAGCATTTTGGGTGTTTTCAAAAGATAGGTTCATGCTAACATTAGTTCGTATTGCAAATATCGTATCTAAAATGGGAATAGCAAAGAATTAGTACCTTTAAAATCAATTAATTTAAATACAGCATGTTATGAAGATTACGAAGACCGAGATTTACATGTTTAAAATTCCAATGGTACCTTTTACAATTGCTACGGGTACTATGAAATATGCCCAAAATATTTTGATCAAAGTGCACACTAGCGAGGGTATTACCGGCCTTGGTGAATGCTCTGCCTTTCCCATGATTGTTGGAGAAACTCAATTAAGTTGTTACAATCATGCAAAGGATTTTGCCAGCTTTTGGAAGGATAAAAACCCACTTGAAATTAGCAATAGACTAGCAGAATTAGACAATATAATAGCAGGAAATTATACCGTTAAAAGTGCTTTTGATATTGCTTTATACGACATTGCTGCAAAAGCAAAGAACCTGCCGCTTTATGCATTTTTAGGTGGCAAACAAAAAGCCATAGAATCCGATTTGACTATTGGTATTGATAGCCCCGATGCCATGGCTACACAAGCAATTGAATTTAAAAACAATGGGGTAAGAATGATTAAAGTGAAGTTGGGTAAGGATCCAAAAACCGATATTGAACGTATCCAAAAAATTAGACTTGCAGTTGGAGAAAATATAAAATTAAGAATCGACGCCAACCAAGGCTGGTCTAAAGAAGACGCGCTTACAGTGCTTCAAAATATAGCTCCTTACCAAATTGAATTTTGCGAACAGCCCATGCACAAATATTATGATGATTATTTACCCGCACTTTGTGCAGCCTCACCTATTTCAATTATGGCAGACGAATCGGTATTCACACACCATGACGCCAGAAAATTAATTCAAAATAAAGCATGTCATTTAATTAATATTAAGTTTTCGAAAAGTGGAGGAATTCAAGAAGCAATAAAAATTCAAGAAATTGCAGGTAATAATAATATGGCTTGTATGATGGGCGGTATGTTAGAAAGCAGGCTTGCATTAAGTGCTAAAATGCATTTTGCAATGGCACACGACAATATCAAATATTATGATATGGACACCTGCTTACTTGGACATTTAGAAGATCCAATTATTGGTGGCGTTCAGTTTAATGGGATGCATTTGAGCATTGGTGACACACCAGGACATGGCGCAGACGTAGACCCAGCTTACCTTTCAAAACTTGAACATTGTGTTATATAAGTATTTGTATCTTTATGGTATAAATACAAAAATATGGAACCCAGAAAAGCAAGTGATTCATTTATAACAATGAACGAATTGGTTTTACCTAACGACACCAATACATTTGGTGACTTAATGGGGGGTAAGCTTATGTATTGGATGGATATTGCAGCTTATCTTGCTGCGTCAAAACATTGTAATTCGGCCGCCATGACTGCTTCGGTTGACAATTTAAGTTTTAAAACACCCATTAAACTAGGAAATGTTATTTGCATAGAGGCCATTGTTACTAGGGCCTTTAATACCTCAATGGAAGTACATTTAAAAGTGTGGAATCAAAATATGATCACACAAACAAGGGTCATGAGCAATGAAGCCTTTTTTACATTTGTAGCTTTAGATGAAAACAAACGACCTAAACAAGTGCCAGCAGTGATTGCCGAATCCGAAGATGAAATTAAATTCTACGAAGGCGCTTTAAGAAGAAGACAAATGAGATTGATATTGTCTGGGAAATTAAAGCCAGAAGACGCACCAGAACTAAAAGCTTTTTTTAATAAAGACTAAATCTTAAGCTTCCGTAATTGCATGATGCTTTCCCTTTAGCATGTAATCCTTACTTTGTTCAATGGCATCCATTATTTGCGCAAGTATTTCCTCTACTGGTGCCTCGTAATTAATTACTAAAGGTGCTTTAAACCTAATAGTTAACGGAGTTCCCACTTTTTTAAACGTAAGTCCTTTTTTTGTAAATGCTCTCCAAAATCCATTAATTACTACAGGAACTACAACAGGTTTATTATTTTTTATAATATGCGCAGTACCTTTTCTTCCAGGAGCAAATGGCTTTGTTGTACCCTGCGGAAATGTAATCACCCAACTTTTTGCAAGTGCTTGATCTATTTTTTGAGTATCTACTTCGTCACGATCTCTTTTTACATCCTCGCCCTGAGTTCTCCATGTTCTTTTTACCGTTAATGCGCCTCCTAATTTAAACAACCTGGACAACCAATTGCTATTCATGGTTTCTTCGGCTGCTACAAAATAAACATTAGTGAAGGGATTTAGTAAATAATATGGTATGCCTAACCTATTAAATTTGCGCCATTTTACTGCGCAAAAAATATGAACAAATGCAATAACGTCTCCGAAATAAGTTTGATGATTGCTAACAAATAGTACATTTTTTTTAGGCAAATTCTCCAAGTTTTCAGACCCTTCAATGTCCACCGTGTTAAATAATGCAAGTCCCGGATAGGTGCATAAACCCACGATGCCGTATATAAGAGAACGAAAAATACGAATATGTTTTATTCGATCTAATAATGACATTATTAAGCTTATTGTTAGGCATGCAAGATACTACAAATATTGTATCTTTAGGCAATGAAAAAGAGTGCTGTAATTTTTGATATTGATGGATTATTAATAAACAGTGAGCCATTGTGGAACAAAGCTGCAACTGAAATTTTTCGTCAATATGGCATTACTTTAACCGAGCAACAATATGCCATAACTACCGGTTTAAGATCTAAGGAATTTGTAGCGTATTGGCTGCATCAATTTAATGTGCCTGCTAGTCAAAATGCAATTGCAGAAAAAAAAGTAATTGATCTTGCACTTGAACTCATAGACAAAGAAGCAACATTAATGCCTGGAGTGGAACATGTTTTTGAATTCTTTTTAACCAAGGATTTTAAAATGGGACTAGCTTCCTCCTCTCCAATTGAATTAATTGAATGGGTAAAAGATAAATTAGGTATCAGAAGTTATATTCATGCAAGTTGTTCCGCACAAAACTTGCCTTTTGCAAAACCACATCCACAAGTATACCTTGACTGTGCTTCTGCAATGCATACTAATCCGCTTGCATGTATTTGCTTTGAAGATTCTTTTTATGGAATGATTGCTGCTAAAGCCGCAAGAATGACTTGCGTTGTGGTTCCTTCGGCTGAGCATATCAAATTTGAACATTGGGGCGCAGCCGATTTAAAACTTTCTTCTTTACAAAATTTCGGGGCCTTGCATTTTAATATGCTCAACATTTAAATTTAAACACTGCCCCACATGAAGCTTGCAAAAGAAGTAATAGGTAACGAATTAGCACACTTTGAATTACACTTTAAAGATGCTGTTAAAAGCAGGGTAGCGCTACTTGACCGCATCATGCAATACATTGTAAAACGAAAGGGCAAACAAATGAGACCTATGTTTGTTTTGCTTTCAGCCAAATTACATGGTGAAATAAATGATACCTCCTATCGTGCTGCTAGCTTAGTTGAATTATTACATACTGCCACTTTGGTCCACGACGATGTGGTAGATGATGCACTTGAGAGAAGAGGCATGTTTTCTATTAATGCATTATGGAAAAATAAAATTGCGGTACTTGTTGGTGATTATTTATTATCTAAGGGATTATTGTTATCCCTTGAAAACAAGGATTTCGAAATTTTAACTATACTTTCCAATGCGGTTAAGAAAATGAGTGAGGGCGAACTACTACAAATCGAAAAAACAAGGAACTTAAATTTTGATGAGTCGGTGTATTATGAAATTATCAATGGCAAAACGGCTAGCCTTTTGTCATCTAGTTGCGCTGCAGGTGCGGCCTCGGTTACTAAGGAGGAAGCAACTATTAATAAGATGCGTGATTTTGGCGAATTGGTTGGAATGGCATTTCAAATCAAAGACGATTTATTTGACTATGGCGATGTTGCGGTGGGTAAGCCAACAGGTAATGATATCAAAGAAAAAAAATTAACACTTCCCTTAATTCACATTTTACAAAAAGTAGATACAAGCTTAAAAAAAGAAATCATCAATATTGTAAAAAACAATAACAATGACAAGAAAAAAGTAAAGTTTGTAATTGATAGCGTAATACAATATGGTGGCATTGAATATGCCCATCAAAAAATGATTGCTTACCGCGACCAAGCACTTGAAATTTTATACGCATTCCCTGAAAGTCCTTCAAGAGCAGCATTAGAAGAACTAGTTCGTTACACAACCGACCGTGCTTACTAATGGAAAAACGCTGGAACTACATACCTGCTGATTTAAGCAAAGTGCGCGACCTTCAAGCCGCATTAAAAATACATCCCATCTTATGTGAATTACTAGTTCAAAGAGGTATTAGCAACTTTGAGGCTGCTAAAAAATTCTTTAGACCGAATTTATCGCACTTACATGACCCTTGGCTAATGAAGGATATGCGAAAAGCAGTTGACCGAATTGACCTTGCATTAAAATCAAATGAAAAAATATTAGTTTTTGGAGACTACGATGTAGACGGAACCACTTCTGTGGCAACCCTCTATCAATTTTTAAAAGCGTTGACAAATAACCTTGACTATTATATCCCTCACCGCTACAAGGAAGGCTATGGCGTCTCCAAAATTGGAATTGATTATGCCAAGGAAAATAATTTTGATTTAATAATTTCTGTTGACTGTGGCATTAAATCTATAGAACTCATTACCTATGCTAAGGAACTTGGAATTGATTTTATAATTTGTGACCACCATTTGCCAGACGAAATACTACCTCCTGCCGTAGCAATTTTAAATGCCAAACAAGTAGATTGTAATTATCCATATAAAGAATTATGCGGATGTGGTGTTGTTTTTAAATTAATATCTGCATTAGCAATACAATATAAATTACCAGCTGAATCCTATTTACAATATTTGGATTTAGTGGCAACTGCAATTGCAGCAGACATAGTACCTATTACGGACGAAAACCGAACACTTGCTTTTTTTGGTGTACAAAAAGTAAACGAAAACCCATCGGCCGGATTAAAGGCACTTATGGAACTTGCAAAGCAAACAGGCCCTATGCGCATTACCAATTTAGTATTTGCAGTGGCGCCTCGTATTAATGCAGCAGGCCGTATGGATGATGCTAAAAAAGCGGTTCATCTATTTATTGAAAAGGATTATGACAAAGCACTTGCTTTTGGTGCCGTATTACAACAAGACAACTTAGACCGCCGAGAGGCCGATAGTAGCATTACCGAAGAAGCATTAGCGCAAATTGAACAGGACCCTGATCACCCATCAAAAAAATCTTCGGTGGTATTTATGCCGCACTGGCATAAAGGAGTTGTTGGCATTGTAGCTAGCCGCTTAATTGAAAAATATTACAAACCAACTATTGTATTAACGCAAAGTGGCGATGTAATAACTGGCAGTGCAAGAAGTGTAAATGGATTTAATTTATACGAAGCACTGCATGCTTGTCGAGCACATTTATTGGGTTATGGGGGACATTTTGCTGCAGCAGGAATGACCATGGCAGTTGACGCTTTAGATAGTTTTAAAATAGCATTTGAACAAGCAGTTGCCTCCCGAATTACGCAAGATCAACTTACACCGGAAATTATTATTAATGCTGCTATTGCATTGGATGATATAAGCATGCAGTTTTTTCAAATCATTTCTCAAATGGAACCATTTGGTCCAGAAAACATGCGACCTATTTTTATTGCTAAAGGTGTTTATGATACGGGCTATACCAAACTTGTAAAAGAGCAACATATTAGCTTTAATGTAACACAAGGCAAAACCAATGTACGTGGAATAGGATACAACATGCCCGAGCATATGAAAATTATAAAATCGGGAAAGCCTTTTGATTTAGTTTTTCAACTGCAATTAAATGAGTGGCAAGGAAACACTACGGTGCAAATGCAAGTGTTAGATATTAAAACTTCCGAATAAAATAAACCTTACTCCAAATATAAAAGGGCAATCATTTTTGATCGCCCTTTTATTTATTCATTTTAATGCTATAATTATTTTAATAAATCTACACTGCGATTTATAAAATTAGTTAATTCAGCACCATTTAATAATCCTTGAGAAAGCAATGCCAAGTCCGCTAAGTTTCGAGCTTGTTTTTGTTGTTTGTCTGCATCTGTCTCCTTTAATAAGGCTTGGTAAATTGGATGGTTGCCGTTAATGGTTAAATGCACTTCGTCTGGCATTTGTGCATAAAAAGCAGTCATTCCTCCCCCACCCATGCTAGCCATATCTTTCATACGACGCATAAACTCTGGTCTTGTTGCAATAACTGGAGCAGCATTTGCGCTTAACCCTTTTACCTCCACTGTTAATGTAATTTCTGGAACCTGGAATTCAAATAATTTTTTGGCTTGCTCCACTTCCTCTTTACTTAATACCGAATCTACATTCTCTTGTTTGTCAATTAAATTATCAACCACATCGGCGTCCACTCTAACAAATTGCACTCCCTCCCATTTCATTTCTACATTGTTAATAAATGCAGCATCCACCATGGTTTCTAATTTAACCACCTTGTACCCTTTGCCAACAGCTGCCTGAATAAAGGCATCTTGTTGAACTGGATTAGTGGTATACAACAACACCTGCTTGCCGTCCTTGTTTTTTTGTGTAGCCTCGGTTGCTGTTTTATATTCGTCTAAAGTGTAAAATTTGCCTTTTTCAGCTTCATCCTCTAAGATTAAAAATTTATTCCCTTTATCTAAAAATTTATCGTCTGTAATCATACCATATTTAACAAACAAGCCTAAGCTCTCCCATTTGTCCTCAAAGGACTTACGATCATTGTTAAATATTTCCTCTAATTTATCGGCAACTTTTTTAGTAATGTGTGCGTTAATTTTTTTAACGTTAGGATCCCCTTGTAAATAACTACGGCTCACGTTTAATGGAATATCCGGACTGTCAATTACACCATGCAACAACATTAAAAATTCAGGAACAATATCTTTTACCTCATCTGTTACAAAAACTTGATTGCAATACAATTGTATTTTATCCTTTTGTATTTCAAAGCTTTGCTTGATTTTAGGGAAGTATAAAATGCCCGTTAAGTTAAATGGATAATCCACATTTAAATGAATCCAAAAAAGTGGCGTCTCCCCAAATGGATAAAGTTCTTTGTAAAAATTTTCATAATCCTCCTTTGTTAAATCCGAAGGTTTACGCACCCATAAAGGATTGGTATTGTTAATTGGTTTTTCAACAATAGCATCCGAAACGGCACCTGCTTCTGAAACATCGGATTTGGTTTCTGGTTTTGCAGCATTGGCATCGGTAAAATAAATAGCAACCGGCAAGAATTTACAAAAACGCTCTAATATACCTTTAACTCGGTGCGCATCTAAAAATTCGGCACTCTCCTCGTTAATATGTAAAACAATTTTAGTTCCCCTATTGCTATAGTCTACTTCATACAATTCATATTCTGTACTTCCATCGCAGCTCCAAAAAACTCCTGGCGTACCGGTATGGCTTTTACTGTAAATGTCTACTTTACTAGAAACCATAAAAGAGCTATAAAATCCTAAACCAAAATGACCAATAATACTTGCTTCCTTGTATTTAGATACGAATTCCTCTGCGCCACTAAATGCTACTTGGTTAATGTATTTATCCACTTCCTCGCCAGACATACCCACTCCATTATCAATGATAGAAATGGTTTTTTCTTTAGCATCTAAAATTACATCTACTCTTAATTCACCTAATTCACCCTTTGCCTCCCCTTTACCATGCAAGGTTTTTAATTTTTGAGATGCGTCAACAGCGTTACTCACCAATTCACGTAAAAATATCTCGTGATCGCTATAAAGGAATTTTTTAATAATTGGAAAAATGTTTTCCGTCTGAACACGTATTTGACCTTTTTGCATAATTAATATGTTTGATTCTATAATAACAATAAGGGTACCAAAATGTGTGTACTGACAAGCTGGCAACTAATTGGGAATTTTAGGCCCAGTTTGAGGTAAATTTTGCAGCCAAGCTGCCCCGGTACACCTTTTACCAGTTAACAAAATGTCACTTGTGTCACGTAGTAATATTTGTTTTTCGCTGTTAAAAACCGAATAAATGCCTATAACAACCCCATTGCCCTTAGGTGGTTTTAAGCCGGCAAAATCGGCATACCCACTGGTTCTTAAATATATAGTTCCGCCCGAACAAAATTTTAGACTTTTACTTGCTCCAATTTTATTTTTTTTATCGGCATAGGTAAAAGCAGTATCAGCTGCACTAAACTCTACATCACTTAATTGTATTAACCTTCCTTGCAAACTATCTCCTAAGTTTTTATAACTCACTTGCATTGGAGTAATGGCATTGTTGTCACTAATAATTTGAATAAATTTAGAAAATAAAGGAGCTGGAATTCCAGTTGTTAATAAAGATCCACTAGAAGTATCAACACTTGCTACAAGCTGTACCATTCTTCGATAATCTGATAAGAATAAATTTTGAGTGTAAATTCTTACAAGTGCACCAATTGGAAAAGTTTGATAAAGTGAAAGTCCATCCAATTGCACCACAATACCTCCGGTTTTGTCTTGTATATAAATTGACTTGTAAATATTGTCATGTTCATCATTAGCAACAACTGTTCCTTCAATAATGAATGTTCTAGCTATTAGTTCCACCATCCCCATATTGTGTAATTTTCTAAAACTTTTTATGGAAGTAATTGAATCAGAAAATGGAGTTTCAGAAGCTGCACTGGCCATTTGTTTAGCACAAGCAGTGTTTAGTAACATGCAAGCAACAAACAGGAATATAGAGGCGGAGAAGAAAGAATTCATTTTCATAAAATATTATTGAATTTGTAATTGAAATCGAATTGAATAATTTGCCCCCATATCATACAAGTATTTAGGTGCATACTTATTTGCGTTAAAATGAACATAATCAAATCTAGTTTGTTCATAAGCAATAACTGGAATTGGAGTGTTAAGTATATTTCTTGCACTAATACTTAACTGGTATTTGTATAATTTATTTGGGCGCTTTAACATAAATCGTTTTGAGGCAAATGCATTTATAGCACCACTATTTGGCAAGTAAGTATTGGCTAATAAGTCATTCCAACTATAGGCGTCAATTTTAGTTTTTACAAAATCACTTCTTCTAAAATAATCAACAAACATGGCCCGTTCCATGGCATAAACAAAATCCAATCCAATACTAGCAGTACTATTGAACTGAAAAATAAGATTTAATGAATTTGTAAAATTGGGGATACTGGTAGCAGCTAAGTTTGATAAATAAAGTAAGCTGCCCGATACATTATTAAAATCATTTGCTTGAAGTAATTGATACTTGGGGTTATTTAAAAAAATATTATGCTGATAATTTGAGACATAGCTTAATTGAATTTTATCGAATATAGATGTCTCCACACTTAACTCAGCTCCTGTATTTTGTTTAGCGATATCCCCTATGACTCCATAAACAAATTGAGCATAGGCGTCGTGATAAAAAAAAGTTTTAACCGAATTGTTAAACGAATTATTCCAGTATATACTTGCTGTAATTTTATATTGCGGTGCCCTATAAAAAAAACTCAAATCAATCCCTCTTTTTAATACACTGCTCCAATATGGAGATGTAAATGCATTTAAGTCATAATTAATATAAGTTGCCTCGGCGGTTGCTGGCTGGTTTTGTAAATAAGCAATAGCCCTTAAGTACGTTCTGCCTGAAAATTTATACAATACTTGCGCTTTAAAATTGGCGGCATTTTGAAAAATTATACTAGATGGCCCTTTTGAATTGGCTGGAAACAATCCATTTTCATTTAAACCATCTCTTTGCAATCCTTGCAATCCAAAACCTAGTGCAAAATGAGATTCAATTTTATGGTCATAATGCGCTATTTCAAACCAAGGCTGCAATTGCACGCTTTTTAAAAAAAAATTGGCCCCCCATTTTTCATTTAAATTAATTTTACGATTGGGATTTAATATGTCATTTTGAAAAGAAGTGGCTATGCCATCATCGTTAATCCAATTGTTATAATTGTAATAATAAGTGCCGCCTATTAAATCCTTTATGGTATTGAAACTATGGAGTTTTTCAAAGGCATAACGAACCCCTGTTAAAAATTCAAAGTAGGAACTTACTTGTTTTGAATAAGTGACAGATCCATGCCCTAAAAGCAAATTAGTGTTTTGTTGACTAACAATATAAAATGACCTTTTTTCTGCACTCAACAAATTTGTTTTTTCAAGCTTATCAAAATTTGTTTGTAATAATTGCGGATGTTGCAAATACCAGTTTTTTAAACTTTTTTGCAGCCCGCTATCGGTAATATAACTGGGTAAATACCTATAATAGTCCGGCCTGGGATCCGTTGCCTGTGTCCATTCCAATCCAGACTGTGATTGTGTTCCAACAACTATAGCATTTGTAATTATGATGTAATTGTTGTCACTCCATTTTTTTTCATATTTAAAAAGAAACAAAGGAGCATTTGACTGTCTGGTGTTTGGAAAATATATTTTATTGTGATACCATCCCCAACTTGGATTATAACTCCTAGTTCCCGATAACTCAATTGCTTCATTCACTGCGGTAGCTGCCCTAGATTGATTGCTATAATTCCAAATAAGTGAAAATCCTAACTTACTATTATTTTGCAATAAACGCTCCGCGGTGTATAATAACCCAATACTTTGTTTGTAACCAATAGGACTATATTCACTTAGCCTGTTTTGCATAACCATGGCTATTGAATAATTTAATTTATTTATTTTAATGCCGCTATTAAAATGCACCTTTAAAATATTGGTGTTATTTGAACTAGAAAAAGCATTGGCAAACGAGACATTATTTAAAACACTAGGAAGCGCTGTGGAAATGTAATTCACTATTGGATTTACATTGTAGCCCTGTCTTGAAAAAGCGCCATTAACAGAAATATCGGTTTTGTAAAATTCGTTTTGAATTCCATTTAGCAAACTGCTAAATTTAATTTTTCCTAGCGGACTCTCTAAATTTATTTGATCCAAATTGGTGACATAATTATTTTCACCTCTAAAGGACCAGTTAAAGCTTTGGCCATTATAAACAACAGCATTGTAAAGCGCATTTTTGCTGGCATTTAACAAAGTGGAAGTCCAATGATCTGGTTCAAGTTCATACCAGCTTTTTTGAAGTAGGTCGTGTTCATTTATTTCTTGAGCAAATGAATATTGAATTAAAAAAAGCAACCAAATTAAAACAAAAACCTGCTTTTTCATAATACATTTTTAATTGTTATAAGGAGTACTAAAAATGGATCATTTATACATGTGATTTTTTTCGGAAAATACTTTTACAGGAAGTCTCAATAATAATATCATTGTATTTCAAAAAAAATAAAATGAAACTCCATATTTTTATCATTATATCAATTTTTATCTATTGCCTTTATCCCTTAGGTACTAAAGCACAGGCCGTTATTGTAGGATTTTATAATTGTGAGAATTTTTATGATACAACCAATCAGGCAAATGTAGTAGACGAGGATTTTTTGCCTACTAGTGATAAAAAATACACGAGCCTTGCCTATGATTTAAAGTCGCAAAAAATTGCACGTGTTATTTATGAATTAGGAACTTTGGCAAAATCGGACGGAATTGCTTTAATGGGTTTAGTAGAAATTGAAAATAAACTGGTCTTAAACAAACTCATCAATGAACCTATTTTAAAAAAATATCATTTAAAATTTATTCACTTTGATTCAAAGGATGCAAGAGGCGTTGATGTTGCACTTGTTTATAATCCAGCAAAATTTACCCCTTATCAATATCTTCCCTTTTCACTCACCAACGAACAACATTTTAATAACTATGCTACAAGGGATATTTTATTTGTAAAAGGACTATTGCAAAACAAATGGGTTTATATTTTAGTGAATCACTGGCCAAGTCGCAGAGGCGGAGCAAAAGCGTCTCAACAAAAACGAATTTGGGCAAGTACGGTTTGTAAGCATATTATGGATAGTATTAAAGTTGTTGACTCCCTGGCACATATCATAGTAATGGGTGATTTTAATGACAACCCCAGTAATAAAAGTTTAAAAATGCTACAAATGGCCAATCCTTTTTTAAAGCTTTATAAAAATGGAGTTGGAAGCATTGCTTATAATGATAGCTGGCAACTATTTGATCAAATTTTATTAAGCAGTCAATGGCAGGCTAAAAGCGGCGTATCTAGGCCTGAACTTAATTTAACTAATTATAAATCAATAGTTTATAGAAATATGGATATGATAGAACTTGAAGGAAAATACCGAGGATACCCCAAAAGAACCTATAATGGCAATGTTTACAGAGGTGGGTATAGCGATCATTTCCCTGTAGCGCTTATTTTTACTCAAAAAATGACCGAAAATCCACAATAATTGCCTACCTTCGCCCTCCCAAATCAGTTTTGGCTGATTCGTTCCGCCTAGCGGAATGTCCACTGGGAAAAACCAATTATTTAACCAAAAAATTCAAGTAATGAACAATTACGAATTAATGGTGATTTTCACACCGGTATTATCTGAAGATGATTTCAAATCAGCTCAGAAAAAATACCAAGACTTCATCAAAGAAAATGGTGGAGACACTGTAGCCTCAAATCCTTGGGGTTTAAAATCACTTGCTTATCCTATTGATAAGAAAACTACTGGTATCTACTGGGTACTAGAATTCACAGGTCCTTCTGACCTAAATGAAAAATTGAAAGTTCAATTTTTACGTGACGAGCAAATTATGCGTCACATGATTACAAGACTTGACAAGTACGCAGTTGAGTATAACCACATTAAGAGAAACGGCGGTTTCCCTGTTCACAAAGCACAAGAGGCTTAATTAAATTTTTACCATCATGGCAAAGAATGAAATCAAATACCTTACAGCGATCAAACAGGAAAAACCAAAGAAGAAATTCTGTCGTTTTAAGAAGTATGGTATCAAGTATGTTGACTACAAAGACATCGAGTTTTTAAAGAAGTTTTTAAACGAGCAAGGTAAAATGTTACCACGTCGCTTAAGCGGAAACTCTTTAAAATACCAACGTAAAGTAGCTGACGCAATTAAAAAATCACGTCAAATGGCTTTGTTACCATACGTAACAGATTTATTGAAATAAACAAATTAGTAAACCATCCCTAATCTCGCGATACGTTTAAAAACAAATCAAGGCGAGTGACAGCATTAAACTGCTGGGCTCTTGGGAACTAAAAAAATAACAATGCAAGTAATATTAATTAAAGAGGTAGACAACTTAGGAGGAAAAGACGAATTAGTAAACGTTAAAAACGGATACGCTCGTAACTTTTTATTCCCTACTAAGCATGCAGTAGAAGCAAACTCTTCAAATTTGAAACAATTAGAAGAGCGTTTAAAAGCAAAAGCTAAGAAAGAAGCAGCTATGTTAGCTGAAATCACTAAAGTAATTGCTACTTTAACTGCTAGCCCTGTTAAATTGGCTGCCAAAGTTGGTGCAAACAATAAAATATTTGGTTCAATCACATCTTTACAAGTAACGAAAGCAATTCGTGAGCAAAAAGGATATGAAATTGACAGAAGAAGAATTATTGTTGCTGATGATATCAAAGAATTAGGTGCTTACAAAGCAACTATCGATTTTGGTAACGGTCAAACAACTGAAATAGATTTAGAAATCGCTGCTGAAGCTTAGTCTTCGGTACCGTAAAATAACTAGGTTTGGACTTCAAACCTACCCTTTAAACCCTTTCTGAACCCTCAGAAAGGGTTTTTTGTTAGTTTTTACACGTATTTGCCGCCAATTGGGGGGAATTTGTGTAGATATTGATGGAATTGATATTATTATGCCTATCTTCGGTAACGCTAATGGAAAGCAATGTCGCCTACATTAGTTTTTAGATCACTTAATTTTAAAGAACATGAACATTTATGTTGGAAATCTTAGCTGGAACATGACTAGCGAAGATCTTGAAGCACTTTTTACTCC